>NZ_AP024655.1:3079323-3695188 GCF_019977355.1 Arthrobacter sp. NicSoilB8 | reverse complement strand
GTTGGTTGAAGGCATTAACCGCGTAACCAAGCACACCAAGGTCGGTCAGTCGCAGCGCGGCACCAAGACCGGTGGCATCGAGGTCGTCGAGGCTTCGATCCACATCTCCAACGTGGCTCTGGTTGACCCGTCCACCAAGAAGCCCACCCGCGTCGGTTTCCGCACCGAGACCGTTGAGCGCGATGGCGTGAAGCGTGAAGTGCGCGTCCGCGTGGCCAAGAGCTCAGGGAAGGACATCTAATGACTGAGACTCTCGAGACTCCGGCAAGCAAGATCGTTCCTCGTCTGAAGACCAAGTACGCCGATTCCATCAAGAACACGCTGACTGAGGAATTCAAGTACCAGAACGTCAACCAGGTTCCCCGCCTGGTCAAGGTCGTTGTGAACATGGGTGTTGGAGATGCCGCCAAGGACTCCAAGCTGATCGACGGCGCTGTCCGCGATCTGACCCTGATCACCGGCCAGAAGCCGCAGGTAACCAAGGCCCGCAAGTCGATCGCACAGTTCAAGCTGCGCGAAGGCATGCCGATCGGTGCACACGCGACTCTGCGTGGGGACCGCATGTGGGAATTCCTGGACCGTCTGGTCACGCTGGCTCTGCCGCGTATCCGTGACTTCCGTGGCCTCAGCGGCAAGCAGTTCGATGGCAACGGCAACTACACCTTCGGTCTGACCGAGCAGGTTATGTTCCACGAGATCGACCAGGATTCCATCGACCGCGTTCGCGGCATGGACATCACCGTCGTGACCACTGCCAAGACCGACGACGAAGGCCGCGCGCTGCTCAAGGCGCTTGGCTTCCCGTTCAAGACCGAAGACTAATCTAGCTACGTAAAAGGTCCGTCCGCGCTGATTCCGAAGTATTTTTCGGCGAGTCCAGCACGGCGGAAACCGTTATGAGGAAGGGCAAGAGCCCACATGACAATGACAGATCCCGTCGCAGACATGCTTACGCGTCTGCGCAACGCTAACTCGGCATACCACGACTCCGTGACCATGCCGTACAGCAAGCTCAAGGCACGCGTTGCCGACATCCTGAAGGCCGAAGGTTACATCGCCTCCTGGAAAGAAGAAGACGCTGAGGTTGGCAAGAAGCTGACCCTCGAGCTCAAGTTCGGTCCGAACCGCGAGCGTTCAATCGCTGGCGTTCGTCGTATTTCCAAGCCGGGACTGCGCGTTTACGCAAAGTCCACCAACCTGCCGCACGTGCTCGGTGGCCTGGGTGTCGCAATCCTGTCCACCTCTTCCGGCCTCTTGACTGACAAGCAGGCCGGCAAGAAGGGCGTGGGCGGCGAAGTCCTCGCTTACGTCTGGTAACGGGAAAGGAAGAGAATAATGTCACGTATTGGACGTCTCCCCATCACCGTTCCTGCCGGCGTTGAGGTCAAGGTTGACGGCTCTGTCGTCAGCGTCAAGGGTTCCAAAGGCGAGCTGAGCCACACTGTGCCCAGCCCGATCGAGGTTTCCCTGGAAGAAGGCACCCTGACTGTCGCCCGCCCGAACGACGAGCGCGCCTCACGTTCGCTGCACGGCCTGACCCGCACCCTGATCGCCAACATGATCCAGGGTGTCACCGCAGGCTACGAGAAGAAGCTTGAGATTGTCGGTACTGGTTACCGCGTCCAGGCCAAGGGTTCTGACCTGGAGTTCGCTCTGGGCTACAGCCACCCGGTCAACGTCTCGGCACCGAACGGCATCACCTTTGCAGTTGAGACCCCGACCAAGCTCTCTGTTTCAGGTATCTCCAAGCAGCAGGTCGGCGAGGTTGCTGCCAACATTCGCAAGCTGCGGAAGCCGGACCCCTACAAGGGCAAGGGCATCCGTTACGCAGGCGAAGTCATCCGCCGCAAGGTCGGAAAGGCTGGTAAGTAACCATGGCGATCGCAATTAACAAGAAGCGTACGAACAAGAGCAAGTCTGCCCAGCGCAGCCGCCGCCAGCTTCGTATCCGCAAGCGCATCTCCGGTACGGCTGTACGCCCGCGTCTGGTCGTCAACCGCTCCGCACGTCACATCTTCGTCCAGGTTGTCGATGACACCAAGGGCCTGACCGTGGCAAGTGCCTCCACGTTGGAAGCTGACCTTCGTGCGTTCGACGGTGACAAGACCGCCAAGGCCAAGCGCGTTGGCGAACTGGTCGCCGAGCGTGCCAAGGCTGCCGGTATCGAAGCTGTTGTCTTCGACCGCGGTGGTAACAAGTACCACGGCCGGATCGCCGCCGTCGCTGACGGCGCACGTGAAGGTGGGCTGGCACTGTGACCGAAAATAACGAAAAGGACATTCAGGTGACTGAAGCTGTAGCTGCTCCGGCAACTGAGACCGCTGCGCCTGCTACCACTGACGACCGCCGTGGTGGCGCCCGTCGTGGCGAGCGTGGCGACCGCGGCCAGGGCCGTGGCGACCGTGGCGGCCGTGGTGGCCGTGACGGCGGCCGCGAAGCCGAGAAGAGCCAGTTCGTAGAGCGCGTCGTAACCATCAACCGCGTTTCCAAGGTCGTCAAGGGTGGTCGTCGCTTCAGCTTCACCGCCCTCGTCGTCGTCGGTGACGGCAACGGTATGGTCGGCGTCGGCTACGGCAAGGCCAAGGAAGTTCCCGCCGCCATCGCGAAGGGCGTTGAAGAGGCCAAGAAGTCCTTCTTCCGCGTTCCCCGCATCGGCAGCACCATCCCGCACCGCGTTCAGGGTGAAGCCGCCGCAGGCGTCGTCATGCTGCGTCCGGCTTCCGCCGGTACCGGTGTTATCGCCGGCGGTCCGGTCCGTGCAGTACTGGAGTGCGTGGGCATCCACGACATCCTCTCCAAGTCGCTCGGATCTTCCAACGCCATCAACATCGTTCACGCGACCGTTGATGCGCTGAAGCGCCTCGAAGAGCCGGCAGCAGTGGCAGCACGCCGCGGCCTCCCGCTCGACGAGATCGCTCCGCCGGCAATGGTGAAGGCGCTCCTGAACCAGAAGGCAGGTGTCTGAGTTATGGCTAAGAACGTGCTTGTTTCCGACGCTCAGTTGGAGATCACTCAGATCAAGTCCGCCATTGGCGGCAAGCAGAACCAGCGCGACACCCTTCGGTCCCTCGGCCTGAAGCGGATTGGACACACCGTTGTCCGCACCGCCGACGCCGTGACCGTTGGAATGCTCAACACGGTTCCGCACCTGGTAAAGGTAGAGGAGGCGAAGTAAATGGCCGAGAAGAACACCGCCGAAAAGGCACAGGGCGCCGCTGAGAAGCAGAACGCACTGAAGGTTCACCACCTGCGTCCCGCCCCGGGTGCCAAGACCGCCAAGACCCGTGTTGGTCGTGGTGAAGGCTCCAAGGGTAAGACCGCCGGTCGCGGTACCAAGGGTACGAAGGCCCGCTACCAGATCAAGGCTGGCTTTGCCGGCGGCCAGCTGCCGCTGCACATGCGCCTGCCGAAGCTGCGCGGCTTCAAGAACCCGTTCCGGGTTGAGTACCAGGTTGTAAACCTGGACAAGCTCAACGAGCTGTTCCCGGAAGGTGGCGCAGTCACCGTCGAGAACCTGGTCGAAAAGGGTGCCGTTCGCAAGAACCAGCCCGTTAAGGTGCTGGGCACCGGCGACATCACCGTCAAGGTTGACGTCACCGTCCACGCATTCTCGGCCAGCGCCGCAGAAAAGATTGCCGCAGCAGGCGGAAGCACCACCGCCCTCTAACCGAGGCGGCGGGGCATCTGCCCGTTGTTCAAACTCCCGGCACCAGGGGCTCCGGCCCCCGGTGCCGGGAGTTTTTTCATTTTCCGGGCCCCGCCGATTGTTCGCCGGACGCATCCACCCGTTAGACTCGGTTGTTGGGTTTATTTGACCTGTCTCACACAACTTTACTTATTACTCAGGAGGACGCTTGCTTAGCGCATTTGGCCGGGCCTTTCGCACGCCTGATCTGCGACGCAAGTTGTTGTTCACGCTGGGAATCATCACAATCTTCCGCTTGGGTGCCTTCATCCCCTCGCCTGGTGTGAGCTACCAGAATGTCCAGCAATGCTTGCAGAACGGTCAGACCTCGGGCGGGATCTACCAGCTCGTCAACCTGTTCAGCGGCGGTGCATTGCTGCAGGTCTCCATCTTCGCCCTCGGCATCATGCCCTACATCACGGCGAGCATCATCGTCCAGCTGCTCCGGGTGGTCATTCCCCGCTTCCAGCAGCTGTACGAGGAGGGCGCATCGGGCCAGTCGAAACTGACCCAGTACACCCGTTACCTCACAATCGCCCTCGGCCTGCTCAACGCCACAACGCTGGTGTCGCTGGCGCGGTCCGGCCAGCTGCTGCCGAACTGCCAGCTGCCCATCATCCCGGACAGCTCCATCGTCACCACGGTCCTGATCATCATCACGCTGACGGCCGGTACCGGCCTGATCATGTGGATGGGCGAGCTCGTCACGGAGAAGGGCGTCGGCAACGGCATGTCCCTGCTCATCTTCACGTCCATCGCAGCAGGCTTCCCCGGCTCGCTCGGCGCGATCTGGAAGGCCCAGGGCCCGGGTACGTTCTTCCTGGTCCTGGTCATCGGCCTGCTCACCGTGGCCCTCGTGGTGTTCGTGGAGCAGTCCCAGCGCCGGATCCCGGTGCAGTACGCCAAGCGCATGATCGGCCGCCGCACCGTCGGCGGCACCAGCACTTACATCCCCATCAAGGTGAACATGGCCGGCGTCGTGCCCGTCATCTTTGCCTCGTCCATGCTGTACCTGCCGGGGCTGATCGCTCAGTTCAACCAGCCCAAGGCCGGCGAGCCGATGCAGCCCTGGGTTGAGTGGATCAACAACAACCTGACCAAGGGCGACCACCCGATCTATATGTTGCTGTATTTCGCCATGATTGTGTTTTTCACCTACTTCTATGTTGCGATTACATTCAACCCTGAAGAGGTCTCGGACAACATGAAGAAGTACGGTGGCTTCATTCCGGGTATCCGCGCCGGCAAGCCGACGGCGGATTATCTTCAGTACGTCCTATCCCGGATCACCCTGCCCGGAGCCTTCTACCTCGGCTTCGTGGCACTGATCCCGCTGGTTGCACTGGTCCTGATCAACGCGAACCAGAACTTCCCGTTCGGCGGCACCTCGATCCTGATCATGGTGGGCGTCGGTCTGGAGACCGTGAAGCAGATTGATGCGCAACTACAGCAACGTCACTACGAAGGGCTTTTGCGATGACGAGAATGTTGATTATCGGACCTCCCGGCTCCGGCAAGGGAACGCAGGCGGAACGCATTTCCGAACGCCTCGGCGTCGTTGCGATCTCCACGGGAGACATCTTCCGCGCCAACGTCAAGGGTGAGACGCCGCTGGGTGTCGAGGCCAAGAAGTACATGGACGCCGGCGATTTCGTTCCGGACAGCGTCACCAACAAGATGGTGCGCGACCGCCTCAGCGAGGACGACGTCGAACCCGGCTTCCTGCTGGACGGTTACCCGCGCACCACCGCGCAGGTGGACTACCTTGACGCGATCCTGGCCGACGCCGACCAGAAGCTCGACGTCGTCCTGCAGCTCACCGCGGACGATGAAGAACTGGTCAAGCGGCTCCTGGGCCGCGCCAAGGAGACAGGCCGCAGCGACGACAACGAAGGCGTTATCCGTCACCGGCTGGACCTCTACCACGAGCAGACCGAACCGGTCGTGGCGAAGTATGCCGAGCGCGGCATCCTGACCCAGGTGGACGGCATCGGCGGCATCGATGAAGTCACCGAGCGCGTCATGGAAGCGATCAAGTCGGCCCAGACCGCCTGATCCATCCTGAGGCACTTCAGCTGAAGCGGCAGAGCTGCCGCATTGCGGCTGACGCAGTATAGAGGGGCGCGTTCCGTACCATCGGGTACGGAACGCGCCCTTCGCTGTTTGGCATCGGCCGGTCCGGGCCCAGAGGAACTGGCAGGCGCAGTGCCCGTCCCGGGCTGCCCGCACCACTGCCCGTCCCGGGCAGTGGTGCGGGTACGGGAGAATAGAGCGTGAAGACTTGGGTTGATGACCCGACGTGGAGGCCCGGGGCGACGCGCCCGGACCGCGAGATGAAGCACTGAGGTAGAGATGGCATTCGGCCAGCCCCGCATTGAATACAAGACCAACGCCCAGATGCGCACCATGCACGAGGCCGGGCTTGTCCTGAGCCGGGCGCTGGATGCCGCCGTTGCCGCGGCCGCCCCGGGCGTCACCACGGCCCGGCTGGACGAGGTGTTCGCCGCCGTGCTACAGGACGCCGGCGCCAAGTCCAACTTCCTCGGATACCACGGCTTCCCGGCCACCATCTGCACGTCCGTGAACGAGGAAGTGGTCCACGGGATCCCCGGCAGCCGGGTCCTGCAGGACGGCGACATCATCTCAATCGACGGCGGCGCGATCGTGGACGGCTGGCACTCCGATTCTGCGCGGACCGTGATTGTCGGCACCCCCGATCCCGAGGACGTGCGCCTGTCCGAGGTCACTGAGGAAGCCATGTGGCGGGGCATCGCGGCCCTGGCCACCGGCAAGTTCGTGGGCGATATCGGCAACGCCGTGGACGACTACGTCTCCTCCGTGCCGGGCAAGCCGCTGGGCATCCTGGAAGACTATGTGGGCCACGGGATCGGATCCGAGATGCACATGGCCCCGGACGTGCTGAACTACCGCACCAGCCACCGCGGGCCCAAGATCCGCCCCGGGCTGTGCCTGGCCATCGAGCCCATGCTGGTCCGCGGCAGCATCGACACCGCCATACTTGAGGACGATTGGACCGTGGTCACCACGGACGGCAAGCGCTCCTGCCAGTGGGAACACTCCGTCGCCGTGCATGAGAAGGGGATCTGGGTCCTCTCGGCGCCCGACGGCGGCGCGGCGAAACTGGCGCCGCTCGGCGTCGTGCCCGTCCCGATTCCCTAACCCCCTTAACCCAACTAGCTCGCAGCAGGGGCCGTTTTGAGCGCTCAAAACGGCCCCTGCTGCGAGCTAGTTGGGGAGGTGGGCGTGTCGCCGGCGAGGTTAGCTCTTCAGCTTGGGTTTCACGTCCTTGGTGTAGATCCCCTCGAGGGTCGTCTTCAGCCCGGCCATGGTGGCTTTGACGTCGCCCTGCTGGGTCAGGATTGCCGCGGCGGCCTTGGCCATCTCCTGGTCCGCGCCGGGCAGGAACACGCGCGCGTTGTCCTGGACGCGGGTCACGGCGAGCTGGTCCATGGCGGTCTTGATCTGCGGGGTCTTGGCCAGCACGGCGCCCATGTCGGCGGACATGCGGGTGGGCATGTAACCGGTGGCCGCCGAGAACGCCGCAGTGTTTTCCGGCTCCGTCATGAACTTCAGGAACGTGGCGGCCGCGAGCTGGATTTCCTTGCTGACACCGCTGGGAATGCCGAGCCCGGCCCCGCCCGTGGGGCAGACGCCGCTCTCCGTCTTCGGTCCGCCCGGAAGGTAGCCGACGCCCACGTTGAACTTGGCGGACTTCAGGACACCCAGCAGCGATCCGGTGGAGGAAATGGTGGTCGAGGTGATGCCCGCGGCGAAGTCGTCCGCGGCTTCCTTGGAGGACACCCCGGCCCACTTGTCCTTGTAGATTGAGTCCTGGGCCCACTGCAGGGCCGCGACAGACTCGGCGGAATCGCAGGTGACGGTCCACTCGTTCGACCAGCTGCCGCCCCAGCCCCACAGGTTGTTCTGCAGGGTCCAGCCCGCGTAGCCGGCCAGCGCCGGGTAGATGTAGGCGTACTGCGCCCCGGAACTGGCCTTGAGCTTCGGGGCCCATTCGCCGAATTCCTGCCAGGTCTTGGGGGCTCGGTCCGGCAGCCCCGCCGCCTTGAAGTGGTCCTTGTTGTAGTAGAACAGCGGGGTGGAGCGGCCATAGGGGAGGGCCCACTGCTTGCCGGCGTACTGGTAGTCCGCGACGAGCGACTTCTGGAAATCGTCCACCTTGATATCCAGCTGCTTGACCAGGCTGTCGAGGGGAATGATGTTGCCGTTGGTGAAGTAGCGGAACCACCAGACGTCGGAGAGGACCACCAGCCCGGGAAGGGCCGACTTCGCCGCCTGGGAGGTCTGGAACTTCTGCGCGATTTCCTCGTAGTTTGCCCCGGCGGTGATCAGGTTGACCTTGATTTCCGGGAACTTGGCATGGAACTTCTCGATGATGGCCTTCTCCACATCCTGGGACTTGCCCGGGTGGTTGGACCAAAAATCGATCGACGCAGCGGGCTTGACCCCGCTGAAATCGATGTCGGCAGCGCCGGTGGCGGCCGTGGTCCCTGTGGTGGATGGGCCTCCGCAGGCACTCAGTGCGGCGGCGCCGGCGCCGGCGCCCGCCAGTCCCAGGAAGTGCCTGCGGTCAAGATTCAATGCCATGGTGGATCCTCTCGATGATGCTGACTGGTTGATTGGTGATAACTGTGTTCGGCAGGAAGCGTTGGCAGGCGGCGTCACCCGGTGACGCTGCCTTGGGTGAGACCGGCCACGATGTAGCGCTGCAGGGCTGCGAAGACGAGCAGGATGGGCACGATCACCAGGACGGCGCCGGCCATCAGGATGCCCCAGCCGGAACCGTTGCCCTCGGAGTTCTGGAGCAGCGTCAGGCCCACCGGCAGCGTCATGGTCTCGGGGCGGTCGGTGATGATGAGCGGCCAGATGTAGTCGTTCCATTCGCTCACGACGACGACGAGCGCGACCGTCGCGATCGAGGGGCCGGAGACCGGGACCACGATCCGCCAGAGCCGGCGCCAGTGGCCGGCGCCGTCGATCTCTGCCGATTCCAGGATGGAGGCGGGAAGCGTCATGAAGTGCTGACGCAGCAGGAAGGTGCCGAAGGCGGTGCCGAGCCCCGGCAGGATGATGCCCCACAGGGTGTTCTTGCCGCCCATCCCCGCGATCAGGATGTAGTTGGGCAGGATGGACACCTGCGGCGGAACCATCAGGGCCACGAGGATCAGCACGAAGATGGCGTTCTTGAACGGGAAGCGGACGAACACGAGCGCGTAGGCCGTCAGGATCGCCAGGAGGACCTTGATGGTGGCCCCCACTCCGGTGACGATCAGGCTGTTGGCGAAGAACTGGGCGAACGGGACGGTCGTCATGGCGGTGTTGTAGTTTTCGAAGTCCAGGCTCTCCGGCAGGATCTTCAAATCCATGGTGATGATTTCGCCGGGCTGCTTGAAGGAACTGAGCACCATCCACAGCAGCGGCAGGAACACCACCAGCGTCGCGGCGATGAGCGGAAGATAGCCGCCGGCGATCGTCCGTGCCAGGTTGGCCCGGGAGAACGGCTTGTCGCGCTGCTGCGGAGCCCCGGGACCGGCGTCCGCAGCGGAGACGGAGGCGGCGTCAGCGGCAGAATCGGGGCTAACAGGCGAGAGTGTGCTCACGAGTAGTGCACCTTCCGTTCGACGAACCGCAACTGCAGCACGGTGATGATGAGCAGGATGGCGAAGAGAATCACCGAGACCGCGGCCGAGTAGCCCGCGCGGTTGAACGCCCCGAAGGCCTGAAGGTACGCCTCATAAATCAACGTGCTGGTGCCGTTGCCCAGCGGGGTCATGATCCGGATCAGGTCAAAGGCCTGCAGGGAGCTCAGCATGGTGGTGATGAGCAGGAAGAACGTGGTGGGGGAGAGCAGCGGCAGGGACATGCTCAGAAAGCGCCGGAAGCTGTTGGCCCCGTCCAGGGCGGCCGCCTCCATGACATCCTGCGGCAGCGACTGGAGGCCGGCCAGGTACACCACGGCGCAGTACCCGAGGTTTTTCCAGACGTAGACGATGATGACCATGACCAGGGACAACTGCGGATCGTTGATCCACTGCGGACTCTGCTGGCCGATGCCGCGCAACAGCCAGGCGAGCACTCCATAGCCGGGATCGAAAATGAACAGCCAGACGAGGCCGACGCCGACGCCGCTGAGCACATAAGGGGCGAAGACGGCCGAGCGTGCGAAGGTGGTGCCGCGGATCCGGGAGTTGAGGGCGATGGCCACCAGCAAGCCCAGGATCATGGAACCGCCGACCGTGATCAGGGTGAACACCGCGGTGGTGCCCAGAACTTCGGTGGCGTCCGGACTCGTGAAGAAGGTGACGTAGTTATCGAAGCCCACCACCGTGGCCGAAGCTGAGCCCAGCGTCCAGTCAAGGGTGGAGTAGTAGATGTTGTTGAAGAGCGGGAGGTAGGTGAACACTCCAATCAGGAGAAGGTTGGGGAGGGCCAGGGCCAGGAAGACAAAGAAGTCCCGGCGGGTTCGGGCGGACCAGCGGGCACGCGGCGCCGGGGCCGGTTTGGCCTCGACGGCGGCACGGGGCCGGTCGGTCAATTGTCGCGTCATTCAGGTCTCTAACGGTTCCAGGCCTGCCAGTGGCAGGCGGGTGGGCGGGGATACCTTGCTATCACTTCACCACATGGCTGGTGGGCAGATCCCCGCACAAGACCCCAGTAGAGCTTTGTTGTCCAAGGCTTCGTCGCCCGTTAACGCTGTGTTGCATGCAGTATTACATAACGCTTGTTTGGGCTAAAGACATTCGGGCGCGATTCGTCAAGTCGATGGAGGGAACGGTGCGGGCCGCGGCGCTGCCCGGGGAGCACAATAGAGCCATGGGAGCAACAGGAGCGATCACCGACGTCGCCGGAATCCGGGTAGGCCATGTCCAGAAGACCGACGACGGCTGGCTGACCGGGGTGACGGTGGTCCTCCCGCCGCCGGGCACCGTGGGCTCAGTGGACGTCCGCGGCGGCGGCCCCGGAACGCACGAGACGGACGCGCTGGATCCCACGACGCTGTCCTCGACCGTGGACGCCGTGGTCCTGACCGGGGGGAGCGCCTTTGGCCTCGCGGCCGCTCACGGTGCCCAGCGCTGGTGCGAGGAAAACGGCCGGGGCTTTGCGGTTCCCGGCGGCCTCGTTCCGATCGTGCCTGCTGCGGCGATCTTTGACCTGGGCCGCGGCGGGGACTTCTTGGCACGCCCCGGCGAGGCCATGGGCTACGCGGCCACGGCCGCCGCCGCGGCCCAGCCGGACGGGCACGACGTCGACCGCGGCAATGTAGGAGCCGGCACGGGAGCCGCAATCGGCCGCGGAACCTACAAAGGGGGAGTAGGCACCGCCTCCATCACCCTAGACAATGGGGTCGTTGTAGCGGCCCTGGCGGTAGTCAATGCGCTGGGGTTACCGTTTGGCACATCGCCGCAGAAGGCTTCGGCCGCTGCGGCGAAAGCCGGCAACGGCGGCACGGATCCGAAGCTGACGGAGGCGCCGCCCCTCAACACAACGCTCGTCGTCGTCGCCACCGACGCCGTCCTGGACAAGGCCGAGTGCAAAAGGACGGCGTCGGCGGCCCACGCCGGACTGGCCCGGGCCTTGAATCCGAGCCACACGCTTGCCGACGGCGACACGGTGTTCGCCCTGGCGACGGGCGCCGTCGCGCTGGACCGCAGTACCCCGGCGGCGCGCCAGCTGGGGCTCATCACGCTGCAAAGCGCGGCAGCCGACGTCGTCCGGCTGGCCATCCTTGACGGGATCGCGCGGGCCGAGGCGGTGACGACGGCGGCGGGGACGCTAGGTGCGTACGGACGCTGAGTGCGCTACGATGGCTGGATTTAACTCCGGATTTAACAATCGGGCCGCAATGGCGTAGTGTTGACTGTTGGTTGTCTGCCCCGTTGTGCCCTTTTAGGGTCTGGTGGCACCAGCCAATCAATCAAAAACGTCCGCGGTCATGACCGGTGCAATCCGGGAGGCTGCGGCAACAACAGTTAGCGGAGGGTATGGCCAAGAAGGACGGGGTCATTGAGATCGAGGGCGTTGTGACCGAGGCGCTGCCTAACGCGATGTTTCGCGTTGAGCTCACCAACAAGCACATCGTTCTGGCACACATCTCTGGAAAGATGCGCCAGCACTACATCAGGATCCTCCCCGAGGACCGCGTAGTGGTGGAGCTGAGCCCTTACGACCTGACACGTGGTCGTATCGTCTACCGCTACAAGTAAACACTGGGCGGCCAGGGCAATAGCCGAGGGCCGTTTCAGCTGACCAACTGCAACACGCAAAGGAACGCCATGAAGGTCAAGCCGAGCGTCAAGCAGATCTGCGAAAAGTGCAAAGTGATCCGCCGTAATGGCCGGGTCATGGTGATCTGCGAGAACCCGCGCCACAAGCAGCGCCAGGGCTAATTTCCCTTTCGGGAAACCCTGGGTTGCTAACCCACGCAAGTAAATAGAAAAGGCAGCACAAGCTGAACTGGGACGTAATGGGCCCGGACAGCTAACCCCCGGTCGGAGGCTGGGGCCGCACTTGACGTGCGGGTGTACTGCCTACGACCTCCGGTTTATACAAGGAGCACTGCCACTATGGCTCGTCTCGCTGGCGTAGACATTCCCCGCGAAAAGCGGTTGGAAATTGCGCTTACTTACATCTATGGCGTGGGCAAGACCCGTGCACACGAAACCCTGGCTGCCACCGGCATCAGCGCTGACGTTCGGGTCAAGGACCTGACCGACGCGCAGCTGGTCGAGCTTCGTGACTACATTGAAGGCAACTACAAGGTTGAGGGTGACCTTCGCCGCGAGGTAGCCGCCGACATCCGCCGCAAGGTTGAGATCGGCAGCTACGAAGGCCTGCGTCACCGCAAGGGCCTGCCCGTACGCGGACAGCGTACGAAGACCAACGCCCGTACCCGCAAGGGCCCGAAGCGTACCGTCGCCGGCAAGAAGAAGGCCCGCTAAACCCCATTTGCCCCCTGAGAATCGTTGAGGCGATTTCAAGGAACCAGGCAAGTGGGCCAAGCGTAGGCTTTCCCCCAATAACTTTCTGTAGGAGAAAAAATGCCCCCGAAGACTCGTGGCGCGGTTCGCAAGCCGCGTAAGAAGGACAAGAAGAATATCGCGCTGGGCCAGGCGCACATCAAGAGCACCTTTAACAACACCATCGTGTCCATCACGGACCCGAACGGTGCAGTCATCTCCTGGGCCTCGTCCGGTGAAGTTGGCTTCAAGGGCTCGCGTAAGTCCACCCCGTTCGCTGCCCAGATGGCCGCCGAAGCCGCCGCAAAGCGTGCACAGGAGCACGGCATGCGCAAGGTTGACGTGTTCGTCAAGGGACCGGGTTCCGGACGCGAGACCGCCATCCGCTCGCTGCAGGCCGCTGGCCTCGAGGTTGGCTCCATCCAGGACGTCACCCCCAGCGCCCACAACGGCTGCCGTCCGCCGAAGCGCCGCCGCGTCTAAGGCTTTCCAGCGCCCAGGAGCTTGCCCGGACCCTCACCGGTCCGGGCAGGCCCGGCCGCGTTAAGTCTTCAGACCGATCTTTCCACCACCTGTGTTGCGTCATATAGCGGATGCTCGCCGAAAGGAAACCTAAGTGCTCATTGCACAGCGCCCCACCCTCTCCGAAGAGGTCGTCTCCGAAAACCGCTCCCGGTTCATCATCGAACCGCTGGAGCCGGGCTTCGGTTACACCCTCGGAAACTCCCTCCGCCGTACCCTGCTCTCCTCGATCCCCGGTGCCTCTGTCACGAGCATCCGGATCGATGGCGTGCTGCACGAGTTCACCACGGTTCCGGGTGTCAAGGAAGATGTCACTGAGATCATCCTGAACATCAAGAACCTGTCGGTTTCCTCCGAGCACGACGAGCCGGTTGTTGCTTACCTGCGCAAGCAGGGCCCGGGAGTCGTCACCGCCGCGGACATCGCTCCGCCGGCCGGAGTCGAATTCCACAACCCGGATCTGCACATTGCCACGCTGAACTCGAAGGGCAAGTTCGAACTCGAACTGACCATCGAGCGCGGTCGCGGCTACGTTTCGGCAGCTCAGAACAAGTCCGGCGACTCCGAGATCGGCCGCATCCCGGTCGACTCGATCTACTCGCCGGTCCTGAAGGTTACTTTCCGCGTGGAAGCTACCCGTGTTGAGCAGCGCACTGACTTCGACAAGCTCATTGTCGACGTCGAGACCAAGCAGGCCATCGCCCCGCGCGATGCCGTTGCTTCGGCAGGTACCACCCTGGTGGAACTGTTCGGTCTGGCCCGCGAGCTGAACACCGCAGCTGAAGGTATCGAGATCGGCCCGTCGCCGACGGACGCTGCCCTGGCAGCCGACATGGCTCTGCCGATCGAGGATCTGGACCTGACGGTCCGTTCCTACAACTGCCTCAAGCGTGAGGGCATCCACACCGTGGGTGAACTCGTTGCCCGCTCCGAGGCTGACCTCATGGACATCCGCAACTTCGGCGCGAAGTCCATCGATGAGGTCAAGGCCAAGCTGGTCGAACTGGGACTGTCCCTCAAGGACTCCCCTCCCGGTTTCGATCTCGCAGCACGTGCCGCAGCCATCGAAGAGGACGACGCCGCGTTCAGCGACGACGAGCTCTAACCAACAGATCTTGGCCGGCCGGCTGGATGCACCCTGGCGTGCGCAGCCCAACGGCTTCCATATGAGGAGAAACTATTATGCCTACCCCCGCTAAGGGTCCGCGCCTCGGAGGCGGAGCGGCTCACGAGCGTCTTATGCTCGCGAACCTGTCCGCCGCACTGTTCGAGCACAAGCGGATCACCACCACGGTGACCAAGGCCAAGCGCCTGAAGCCGTACGCCGAGCGCCTGGTGACCTTCGCCAAGCGTGGCGACCTGGCTTCCCGCCGCCGTGTACTCGGCCTGATCAGCAACAAGGGCGTCGTCCACGAGCTGTTCACCGACATCGCACAGGCAGTGGAGAACCGCGACGGCGGCTACACCCGCATCACCAAGATCGGCAACCGCAAGGGCGACAACGCTCCCATGGCTGTCATCGAACTGGTCCTCGAGCCGGTTTCCGCCAAGCAGGCCGTCGTAGCCGAGGCTACCTCCGCTGCCAAGCGCGACGCTGACAAGAAGGATGCCGAGAAGGCCGAAGCGGCTCCGGTTGCTGAGACCGAATCTGCTGAGACCGAAGTTGCTGAGACCGAAGAGGCTCCGGCCGCCGAGGCCGCAGAGACTGAAGCCGCCGCGACCGAAGAGGCTCCGGCCGCTGAGGAAGCAGACGCTAAGTCCGAGAAGGACGCGAAGTAATTCGCTAAAACCTTCTTATAGACTTAAGTCTATGAACGAGCTCAAACCCGCTGCCCCCGTCTTGGGGGGCGGCGGGTTTTTGCGTGTCCGGTTGGATGTGGCGTACGACGGCGGCCCCTTTAGCGGGTGGGCGGTCCAGCCGGGACTGCGCACCGTCCAGGGCGTCCTGGAGCAGGCTCTTGAGCTGCTGATCCGCCGTCCGGTGCGGGTCACCGTGGCCGGCCGGACCGACGCCGGCGTGCACGCCCGGGGGCAGGTGGTCCACCTGGACCTGACCGAAGTCGAGTGGCAGGGGCTGAACCGCGGCACCGAACTCGATCCCGCCGTCGCCCTGCTTCGCCGTATCCGCGGTGCCCTCAGCCGCGGGCTGGGGGACCTGAGCGGGGCGATCGAGGTCCACCGCGTGGCCGTGGCGCCCGCAGGGTTCGATGCCCGGTTTTCTGCCCTCTGGCGCCGCTATTCGTACCGGATCGCGGACGGCCCCGCCCTGTGGGACCCGCTGGGGCGCTCGTCGACCCTTTGGCACAAGACCCCGCTCGACGTCGGGCTCCTGAACGAGGGCGCCGCGCAGCTGCTTGGACTGCAGGATTTCCGCTCCTACTGCAAGCCCCGCGAGGGTGCCACGACCATCCGGGAACTGCAGCGCTTCGAGTTCGCGCGGGGCACCGACGGGGTCATCGTCGCAACCGTGCAGGCCGACGCGTTCTGCCACAACATGGTCCGGTCCCTCGTGGGCTCGGCGCTGTACGTGGGGGAGGGCGTAGAGGCCCCGGGCTGGCTCTACGAGCGGCTGCTCGCCCGGCAGCGTGACGCCCGCTCCGTGCTGGCTGCCCCGCATCCGCTGGTGCTTGAGGAAGTGGCCTACCCGTCCGAGAGCGGCATGCTGGCCCGGGCCGAACTGACCCGGGCACTGCGCGCCTAGGGAGCCGGAACGCGGCTACCCGAACGCCGGATGCGAGTAAGTCGTTGCTGCGCCGTCCGCGGGGAGCGCCAGCGTGAAGGTGCTTCCGGAGCCGAGGCGCGTGCTGCAGGATATGGAGCCGCCGTGGCGTTCGGCGATCGCCTTCGTGATCGACAACCCGAGCCCGGCCCCGGGGATGGAACCGTCCCGCACAGTCGGGCTTCGGAAGAACCGGGTGAAGACTTGTTCGGCGTCGGCCGCTGTCATCCCCAATCCGTCATCTTCCACATGCAGCAGCACACGGTCTCCCTCGGTGCCGGCGGAAACGCGGACGCTGCCGCCGTCGGGGGAGTACTTGATGGCGTTGGAAATGAGGTTATCCAAGGCCTGGCTGATCCGCAGCGGGTCCACGTGCGCCCACAGGGGCGCCGGTACGTTCATCGAGAGCACCACCCGGGAGGCCGCGGCGTGGGCCTGCGCCGAGCCCAGGCTCGCCTCCACGAGGGCCGCCAGATCGGTCCGCCGGGGATGGACATGGACAGCCGAGTTGGCAGACATCAGCAGATCCGAGACAAGGGCGAGGAGCCGTTCGGCGTTTCGTTGTGCAACCTCGATACGTCTTACGGCCGGGGCAGTCAGCTGTTCCGAGTCGCTGAGGGCAAGATCCAGATTTCCGATGATCGATGTCAAGGGGGTCCGGAACTCGTGGGAGACGGTGGAGACAACGTCGTCCTTGGCAGCAAGGGCATCGTTCAGATCGGAAACCTCGTCATTGAGCAGGCGTTCGCGTTCGCGGCCGACGTGGAGCTGGGCTGTCAGGTACGCAGTCAACCGTTGCCGCTCAAAGAGCAACGCAATGGACACCGCCAAGGTGATGAACGGCAGGAGGATGGCGGCCGCGTATCCGTCTACGCTGGGGCCGTCGTGGAGCAACCACGGCAGGCCGGTCAGCAACGGACCGAAGAAACTGATCGAGAGCATTGCCGGACCGGGCAGACGCGAGGCTGCGATCCAGAGGACCGGAAAGACGGCCAGGATGCCGGGGTCCGGCAGGTCTTCGACGCCGCCGCTGCGGATGAGGCCGATCGCGGCCAGGTCGAGCACGGGGATTGAGAGCGGAGCGTACGGCCCGAACCGCTGCCAGGGCAGCATAAGGCAGGCCATGAGGAGTGCCAGAAGGAGCGCCAGGGCGGCCCGGCACAGGGCGCTCTCGAAGAAGCCGGGCCAGCCTACAGGCGCGGCAAGCACCGCAGCCGTCATCGCCAGCGAGAGCGGCAGCTGGCAAAGGGTCAGCTGCACACACCGCGGGAATCCCGCAAAGTAACCTGCCGGGTTCCGGACCAGTTGCTGTCTACTCAATGAAGCCGCACCCCTTCCGCGCTGCTCCAATTCAACAGCATTCGTCACGCCAACTTGACAAGTTACGAAAATATGTTCTCGCGGCTGTGCCTAAACAGTTATTAGCGCGATAGCGTGGGTATTCTAGCAATGCTGGGGCATTATGATTGCACAGCTGAACCGACGCGGTCGCTATGGGGGTAGGTGTCGCATCAGATGTGAGGGGGGCCATGACTGACTTGGGAGTCGCCGTCGTTGTGGAAGACGACGAAGATGTACGCAACCTCGTCGAAGCTGTGTTGAGCCAGGCGGGATTTGACGTCCACGGCGCAGCGAGCGGTCGCGAGGGGGTCGAGGTCGTACGCAATCAGAAGGCCAGCGTTGTTACCTTGGACGTTGGCCTTAGCGATATTGACGGCTTTGAAGTCCTGCGCCGGATTCGGCAGTTCAGCGATGCCTATGTGGTCATGCTGACGGCGAGGACGGACGAGTTGGACACCCTGACCGCCTTGCACACCGGTGCCGATGATTTCATGACCAAACCGTTCCGGCCGCGCGAGCTGCGGGCCCGGGTGGCTGCAATGATGCGCCGTCCCCGGCAGGACGCCCCCGATTCCGGGTCTGCGGACCCCGGGACGCCTCCTTCGAAGTCTCTTGTCCTGCCCTCCGATTCGGATTTCCGGCACAACGGCTTGGCATTGAACCCCCACACCCGTTCGGTGACCGTTGACGGCATTCCTGCCAGCCTGACGCGCAGCGAGTTCGATCTCCTGCATGCCCTCTTGAAAGGGGCAGGTGCCGTCCGGTCCAAGACCGATCTGGTGCGCGTAGTGCGGGGTGAGCACTACAGCCCGGATGCCTACATCAGTGAATCCGACGAGCGTGCCGTCGAAGTGCATATCGGCAACCTGCGCCGCAAGCTGCGGGAGGATCCGCTGCAGCCTCGCTGGCTTCAGACAGTCCGTGGCGTTGGGTACCGGCTCACACAGGCCTTGGACTAGCTTTCCCCGAGGTTGTGCCTGAGCTGCAGCTCGTCCACGGTCTCATTTCCGCTCTCGGCGACTTCACGCAGGAGCAACCGGGCAAGGTCGGCGTCGCGGACGCGGATGGCGTCTTCAAGCTCCCTGGCGAGTTCGGCCAGACGGACGCCGCCGACCATCTCCGAGGACGTCTTCAGGCTCAGGACGGCGTCCAGAGCCGCGGCCTCGTTACCGCTGTCCAGGGACGAAGCGAGGGATTGATAGCGCTGGTCCCACATCCTCGTGTAGTCCCTCGCGAATCCCGTGGCCACGGCGGGGCTGTTCAGCTGTGACCCGAGTTCCTGGAGGGCGGAGGGGTCCACGACCGGGCTCGCAACGTCTTCGGCAGCTGCGGGCGCCACGCCCGCGCCGGACGCGGAGCTGTCGGCTGACGAGCCAGTGTTTGTATCGCCGTCATCTGGCGCACCTTGGAAGGACATGTGCCCACGCTACTTGCTGCGCCTGCGCCGTGTTTCCAACTCCGGCCTTTCCTGTGGCAAAATTGTGGGTTTTCGGGTGCATTCCTGGGTACTTCGGTGCTGTTCGGCAGTGCGGTCCGGCGCTGCGGTCCGGCGCCGGCGGCGCTTATGTTACTGGCCGCTGAAGGTCGCCACGGCATTGATGATCGCGGGGCCAAGAATAGCGATGAAGAGCACAGGGAAGATGAAGAACAGTAGCGGAAACAAGATGGCCACGGGCAGCTTCATGGCTTTCTCCTCGGCTCGCTGCCGACGCTTGACCCGCATGACTTTCGCCTGGATCCGAAGCACCGTGCTGACGGCGATGCCGTACGTGTCCGCCTGGACCACGGCCTGGACGAAGCTGCGCAGTTCCGGGATGCTCGTCCGTTCCGCGAGTGCCAGGTAGGACTCCCGGCGGCTCCTGCCCACCTGCATGTCCTGCAGGGTCCTGACGAGCTCTTCGGCGAGCGGTCCTTTCCCGTTTTCCCCGGCGCGGGCCATGGCGCCCTCGAACCCCAGACCGGCCTCCACCGAAATGAGCATCTGGTCCAGGGTGTTGGCCAGTTCCAGCTGCATGACCTTCTGGCGTTCCTGGCCCTTGCTGTAGAGCAGGAGATCGGGGATGAAGTAGCCCAGCAATGCTACGAAGATCCCCACCAGCTTGAGGACCGGCGTCGGGCCTGCGCCGCTCAAGTAGAGTCCGAGGAGAGCACCCAGCAGGCCCAGCAGAGGCTTGGCCGCGAGCACGCGTCCGAGCGGCAGCGACGCGGGACGTCCCGCCAGGGACACAAGCCTGTCGAGCCTCCGGATGTAGCCGGCTGGCGTCAGGCGGTAGCCGATCCGCTCCACTAGCTTGCTTTGCTCCTGCCCGGCGGGACCGGCCGTGTCCCTGCCGAGGGCCAGCAGTTCCCGGGCCGCACGCTCGGACTTCCGGTCCACAGAGAGCCATGACCATGCCAGATACCCGAGCGGGAGCGACACCAGCAGCAGCGCGAGCAGGACTAGGGGATCCATGGGCGTCTCAGAACTTCAGGTCGATGATCTTGCGCATCCACAGACCACCGATCGTCATCATCACGGCGGAGGCCGCGATCATGGCCCAACCCAGCGGGTGCGAAAACATGACGTTCATGTAGCCGGGGTTGACCAGCATGAGCATCGTTACGATGCCAAACGGCATGGCCATCAGGATGTAGGCGGAGAACTTACCTTCGGCCGCGAGCGACTTGATGTGGCCCTTGATTTCGCTGCGCTCGCGAATCGTCTCGCTGACCTGGTCCAGGACCTCTGCCAGATTTCCGCCCACCTCCCGGTTGATCTGTATTGCCTGCGCGATCCAGACGAAATCTTCATTCTGCATCCGCTGGGCCGTGTCGTTGAGGGATGCCAGCAGATCGCGTCCCAGACTCGTCTCCGTGACCACGCGGCGCATCTCTTCCGACGTTGGGCTCAGGGATTCCGTAGCTGCCGCGTCAATGGCGCGCAGAATGCTGTGACCGGCCCGAAGGCCGCCGGAGAGCAATTGGAGGGTGTCTCCGAGCTGTTGGTCGAACAAGCTCCTGCGCCTGCCTGAGAGGAAGCCAAGGACAAGGTGACCCGCCAGGGGCGCCAGCAGGATGAGAAGGATTGCCAGCAGCGGTCCGGAGATGACGAAGCCTGTCAGCGCACCCACGAAGGCTCCCGCAAGGACCAGTACAAGGAAATCGGACTGGCTCAGCCTAAGCCCTGCATGTTCGATCGCTTCCCGGTTGAAGAGCCGGAGTTGTCGCTGAGCGGAGAATCGGTCCACGAGGTGGACAGCCGAACCCGCGAAACGGGTCAGCGCGGAGTCTGGCTGGTTCTGGACGGGCCTCCGCCGGTCCAGTGGCACCGTTGCCTTCCGCGGGGCAAGGAAAGCACCGCCAAGGAGCAGAAGCGCGGCGAAGACCAAGGCAACTCCAAGGGACAGCAATGTCATGTCCTCCTCACGGTCTCAGGGCCGAAGCCGGGGGAGCGGCGAACACGCTAGGGGAGACATGGATGCCCAGGTCCTCGAACCGGTCAATGAACCGGGGACGGATCCCGGTGGGCACTGGCTTGCCGAGAAAACGACCGTGTGCGTCCACACCGGCGGAGTAGTCGAAGACGAAGGCATCCTGGAGCGTGACGATGTCCCCTTCCATGCCCTGGACCTCAGTGACGTGAGTGATCCGGCGGGTGCCGTCACGCAGACGGGAAATCTGCACAATGAGGTTGACTGCCGAGGCGATCTGCTCCCGAATGGCGCGCAACGGTAGATCCATGCCGGCCATCAGCACCAAAGTCTCCAGACGGGCGACGGCGTCGCGGGGCGAATTCGAGTGGACAGTCGACAAGGAACCGTCGTGACCCGTGTTCATGGCTTGGAGCATATCGAGGGATTCGCCACCACGGACCTCACCCACCACGATGCGGTCTGGACGCATGCGCAGGGAGTTCCGCAGCAGTTCCCGGATGGTGACCTCGCCCTTGCCTTCCGTGTTCGGTGGCCGGCTCTCCAGTCGCACCACGTGCCGCTGCTGGATCTGGAGTTCGACGGCGTCCTCGATCGTCACGATGCGCTCGTCTGATGGCAGGAATGATGAGAGGACATTCAGAAGCGTGGTCTTGCCCGTGCCAGTACCGCCAGAAACGATGATGTTGAGCTTGGCCTTCACGCATGCATCCAGCAGTTCTGCCATCTCGGGCGTCAGCGTGCCGAACTCGATGAGGTTCCGGACAGTTAGCGGCACCTTGCTGAATTTTCGGATGGTCAGGGATGAACCCCCCACTGCGAGCGGGGGAATGACGGCATTGACGCGGGACCCGTCCTCAAGCCGCGCATCGACGAGGGGCGACGACTCGTCGATGCGACGGCCCACCTTGGAAACAATGCGCTCGATGACCTTGCGAAGGTGGTCCTCGGAACTGAACCTTGACTCGGTAAACGTGAGCTTGCCGTGCCGCTCGACATAAATCTGGTCCATCCGATTGACCATGATTTCCGTGACGGCCGGGTCGTCGAGGAGCCGCTGCAGGGGGCCGTAGCCGAGCACATCGTCTG
The DNA here is from genome assembly GCF_019977355.1 of Arthrobacter sp. NicSoilB8. Taxonomy (NCBI): domain Bacteria; kingdom Bacillati; phylum Actinomycetota; class Actinomycetes; order Micrococcales; family Micrococcaceae; genus Arthrobacter; species Arthrobacter sp. NicSoilB8. Next base: position 3,673,426 of record NZ_AP024655.1, on the reverse strand, counting down.
CCACGTCCCGGACCAGCCGTGAGCGCTCCTCTGCAGAGAGCGGGACCTGCTCGGCATCGACGATCCGGATGAGCTCTTCCCGTGCGGCCGAACGGAGGTCTTCCTCTTTAACGGCGGAATCGTTGAAGCGGGCGCCCATCCGTTCAAACAGCGCCGTGGCGGCGCGTTCCTTCAGGGCAGCAAAGGCGTCCACCGGCTGTTGGTCAGTGGAACGAAGGGCGTCTGGCTGTTCCTCGAAAGCAGGGGCGGCCTGCATGGGTCGCGGTTGCTCAAACGTTGAGGGAACCACAGCCGAGTGTGAATCGACGTGAGCGGCGCGGCGGCCGGCGGGTGCGGCCTTAATTTCGGGGATGGCCCCACCCTCAGCGGCCAAAAGCCGTTCGGAAAGCTTCACTGGACCACCACCCTTCGGTGCAATTTCTTTTTCGCCCGTGCCCGCCATGCCGGATCGAACCGTTCCACAAGCTGACGCAGGCCCTTGACTGCAGGGTCTTTTCGGCCGTCCTGGAGCACCGGTATTCCCCGGTTTGTGGAGAAGGCCACGGCCTTGGAACGGGGAATGCTGATGTCAACGGGCGCGCCAATGGTCGCCTCAACGTCCTGGACGCTGAGGCCGGCCTTGGAGTCTGCCATGTTGAGGACCACGTGGCGCGTCTCCGGCAGGACGTCCAGCCGGCCAAGGATTTCGAGGCCGGACCGGAGTCCCCGGATGCTGGGAACATCCATGGCCGTCACCCACACAATGTCCGTGCATTGCTCCATTGCAGCCAGACCTATTTCGGGCAGCCCCGGGGCAGTGTCCACGATGACGTACTGGAACTGTTCCGCCAATTGCTGCAACATTCGCGTGACCTGCTCCGGCGTGACGAAGTCCGCTTCCACTGGACTTTGCGGGGCGCACAGCGCATAGATGTTGCCGGAGTGGACGGTGAGGAAGGCCTTGAGCACCAGGGAATCCTGGCTCGCTGCGGAAGAGACGGCGTCCGTGACAGTGTGCTCCGGGTGGAGGTACAAACCCGAGGCCACATCTCCGAACTGCAGGTCCAGGTCAACGATCACCACGCTCATGGGCGCGATTTGCCCGAGCCCTATGGCGATGTTGGTGGCAATCGTCGTTTTCCCCACTCCGCCCTTGGGCGAGAAGACGCCGATCACCTGGCCTCTCGAACCCTCAGGCTGTTGACCGCCTGCGGTCCTGTATTTGCTGGCAAAAGATTGGCAGGCGCGTTCCAGCAGGACCCGGATCTGGGCAGCATCGGCAGTCGGGCTGAGGAAATCCCGGATGCCGGCACGCATGGCCAGCAAGAGAAAGTCGGGATCAGGTTCGCTGACCAAAATAATGCTTAGCTCGGGCAGCTGGACGTCGAAGACCATGGCCAGCCGCAATGCGTCGTCGAACGGCAGGTCCGGACCGAGTATCAGCACCTCGGGGCGCTCCTGGTCGAGGTTCATGAACAATGCACCGGGATCGGACGGATCAACAAAGGCGAAAGTCTGCAGGCCGCCGGGGAGCCCGCCGGCCAGTGCCCGGCGAACCCGCGCGTCGAAGTCGGTATTGGGCGTGATCAGCACGAAGCGGCTCATTTGTAGACCTCCGGTTTCGTCATGATTCCAGGGCGGCCGCTGTCAACGGCGTCGAGCGGTTCCTTGCTCAGCCAGAGTGTGCCGAACTCGCTGCCATAGACGATTTTGCTGGCGTCCACATCGTTCACGGCCACGGTGAGGATCAGCGGCCCGGCGGGAACCAAGGGGGCCGCTGCCGGGGCCGTCGCAGAGCCTCCATCCGAGGGCTGGGGGGTTGCAGTGGGAACCGGGGCGCCCTGCACTGCGGTCAGCAGGACTTTGTGGAGCGTCAGTTGCGTCGTCTCCGTGTCGGGTCTGGCCGCGATGCCGCCGCTCTTCAGCGAGATGAAGATGCCGATGTGATCGCCGGGCGTCAGCTGGCCGCCGACGACGCGTTGGGGCTCGAGCTGGAAGGAGATTTCCTGCAGGCCCGCCGGTACGTCTATAACGCCGCTGGGCTTGATGGTTTCCGGGGCGACCAGACGCTCCGCAACGAGCTGCTCGCCCGGTACCAGGCCGACGGCGGTGACCTTGCCGGCCTGGCCGTCCAGACTGCTCAGCGCGGTCTTGGGCACAGCCGTGCCCGGGAGCTTCTGGCTGGTCAGGAAGGGCAACAGACTCTCTGCGGAGGTGCCTGCCGGCACGGGTTTTGCCACGACGAGGACGTCTACGGGATCAAGATTTTTCACAGCCCGCGCGTCCGCGCCGCTGGCGTAGGACACCACGAGGATGGCGCCGATGATGGCCAGGACGACCGCTGCCACTCCGGCAAGTAGTCGGGACTTCATGCTTAGGGCGCTCCAATGCTGAGACGGACGACGGACGTACCGTAGTCCGCGGTGCCGCCGAGTTCGAGGGCTTGAGACAGGGAAACAAATTTGACGAAGTATCCGCGGATGGACTTGTTCGCAATATTCCCGCCGGAACTCCAGCTGTCGCTGGCAAAGTGGTAGCCGGTGACGTGGAAGGCGGCAAACCCCTTGACGTAATACTTGCCTCCGGAGCCCGTTCCCGTGGCGACGGCGTAGAGCGGGAGCAGCACGGTTTGATCCTTTAGGACACTGATGTCCGCGGATGAGCATACGGAGGGCCGGGGGGCGCCGGTGTCGCTGCTGAACCAGATCCCCGGGTCACTTGAGGCGCCGGCGCTGATCGTGACACTGCAAAGGCTGTCCTTCCCGTCGGTGATCCAGCCAAAGCCCCCGGGAATCCCGCCGCATCCGTTAACATCCATAGTGAGCACTTGCACAAAAGTGGGGTCCGGAGAAAATTTGCATTCGGCGATCGCCAACGGCACGATCACCGTTCCCTTGGACGGGGCCCCCCATTGGGCCCGTGAGGTGGCACCCACCTCGGCGCTGGTAATGCCGAGGGCCCTTGCGAAGAACAGCGAAATGCTGTTGGCGGGGCTTCCGGTCTCCTTTGCCCCGGAGCCTACCGAGACAGTCCCCTTGGTCTTGTCGAGGGCGATGGATTTGATGTTGGTCATGCCGTCCGCGGCATTGCCGTTGGCCAATTTGGCGGCGAGATCTGTGGGGCGCGGCCATGTGGCGGAGCATTCCGGATCACTGACACTCTTGGCGCACTTCTGGGCCACCATCAGTGCCACCGCGTCCGAGCTGTTCTGCAGTTGGGCCCGCTCGGCGTAAAGTACCCCGACATCAACGGCCAGGGCGGCGAAGCCCAGCAGGCACACCATCACAATGGCGACGATCACGCTGATCGCGCCACGCTCACGGGTGCCCCGGCGGCCTAGCCCCCGCACAGCATGGCTCCTTGGCCCTGCATGGCAAAGGGGCCCGCAATGCCGGTCATCGAGCTGAGCGTATAGCCGACCGTTACGGACATCTGAGCTCCAGCCGAGCAGGTCTTGGCGCCGGCGGGGGCGGACGCCGTGAATACAATTTTTTCATCGGGCAGAACCGGCACCAGCGTTCCGAGCGCACCCCGGACGGCACTTCGGGCAGCAGTAGGGTCATTGCTGATTGCCATGACGCGCGCGCCTTCGCGCGCCGCATTGGACAGTGAAATCTGCACGTTATAGGCCCGGCCGAATTCCGTGATGCCAAATAGCAGCAGAATCAGGACCGGCGCCAGGAGAGCGAACTCAACGGCCACGGCCCCGCGCTCCGAGCGCTCACGCATGGGTTGGGACCCTTCTTCTTGTGGAATCTTTAGCCAGTCCTGGACCATGCGCCAGGTCTGGAAAGTCACGGGCGGTGCGGTGAAAGGCTCCCGCCTTTCACCGCACCGCCCGTGGTCCTTGCGCTGGTGTGATTGGCTACGGCGCCACTTTGGGCTTCAGTCCGTCAACGATGGACGTAAAGGCTGTGTTGATCTGGCCGCCCAAGGTAGTGACGGCGACGATGATGACGACGGCGATGAGGGCGACCATGATGCCGTACTCGACAGCGGTTGCGCCTTTCTCGCTGCGAAGGCGGTCCTTAGCGGCGAAGCCGAGGGTCTGAAGGGTTGCAATAAGTGAAAGCATGTGAGACTCCTGAGCGAGCGACGGTAAGCTGGCCAGTCGCCAGCTCTGCCAGAAAGCTAGCAACGCGATTCGTCAAAAGTTACGCTGCTTGCCACATCCTGTGCTAAGGCTTCCCAAACTGCACATATTCTGCACATTTTCTGCGCGGATTCTGCGCCTGAACTGCGGATACGGAAGCCCGGACGCATGACGGACCCCCTCGGCTCTGGGTGCCAAGGGGGTCCTGTCTATGGGAATGCGCCCTGTGTAGCGGGCGGGGTGTCGGGGGTTAGAACGCCCCGATGTAGTTGTTCATCACATTGATGGCTGCGGGACCTATGACAACGATGAACAGCACTGGCAGGATGCAGAACATGAGGGGGAAAAGAACCTTGACGGGCAGTTTCATCGCCTTTTCCTCGGCACGCTGCCGCCGCTTGACCCGCATCTGCTTCGCCTGGGTGCGGAGGACGCCTGCCAGCGCAATTCCGTATGTGTCTGCTTGCACCACGGACCGAACAAAGCTCCGCAAGTCCGGAACATCGGACCTTTCGGCCATGGCCAGATAGGAATCTTTGCGGCTTCGGCCGACCTGCATATCCTGGAGCGTGCGAACGAGTTCTTGCGCCAGCGGGCCCGTTCCGTTTTGGCCCGCGCGTGCCATCGCCGCTTCGAATCCCAAGCCTGCCTCGACCGAAATCAGCATCTGGTCGAGAGTGTTGGGCAGTTCCATCTCGATGGCCTTCTGGCGCTCGGCTCCGCGGCCATGGATCAGAATGTCCGGAACGAAATAGGCGAGCACCGGCAGGAGAAGCACTAACAAGAGAAGGATGCCGGTCGGAGACTTTGCCAGGAACAGCATGCTGATGAATGCCGCCACCAAGGCGAGGGCCGGCTTCGCAATGAGCAGACGTTCGAGGGGCATACCGGCAGGCCGTCCTGCCTTGGCAAGCAGTTTATCCAGCCACCCTGCGTAGCCCCTGGGAGTCATCCGGACGCCGAGTGCCGCCGGTCCGCGCGACTCTGCGGACGGGGCGCTTTCCTGCGCCAAACGAAGCCCGCGGCCCAGGTTCCCTCGAACCGCAGCCAGGCCGCCGCGGTCGACTGCGATCAGTGAAAAGATCATTGCCGAAATCGGAACGATGATGAGTCCGACCAATAACCACGCCATTACACTCACAACGAGCCTCCTAGAACTTGATCTTTACGACGCGGCTGAGCCACCAGGAGCCGAGGGCCAGCAGCACCACGGACATGCCCACCATTACCCAGCCGATGAAATTCGAGTACAGAACGGCCATGTAGGTTGGGCTCGCTGCACTGAGATACAAGAACATGCCAACGGGCAGGGCGATCAGGATGTAGGCAGAGAGTTTCCCCTCGGCGCTCAGAGCCTTGACCTGTCCCTTGATCTCAGAGCGTTCCCGGATGGTTTCTCCCACGTGGTCCAGGACTTCCGCCAGGTCTCCGCCCACCTCACGGTGGATTTCTATGGCCTGCCCGGTCCAGTCGAAGTCGTCGCTCTTGAGGCGTTTGGCGGCATCGAGCATCGAGTCCTTCAAATCCCGCCCGAGGCGTGTTTCGTTGACCAGCCGGGCGAATTCCTCGGACGTTGGGGATTCTGCCTCCTGGGCAACCGCGTCCACCGACCGCAGAAGGCTGTGCCCGGCCCGCAATCCGCCGGCAAGCATCTGCAACGTATCCCCCAGCTGATCCTCAAATTTCGCGCGTCTGCGGCTGGCGAGAATCCTCAGGACAACCATCGCAAGCAACGGAGTGACGATGAGGAACAGCAGACCCATGAGGACACCGCCCAGAATGAACCCGACAAGGCTCGCCGTGACACCGATGCAGCAAACCAAGAGGATGAAGTCAGCCTGGCGGAGCTTCAGTCCTGCCTGCTCGAGCGATTCCCTCGTACCGAAGCGGGCATTCTTGCTGACGTTCCGGTCCACGAAGGTCACTGCGTGGTCCGTCACCCGGGTCAGAAGGGAGGTTTCTTCCTTGACTCCGGGCCTCCGTCTGGACAACGCAATTCCGGCTTTGCCCATGCCCAGGGTGGAAAACAGGAGGATGCCGAGTGCCACGAGGCAAAGGCCGATGCCCAAGGCGAAAAAAATGGGGCTTGTGGCGGTCACCGGTGTCCACCGCCCATGTGCAGGCCGCCGAATACGGCGGGGGAGAGCTGGATGCCCAGCTCGGCAAAATGGTCGGCAAAGCGAGGCCGGACGCCGGTGGCAGTGGGGCGGCCGAGGAACCGTCCGTTGGCATCAAGGCCGGCGCTGTAGTCGAACGTGAACGCGTCCTGCAGGGTGACGATATCGCCCTCCATTCCCTGAACCTCGGTGACGTGGGTGATGCGGCGCGTCCCGTCCCTGAGTCGCGAAATATGCACAATGAGGTTTATGGCCGATGCAATCTGTTCGCGAATTGCCCGCAGCGGCAAGTCCATTCCCGCCATAAGCACCAAAGTCTCGAGCCGCGCGATAGCATCGCGGGGAGAGTTGGCGTGCACGGTGGAAATTGAGCCATCGTGTCCGGTGTTCATCGCCTGCAGCATATCGAGGGATTCGCCGCCGCGGACTTCACCAATGACAATCCGGTCGGGCCGCATACGAAGCGAATTCCGGACCAGGTCGCGGATGGAGATCTCGCCTTTGCCTTCAATGTTGCGCGGCCGACTCTCCAGCCGCACAACGTGCTCCTGCTGCAGCTGGAGTTCCACGGCATCCTCGATGGTGACAATCCGCTCGTCGGCCGGCAGGAAGGACGAGAGAACATTGAGCAGAGTCGTCTTTCCGGTGCCGGTACCGCCGGAGACCAGAATGTTCAGCCGGGCCTGCACACAAGCGTGCAGGAGCTCGGCCATCTCCGGTGTCAGGGTTCCGAACGTGATCAGATTGTCGACCGTCAACGGTGTCTGCCCGAACTTGCGAATTGTCAGCGATGCCCCGTTCACTGCAAGCGGGGGAATGATCGCGTTGACGCGCGAACCGTCGGTCAGACGGGCATCAACCATGGGGGACGACTCATCGATACGCCGCCCGACCTTGGTGACGATACGTTCAATGATCCGGCGCAGGTGGTCTTCCGAACTGAAGCGGGAGTTCGTGAGGTACAGCCTCCCGCCACGTTCCACGTAGACCTTGTCCGGCCCATTGACCATGATTTCCGTAACGGCCGTCTCATTCAGGAACTTCTGGAGCGGTCCGAGCCCCAGGACATCGTCCATAATCTCCTGTACGAGACGGTGCCGTTCAGGGGCAGTCAGCGGAATTTCATCTTCGTCCACGATGGCCCGGAGCTCGTCCTTGACATAGCTTTGCAGCTCGGCCTCGTCCAGGGACGCATCCGTGATCCGGCTACCCATGCGTTCGTACAGCGCGGTGCCCGCCCGATCTTTGACGGCGGTCAAGGCTTCGTTGGCATCTGTGCCGAGGACCTTCGGCTCGGGTGCCATAGACGGTGACTCTGCCGCCAACGCCGGTGCAGCCGACCAGGGTCCGCTTGCAACAACCGGATTCGTCGCAGCCTCGGTGTCGCCACCGCCGCCGCCCCGAAGAGATTCAAAACGCTTCGTGAGGTTCATTAGACTACTGCCCTTCTGTGAAGTTTCTTGTGGGGGCGAGACTCCCAGTTGGCGCTGAACCGTTCCACAAGCTGGCGGAGGCCCTTGGTCACCGAATCCCTAGTGCCGTCTTGGAGTAGCGGAGCGCCTTTGTTGGTCGAAAATGGCACGGCGCGGGATCGCGGCAGCACCACATCCACGGGACAACCGATCGTGGCCTCAACGTCTTGCAGCGTCAGCCCGGTACGTCGATCCGCGAAATTGAGCACGACGTGGCGGTTTTCGGGTACGAGGTCGAGTTCCGCGAGGATGCCGAATCCAGTTCGAAGCCCGCGGATGCTGGGAATGTCCATGCCGCACACCCAGACAGCATCGGTAGCCATTTCCAGCGTGGCCAGGACATGCTCGCCCAGACCAGGTGCTGTATCGACCACTACGTACTTGAATTCGTTGGCCAGCTGGCTCAGGAGGCGTCCGACCTGCTCGCCCGATATCTGGTCCGCATCAGTGGGGCGCAGCGGGGCGCAGAGGGCGTAGATGCCTGAGGGATGCAGCGTCAAATAGGACTTCAGCACAACGCTGTCCAGCACGGCCGCACCGACGACGGCATCGGCCAGCGTCCGCTCCGGTTCCAGCATGAGCCCCGAAGCAACGTCGCCGAATTGGAGGTCGAGGTCGACCACCACGACGCCCATGGGGGCCTCCTTGCCCAGACCTACGGCGAGGTTGGTGGTGACCGTTGTCTTGCCGACCCCGCCCTTGGGCGACATGACCGCGATGATCCGGCCGCTTCTGGCCTGTCCTTCCACGGAGTTTCCCAGTCCACGGCGCCTGCCGGCTGCTGCAAGACTTGCCCGTTCCAGCAACGAGCGGATGGTGTCAACGTCCGAATCCGGCTGGAGCAAATCCCTGATGCCGGCCCGCATTGCGGGGAGGGCGACGCCCTCCTCACTTTCGGTAACCAGGACAACGCTTATTTCCGGATATTGGAGATCGAAGAGACTGGCCAGCCGGATGGAGTCCTCTGTCTGCAAACCGGGGCCGAGCAGAATGACTTCCGCCGGGTCGCCGCTCAGGACCCGCAGCAGGTCATCGGGACCTTGGGGGAGGTTGTCAGCCACGATCGCGTGGAACGTGCCATGCAATCCTGAGGCTGCCTGCCTCACGCGCCGTTCAAACCCTGGATCTGAAGTGATCAGTACGAAGCGGCTCATCGGTATAGTTCCGGCTTCTTGACCACGACGGGTGCGCCCTCGGTGGCGGTGGAGGGCTCCTTGGTGAGCCACAGGCTCCCAAAGTGTGCGCCGAAGGCGATTTTCGCGGAATCAGCGTCGTTGCGGGCAAACGTGACGATCAGCTGTCCCGTAGGCAGCTCCGTGTTCGCCTGCGTAGCCGGGTCGCTGGCGGTTGATGCCTTTGCCGTCGACCGCTGAACACTGGTCACCAGGACCTTGTGGAAGACTTCCTGACCGGTTTCGACGTCGGGAGAGTCCTTCAGTGCGCCCTTGTCGAAGAGGACGACGATGCCCACGGTGTCGCCGGCAGCGATGCGTCCGCCGACCACCCGCTGAGCCTCCAGCTGCACTGAGATTTCCTGCATCCCGTTGGGAACAGGGACGGAGCCTGGCGCTGAGAGGCTCTCAGGGTCGGCCAGCCGGGCACCCAGCAGGGGCTCTCCGGGCAGCAGCTCAACACCGGCGACCTTGCCATTGAGTCCGTCGAGGCTCTTGAGGGCTCCGTTGGGAACGGAAGCTGCCGGAAGCGATGTCAGTTTGACGGCGGATTTGATCTTGTCAACGTCGGATCCCCTCGGGATCTGCTCCTGAACCACCAGTACCTCGACGGGCTGCAGGTCCTGTTGGGCCCTGGCTTCTGATGCTTGAACATATGAGACCAATAGCAGAGTGCCAACAATTGCCAGCACAAGTGCGACGATGCCTCCCAGTAGGCGAGTTTTCACTGTGACTTTCTCCTTTTGCCGAATAGAACTCGTTTTTCGTGGTCGTTGCTACTTGGAGAGTTGGACCCCCAGCGCTCCGTAGGTAGTGGGGCCGCCCATGGTTGCTGCTTCGGCCAGGGTGACCTTCTTGATAAAGCGTCCAAAAATTCCGTTGTCGCTGTTCTTGAGCTTCAGTGACTTGGACAGCGTGGTTGCCTCCGCAGTCATGAAGTCCCCGGGCAGCGAACTGCCACCTTTCAAATTCCATCCCCGCAGGGATATTTGGGCGAAGGCCTCAATGTGGAATTCCGCGCCGGCTCCAGTGCCGCGGACGTCGTCAAAAATCGGTACGAGTATGTCCACGGTTTTCGAAGGATCGGCCAGGATGGCCCCCCATTTGTTCAGGGTGCTGGCGCAGTCGCTGTCATAGTTTTGGCCGGTATTGGTTCCCACCCACGGATTGAGGATGTCCACGGTCACATTGCAGACCCCCGGGTCATGATCCAGCCAGCCGAATCCGCCGGGAACTTCGAGCCCCGATGAGGAAGTCGTGATGCATTCATAATCAGGATCGTCTGCTAGCGCATTACCGTGTTCCGGGAAAAACTGCAGACCCTTTGTAAAGCCGGGATCCGACTCGCAGTGGGAGAACGAAAGCGGAAGCACATTGCCTCGGGAGTAACCACCAAACGTCGCCTCAGCCGAGGCTTGGATGTCGGTGACCTGGATGCCCAGTACACGTGCAAAAACGAGCGAGAAATGATTGTTTCCCGAGGAATCCTGGGCCTGGGTTGTGACGTTCACCGTGCCGGCACTAACCGCGGCACTGAGTACGTTGGTATGCCCGTCCAGGGCGTTGCCATTTGCAAATCCCGTTGCGTAGGACATAGGCGCGGTACAAGATGCGGCGGTCGGCGTTTTGGCGCAGGATTCTGCAATGGCCAAGGCAGCGGAGTCCGCACCGTTCTGCAGCTGGGAGTGTTCGGAGTACATTGTTGCGACATCAACTGCGAATGCCGCCATTCCAAGCATCGCCACCATAAGGATCGCGGTCAGGGGTGCGATGACACCGCGTTCGGGATCATCGTGCTTTAGCCGCCGCATCGCATTACACCTTTACTGGAGACGTTGAGGCTGGCTGGCATGCCCGGGATGAGCGCAGGAAATCCCGTCATGTAGGGCGTGGTCAGATTCACGGTGACTATGACGCTGTCGCCCGCGGCGCAAGCGCCGCCGCCGGAGTAGGAGATGCTGATGTTCCCGGGCGCCAGGCCGGCAGTCGGTGCAGCACTGACGCCCACACCCTGGGCGGTAGCCGTGCTGAAGCCGGAGTCGGCGTAGTGAATCGCCGTATACCGTGCGGTCTCCCGGGCAGCCTCTGAGAGAGACACCTGGATGTTGTACGCCCTGCTGAATTCGACGATTCCCAGGACGAGAACGAGGAAGATCGGCAGAACCAACGCGAACTCAACTGCGACCGCGCCCCTTTCCCTTTCGGGTCCGGGGCGTCCGGCCGCCCGACGCCGGGCCGTCATCAGAGACCGTCGATCACAGTTTGAAAGCCAGGAACCAGCTGACCTCCAAGAGTCGCGACAATGCCTATGATCACTGCGGCGATGAGTGCCACCAAGAGGCCATATTCGACCGCCGTCGCTCCCGCCTCGTTTGAAAGTTTCCCCCACCGGCCGGCTCCCGCCGTCCGCCGCAGGGCCAAGTTACATCTACTGAGACCTTTCACAACCCCTCCAACACTTGAGACCTTGCACTACCTTGAAAAGCGAAAAACCCAGGGCCGGAGCGGTGGCAGCGGAGCTTATGCCCGAACTACCGCCGCCCCCGCCCTGGGCTTTTCTGTAAGTGTCGTTAGAGCTTGCCCGAGATAGTGGTGAACGCGGTGTTGATCTGGGTACCGAGCGTTACGACGACGCCGATGATTACGGCTGCGATGAGCGCCACGAGCAGTCCGTATTCAACGGCCGTTGCGCCCTTCTCGGAAGAGAGACGATCCTTGGCGCCGGCGATGAAGGCGAGCATTGAGACCATGAGACCAGTCATTTTATTTTTTCCTTTTCCAGAGTTTTGAATATGAAACGAATTCCAGTAAATCCCCGATTACCTATTTGCTGGAGGTTCGTTGGGACAACATTTGCACGGGCGCAAACGGCACGGCAATGAGGTTCGATACTCGACTTTTGGAAGGGAAATCCGCGCACCACCTACCAAGGAATGGGAGGTGTACTCAGTTTCCAAGTAGCGGTTGTGGCTGACTACTTGGTTTGGTCAGCCGTCTTGCTTAATCCCCGCACGTGGACGGGTAGCTGCTACCTAAGGAAATAGCGCGATGACGGCCAGGGCCGCCGCCAGCATCGAGGGCCCGTAGGCGACTTCCTTTGGCTTGTTTCCGCGGTTTTTCAGCACAACGATCAGCGAGGCAACCCCGCCTGCGACGAACCCCAGGGCTCCGCCGTAGAACAAGTGGGACCAGCCTAGGTAGCCCAAGTACAGGCCCAGTGGTGCCGCAAGCTTCACATCCCCCATTCCGAGACCATTTCGGCTGGTCAAAGCCAAAATCAGGTAGGAAATGAAGAGTATTAAACCGCCGGCGACCCCCCGCAACAGATTTCCCGCTTCGCCCGACACTCCCGCGGCGGCAGCCAACAGCACTAGCCCGGCACCGAGCAGGGGCAAGACCATCCGATTTGGCAGCAAGTGGTGCAGCAGGTCGATCCGCGCCAGCTGCACGCCGGCCACCGCCAGCAGGACATAAGCGGGAAGTTCGGGTGACGGCCCGAAGCGCCAGGCCAGCAGGGCGGACAGCGCGAAGGTGGCCGCCGCCGTCGTAATTCGAGCCCGTCCTGTGGGGGAATCGCCGAGGCGGGGGAGCGCTCGCCGGATGAGGACTTCGGCCAGCACAGACAGGCATGCCCCGGCGAGGCCGACGCCGGCAATCAGGAGGGCCTCGGATGACGAGCCGGCCGGCTGCGCGAACAGCAGTGAGACGGTGCCGGAAGCGGCGGGAGCGGACACGGTTCCTCCAAGGATGCGACGGGCCGGCACGGGACAGCATGCACAAGAGAAGGCACGCAGGAGCATCGGACACCCCATTTTGACCCAAGAGGCCGTGGTCGGCTATTCTTGGTAGTCGTTGTGCGTGTCCTATCTCGATGGTGCGTGCCCGCTTGAGAATCCGGTTGCAGGATAACTACTCAACGTGCACATTCGAGACCTCAGGATGACTGGTTACATAGAGCCCTCACCTCTGTTCCGGTAGCGCATAGATAGTAGGTGCACCGTAAGAGTGACGCCTAAAACAAGAACGCCAGAACAAGAACGAGGCAAACACCGTGCGTACGTACACCCCGAAGCCCGGCGATATCAACCGCCAGTGGCACGTCATTGACGCCACCGACGTTGTCCTTGGTCGTCTCGCCAGCCAGACCGCAATCCTGCTGCGCGGCAAGCACAAGGCCACCTTTGCGTCCCACATGGACATGGGCGACTTCGTCATCATCATCAACGCTGAAAAGGTTGCCCTCACCGGCGCCAAGCTGGAGCAGAAGCGCGCATACCGCCACTCCGGTTACCCGGGCGGCCTGACCTCCGTCAACTACGCTGAGCTGCTTGAGTCCAACCCGGTTCGCGCCGTGGAAAAGGCCATCAAGGGCATGCTCCCGAAGAACTCCCTTGCTGCACAGCAGCTGGGCAAGCTGAAGGTGTACCGCGGTGCAGAGCACCCCCACGCCGCCCAGCAGCCCAAGACTTTCGAAATCACCCAGGTCGCCCAGTAGTCCTGGCCACCAACCAACTTTTTATCAAGGAGAATCGTGGCTCAGAACGAAGAACTGACCACCGAAGCCGTTGAGGCTGAGGAAAACCTGACCAGCTACACCTCGGAGAGCGGTGCTGCGGAAGCAGTAGCGCCGAAGAAGGAACGCCCGGCACTGACCGTTGCCGGCGCTGCAGTTGGCCGTCGCAAGGAAGCCGTTGCACGCGTTCGCGTTGTGCCGGGCTCCGGCAAGTGGACCATCAACGGCCGCGAGCTGGCGAACTACTTCCCGAACAAGCTGCACCAGCAGGACGTCAACGAGCCCTTCAAGATCCTCGATCTTGACGGTGCCTATGACGTCATTGCCCGTATTCACGGTGGCGGCATCTCCGGCCAGGCCGGTGCCCTGCGCCTCGGCATCGCCCGTTCGCTGAACGAGATCGACACCGAGAACAACCGCGCCACCCTGAAGAAGGCCGGTTACCTGCGCCGCGACGCTCGTGTCATCGAGCGCAAGAAGGCCGGTCTCAAGAAGGCCCGTAAGGCTCAGCAGTACTCCAAGCGCTAAAAATGCGCCTACCCAACCGTCGGCCGCTGGCGCGACCGGCGGTTGGGGCCCTCGGCGCTTTTTAGCGCTCGGGTCCACAAGCGCTAATCCCGCTTCCAAGCGCTTTGTCGCTTGCACGAAAGCCCGTTCCGCCACTCGGCGGGGCGGGCTTTCGCTGTTTTGGGTCCTCCTATTTGGCGAGTTGAAAGTATTGAGCACCGTCGACATCTTCGGCAACGAATCGCTGCCGCACCCACTCGACGATTCTGGCCGACTCGCCGCGGCCCTCCAGAGTCTGCGGCGGCAGATTCTGGATCACCACTGAGCGCACCCGTCCCTCCGTGACCAGGACCTCGAACTCTTCCAGAGTAGGGAACGGATCCGTCCCGTCGAACCCGCCCAGCGGCAGCACCGCACGGCCGGACTCGAGCTGATAGTTGGCTGCTGTCTCAGCGCCCACGACGGCAGCGGCCCAGGTCGCGGCAGGCGGCTGGCCGCGCAATCGCTCCAGCACGCCTGCCGATGGTAGATCACCGTACATGACGGCCAAGTAGCTCGGATGAGTGTCGGAAGAGGCCCGATTGCGCTCGTCGGTGCGCATGCCCAGGATGCTGGGCCCAGCAACCACTCCGGCCCCAATATGGGGAGTCAGAACGGTGTTCAGCGACCACAGCGCCGGCCCGAGGAACAACGCGGCGAGCAGAACCATCGCGGTTGCCCGAGCGGCTGCGGGCCTTGGCGCCGGGATTAGGATCCCAGCGATCGCGAGGCCCCAAATTATCAGCATGACATAGGGCAAACCCGGGAAATCCGCCGTCGAGCGGGCTGCGGTGACGTAGGCAAAGACCATGCTCGCCGTCAGCGTGATAACAGCTGCCCAGCGCGTGCGGGGGGCCGCGAGACCATGCAGAAAATACACCAGGGCAACAGCCGCCAGACAACACATGGGCGGGACGGCGGTCAGGACGTAATAGGGGTGCACGATTCCAGACATGAACGCGAGCACGGTAGCGGAGCAGGCGAACCACACGCAGCACAGCAGGAGGAGCGCACTTGCGGCGCGGGGTACTCGGCGCCGGAAAATGCACCAGAGGCCGATGCAGAGACCCGCCGCAGCCAACGGGAGGAACCACCCGCTCTGTCCGGAGAACTGTGGCTGGAGGAAACGCTGGAAGCCGGCATCGAGATGATCTGCCGCGCCCGTGATGCCCGCCGCTGTGGTCCTGCTGGCGTCTTCCCCGGTCAGGCGGTCGAGCCCGTTATAGCCCAAGGTGAGTTCCACGACGCTGTTCTGCCGGGAGCCGCCGATGAACGGCCGCCGGGCCGGGTCCGTGATTTGAACCAACAAGAACCACCAGCCGCCTGCCACCGCGGCCGTGCCGAGAGCGGCGAGAAGATGCAGACACCGCTTGGGCCCGGGGACGCGTGCGTACAAGAGGTACGCGGCTGCGACGGACGGCAGCAGCAGCAGGACCTGAAGCTGTTTCGTGAGAAGTGCAAGGCCTGTGAGCAGACCGGCCAGAAGCAGCCATCTAAGTTGGCCCCGATCGATGGACTCCAGGGCAAGAAAGGCAACGCCAATCATGAGCAGTGTCAGGAGCGCGTCAGGATTGTTGTACCGGAACATGACTGTGGAGACGGGCATGACGGCCATGAATGCAGCGGCCAGGAGGCCAACGGTCGAATTGAAGCGTTTTTGGACCATTCGGTAGAGAAGATAGACGCCTGTTACGCCCATGAGCGCCTGCGGAAGCAAAAGGCTCCAGGAGCTGAGACCGAACGCGCGGACGGATAGCGACATGACCCAGATACTGAGAGGGGGCTTGTCCACGGTGATCGCATTGCCGGGATCGGAGGCGCCAAAGAGAAATGCCGTCCAGTCGAGGGAGCCAGACATGGCAGCCGCGGAGTAGTAGGAGTTCGCCCACCCGTTGCGATCCAAGCCCCACATGTAGAGCACCGCTGTGAGCACGAGCAGGACCAGCAGGGCGGGCCGCTGCCACCGGCTGCTGTGGAACAGTGTGCGTGGCCACTCTGCTAGGAGGCCTGGGTCCACGGCCGGCGTCCGCTCGCTGAGGGCGGGCCCGGACGTCAGCGAACGGTCCTGCGCGGGGGTCAAAGGGCAGGCTCCTCGGCCGGCCTGTTGGATATGCGGGCACCGCCCTGGTTGCCGCGACGCGCCCCGAACACCCAGGCCCGAAGCAGGACAAACCTGAGGAGGGTGGCGAGAACGTTGGCACCGGTCAGGACCAGGAGTTCGTGGCTTGGAGCGGCGTCGACATTGACGGCATGAAGAAGCGTCAGAGAAGAGGACGTAATGGTCCAAGCCAACAGGAACACCACCAGTCCTTGAAATTGTTGGGTGAAGAGTCTCGCCGGACCACGAATGCCAAACGTGAACCGGCGGTTGGCTGCGGTATTTCCGACGGCAGTCAGCAGCAGGGCCAGGAAGTTCGCCTGCTGAGCGCCAAAGGGTGCCTGAAGGACCAAATAGAGCAAAGCAAAAGCGATGGTTGAAGCCGCGCCCACCAAACCGAACCGCAGTACCTGGCCGAAGAAGCTCGGCCGTCCCGGCGGGACGATGGGCCGACGTCCCAGCTCTGCGTAGATTGCCTGAACCGGAATGCTTCCCTTCAAAAGCGAGCCTGCAACACGGACCAGCCCACGGAGATCATCCACGGCCGTCTGCCTGATATCCACTCTGCTGTCCGGGTCGTCAACCCAGTCCACGGGAATTTCGTGGATCCGCAAGCCGGACCGCTCGGCAATGATCAACAACTCCGTGTCGAAGAACCACCCGTTGTCCTCAATGTGGGGAAGGATCCTTTTGGCGACTTCGGCCCGGATGGCCTTGAAACCACATTGGGCATCTGAGAATCGCACCTGCATGGTCCGTCTGAGCAGAAAATTGTAGGACCGCGAAATGAACTCGCGCTTCGGCCCGCGGCTGACCCGGGAACTCTGCCCCAGTCTGGTTCCGATGGAAACATCCGAATGGCCCGACAACAGGGGCGCCACGAGTGGCGGGAGGGCGGCGAGGTCCGTTGACAGATCAACGTCGAGATACGCCAACACCTTGGCAGAGGATGCATTCCAAGCGTCCCTCAGCGCGAACCCGCGTCCCTTGACCTCGAGCCGGCGGTAAACCACGTTCGGCAGCTGCTCCGCCAAACGCCGGGCAATCGTCGGAGTGTTGTCCGTGCTGGCATTGTCCGCGATAGTGATTTGCCACGTCGAAGTCATTTCTTGCAACAGGTAATTTGCGAGCTTCGTGATGCTTTTTTCGAGTATGGCCTGTTCATTAAAGACCGGTACTACAATTTCAAGCGCCAAGCCCCCAGAGCTAGGTTTCATGCCACGAAGCATAAACGGATAACGGAAGGCCTAGCGAGCGATTTGGAAAATTAGAGTACACGAATCGCGTGAACCAAGTAGTCGACGATCGCCTCCCGTCCGACGCCGCCCTCCGTCCGGCCTACACCCCGGCCGTGAGGCGGTGCCGAAGGGTGATCGACGCTGGCGCACCACCGCTTGCGGCCGGCCATCGACTAAGCTGGAGCCAATGTCTAGATTATTTGGAACCGATGGAGTCCGCGGCCTGGCGAACGGTTTGCTGACCGCAGAGCTCGCCTTGCAGCTCGCCCAGGCTGCCGCCGTCGTACTCGGCCATGACCGAAACACGACCCCAAACCGGCCGCGCGCAGTGGTTGCCCGCGACCCGCGGGCGAGCGGCGAGTTCCTCGCGGCGGCCGTGGAGGCCGGCCTGTCGAGCTCGGGGATCGACGTCTACGACGCCGGCGTGCTCCCCACCCCGGCCGCCGCCTACCTCGTGGCGGACCTCGACGCCGACTTCGGCGTCATGATCTCCGCCTCCCACAACCCCGCGCCGGACAACGGCATCAAGTTCTTCGCCCGGGGCGGCCAGAAGCTGCCCGACGACGTCGAGGACGCCATCGAGGACCAGCTCGGCAAGGAGCCCGTCCGTCCTGTCGGCGGCGAGGTGGGAAGGATCCAGCGCTTCTCCGACGCCGAGGACCGCTATATCGTGCACCTGCTCGGCACGCTTCCGCACCGCCTGGACGGCCTGACCGTCGTCCTGGACTGCGCCCACGGCGCAGCCAGCGGCTGCTCTCCTCAGGTGTTCAAGGATGCCGGCGCCAACGTGATCGTCATTGGCGCCGAACCGGACGGCCACAATATCAACGAAGGAGTCGGGTCCACGCATCTTGGCCAGCTCCAGCGCGCTGTCCTGGACCACGGGGCGGACCTCGGCATCGCCCACGACGGCGACGCCGACCGCTGCCTGGCCGTGGACCATGAAGGCAACGAGGTGGACGGCGACCAGATCATGGCCATCCTGGCCGTAGCCCTCAAGGCCTCCGGAAAGCTCAAGGACGATGTCCTTGTGGCCACCGTCATGAGCAATCTCGGCCTGAAGCTCGCCCTCCGCGACGCCGGGATCAGCCTCCGCGAAACCGGAGTGGGGGACCGGTACGTCCTCGAGGAAATGCGCAGCGGCGGCTTCAGCCTGGGCGGCGAACAGTCCGGGCACGTGATTTTCGCCGACTACGCCACCACCGGCGACGGGGTGCTGACCGGCCTGCAGCTGGCAGCCCAGGTGGCCCGCACCGGGCGCCCGCTCAAGGACCTGGCCACCGTCATGACCAAGCTGCCCCAGGTCCTCATCAACGTCAAGGGCGTGGACCGCACGCGTGTGAAGGGCGATGAGGTGGTGGCCGCGGCCGTTGCCGTGGCCGAAGCCGAACTTGGCGACACCGGACGCGTCCTGTTGCGCCCTTCCGGCACCGAGCCGGTGGTGCGCGTCATGGTGGAAGCCGGAGACCATCAGACTGCCCAGGACGTCGCGGAGCGCCTTGCCCAGGTTGTCCGGACCGAGCTCGCGCTGGCACTCGTCTCGGACTGACCCCACGGCCGGCCGGCCGCCGCCGGGAGCTGTGGCCGTCGCCGCCGGGTCTCCCCACCTGTTCCCGCGTCCGACGGCGTGTCACCCGATTGCGGCGGCGGGTCCCGGCGTCGTGGTGGCAAAGGTGGGGAAAGCCCGCGCGGAGGAAGGCCCTAGAGGTAGTCCGGGGCGGCTTCCAAGCCGAAGTATTCCTCAAGCGTGCCGATTCCGCGGGCGGCCATGTCCGCGGCCGCCGCAGTGCCGATGAACCGCAGGTGCCAGGGCTCGTAGTAATACCCCGTGATTCCATGCAACATCCACGGGTAGCGGACCACGAAGCCGAAACGGTGGGCATTGGCGTTGGCCCAGACGGCTGCCGGCCGGTCCTTGAACTGCGGTGTGAACGCGTCCGCGCCGCTGCCGTCGCCGATATCGAAAGACCACCCCGTCTGATGCTCGGAATATCCGGGACGGGCTGAAGCCGTGTCAGCCTTGGCCTGCCCTTGCGTGTGCACCCAGTTGCCGTAGGTCGCCGTTTGCGTCGCGAACGAACGGTATCCGCTGGCCAGGGTGATGACGACGCCGTCGGCCGCCGCGGCAGCGAACATCTTTTCCGCCGCGGCCGCCGTCGTGCTGTTCAGCAGCGCCGCCTCGCCGGAAGTGGCCAGGCGGACGGCCGGCCGGGCCAGGTCCGGCGGCACGAAGGTGGCTGGGGAGAGCGGCCTGTGCTTGTTCACGATCACCCACGGGCTGGTGGGGTCCGTGAGTGAATGCTGCGGCCCTGGGGCCGCGGCTGACGGCGGGGCGGCCGACGGCGGGGCAGCCGCCGGCGCGGGCGCCCCGGGAACAGCTGCCGCCGCGCTTGCCGGCAGAGGGGAGCCCGACGCCGATGCGGCGGCGGACGGCGTCGCAGTGGCCAGGCCCGGCGCCGGCCCGGGCGTCGGACCCGGTGTGCCGGACGGGGTGTTGGGCGGGGCCGGAGTGCAGGCGGTCAGGGCAGCGAGGCCGGTGCCTGCCAGCAGGAGGCGGGTGAACGCCCGGCGGCTCGGCGAGTCCGGCGCGGCTTCCTGCCGGCCAGTTGTTTCGCCTCCGCCGTTGTAGCACATGCGTGCTAGACCTTCCTCAGCAGCATCCGCCGGATGGAGTGGTCCGCGTCCTTGGTCAGGACCAGTTGCGCCCGGCCGCGGGTCGGAAGGACGTTTTCCTCGAGGTTCGGCTCGTTGATGCGCTTCCAGATCTCACGGGCTGTCTGTTCGGCCTCGGCGTCGGAGAGGGTGGCGTAGCGGTGGAAATAGGACTCCGGCTGGGCGAAGGCCGTGCTCCGCAGTTTGCGGAAGCGGTCCACATACCACTCCTCGATGTACGAGGTCTTGGCGTCGACATAGATGGAGAAGTCGAAGAAATCACTGAGGGCGAGGCCCTGCCGGCCGTCCTGCCGTGCCCGGGCCGGCGCCAGGACGTTCAGTCCCTCGACAATCAGCACGTCCGGCCGGCGCACCACCACTTCCTTGCCCGGCACGATGTCGTAGGTCACGTGGGAGTACCAGGGGGCGCGGACTTCCTCGGCGCCGCCCTTGATCTCGCTCACAAACCGCAGCAGGGCCCGGCGGTCGTACGACTCCGGAAAACCCTTGCGCTCCAGCAGCTGGCGGCGCTTGAGCTCGGCGAGGGGATAGAGGAACCCGTCCGTGGTGATGAGTTCCACGTTGGGGGTGCCCGGCCAGCGCCGGAGCATTTCCCGCAGGACGCGCGCAATGGTGGACTTGCCCACGGCCACGGAGCCGGCCACACCGATCACGAACGGCGTGCGCTGGGTGGTCTCGCCGAGGAACGTGGTGGTGGCTGCGTGCAGCTGGCCCGCGGCTTCCACATAGAGGTGCAGGAGCCGGGAGAGGGGAAGGTAGACCTCGCGCACTTCGTTCATGTCGAGGGGGTCGCCAAGGCCGCGAAGCCGGACCACGTCCTCTTCATTAAGGGGCTGCTCCATCTGGGCAGCGAGCCGGGACCAGGTCTGCCGGTCCAGCTCCACGAACGGGGAGACACCTTCCCCGTTCGCTTCATTGCGTTGCAAAGTCACCCTAGAGATTCTGCCCTTCACGGCGCCGAGAGCGAAATGGACTGGCCGGTCGGAGCCGGGACCGGCCTGCCGCAGCCCGGCATCCGGCCGTTTGCCGGCCCCGCCGCCGCCCGGTATCCGGCCGTAAGAACGGTCCCGTCCCACGTCCTCCCTCCCGGAAACCCGCTAGGCTTATGACCATGTGTGGAATCGTTGGATATGTGGGCCACTCAGATGGCCGGGTAAATGCTGGACACAATGCCTTGGACGTAGTCCTTGAAGGGCTGCGGCGCCTGGAGTACCGGGGCTACGACTCTGCGGGCATTGCAGTGGTTGCCGACGGCGCCATTTCTTCCCGGAAGAAGTCGGGCAAACTGAGTAACCTCATCGCCGAACTCGACTCCCGCCCGCTGCCGGAATCCGTCACCGGAATCGGCCACACACGCTGGGCGACGCACGGCGGTCCGACGGACCAGAACGCGCACCCGCACCTGTCCGACGAGGGCAAGCTGGCGCTGATCCACAACGGCATCATCGAGAACTTCGCCGAGCTCAAGCAGGAGCTCCTGCGCAAGGGCGTCGTCTTCCAGTCCGAGACCGACACGGAAGTGGCGGCCGCCCTGCTCGGCGACATCTACCGCAACCAGGTGGGCGGCGACGCCGCCAAGGGCGGGCTCACCCGGGCCATGCAGCTTGCCTGCCAGCGGCTCGAGGGTGCCTTCACCCTGCTGGCCATCCACGCCGACCAGCCCGACGTGGTGGTTGCGGCACGCCGGAACTCCCCGCTCGTCGTCGGCCTCGGCGAGGGCGAGAACTTCCTCGGCTCCGACGTCTCCGGCTTCATTGACTACACCCGCCGCGCCGTGGAACTGGGCCAGGACCAGATCGTCACGATCACCGCCGACTCCGTGGAGATCACGGACTTCTACGGCGCCGCCGCCGAGGGCAAGGAGTACCACGTCAACTGGGACCCGGCCTCCGCGGAAAAGGGCGGCTTCCCGTCCTTCATGGAAAAGGAAATCCACGACCAGCCGGACGCCGTGCTGCAGACCCTGCTGGGCCGCTCCGACATCCACGGCAGGCTGACGCTCGATGAGCTCCGGGTCGATCCGCAGCTGCTCAAGAACGTCGACAAGATTATCGTCCTGGCCTGCGGCACCTCCGCCTACGCCGGACAGGTGGCGAAGTACGCGATCGAGCACTGGTGCCGGATTCCCACCGAGGTCGAACTCTCGCACGAATTCCGCTACCGGGACCCGATCGTGGACGAGAACACCCTGATCGTCTCCATCTCCCAGTCCGGCGAGACCATGGACACCCTGATGGCCGTCCGCTACGCCAAGGAACAGGGCGCCAAGACGGTCTCGATCTGCAACACCAACGGGTCCACCATCCCGCGGGAATCCGATGCCGTGCTCTACACGCACGCCGGACCCGAGATCGCCGTGGCCTCGACCAAGGCGTTCCTCGCCCAGATCACCGCCGCCTACCTGCTGGGCCTTTATTTGGCACAGCTGCGCGGCAACAAGTTCCAGGGCGAGATCAAGGACATCCTGGCCGATCTCGGCAAGATCCCGGCCAAGATCCAGCACATCCTCGACAACGAGGCCCAGATCAAGGAACTCGGCGAGTCCATGGCCGACGCCAAGTCCGTCCTGTTCCTGGGCCGCCACGTCGGTTTCCCGGTCGCGATGGAAGGTGCGCTCAAGCTCAAGGAGCTGGCCTACATCCACGCCGAAGGCTTTGCCGCCGGTGAGCTCAAGCACGGCCCGATCGCCCTGATCGAGGAAGGCCAGCCCGTCTTTGTGGTGGTCCCGTCCCCGCGCGGCCGCGACTCGCTGCACTCCAAGGTGGTCTCCAACATCCAGGAGGTCCGCGCCCGCGGCGCCCGCACGATCGTGATCGCGGAGGAAGGGGACGAGGCCGTCAAGGCCTACGCCGAGCACGTCTTCTACATCCCGGAGACCCCCACGCTCCTGGCGCCGCTGCTCGCGACGGTTCCGCTGCAGATCTTTGCCCTCGCACTCGCCTCGGCCAAGGGCTACGACGTGGACCAGCCACGCAACCTGGCCAAGAGCGTGACCGTAGAATAACGCCATGATCGTAGGCATAGGCGTAGACGTCGTAGACATTGAGCGGTTCGGGCGGCAGCTCGAGCGAACCCCCGGGCTGCGCGACAGGTTGTTCGTACCTGCCGAGCGGGAACTGAACACCCGGTCCCTGGCCGCGCGGTTCGCGGCCAAGGAGGCCGTGGCCAAGGTGCTGGGCGCTCCGGCCGGCATGAACTGGCAGGACTGCTGGATCGGGCTGGACCAGAACGGCCCCACCGTTCAGGTCAAGGGAACGGTGCTGGCCGTGGCGGAGTCGAAGGGCGTCAAGCGCTGGCACCTGTCGATGAGCCACGACGGCGGGATCGCCACCGCGACCGTTATCGCCGAAGGCTGAGACGGCCGTCCAGGCAGGACCGGCCTGAGCGCCAGGCATTCCCCAGCGACAGCACCGCGAACGGACTGAAATCATGATCAGCGCCTACACCGGAACCCAGGTACGAGAGGCCGAGAAGCCGTTCCTCGACGACGTCCTAGGCCCCGGTGCGGGCGCTGTTCTCATGCAGCGGGCCGCCTACGGCCTCGCCAACGCCGTCGTCAGTGCGCTGCGCGGCCGCGGTCAGCGGCTGTACGGCTCGAGCGTGGCCGTGCTTGCCGGCAAGGGCAACAACGGCGGGGACGGGCTTTTCGCCGCTGCGCTGCTGGCCCGCCGCGGCATGCGGACGACGGCGGTGCTCACCGCCGGCGCCGCCCACGACGCCGGGCTGGCGGCGTTCCGGAAGGCCGGCGGACACGTTCTGGTCCTGACCGCGGACAATGTCGCCGAGCTCGCCGCGACGGCCGGCGGCGCCGACGTCGTGATTGATGCGGTCCTCGGGACCGGAGCGCAGGGTGGCCTGCGGGGGCCGGCAGCCGGCCTCGTCGAGGCACTGGGACGCTCCCGGCCGGGCTCCCATTCCCCCTTGGTGGTGGCCTGCGACATCCCCAGCGGCGTCGCCGCGGACACCGGAGAGGCGCACGCGCCGGTCCTGGCCGCCGACCTGACGGTGACGTTCGGCGCCGCCAAGGCCGGCCTGCTGGCGGATCCCGGGGCCGACTTCGCCGGCCGCGTGCAGGTCATTCCGATCGGAATCGAAGGAGCGCTGCCCTGGCCGGCCCTGCGACGGCTTGAAGCCGGAGACCTCTCCGCCCTCCTGCCGCGCCCTGAGCGGCGGGCGCACAAGTACTCCAGGGGAGTGCTTGGGGTGGTCGCAGGCTCGAGCGCCTATCCCGGCGCCGCGGTGCTGGCCTGCACGGGCGCCCTGGCCGCCGGCGTCGGAATGGTCCGCTACCTTGGACCGCCGGACGTTGCCGATCTGGTCCGCCAATCCTGTCCCGAGGTCGTGTGCAGCACCGGCACCGTGGCCGGCACCCACGTCCAGGCCTGGCTCGTCGGCTCCGGACTGGACGACTCCGATGAACAGCAGTTGCAGCGCGCCCGCGACGCCGCGGACTCGGGCCTGCCGACGATCGCCGACGCCGGCGCGTTGCCCGCACTGCCTGATGTGCTGGCCCCCCAAGTGATCCTGACACCCCACGCCGGCGAACTCTCAGCACTGCTCCAGCGCCTCGGGGCCCCCTTGGACCGCTCCGGCATAGAAGCGTCCACGCTCGGCGCGGTGCGGCGGGCCGCGGGTCTGACCGAAGCCACCGTGCTGCTCAAGGGCGCCACGACCCTTGTGGCGTCCCCCTTCCAGGACTTCTTCAGCCAGGCCGAGGGCACGCCCTGGATCGCCACGGCGGGCAGCGGTGACGTCCTGGCCGGGGTTGCCGGTGCCCTGCTGGCCCAGGTGGGTGCCGACGTCGGGCGCTTCGGTGAGCACGACATCGACCCCGACGCCAGATGGGCGGCGATCGCGGCGATGGCGGCCAGCATCCACGGTCTCGCCGGAGTCCGGGCTTCCCGCGGGGGGCCAGTAACGGCAACGGCCATCGCCCGGGCCGTTCCGGAGGTGATGCGGGAACTGTAATAATCGGGCGCCTTCAGTGCGCCTGGACAAATACTAACCCTACTTACAAGTAGTCTGTCTAGAGAATAATCGTCACGCACGAGGAGTACACATGGAAGTCTGGCCCGGAACGGCTTACCCGCTGGGAGCCACTTTTGACGGCACTGGTACCAACTTTGCCCTGTTCAGCGAACGCGCCGAGCGGGTGGAACTGTGCCTCCTGGCTGACGACCTGACCGAGACCCGGATCGAACTGACCGAGGTGGACGGCTACGTATGGCACTGCTACCTGCCGCAGATCCAGCCCGGGCAGAAGTACGGCTACCGCGTCCACGGACCCTACGAGCCGGAGAACGGCAACCGGTTCAACGCCAACAAGCTGCTGATGGACCCGTATGCCAAGGCCATCCAGGGCCAGATCGACTGGGACCCGGCGCTCTTTTCCTACAACTTCGGGGACCCTGCATCCCGCAACGACGCCGACTCGGCGCCGCACACCATGCACGGCGTGGTCATCAACCCGTTCTTCGACTGGGACGGCGACCGCCAGCCGCGCATCCCGTACCACGAGTCGGTCATCTACGAAGCCCACGTCAAGGGCCTGACCGAGCTGCACCCGGAAATCCCGGAGGAGCAGCGCGGCACCTACGCGGGCGTGTCCCACCCCGCCGTGATCGAGCACCTCAAGAAGCTCGGGATCACCGCAATCGAGCTCATGCCCGTGCACCAGTTCGTCAACGACGGCACCCTCGTCGAGAAGGGCCTCAACAATTACTGGGGCTACAACACGATCGGCTTCTTCGCGCCGCAAAACACCTACAGCTCCTCCGGCGACGTCGGGCACCAGGTCCAGGAATTCAAGGCCATGGTCCGCGAACTGCACAAGGCCGGCATCGAAGTGATCCTGGACGTGGTCTACAACCACACCGCCGAGGGAAACCACCTGGGCCCCACCCTGTCCTTCAAGGGCATCGACAACGCCGCCTACTACCGGCTGGTCGACGATGACCTGAAGCACTACATGGACTACACCGGCACCGGCAACTCGCTCAACGTCCGGCACCCGCATTCGCTGCAACTGCTTATGGACTCGCTGCGCTACTGGGTCACCGAAATGCACGTGGACGGGTTCCGCTTCGACCTCGCCTCCACCCTGGCCCGCGAGTTTTACGACGTCGATAAGCTCTCCACCTTCTTCGAACTGATCCAGCAGGATCCGATCGTCTCCCAGGTCAAGCTGATCGCCGAGCCGTGGGACGTGGGCCCCGGCGGCTACCAGGTGGGCAACTTCCCGCCGCAGTGGACGGAATGGAACGGCAAGTACCGCGACACCGTCCGTGATTTCTGGCGCGGCGAGCCGTCCACGCTTGGCGAATTCGCCTCGCGGCTGACCGGCTCGGCCGACCTCTACGAGAGCTCGGCCAGGCGCCCGGTGGCTTCCATCAACTTCGTCACCGCCCACGACGGCTTCACGATGCGGGACCTGGTGTCCTACAACGAGAAGCACAACGACGCCAACGGTGAAGGCAACAACGACGGCGAATCGCACAACCGCTCCTGGAACTGCGGCGCGGAAGGCGACACCGACGACGACGCCGTACTGACCCTGCGCGCCCGCCAGCAGCGCAACTTCATCGCGACCCTCCTGCTCTCGCAGGGCGTTCCGATGATCCTGCACGGCGACGAACTGGGCCGCACCCAGCAGGGCAACAACAACACCTACTGCCAGGACTCCGAGCTCAGCTGGGTGCACTGGGAGGACATGGACCAGCCCCTCGTGGAGTTCACGGCCGTGGTCAACAAGGTCCGCCGCGACCACCCCATCTTCCGGCGCAGCCGCTTCTTTGACGGCCGCCCGGTCCGCCGCGGCGAAGGCGAAAAGCTCCCGGACATCGTGTGGCTCAACACCGACGGCAAGGAAATGCTGCCGGAGGACTGGGACAGCGGATTCGGCCGGACCATCGGCGTGTTCTACAACGGCCACGGCATCCAGGAACAGGACTCGCGCGGACGCCGGATCACCGACGACAGCTTCCTGCTGGCCTTCAACGCCCATGACGGCAACGTCGACTTCCTGCTGCCCGCCGGGGAATACTCGCCGTTCTGGGAAGTCGTTGTCGACACCGCCGACATGGCAGACACGGACCAGCCGCTCAAGGCCGGGACCGTCCTGCCGCTCGCGGCGAAATCCCTCGTGGTGCTCCGCGCCTACTCGGGCCCCGAAGTGGAGGTGGATTACTCCGCCGCTGCATCCCTGGCCGCCAGGGCCGAGACTCCCGCGGCTCCCGCTCCGGAAGCTCCGGCGCCGGTGGAGGAGGCACCGGCAGCTCCGGCGGAGACTCCTGACGCTCCCGCCGAACCCGAGGCCGCCCCCGAGCCGGAGACGGCACCCGAGCCGGAGACGGCACCCGAGCCGGAGACGGCACCTGAACCCGAGCCCGCCCCCGAGCCGGAGACGGCACCCGAGCCGGAGACGGCACCTGAGCCGGAGCCCGCCCCCGAGCCGGAGACGGCACCCGAGCCGGAGACGGCACCTGAGCCGGAGCCCGCCCCCGAGCCGGAGCCCGCCCCCAAGAAGCCGGCCCCGGCCAAGCGCGGCTCGTCCAAGGCCGCCAAGAAGCCGCGGGCCAGGAAGGGCCCGGCCTCATGAGGACGCCGCTCTCGACGTACCGGCTGCAGATCCGTCCCGGCTTCACGCTGCAGGACGCGGCGCAGACCGTGCCGTACCTGAAGTCCCTGGGCGTGGACTGGATCTATCTTTCGCCGATCCTGACGGCGGAACAGGGTTCGGACCACGGCTACGACGTCACCGATCCCTCCGCCATTGATCCTGACCGGGGCGGCCCGGACGGGCTGCTGGCGGCGTCGGCGGCGGCGCGGCAGGCGGGAATGGGGGTGCTCGTCGATATCGTGCCGAACCATGTCGGCGTGGCGACGCCGGCCCAGAACCCGTGGTGGTGGTCCCTCCTGAAGGAAGGGCGGCAGTCCCGCTACGCGCAGGCGTTCGACGTCGACTGGGACTTCGGCGGGGGCCGCGTCCGGATCCCCGTACTGGGCGAGGACTCGGACGTGGATGCGCTTCAGATCCGTGACGGGGAACTGCGCTACTACGACCACCGCTTCCCGCTCGCCGAGGGCACCTACACCGCAGGTGACTCCACTGCCGATGACCCCCGCGAGGTCCACGACCGCCAGCACTACGAGCTGATCGGCTGGCGCCGGGCGGACACAGACCTGAACTACCGCCGGTTCTTTGCCGTCAACAGCCTGGCCGGGATCCGGGTGGAGCTTCCCGAGGTCTTCGACGAAGCCCACGCGGAGGTTGTCCGGTGGTTCCGGGACGGGCTCGTTGACGGGCTGCGGATCGACCACCCGGACGGCCTCGCCGATCCGGAGGGCTACCTGCACCGGCTCCGCGAGGTCACGAACGGGAGCTACCTGCTGATCGAGAAAATCCTCGAACCGGGCGAAACCCTGCCGGCCAGCTTCGAGTGCGAGGGCACCACGGGCTATGACGCCCTCGCGGACGTGGACCGGGTGTTCGTCGACGCCGCCGGCCAGGGGCCGCTCGACGCACTCGACGCCGACCTCCGCGGCGGCGAGGCCGCCGACTACGAGGAAATGATCCGCGGCACCAAGCGCAGGATCACGGACGGGATTCTGCACTCGGAAATGCTCCGGCTGGCACGGCTGGTCCCTGCCGGCGCAGGGCTGGCCCCGGACACCGCGGCGGACGCGCTGTCCGAGATCATCGCGGCGTTCCCGGTCTACCGCAGCTACCTCCCCGAAGGCGCGGAGGTTCTTCGCGAGGCCTGCGCGCTGGCCGTCCGCCGCCGTCCCGACCTCGGCCACGCCGTCGAAACGCTCCTGCCCCTGCTGCTCGAGGCCGGCCCCGAGCCCGACGCGGAACTCGGCCGGCGCTTCCAGCAGACCTCCGGCATGGTCATGGCCAAGGGCGTGGAAGACACCGCCTTCTTCCGCTACACCCGTCTTGGCACGCTGACCGAAGTCGGCGCCGACCCCACTGAATTCGCCGTCACCCCGGAGGAGTTCCACGCCCGCATGGCCCGCCGCCAGGCCGAGCTCCCGTTGTCCATGACGACCCTCAGCACCCACGACACGAAGCGCAGCGAAGACACCCGCGCCAGGATCTCGGTCCTCGCGGAACTGGCGCCGGAATGGCAGGCATCCCTGCAACGGCTGCAGAAGCTCGCGCCCCTGCCGGACGGGCCGCTGGCCAACCTGCTGTGGCAGGCCGTGGCCGGGGTCTGGCCCGCGGACCGCGACCGCCTGCAGTCCTACGCGCAAAAGGCCGCCCGGGAGGCCGGGAACTCGACCAACTGGATCGATCCGGACGAGGCCTTCGAAGCGAAGCTCTCCGCAGCCGTCGACGCCGCGTTCGACACTCCGGCCGTGACGGCGGAGCTGGAGTCCCTCGTGGCGCTGCTGGCGCCGTACGGGGCCGTCAACGCCCTGGGCGCCAAGCTCGTGCAGCTGACCATGCCTGGTGTGCCGGACGTGTACCAGGGCACCGAGTTCTGGGACCGTTCGCTGACGGATCCGGACAACCGAAGGCCGTTCGACTTCGGCGCGCGCCGGCGCGCCCTGGCCGCTCTCGACGCCGGCGAGCGTCCGGCGTCGTACCTTGACGACGCCGCGAAACTCCTGGTCACCTCGCGGGCCCTGCGCCTGCGGCGGGACCGGCCGGAGCTGTTCACCGGGTACACGCCGGTCACGGCCACGGGCGGCGCCGCGGCGCACCTGCTCGCCTTTGACCGCGGCACCGTCCCGGCCCCCGGCGCGCTCACGCTCGCCACCCGGCTGCCCCGCGGCCTTGAGCAGCGCGGCGGATGGCAGGACACCGCCATCGGGCTTGCCGCGGCCATGACCGATGAACTGACCGGTTTCACGCACGGCCCCGGTCCTGTGGCCGTGGGGGAGATCCTCCGGGACTACCCGGTTGCCCTCCTGGTGCCCACGGCCTAAGCAGTTTTCTAAGCACCGATAAGCGCCGACATTTGGGGAACGGAAGAATGCCATGACCTTGCCTGCACACGGAAGCCAACGCTTCGATCTTTGGGCGCCCGCTGCGCAGGCGGTCACGCTCCTCGCTGACGGCCGGAAGTATGGCATGACCCGCCGCGGCGGGGCGGCGCCCGGAGAGCAGCCCGGCACCGACGGCGGCGGGTGGTGGACCGCTCCGGATGCGCCCGCCGCCGGGGACGTGGACTACGGCTACCTCGTGGACGGGGACTCCACCCCGCTGCCGGACCCGCGGTCCCGGCGCCAGCCCGCGGGCGTCCACGCGCTCTCCCGCACGTTCGACGCCGGACGGCACCAGTGGGCGGACGGCCAGTGGACCGGACGGGAGCTCAAGGGCGCCGTCATCTACGAGCTCCACGTGGGCACCTTCACCCCGGAGGGAACACTGGACGCCGCGGCCAGGAAGCTGAGGTACCTGGCGGAGCTCGGCATCGACTTCGTCGAGCTGCTGCCGGTCAACGGGTTCAACGGCACGCACAACTGGGGTTACGACGGCGTGCTCTGGTACGCCGTCCACGAAGGCTACGGCGGACCCGCCGCATATCAGCGCTTCGTGGACGCCGCCCACGCCGCAGGCCTGGGCGTCATCCAGGATGTGGTCTACAACCACCTCGGCCCCAGCGGCAACTACCTCCCGCGGTTCGGGCCCTACCTGAAATCCGGCGAGGGGAACACGTGGGGCGACTCCGTCAACCTGGACGGCCCTGACTCCGACGAGGTCCGCCGCTACATCCTGGAGAACGCCGCAATGTGGCTCCGGGACTACCACGTGGACGGCCTGCGGCTGGACGCTGTGCACGCCTTCAAGGACGAGCGCGCCGTGCACCTGCTGGAGGACTTCGGCGCCCTCGCCGACGCCGTCTCGGCGGAAACGGGCCGCCCCGCGACCATGATCGCCGAGTCCGACCTGAACAACCCGCGACTGCTCTACCCGCGCGGCGTCAACGGCTACGGCCTGGCCGGGCAGTGGAGCGACGACTTCCACCACGCCGTCCATGTCAACGTCAGCGGCGAGACCACCGGCTACTACGCCGACTTCGATTCGCTCGGGGCGCTGGCCAAGGTCCTGGAACGCGGATTCTTCCACGACGGCAGCTACTCGAGCTTCCGCGGCCGCCACCACGGCCGGCCCATCGACGCGTCCCTCGTCCACCCCGCCGCCCTGGTCGTGTGCAGCCAGAACCACGACCAGATCGGCAACCGGGCCACCGGGGACCGGCTGTCCCAGACGCTGGGCTACGGGCAGCTCGCGCTCGCCGCCGTCGCCACCCTGACCTCGCCGTTCACGCCCATGCTCTTCATGGGCGAGGAATACGGGGCCACCACCCCATGGCAGTTCTTCACCTCGCACCCGGAGCCGGAACTGGGCAAGGCGACGGCCGAGGGCCGGATCCGGGAGTTCGAGCGCATGGGCTGGGACCCCGCCGTCGTGCCCGATCCGCAGGACCCGGACACCTTCACCCGGTCGAAGCTCGACTGGGCCGAGGCCGCCGAGGGGGACCACGCCCGGCTCCTGGACCTGTACCGGGCGCTGATCGCGCTGCGCCGCACGACGCCGGACCTGACGGAGCCCGGCTTCGAGGGCACGGTCACGGACGTCAGCGAAGAGGAGGGCTGGCTGCTGCTGCGCCGCGGCCGCACCGAGGTGGCGATGAACTTCTCCGCCGAAGCGCGCCGGCTGCCGGTCCGCGGTCTCGCCCTCGCCTTGGCCACCGACGACGGCGCCCGGCTGGACCCGGCCCCCGGCACGGACCCTGCCCCAGGCACGGACCCTGCCCCAGGCGCGGAGATGTCCGCCCGACGGCTCGGCCTCCCGGGCCACAGCGCCGCGATTCTCACTTACTAAGGCAGGATATGACGTATGACTTATTTGGCAGCTGACACCCGCTACGACTCCATGCCCTACCGCCGCGTGGGGCGCAGCGGCCTGAAACTCCCGGCCATCTCGTTGGGCCTGTGGCACAACTTCGGTGACGACAAGCCGTTCGAGATCCAGCGCGCCATCCTGCGCCGCGCCTTCGACCTCGGCGTCACCCACTTTGACCTGGCCAACAACTACGGCCCGCCCTACGGCAGCGCCGAGACCAACTTCGGCCGCCACTTCAAGGACGACTTCGCCCCCTACCGCGACGAACTCATCATCTCCAGCAAAGCCGGCTACGACATGTGGCCCGGCCCCTACGGCAACTTCGGCTCCCGCAAGTACCTGCTGGCCAGCCTCGACCAGTCCCTGGGCCGGATGGGCCTGGACTATGTGGACATCTTCTACAGCCACCGCCCGGACCCGGAGACGCCGATGGAAGAGACCATGGGCGCCCTGGACCAGGCCGTGCGCTCCGGCAAGGCGCTCTACGCCGGCATCTCGTCCTACACCCCTGAACAGACCCTCGAGGCGGCCCGGATTCTGAAGGAACTCGGCACCCCGCTGCTGATCCACCAGCCCAGCTACTCCATGCTCAACCGGTGGACCGAGAACGGCAGCCCCAACCTCTTCGAGGCCTTGGAACAGGTGGGCGCAGGCTCCATCGCCTTCTCGCCGCTGGCGCAGGGCATGCTCACCGACCGCTACCTGGCGGGCATTCCGGCCGATTCCCGCGCCGCCCAGCACAAGTCCCTGGGCGAATCCATGATCACTGAGGACAAGCTGGACCGTGTTCGCGGGCTCAGCCGGATCGCCGAGGGCCGCGGGCAGACCCTCGCACAAATGGCCATCGCCTGGATCCTGCGCGAGCAGGGCAAGGGCTCGCCCGTCACGTCCGCACTGGTCGGCGCGTCCAGCGTCGGGCAGCTCGAGGACACCCTGACCGCCATCAACAACCTGGATTTCACGGCCGACGAGATCGACGCAATCGACGAGTTCGCCGTCGAATCCGACATCAACCTGTGGGCCCAGCGGTAGCCGGCGCCGCCACCTGACACCGCCGCAGGGGCCGCCGGGAACAACGGCGGCCCCTGCGGAGTTGATTAGACTACTAAGGGCGCCTAACGGCGCCGTGTCCGCCTGCCGCCCGCACAACTGACGCAATACATACAGTTTGCGGCCGCGCCGGTCACCCTTTCCTCAAAGGAGTTCCGTGTCTTCACATCCGATTCGTGTTGCAATCGTCGGCGTAGG
This sequence comes from Arthrobacter sp. NicSoilB8, assembly GCF_019977355.1. Taxonomy (NCBI): domain Bacteria; kingdom Bacillati; phylum Actinomycetota; class Actinomycetes; order Micrococcales; family Micrococcaceae; genus Arthrobacter; species Arthrobacter sp. NicSoilB8. Next base: position 3,640,420 of record NZ_AP024655.1, on the reverse strand, counting down.
TAACTGCGCCGCTTCGCTGGTCCAGGGCGTCCAGTACTACAGGGACGCCGACCCCCGGGCCACGGTGCCGGGCCTGATGCACGTGGAGTTCGGCCAGTACCACGTGGGCGACGTCGAGTTCGTGGCGGCGTTCGACGTCGACGGCAAGAAGGTCGGCCAGGACCTGTCCGCCGCCATCCTGGCCAGCGAGAACAACACCATCAAGATCGCCGACGTCCCGCCGACCGGTGTCACCGTCCAGCGCGGCCCCACCCTGGACGGCCTCGGCAAGTACTACCTCGAGACCATCGAGCAGTCCCCGCAGGAGCCGGTCGACGTCGTCCAGGCCCTCAGGGACGCCAAGGTTGACGTCATGGTCTGCTACCTGCCGGTTGGCTCGCAGGAAGCCGCCGAGTTCTACGCCCAGTGCGCGATCGATGCCGGCGTGGCGTTCGTCAACGCCCTGCCGGTGTTCATTGCCGGCACCAAGGAGTGGGCGGACAAGTTCACCGCCGCGGGCGTGCCGATCGTGGGCGATGACATCAAGAGCCAGATCGGCGCCACCATCACGCACCGCGTCATGGCCAGGCTGTTCGAGGACCGCGGCGTCACCCTGGACCGGACGTACCAGCTGAACGTCGGCGGCAACATGGACTTCAAGAACATGCTCGAGCGCGACCGCCTCGAGTCCAAGAAGATCTCCAAGACCCAGGCCGTGACCTCCAACGTCGAGGCCGAGCTCGCCGCGAAGGATGTCCACATCGGCCCGTCGGACTACGTCCAGTGGCTCGATGACCGCAAGTGGGCCTTCGTCCGGCTCGAGGGCCGCAACTTCGGCGACGCCCCGGTGTCCCTGGAATACAAGCTCGAGGTCTGGGACTCGCCCAACTCCGCCGGCGTGATCATCGACGCGATCCGGGCGGCCAAGATCGGCCTGGACCGGGGCATCGGCGGCCCGCTGGTCTCGGCGTCGAGCTACTTCATGAAGTCCCCGCCGGAGCAGTTCAACGACGACCTCGCCCGGGAAAAGGTCGAGGCCTTCATCCGCGGCGACCTGGAGCGCTGACCCCAACCCGCCCGCTCCCGCACCCTGCCTACAGCAACGCGGGGTCACCTACGGCCCATAATCCCCCTCGGGACGGGCCGTAAGTGACCCCGCGTTGCTGTTTAGAAGAGGCCGACGGGGTTGCCGGCGTCGTCGACGTCCATCCGCATCGCCGCCGGGACCTTGGGCAGGCCCGGCATGGTCATGACCGCACCGGTGAGGGCCACGATGAAGCCGGCCCCGGTCTTGGGGATGAGGTCCCGGACATGGACGGTGAAGCCCTTGGGGGCGCCGAGCCGGGTGGCGTCGTCGCTGAAGGAGTACTGGGTCTTCGCCATGCACACGGGCATCCCGGACCAGCCGTTCTTCTCGATTTCCGCCAGCCGTTTGAGCGCGGGCACCGAGAAGTCCACGCCGTCGGCGCCGTAGACTTCCTGCACGATGGTCCGGATCTTGTCCTCGACAGACATGTCCAGCGGGTAGAGATGCCGGAAGCCGTGCGGGGTCACGATCGCCGCGGCCACCTTCGCCGCGAGCTCGTCCCCGCCGTCGCCGCCCCCGCCGCGGCCCCAGACGTCGGCCACCGCGGCCTGGACGCCCTCCGCGGCGCACCACTCAAGGAGCCAGTCCAGCTCCTCGGCGGTGTCCGTGGCGAATTTGTTGACCGCCACGACCGGCACGATGCCGAACTTCTCCACGTTGCGGATGTGGCGCTGGAGATTGGCGACGCCGGCGGCCAGCGCCTCCACGTTAGGCTCCTTGAGCCGGTCCTTCGCCACTCCGCCGTGCATCTTGAGCGCCCGGACAGTCGCCACGAGGACGACGGCGGACGGGGCGACGTCGGCCATCCGCGCCTTGATGTCCATGTACTTCTCGGCACCGAGGTCCGCGCCGAAACCCGCCTCGGTGACCACGATGTCCGCGAGGCTGCGGGCCGTCTGGGTGGCGATCAGGGAGTTGCAGCCGTGGGCGATGTTGGCGAAGGGCCCGCCGTGCACGAGTGCCGGCGTGCCGGCGATGGTCTGCACGAGGTTGGGCTTGATCGCGTCCTTGAGCAGCAGGGTCAGGGCGCCCTGGACACCGAGATCGGCCACGGTGACGGGCTGCCGGTCGTAGGTGTACCCGAAAGTGATCCGGCCCAGCCGCTCGCGCAGATCGTTGAGGTCCGTGGCAAGGCAGAACACGGCCATGATCTCCGAGGCCACGGTGATGTCAAAGCCGTCCTGCCGCGGGATGCCCTGGGCCGGGCCGCCGAGGCCGATCACGACCTCGCGCAGGGACCGGTCGTTCATGTCCAGGACCCGTTTGAACGTCATCCGCCGCGGGTCGATGTTGAGCTCGTTGCCCTGGAAGATGTGGTTGTCCACGAGGGCCATGAGGGCATTGTTCGCCGAGGTGATGGCGTGGAAGTCGCCGGTGAAGTGCAGGTTGATCTGCTCCATCGGCAGCACCTGGGAGTAGCCGCCGCCGGTGGCGCCGCCTTTCATGCCCAGGATGGGGCCGAGGGAGGGTTCGCGCAGCGCGATCATCACTTTGTGCCCGGCGCGGGCCAGGGAATCGGCGAGGCCGACCGTGGTGGTGGACTTGCCCTCGCCCGCCGGGGTGGGGGACATCGCCGAGACAAGCACGACTTTGCCCGGAACAGGCGCGGGGGCGCCCTTCGCCCGGCTCAGCTTCGCCGGGTCGATCTTGGCCTTGTAGGGTCCGTAGAGCTCCAGCGCCTCCGGGTTGATGCCGGCGGCCGCCGCAATCTCCTCGATCGGCTTCATGACTGCCCGCTGGGCAATTTCCAGGTCGGTGGGCACGCTGTTCCCGGCAGTGGTGGTCTCAGACATCGTTGTCCTTCGGCTCGTGGCGTCGGCGGGTGGCGTCGGCTGGTGTCCCGGTCCGGTGTTGCCGGCCCGGGGTCTGGGCGGGTCCGGTTCAGGGCGTGTGGCCCACCGGAATGGTCAGGCTTCCAAAATACTGGCTCACGGCGGTGTGGTAGCTCTCCAGCGTAATCGCGGCGGTGCGTTGCCAGCCGAAATCCTGGGCATGGATCGCGGCGGCGCGGCCCATGTCGGTGCGCGTTTGGGGGTCGTCATAGAGCGCTTCGAGGGCGTCGGCCCAGTCGCCGGCCTTGTGGCCCTCGACCAGGATCCCCGTGCGCCCGTCCTGGACAGCGCGGGACAGGCCGCCCACTTTCGTGGCGAGGACGGGCGTCCCGCAGGCCTGCGCCTCCAGGGCCACCAGGCCGAAGGACTCGCTGTAGGAGGGCATCACGACGACGTCGGCCGACCGGTACCAGCCGGACAGCTCGGGGGCGTTGACCGGCGGGTGGTGAGTGGCGACGTCGTCCATTCCGGCGTCACTGATCAGGGTCTTGAGGTTGAAGTCCTTGGCACCGCTCACGGCCCCCAGGATGGTCAGCTGCAAATCGATGTCCGGGCGGCGGGCGCGCAGGAGCGCGGCCGCCTTGATCAGGATCTGAGGACCCTTGAGCCGCTGGATCCGGCCCGCGAACAGCAGGTGGAACTTGCCCGGGGCGATACTGTGCCCGGCCCTGGCACGGTTCCTGAAGGACGGGGTGAAGACCGCGAGGTCCACGCCCGGCGGCGCAACGTCGATGCGGTCGATATCGGCGTTGTAGTGCGAGACGAGTTCGGCCGCCTCGGTGCCGGTGTTGGCGATGAGCCGGGCGGCGCCGTCGACAATCCGTTGCTCGCCGTCCTCACGCCGCCGCGGCTCGGGCTGTTCGCCGGACTCGAGGAGCTGGTTCTTGACTTTGGCCATCGTGTGCATGGTGTGGACGAGGGGCAGCTGCCACAGTTCCGCGAGCTCCAGCCCGGCCACCCCGGACACCCAGTAGTGCGAATGGATGACGTCATACCGGCCGTGCGGCTGGAGGTGCCGGATTCGGTCGATCTCGGCGACCATGCTGTGCAGCAGTTCCGGGAGTTCCTCCTTGGGCAGCTTCCGCGGCGGCCCGGCCAGGACGTTGTGCACGCACACGCCGGGGGACGGGTGTTCGACGGCGGGCTGCGAGGCTGAGGTGGACCGTGTGAAGATCTCGACTTCCACGCCGGTCTCGGCGAGGGCCGCGGCCAGCGCCCGGACGTACACGTTCATTCCGCCGGCATCGCCCGAGCCGGGCTGCTCCATGGGCGAGGTGTGCAGGGAAAGGAAAGCGACGCGGCGGATCAGCGACACGGTTCCCCTTTCCCCTGCACGGTTTTCCTCTGCCAAATGCGTTTCGATAAAACATTACTCCTGATGTGCCGGCCTGTTCACGGGCCGGTTCACAGGCTGATTCACGGGGCAGTTGGCGGGCCGGTCCGCGGGTCGCTTCCCGGTGGGGCTTCCAGGGCAACCCGTCCTGCTACCGTGGCCGCTGTGAGCGCATCGCCAGAACAGACCCCCGAAACCCGACAGAACCCTGATGCCGGGCAGAACCCTGAAGCCGGCTGGACCATCCGGGAGGCCCGCCCGGAGGACTGGCCGGGCATCTGGGTGATCCTGGAGCCCGTCATCCGTGCCGGGGAGACCTTCACCTGGGACCGGGAAACGGCCGAGGACGAGGCCCGCGGGCGCTGGTTCAAGCAGGCGCCGGGGCTGACGTTCGTCGCGGTCGCCTCCGACACGGGTTCCATCCTCGGCACCGGCGAACTGCACCCCAATCAGGGCGGGGGCGGCAGCCATGTCGCCAACGCGGGCTACATGGTTCACCCGGCCCAGGCCGGCCGGGGACTGGCCCGTGCCCTCTGCGCCTATTCCCTCGACGCCGCCCGCGACGCCGGCTTCCGGGCCATGCAGTTCAATGCGGTTGTGGAAAGCAATGTCCGGGCGGTCGCCGCATGGAAATCCATGGGCTTCGAACTGCTTACGACCATCCCCGAGGCCTTTAACCACCCGAAGCTGGGCTATGTGGGCCTGCACGTGATGTACCGCAGGCTGTAGCTGTACCTGTAGCCGTACCCCCGTCCGCTGCCCGCGGGAACTTCTTTGCCGCCAGTGTCCTCACTGCTGGGGGTTTCCTCACAGGCTGCCGTGCCAGAGGCGGCCCAGTTCCGGGAACGCCGCCTCATAACCGGCCAGCAGCCTGGCGGCGAGGACCTCCGAGTTGACGAGCGGATGCCTGGCGAACGCGGCGAGGGCTGCCTCCCGCCGGCCGGTTGTCGCGGCCTCCACCACGAGCCGTTCAACGTCCTTGACCCGCCGCAGCAGCGCCAGCTGTTCCGGTCCAGGTCGATCCTGCGGGACCGGAACAGCGCCGTCGGGGGTCACCTTGCAGGGAACCTCGACGACGGCGTCCCCCGGCAGCCCCGGTACGGCCGGCACCTCGGACCCGGTGGCGTCGGCAGCCGGTGCCGGTCCGGGGGCGGTGTTGATGGTGTTGAGTATCAGGTCGGCCGCCCCGCCGCCAGACAGGGCGCGCATGGCCGCCAGAGCCACGCGCTCGTATCCGCCGCCGGCGAGGTCAGTCTCGTCCCGCTGCTCGCCCTCGGCGCGGGCCTCGGCGAGATAGCCCTCTTCGCGCGACCGGCGGGCGGCTTCCCAAAGCGCAAAGGCGTCCGGGCCGGCGGCTGCCAGTCGGGGATAGAGCTCGGCCTGTTGCCGGGCGATGGATTCTCCCCGGGTCAGGTCCCCGCCGCGCATGCCGGCCACCGCACGGGCGGTGTCGTAGTAGTAAAAAAGGTACTCATTGGGCAGGCAGCCCAGGCTTGCCGGCAATCCGGGCGGAAACAACCGGCCTTCCTCGAACCCCGCCAGCGCCGCAGGATTCGCCAGCAGCCCAGGCAGGACATCCCGGCCCCCGGACTCCAGCCGGTACAGCCAGCCGAGGTGGTTCAGGCCGTAGTAGCCCACGCCGTCGAGCCGGCCTTCCGGCAGCGCGACGCCGGCCGCCCGCGCCGCGCGGTGCACCAGGCCGCTGGCGGAATCGCAGATCCCGACCACCCGGTGCCCGAGCACGGGGACCAGGGCCTCGGTGACCATGCCGGCCGGGTTGGTGAAGTTGAGCAGCCAGGCGCCGGGGCAGCGGTTCCGCATTTCCTCCGCCAGCCGCAGCATCGGCGGAATGGACCGCAGGGCGTAGGAGATGCCGCCCGCGCCGGTGGTTTCCTGGCCCAGGAGACCCAGGGCCAGGGCGATCCGCTCGTCGGCGGTCCGCCCGGCGGTGCCGCCGGGCCGGATCGCGGCGAAGACCATGTCGGCGCCGTCCAGGGCCTCGGGGAGGGAAGACGCTGCACGGACCTGCGGGCCGGCCCCCGGCGGACCCTGCTGGGCGAGGGCGGCCAGGACCGCCTCGATGGCCGCCAGCCGGCCGGCGTCGACGTCGTAGAGCACCAGCTCCCGCACCAGACCCGCGAAGGGGCCGGCAGAGAGCGCCCGGTAGACCAGGGGGACACGGAACCCGCCCCCGCCGGCGATCGTGAGCCGCATTCCGACAGTCTATTCCCCGCCCGTTCAGGCCCTGCCACCGAGGGCCGGCATGCCCGCGGCGGCTCCGTGCCCGGCGCCGATTGGGGTTTCGCCTCGGGCGCCGCTTGGGGTTCGGGCGTGCCGCGCCGGGCGGCCGCTTCCTGCAGTTTCGCTCGGCGGCGGTACAGCGTAGTCTGCCGTATATGGACGCGATCCCGACGCGGCGTTTTGACCCGCTGTCTGCCGTCCGCAGCCCGGCCGCGGACGGGTTCGACCTGCTCCTGACCGGCACCGTGTTTCAGGACATCATCTTCACCGGGCTGCCGCACGCACCGCAGCCCGGAACGGAAATCTGGAGCGACGGCATGGGCAGCTGCCCCGGCGGTGTCGCCAACCAGGCGATTGCCGCGTCACGGCTGGGGCTGCGGACCGTGCTCGCCGCCGCGTTCGGCGACGACGGTTACGGGGACTACAACTGGAAGATCCTGGACGCCCAGGAGCATGTGGACCTGTCCCTGTCCCGGCGGGTGCCCGGCTGGCATTCGCCCGTTACGGTGTCCCTGAGCGTGGAGAAGGACCGGTCCATGGTGACGCACGGCCACCCGGCGCCGGTGTCCTCCACCGAGCTCATTGGATGTCCGCCGCCGGCGCTCTCAGCCGTTGCGGAGCTGGGGGAAGAGCTTGAACCGTGGGTCCTCGACGCCCATAAGAACGGCGTCCGGCTGTTCGGCGACGTCGGCTGGGATCCCACCGGCGCGTGGTCCTCGACCCGGTTGGATAACTTGCAGTACTTCCATGCCTTCATGCCGAACCAGCACGAGGCGATGAACTTCACCGGCCGCGACGATCCCTGGTCGGCGTTGTATTCCCTCGCGGACCGCGTACCGGTGGCGGTGGTCACCCTCGGTGCCCAGGGGTCCATGGCCGTGGATTCGGAAACCGGGGAAGAGGAGTGGGTCCCGTCCCTGCCTGTCCGGGCTTACGATCCCACCGGCGCGGGTGACTGCTTCGGCGCGGCGTTCATCGTAGGCTGCCTGGCCGGCTGGCCGCTCGGCGACCGGCTGCGGTTCGCGAATCTCTGCGCGGCGCTGGCCGTGCAGGAAGTCGGCGGCTCGCTTGCCGCACCCGGTTGGGGGGACATTGCCGACTGGTGGCAGCGGGCCAACGCCCGGAAGGAACGGCAGGGCAGTCAATGGCTGCGGCGCTACCACTTCCTGGAAGAGATCGTGCGCGATGTTCCGCCCGAGGCGCAGCGGCGGGCGACGGCGACCATCGCGCACCTGTCCGACGCGTAGCTGGGGCTTGGGGTTCTGGTCCGTCTCGGTGCTGTGACGGTTGAACCCGTCGTGCCTGGCCCCTCCACCACTGGACATGTCCCGTGCCGTGGCCATGGCCTGGACATGGACCCTTTGTGCCCGGTCCTTGGCGTGAAGACTGGGCATGTCCCGCGCTCGCTGTGAACTGCCTGTCAGCGCCTGGGTTCTCCGCTGGACATGTCCCGTGCTGTGGCCCAGGGGCGGACATGGACCCTTTGTGCCCGGTCCTTGGCGTGAAGACTGGGCGTGTCCCGCGCTCGCTGTGAACTGCCTGCCAGCGCCTGGGTTTTCCGCTGGACATGTCCCGTGCTGTGGCCCAGGGGCGGACATGGACCCCTTGTGCCCGGTCGTGGGCCCGAAGAATGGGCATGTCCCGCGCTCGTTGCCTGCCAGCGCCTGGGTTTTCCGCTGGACATGTCCGGTGCTGTGGCCCAGGGACGGACATGGACCCCTTGTGCCCGGTCCTTGGCGTGAAGGCTGGGCATGTCCCGCGGGACGGGAGGGCATGCCCAGCGGCGCCCCGGCGGGCGGATTATTCGGCCCGCGGCGCCGCCCCTAGAATCGTTAAGTGACTTATCAAGGAGCAACAGGCGGCCTCCTGCCCGATTCGGCGGCAGCGCCGGTCCGTGCGGAGGAACGCTCGGCAGTAATCGACCTCGACGCGATCAGGCACAACGTCCGCCACCTCGCGGCGGTCGCCTCACCCGCCCAGATCATGGCCGTGGTCAAGGCCGACGCGTACGGGCATGGCGCCGTCCAGGTGGCCCGCGCGGCCCTCGGCGCTGGAGCCAGCTGGCTGGGCGTCGCCCATATCTCCGAGGCGCTCGCACTGCGCGCCGCCGGGATCGAGGCGCCGCTGCTGGCCTGGCTGCACACCCCGGACAGTAATTTCGCTGCCGCCGTGGCCGCCGGAATCGACATCGGCTGCTCAGGCTGGGAACTGGACCGGATCGTGGCCGCCGCCCGCGAGCAGGAACGGCCCGCCCGCATCCACCTGAAGGTCGACACCGGCCTCGGCCGCAACGGCGCCACCCTCGACGCCTGGGACAGCCTGGTCGGTGAAGCCATGGAGCACCAGGACCAGGGCCTGCTCCGGGTGGTGGGCATTTTCTCCCACCTCGCCGTCGCCGACGAACCCGAAAGGCCCGAAACCGACGAGCAGCTCGCCGCGTTCCGGCAGATCCTCGCCGTCGCCCAGGACGCCGGCGTGGACCCCGAGGTCCGGCACCTGGCCAACACGCCGGCCACCCTCTCCCGGCCGGACACCCACTTCGACCTGGTGCGCGTCGGGCTCGGACTCTACGGACTGTCTCCCTTCGAGGGACAAAGCCCGGCCGAGCTTGGCCTGCGCCCGGCCATGACGGTCCGCACGGTGGTGTCGCACTGCAAGGACGTGCCCGCCGGGCAGGGCGTTTCCTACGGGCTGAACTACCGCACGGACGGCGTCAGCACCCTCGGGCTCATCCCGCTGGGTTACGCCGACGGCGTGCCGCGCATCGCCACCGGCGGCCCGGTCCGGGTCGAAGGCGTGAACTATCCCGTGGTGGGGCGCATCGCGATGGACCAGATGGTGATCGACCTCGGACCCCGCAACGTCAAGGCCGGAGGCCCGAGCATCCTCGGGGCCGAGGCAGTGCTGTTCGGCGACGGCGCCGACGGCGGACCCACGGCCGATGACTGGGCCAGAGCCGCGGGCACCAACAACTACGAGATCGTCACCCGCATCAGCCCCCGCGTACCGCGCCGCTACCTGAATGAAGAGCCCTCCACCGGCAACGAGCTGCCGTGAGCGCGCCCGTGTGGGAACGAAGCCTGGAGGTCCGGACGGCCGCGGAGACGCACGCGCTCGCCGCGGCACTGGGGGCCGTGCTGGAAACCGGTGACCTGCTGGTCCTGACCGGCGAATTGGGCGCTGGCAAGACCACGTTCACGCAGGGACTGGGGGAGGGGCTGGGCGTCCGGCCCGGCATCATTTCGCCGACGTTCGTCTTGGTGCGCATCCACCCCAATCTGCCCGAGGGACCCCGGCCGGGCGGTCCGGACCTCGTCCACGTGGACGCCTACCGGCTGGAGTCGGCCGCCGAAATCGATGACATCGACCTTGAAAACACCATGGACAGCGCCGTGACGGTGGTCGAGTGGGGCCGCGACCGGGTCGAGCACCTGAGCGACAGCCGGCTTGAGGTGGAACTCCACCGCGCCCGGGGCGGCGCTGTCAGCGGTGCCGCCGGCGTCCCAGCTGATCCCGCCGCCACTCCCGACGGCGATTCCGGCGTGCTGGATTTCGACACGGACGACGACGACGAACCGCGGACGGTCGTGATCCGCGGCTTCGGCCCGCGCTGGGCCGAAGCGCCGGCGCTGCCCGGCATCGAGCCGCAGCGAGAGCCGGAGACCGCCCTCGAGCACGGCACCCAGCCCCTGGCTGAGACCCGGCCCCTGCCCCAGACCCCGGAACGGAACTCCTGATGCTGATCCTCGCCATCGACACCTCGGCCGTCGCCAGCGCCGCGCTGGTCTCCGATGACGCGCCGGAATCCGTGCTGGCCAGCTTCGCCACCGAGGATACGCGGACGCACGCGGAGGTTCTGGCCCCGGGAATCGACGCGCTCCTGGCCGAGGCCGGCATCGTCGGCCACGACGTCGACGCAATCGTCACCGGCGTCGGTCCCGGACCGTTCACGGGACTGCGCTCCGGGATCGTCACCGCCCGCACCCTCGCGTTCGTCTGGAACAAGCCGCTCTACGGCGTCATGAGCCTGGACGCGATCGCCCTGGAAGTGGCCGAATCCACCGACTCGGCCGCGGAGTTCATTGTGGCCACCGACGCGCGCCGCAAGGAGGTGTACTGGGCCCGGTACACGCTCTCCGACGCCCAGCTGCCCCAGCTGGCCGACGGCCCGCACGTGGGATTCGCCGCGGATCTGCCGGACCTGCCCGTCTACGGCGCCGGGGCCGGCATCTACTCCGACGCCGTCAAGGCGGTCGCCGAATTCAGCACCCGGCAGCCCGAGGCCCTCTCGCTGGGCCAGTTCGCGCTCGCGCGGCTCGCGGCGGGGGAGCAGCTCCTGGACTCCACCCCCTTATACCTCCGCGAGTCCGACGCCCAGGTGCCCGGGCCCCGGAAGCGTGCCCTGTGAGCGCCGGGCAGGCTCCGCTCAGGCTGCCCGGCGGCATCACCCTGCGGGACATGGAAGCCGCGGACATCCCCGCCGTCCACGAGCTGGAATGCCGGCTGTTCCCGGTGGACGCGTGGCCGCTGCAGATGTTCCACGACGAGCTGGCGCAGGCGGATACCCGCCGCTACCTCGTGGCGGAATTCCACGGCCGAATCGTGGGCTATGCGGGGCTGATGTGCATCGAACCGATCTCTGACGTGCAGACCATCGCCGTCGTGCCCGAGCAGGAAGGCAAGGGCATCGGCTCGGCCCTGCTCAGCGAACTGATCGTGGAAAGCCGCCGCCGCGGCGCCCAGGACGTACTGCTGGAAGTCAGGGCGGACAACCCCCGGGCCCAGCAGCTCTACCGGCGCTTCGGCTTCGAACAGATCCATGTCCGGCCCCGCTACTATCGCGACGGCGTCGACGCCCTGATCATGCGGCTCCAGCTGCCCCGCGAACCGCTCAGCCCCCAGACCAAGGAAGCAGGCCGACCATGAACCGCACCCAGCCGCTCGTGCTTGGCATCGAGTCCTCCTGCGACGAAACCGGCGTCGGCATAGTCCGGGGGACCACACTTCTGACGAACACCGTGTCCTCCTCCATGGAGGAACACGTCCGCTTCGGCGGCGTCATTCCCGAGATCGCCTCCCGGGCCCACCTCGACGCCTTCGTGCCGACCCTCCAGGAAGCCCTGGCGGAGGCGGACGTCTCGCTCGCGGACATTGATGCGATCGCAGTCACCTCGGGGCCCGGCCTGGCCGGCGCACTGATGGTGGGGGTGTGCGCGGCCAAGGCGCTCGCCGTCGCCACCGGAAAACCGCTCTACGCCATCAACCACCTCGTGGCGCACGTCGGTGTCGGGCTCCTTGAGCAGGGCGCCGGCAGCCGCGGAGCGCCGGAGGCGACAGCGGATTCGCCGCTGGAAACCCCACAGCCAGCCCTGCCGGAGAACATGGGGGCGCTCCTGGTGTCCGGGGGCCACACCGAGATCCTGCGGATCCGGAGCATCACGGACGACGTCGAGCTGCTGGGCTCCACGATCGACGACGCCGCCGGCGAAGCGTATGACAAGGTGGCGCGGCTCCTGGGGCTGGGCTACCCCGGCGGCCCGGCCATCGACAAGCTCGCGCGGACCGGCAACGCAAAAGCCATCCGCTTCCCGCGCGGCCTCACCCAGCCCAAATACATGGGGACGGCCGAGGAACCCGGCCCGCACCGCTACGACTGGTCCTTCAGCGGACTCAAGACCGCCGTCGCCCGCTGCGTGGAGCAGTTCGAAGCCCGCGGCGAGACGGTTCCCGTCGCGGACATCGCCGCGGCCTTCCAGGAGGCGGTGGTGGACGTGATTACCGCCAAAGCGGTGCTTGCCTGCCGTGAAAACGGCATCACGGAGGTCCTTCTGGGCGGGGGTGTCGCGGCCAACTCCCGGCTCCGCCAGCTCACCGAACAGCGCTGCAGTGCTGCCGGGATCCGGCTGACGGTCCCGCCGCTGGCGCTGTGCACGGACAACGGTGCCATGGTGGCTGCACTCGGGGCGCAACTGGTGATGGCCGGGATCGAACCGAGCGGGATCGGGTTTGCCCCGGACTCCTCGATGCCGGTCACGACGGTCTCCGCCTGACGTCCACAGCCGCCGCGGTTCGGCCGGCGAGCGTCCGCAGGAGGCCGCAGGAGGCTCCGTCCGCTCCCGCGGGGGATGCTGCCGGGGCTGCCCTAAGTGCTAGGCTTCCGGCCCCTGCCGCATCTGCTTGACCAGATCCAGCACGACGGCGCGCAGGTCGCCGCCGTGCTCGGCGGCCACCCGGCGCTGCCGCTGGTAGCCGGCGCCGCGCTTGATGATCTTCTCGACGTCGGCCAGTTCGGCGCTGCAGCCCAGCTTCTCCGCGACCGGCTCGAGCCGCTTCAGCGTCTCGCGCAGGTGCTCGGTGACGAGCTGCTCGTTGCCCTCAGCGTCGAGGATGATGATCGCATCCAGGCCGTACCGGGCCGCGCGCCATTTGTTTTCCTGGATGTGCCATGGCGGCATGGTCGGAATGGTGCCGCCGTTCTCCAGCGTCGTGGAGAACTCGTCGACAAGGCACTGGGTCAGGGCGGCGATGGCCCCGACTTCCTCGAGGGTCGCCAGGCCGTCGCAGATGCGCATCTCTATGGTGCCCAGGGCCGGAACGGGCCGGATGTCCCAGCGGATCTCGGAGAGGGTGTCGATCACGCCGGTGGTGAACATGTCCTGGACGTAAGCCTCGTAGTCCTCCCAGCGGGAAAACTGGAACGGCAGGCCGGCGGTGGGCAGCTGCTGGAACATGAGGGCGCGGTGCGAGGCGTAGCCGGTGTCTTCGCCGCCCCAAAACGGGCTGGACGCGGAGAGCGCCTGGAAATGCGGGAAGTAGTTGACCAGGCCATCCAGGACGGGGAGGACCTTGTCCCGGCTGTCGAGCCCGACGTGGACGTGGACGCCGTAGATGACCATCTGCCGGCCCCACCACTGGGTCCGGTCGATGAGCTTGGCGTAGCGTTCCTTGTCCGTGACGGGCTGCAGCTGGGGCGGGCTGAAGGGGTGGCTCCCGGCGCAAAATACCTCGACGCCCATGGGATCGGTGACTTCCCGGACCGCGGCGAGCGAGCTGCTCAGGTCCGCCTTGGCTTCAGCCACGGTGGTGCAGATGCCGGTGACGAGCTCCACGGTGTTCAGCAGGAGCTCCTGCTTGATGTGCGGGTGTTCGTCATCTTCGTTGAGCTCGGGGTGCCGGGCAGCGACTCCGCGGAGCACCTGGTTCGCCACGGAGGCCAGTTCACCGGTCTCGGCGTCGACGAGCGCCAGCTCCCATTCCACGCCAAGAGTCGACTGCCTGGATGAAGCGAACTCGATCTTCATGTGGTCCCTTCACTGTTTTGCTGACCCTGCCCGTCGTCCCGGCGGGAACTGCCCTGGCACATACCCTCGGACGTGCCCCTGGACGTGCCCCTGGACGTGCCACCGGCGGTGTCACGTGCCATCTTCCACACGAATTTCCACACGAAGGAACAGCCCGGGCGGCTGGCAGGGCTACGGGTGGTCCAAGTCTAGTGCAGGGGCAGCGCCGGGACGGTGCCAAAGTGTGCGCTGACGCGTGAGGGTCTTCACATACGGGCTGGTCAGCGACGCCTCGGCCCGGCAGCGGCGGACCGGAGTGATCCTGGCGTTTAATGGACCTGTGCCCATTCTGAACAAAGACATGACCCTGTGTATCTCGCTCTCGGCCCGGCCGAGCAACAACGGGACGCGCTTCCACAACCACCTGTACGAACAGCTGGGCCTGAACTGGATCTACAAGGCCTTTGCCCCCACCGACCTCGCCCAGGCAATCGCCGGCGTGCGCGGCCTAGGCATCCGCGGCTGCGCGGTGTCCATGCCCTACAAGGAGGACGTGATCGCCCTCGTGGACGTCATGGACCCGTCGGCGAAGGCCATCGATTCGGTCAACACGATTGTCAACGACGCCGGCCGGCTCACCGCCTACAACACCGACTACACGGCCATCGAGCAGCTCCTGCAGCGCAACGCCGTCCCCACCGACTACTCGGTGCTGGTCCTGGGCTCGGGCGGCATGGCCAAGGCCACCGTGGCCGCGCTTCGGGATGCCGGATTCAAGGACGTGACCGTCGTGGCCCGCAACGAGGACACCGGGCGCGCCCTGGCCGAACAGTACGGGTTCGCCTGGAGCGCCGACCTGGGCTCCGCGAGGTCCGGCACGGGCACAGCTGACATGATCATTAACGTGACGCCTATCGGTATGGCAGGGGGTATGGCAGGTGGACCGGACGCCGAGGCACTGTCCTACCCGCAGGAGGCCATCGACGCGGCAAAGGTGGTGTTCGACGTCGTCGCCCTCCCGGCCGAGACGCCGCTCATCAAGGCCGCCCGCGCGGCCGGCAAGACCGTGATCACCGGAGCCGAGGTAGCCACGATCCAGGCCCTGGAGCAGTTCGTGCTGTACACCGGGATCCGGCCCACCGACGAGCAGATCCGGGCCGCCGAGGATTTCATGCGGGCCCAGTAGCCCGACCCCGCGCCGGGGAGAACTAGGGCGGCGGAGCTAGACCGGCTCCACCGAGACGGCCACCCGGTCCTCGCCGATCCTGGTGAGGACCAGGGTGGCTGATTTCTTGCCCCTGGCCTTGGAGCCTGCCGGTTTTCCTCCTGGAAGGAGTTGCTTGCGGAGCTCCTCCGGGGTGACGGCTGTGCCGCGCTTCTTGATGTCCAGGACGCCTATTCCTTTGTCCTTGACCCAGGACTTGAGCACCTTGACGTTGAAGGGCATCACCTCCAGGACCTTGTAGGCCCTGGCGAACGGGGTATCGCGCAACTCCGGGGCGCAGATGTAGGCGATGTGCTCGTCCACGAGGTGCCCGCCCAGCTGGAGGGCGACGTCGGCGACCAGTCCCGCGCGGATGACCGCGCCGTCGGGCTCGTACAGGTACCCCTCCACCGGGCCCACAGGCGCCGACGGGCCGGCGCCGAAATCCTCGCCGCTGGTGAGTTCGGCGGCGCCAAGAGGTCCGAGCACGAGGGCCGCGCGCCGCACTTCGGGGCGCCGCACCGCGTTGAACCACAAGGCCACCTCGGTCACGTCCCCGCCCACGGAGACCCACTGGGCCTCGCAGTCCGCCGGCACGGAATCGTGCGGCATGCCAGGACCCATCTTCACGCCGACAGCGCGCCCGGAGCCGGCCAGAGACTCCACAAAGGACAGCGGCGGGGAGAAATCTTCCGGGTCCCAGATCCTTTTGGTTCCCGAGGTGGACGTGGTGCGCCGGGCGGGGTCGAGCCAGACGCCGTCGATCCCCTCGAGCGAAACCGACGTGGCATCCGAGTGGACCACGGTGGCGTTGCGGAACGGGATCAGGTTCATCGTGGCGCAGGCGGCCGTGGCCTCGTCCAGTTCCACGGCGGTGACTTTGATGTCCAGGGACGCCAGCGCCATCGCATCGGCCCCCAGCCCGCAGCCGAGATCGGCCACGTGGCCGATTCCTGCCTCCGCGAACCGCTGCGCGTGCCGGGCCGCCACTGTGAGCCGGGTGGCCTGCTCCAGGCCGGCCCTGGTGAAGATCATCTGCCGGGCGAACTCGCCGAATTTCGCCTCGGCCTTGGTGCGCAGCCGGGACTGGGTGAGCACCGCCGAGACCATTTCGGGGGAGTGGCCGGCCTTGCGCAGCGCCGCGGTGAGCCGGAAGGCCTCGTCCTCGCGGTAGGGGCCCAGCGACGCCAGCAGCTCCCAGCCCTCGGGCGTGAGGATCGGGGCGATGTGTTCCTGCGGTGCGTCAGTCATGCCATCCAGCGTAGTTCAGCGCCGCGGGCGCGCTGTGACAGGACGGCTGGGGATAGGCTTGACGGCATGGAAGACAGCGGTACAGGCGACAGCACGTCAGCGGACACAGCGGGACACGACGCCGGGCAGGACGACGGGCGGGACGCGGCCCTGTACGACAACGGGCAGGACGAAGGGGGGGACGACGGGCGGGACGCGGCCCTGTACGACAACGGGCCGGACGACGTCGGGCAGGAGCGCCGGAGACCGCAGGGGCTGGCGCGCTACGCCCGGCCGGCGCTGATCGCCGGCGCGGTGATCGCCGTCGTGTGCATCGCCCTGCTGGTGATCATTTTCTTCCTCGATTCCTTTAACGCCACCGTGTATTCGGTCGGCGGCAAGAATGTCCAGGACGCCACCGACGAGGCGCGGGCCATCCGCGACACGTACGCCGCGGCCCGGCTCGGCGGCATCATCTTCCTGATCGCAGGTGTCCTCCTGGCCGCCGCCGGGGCCCTGCTGCTGTATCGGCACCGGAACGACGCCGGCCGTAACCGGGACGAGGACAATGGCGAAGACGTGGACTTCGAACACCTCGCCGGCGAGTAGTTACCTGCGCGCAACGCCTGCAGGACATGCCCCACCCCTGGCATCAGGAGTGGGCATGTCCCTCAGTCCAGGCCGGACCCGCTGAGCATGCCCCTGATCCAGCGCCAGGAATGAGCATGTTCCTTTGGGCAGTCTGAAACCATTGGGCATGTCCATCGCTGGGCGCGGGGAGTGGGCATGATGCCCATGTGTCCACCGGCAGCCACGAAGAATGGGCATGTGCCTCGGTCCATCGCGGAACCACTGGGCATGTCCCTTTAGTCGGGCTCGCGGGAGGCTGGGCATGTCCCTGGTCCAGCGCCAGGAATGAGCATGTTCCTTTGGGCAGTCTGAAACCATTGGGCATGTCCATCGCTGGGCGCGGGGAGTGGGCATGATGCCCATGTGTCCACCGGCAGCCACGAAGACTGGGCATGTGCCTCGGGCCGGCCCGGAACCAATGAGCATGTGCCCTGGCGAGCCCGGAAGAGTGAGCATGTGCCTCTGGCCGGCCCGGAACCAATGAGCATGTCCTTGACGAAAATGTTCACCGGGGACGAATTTCTGGCACTCGCCTTGACCGAGTGCTAACCAGTTACATAGAGTCGTCATTAGCACTCTCCCTAGGAGGGTGCTAACACATGAAGTGGGTTCCGCCAGGCTACTGCCGGCACCGCGACGACGGTCTGTACGCCATGGCATCACCGCTTCATAGTCCACGAATTTGCTGACGAAAAGGAGAGGTCCGAGTGTCGGTCTCTATTAAGCCTCTTGAGGATCGTATTGTTGTCCGCCCGCTCGAAGCCGAGCAGACCACGGCTTCCGGCCTGGTTATCCCGGACTCCGCACAGGAGAAGCCGCAGGAAGGCGAAGTTGTTGCAGTAGGCCCCGGCCGCTTTGACGACAACGGCAACCGCGTTCCCGTTGACGTTGCCGTTGGTGACGTTGTCATCTACTCCAAGTACGGCGGAACCGAAGTTAAGACCGGCGGCACCGAGTACCTCGTGCTCTCCGCCCGCGACGTTCTGGCGATCGTCGTAAAGTAACTCTCTTGGACCCCCGCGCAGCAGATCCTTCGTCATGAACGGATCAGTTGCGCGGGGTTCTGTCTTGAAAGGACAAAACCATGGCAAAGCAGCTTGCGTTTAACGACGCTGCCCGCCGGTCGCTTGAAGCCGGCATCGATAAGCTCGCCAACACGGTCAAGGTCACGCTCGGCCCGCGCGGCCGCAACGTCGTACTGGACAAGAAGTGGGGCGCCCCCACGATCACCAACGATGGTGTGACCATCGCCCGTGAAATCGAGCTGGACGACCCCTACGAAAACCTTGGCGCGCAGCTTGCCAAGGAGGTCGCCACCAAGACCAACGATGTCGCCGGTGACGGCACCACCACCGCCACCGTTCTGGCCCAGGCCCTGGTCAAGGAAGGCCTGCGCAACGTTGCGGCAGGCGCCGCACCGGGCGAGATCAAGCGCGGCATCGAGGTTTCGGTCGAGGCCGTCGCCGCCCGCCTGCTGGAAAACGCCCGCCCGGTCGAAGGCACGCAGGTTGCCAACGTCGCCGCGATCTCCGCCCAGAGCGACGAGGTCGGCGAGCTCCTGGCCGAGGCATTCGGCAAGGTCGGCAAGGATGGTGTGATCACCATCGAGGAATCCTCCACCACGCAGACCGAGCTGGTCCTCACCGAGGGCATGCAGTTCGACAAGGGCTACCTGTCCCCGTACTTCGTCACTGACGCGGAACGCCAGGAAGCAGTCCTCGAGGACGCCCTCATCCTGATCAACCAGGGCAAGATCTCCTCCGTGCAGGACTTCCTGCCGCTGCTGGAAAAGGCGCTGCAGAGCTCCAAGCCGCTCTTCATCATCGCCGAAGACGTCGAGGGCGAGGCCCTCTCCACGCTCATCGTCAACCGCATCCGCGGCACGCTGAACGTCGTCGCCGTCAAGGCACCGGGCTTCGGTGACCGCCGCAAGGCCATGCTGCAGGACATCGCGACCCTCACGGGTGCACAGGTCGTCTCCCCGGAGCTGGGCCTCAGCCTGGACACCGTCGGCCTTGAGGTGCTCGGCACCGCACGCCGCATCACTGTCACCAAGGACAACACCACGATCGTCGACGGCGCCGGTTCGGCCGAAGACGTCGCCGCCCGTGTTGCCCAGCTGCGCGCCGAGCTGACCCGCACCGATTCGGACTGGGACAAGGAAAAGCTGCAGGAACGCCTGGCCAAGCTGGCCGGCGGCATCGGCGTGATCAAGGTTGGCGCTGCCACCGAGGTCGAGCTGAAGGAAAAGAAGCACCGCATCGAGGACGCCGTGTCCTCGACCCGCGCTGCCCTCGAAGAGGGCATCGTGGCCGGCGGCGGCTCCGCCCTCATCCACGCGCTCAAGGCGCTCGACGAGGATGCTGCCGTCCAGGCCCTCGAAGGTGACGCCGCTGCTGCCGTCGGCATCGTCCGCCGTGCTCTGACCCAGCCGCTGCGCTGGATCGCCCAGAACGCCGGCTTCGACGGCTACGTCGTGGTTGCCAAGGTGGCCGAATCCGCCGTCAACCAGGGCTTCAATGCCAAGTCCGGCGAGTACGAGGACCTGATCGCCGCTGGCGTGATCGACCCCGTCAAGGTGACGCGTGCGGCTCTGCGCAACGCCGCCTCCATCGCCGCGCTGGTCCTCACCACGGAAACCCTCGTGGTGGAGAAGCCGGCCGACGAAGACGAGCACGCAGGCCACAAGCACTAATCTCGGCCCGCAGAGGGGACGGTCCGGCAATTGCTTGCCGGGCCGTCCTTTTTTCTGTCCGGATCCGGGCATGCCTCCGCCCACTTATCGCCAACATTCCAACCGCGCAGGAGTCCGCAACTGCCGCGGAATCTGCCGCCTCGCCGCCGTCGGACACAGCCCATCCACTCACGCTTCCCGGGAAACTCACACCTTGGCATGCCTCAATAGAGGTCTGTGGCCGTCGCCGCGATTGGCCATGAACATCACAGTTTAGTAACATAGACGCTTTGGTTATCTGGTTGAGGGGTTGTTCTATGACACAGCAAAGAACCCTGCCCCCGCCTGCCCAATCCGGTGCGGCACCGCGGGCGGGCAGGAAATCGACATTCAGGCCCGAAATCCAAGGACTCCGGTCCCTGGCCGTGCTCATGGTCATGACCTACCACATCTGGTTGGGCCGCGTGTCCGGCGGCGTCGATGTGTTCCTGCTGATTTCGGCATTCCTCATGACGCTGCAGTTCGTCGGCCGCTACGAGCAGGGCCGGCCGATGGCGCTCTTCAAGCATTGGCTGCACCTCTTCCGGCGCCTCCTGCCGGCGGCCGTGACCGTCCTGGTGGCCGTACTCGCCGCAAGCATGTTCTTCCTGCCACGGACCCGCTGGCTCGAGGTGATCTCCCAGGGCTGGACGTCCCTGTTCTATGTCGAAAACTGGTTCCTCCAGTCCCAGGCCACGAATTACTACGCCTCGGACCACAGCCACGCCAGCCCCTTCCAGCACTTCTGGTCCCTTTCGATCCAGGGGCAGATCTTCATCCTGTGGCCGCTCATCTTCGCGGGCGCAGCAATCGTCGCCAAGCGCTTCAGGCTCCGCTACCGCGTGCTGCTTTGCTACATCTTCGCCCTGATCTTCCTTGTTTCACTGGTCTACTCAATCGTCTTCACCTACGCCGACCAGACCGAGGCATACTTCGATACCGGAGCCCGGCTGTGGGAGTTCGCGCTGGGCACGCTCGTGGCTTTGGCCCTGCCGGCCCTGCGGCTGCCCCGGAGCTGGCGCCTGGTGCTCGGCTGGCTGGGCATCGTTGCCATGCTCAGCTGCGGGATCCTGCTCAATGTCCAGGCTTCCTTCCCCGGGTACGTGGCACTCTGGCCCACCCTGGCCGCGGCCTGCGTCATCGCCGCCGGCCAGTCGGGCAGCAGGCTGGGCGTCGACCGGATTCTCAGCTCGAAGCCCTTGATCCGGCTGGGCGACAATTCCTACGCCCTCTACCTGTGGCACTGGCCGGTCCTGGTCATTGCGCTTGCCGCGACGGGCAAGGACCGCGCGGGCCCCATCACGGGCGCCGTCATCATCGCCGTTTCACTGGTGCTCGCCTACCTCACCACCCGCTTTATCGAGAAGCCCTGGCGCGAATGGCAATGGCCGGAAGTGCGGCGACGCCGTGCGGTCATTGCCATCGCCGCTGCTGCCGCCACCGCCGTCGTGCCGCTGGCCGGCTGGCAACTCCAGATCAACTTCGCCACGGCCGCGGCGGCGAGCCAGGCCTGGGCCAATAACCCGGGCGCCCGTTCGCTGGACCCGGCTTACGTCGACGGGGCCGACAAATCCGCCCCGCTCCTTCCCACCCTTGCCACCGCGGCTGACGAATGGCCCCGCTACGACGGCGGCTGCACCTCGGATGAGAAGGCACTCACCAACGTGTGCAATAACGGCAAGCAGAATGCCGCCAAGACCGTGGTGATCATAGGCAACTCGCATGCCCACGTCTGGGCCACCCCCATCCTCACACTGGCCGAGAAGTACGGCTGGCGGGTGGAAGCCATCACCAAGGGCTACTGCCCCGTGACGGACAAGCCGGCGCCGGGGCAATCGGAAGGCTGCCTGGACTTCGACAAGGAAACCCTCAAGAAGGTCCTGGCCATGAAGCCGGACGTCGTGGTCACGACGAGCACCCGGACGGACCCCGACCCGAACGCCGTCGAGTTCCTGGATCCGGGTTGGGTTGCGCCGATCAAAACCATCAACGACGCCGGCATACCCGTCGTCGCGCTGCGGGACACCCCCCGCATGCACGAGGCCGTTCCCGCCTGCCTCGAAGAGCACCCGGACAACTACGCCGCGTGCGGATCGGCGACCGCGGCGAACTATGCGCCCACGTCGCCCGATGCCGCCGTGGCAGGGCAGCTGCCGGACACCAAGTTCCTCGACTTCAGCAGGTTCTTCTGCCAGGGCCAGGTCTGCCCGGCCGTGATCGGCAACGTGATGGTTTACAAGGATGACAACCACGTCACCAGAACCTACATGGAAAGCCTCACCCCCTACTTCGAGGCGGAGTTTCTGGCAGCCACCGGCTGGGACGCCGAGTAGGGATCGTTCCCTTGCCGCCGGGCGGCCACGTGGCCGCGCCTGCCACGCCGACCACGTGGCAGATCCGCTGATCGGCTGCCGGGCTGCCGGATCAGCGGCCGCCCGACAGCACGGGCGTCAGCGCTGCGTGCCGGCTGCCCGGCGCCGCAGCTGCAGGGCAGCCTCCGGCGACAGCCGTTTGGTCACGAGCCGGTAGAACAGCAGCACCGCGACGCCGGCCACCACGATGCCCAGCAGGTTCAGGAACAGCTGGAGGGCGGAACCGGCCGCCTTCTGATACTCGCCCAGAACCAGCGCCACGGCCACATACCCCGCCGCCGGCACCGTGGTGACGGAGATGAACACGCCGATCAGCGCCGCCGAGCGCCGGCTGATCACCGAGAGCATCCCGGCGATTCCGGCCAGCACGGCGACGATCAGCGAATAGGGTCCCGGATGGTAGATGAACTCAACCGCCGAACCGCGGTCCAACGCATCCCGGGGAAACAGCCCCAGCGGCACGGACAGCCACGCGGTCAGGGCGGCGGCCAGCATCGCGATGGGAAAGCCGACGCCGAGGGCCAGCGCCGCGTCGCGTCCGAGCCGCCGCTCGCGCCGGACCAAGGCCACGGCCAGCGCGGCCAGCGGGCCGAACTCCGGCCCGACGGCCATGGCGCCGACGATCGCGATGGTGGAGTCAGTGACGATGCCGATGGCCGCCAGTTGGGTGGCCAGGATCAGGAACGTCAGGTAGGTCCAGGTCAGGCGCGAATCTTCGCCGCTCTGCCGCGACACCTCGTCCCAGATCACGGCGTCCGCGCCCTCGCCTGGCGCCTCGGCCTCGACCCGGTCTGCCCGGTCCGAGAGCACCAGGTCCGGCATGATGACCGAAATTGATCCCCGTTGCTGGACATCGAGGGCGTGAAGCTTCTCCACAAGACCCTCCACGGATTCGCGTGCGAGGAGGACCTGGACAACGTCGCCGGGCGGCATGACGGACGCGCCCTTCTCCAGGGCGACCTCCGCGACGCCGACCTGAGCGGTACAACTTTCGACGACGACTCCGGACAACTCACCCGGGACGCAAATGCGCACCTGCACGATCACTAAGCGGCCTCCTCAGACTCGTTCCAGCCTAGCTGGCACGGGTCACATTGGACCCCGTCCGTGCTGCGTCCGTGCCTCCGCGCCCGTGCCTCCGCGACTACCCTGGCGGGCCCCGAAGACGGCCCCGAGGACGGCCCCGAAGACGGTGCCGGAGATGATCCCGCGGCCAGCCGGTGATTCGCAATGAAAGTTACGTTTCGGTAACATTGATACTTTGGAAGCCGGCCTGAAAGGTTTTTTAGTGTCGAACGAGCGAACCACAGCCACCCCGCCAGCAGCGGACGCGGGCTCGCCGGCGAGCCGAAAAACCAGCTACCGCCCCGAAGTCCAGGGCCTGCGCGCCCTCGCAGTCCTCATGGTGGTCACTTACCATGTGTGGCTGGGCCGGGTCTCCGGCGGCGTGGACATCTTCCTTCTCGTTTCGGCATTCCTGATGACGCTCAGCTTCACCCGGAAGGTCGAAAGCGGCGCGCCGCTCCGGCTGCTGAGCCACTGGCTGCACCTGCTCAAGCGACTGCTGCCCGCCGTCGTCGTGGTGATTCTCGGCGTCCTCGCCGGCACCTGGGCCATCCTGCCGCAAAGCCGCTGGCCCGACGTCCTCGACCAGGCCTGGGCGTCCCTGCTGTACCGGCAGAACTGGCTCCTGGCCGACACCGCCGTCGACTACTACGCCCAGGATCACTCAGGGGCTAGCCCGCTCCAGCACTTCTGGTCCCTTTCGATCCAGGGCCAGGTGTTCGTGCTATGGCCGCTCGTCTTTGCCGGCACGGCACTTCTTTCCCGGCTGCTCCGCCGCGCGCTTCGCCGCCGGACCGGCAAGGAGCACGCCCTGCTGGGGTACCGGTCCCTGCTGGCTGCGGCCTTCGGCGCCATCTTCGCCGTGTCCCTCGCGTATTCGGTCGTTCAGACCGCCACCAACCAGGCCCACGCCTACTTCGACACGGGCGCACGGCTCTGGGAGTTCGCCCTCGGCTCGCTCCTGGCCCTTGCCCTGCCGTACCTGAAGCCGGGCAGGATCCTGCGCGTGGTGCTGGGCTGGGCCGGCCTGACAGCCATGCTCTCCTGCGGGCTGCTGCTGACCGTGGACCGTTCGTTCCCCGGCTTCATCGCGCTGTGGCCCACGCTGGCCGCCGCAGCGATCATCACCGCCGGACAAAGCGGCAGCCGCTTCGGCGTCGACCGCCTCCTGACCTGGAAGCCCCTCGTGGCGCTGGGCGACAACTCCTATGCGCTGTACCTCTGGCACTGGCCGCTGCTGGTCCTGGCCCTCGCCGGGGCGGGCATCACCGCGCCGAACCTGGTCCAGGGGCTGTGCATCGTGGCCGTGTCCATCGTTCTGGCCGTGCTCACCACGCGCTTCGTCGAAAAGCCGCTGCGCGAATGGCACTGGCCGAAGCGCCGCGCCTGGCGCACCGCCGTCGTGATTGCCGCCTGCGGCGCGTTGCTGGCCGGCCCCGTCGCCGTCTGGCAGAGCCGGCTCGTGGCCGACGAGGCCGCGGCGGCATCCCAGCCCAAGGAACTGACCCCGGGCGCGGCGGCCCTGGCGCCGGAAAACGCCGGCAAACCGACCCCGGAAGCGAAGATCATTCCCGCGCCGGCGGCGATGAAGAACGAATGGGCCGACATCGACGGGCTGTGCACGGACCAGAACGTCGCCAGCGACCCCCTGCTGCAGGGCTGCCTGCAGAACAACAAGCCCGAGAAGGTCACCAAGCGGATCGTGGTGCTCGGCGACTCGCACGCCCAGCAGTACATGGCGGCGCTGGGCCCGATCGCGAAGAGCCACGGCTGGGAAGTTGTCACACTCCTGAAGGGCAACTGCCGCTTCGGTGCGGAGTCCCCGGAGCGGGACGCGGACTGCAACGCCTTCAACAAGGCCAGCGCGCAATACGTTCTGGACCACCGCCCCGACGCCGTCTTCACCGTCGCGTCCCTGACCCACAAGGAAGCGCCGTTCGAGACGGAGGTGCCGCAATACCTTGAGGGCATCAAGCCCTTCACCGACGCCGGCATGGACGTGGTGGGCATCCGCGACAACCCGCGCTTCACCATCAACATGCCCGAGTGCGTGCAGAAGAACGGTGCGGACGCCGCCGAGTGCAACGTGCCGGAGCAGGAATCGCTCGCGGGGTCCTCGCCGCTGGACGCCTACCGTGGCAAGGTGCCCGGGCTGCACCTGATGGACATGAGCGACTTCATCTGCGCCGGCGGGACATGTCCCGCCGTGGTGGGCAACGTGTACGTCTACAAGGACGACAACCACCTGACCAAGACCTACGTGCAGACCATGATCCCGATGTTCGAACAACGGCTGCTGGCCGCCACCGGCTGGAAATAGGCCTGTCGGTATGGGCCGGCTCACATTGACGCCGCACATTACTGCCCCGGAATATGGCTATCGCCGCCAAGGTTCTACTATTTATTAACCCTTCTGCACAGACCAGACCCGTAATGACTGGCTGGTCATCTGTTGCAACCCCTACCCGTGAACCCCGTAACCCAAGGTAAGAGGCGCACTCATGACCCAGCCCGAACACGACCCCTTTGGCTTCATCGGCCTGACGTACGACGACGTCCTGCTCCTGCCCGGCCACACTGACGTCATCCCCTCCGAAGCGGACACGTCCTCCCGGATCTCCAAGCGCATCACGGTCCAGACCCCGCTGCTGTCCGCGGCGATGGACACCGTCACCGAGTCCCGAATGGCCATCGCCATGGCCCGGCAGGGCGGCCTCGGCGTCGTGCACCGCAACCTGTCCATCGCCGACCAGGCCGACCAGGTGGACCGGGTCAAGCGCAGCGAATCCGGCATGATCACCAACCCCCTGACCATCGGCCCCGAGGCCACCCTGGCCGAGCTGGACGAGATCTGCGCACGCTACCGCGTCTCCGGCCTCCCCGTCGTGGACGAGGGCAACAGGCTGCTGGGCATCGTCACCAACCGCGACACCCGGTTTGTGCCCGAAGCGGACTTCCCGCTCCGGCTGGTCAGCGACGTCATGACCAAGATGCCGCTCGTCACCGGGCACGTCGGCATCAGCCGCGAGGAAGCCTCGCACAAGCTGGCCACCAACAAGATCGAGAAGCTCCCGCTCGTTGACGAGCAGGGCCGGCTCAAGGGCCTCATCACCACCAAGGACTTCACCAAGGCCGAGCAGTACCCGCTCGCCACCAAGGATGACGAGGGCCGCCTGCGCGTCGGCGCGGCCATCGGCTTCTTCGGCGACGGCTGGGAGCGGGCCATGGCGCTCGTCGACGCCGGCGTGGATGCCCTCTTCGTGGACACCGCGAACGGCCACTCCCAGGGCGTGCTGGAGATGATCCGCCGGCTCAAGGCCGATCCCGCCGTGGCGCACGTGGACATCATCGGCGGCCAGGCAGCCACCCGCGAAGGTGCCCAGGCGCTGATCGACGCCGGCGCCGACGGCATCAAGGTCGGCGTGGGTCCCGGCTCGATCTGCACCACCCGCGTGGTTGCCGGCGTCGGCGTCCCGCAGATCACCGCGATCTACGAGTCGGCGAAGGCGGCCATCCCGGCCGGTGTCCCGCTGATCGCCGACGGCGGCCTGCAGTACTCGGGCGACATCGGCAAGGCGCTGGTCGCCGGCGCCGACACCGTCATGCTCGGCTCGCTCCTGGCCGGCTGCGACGAATCCCCGGGCGAGTTGATCTTCGTCAACGGCAAGCAGTTCAAGAGCTACCGCGGCATGGGCTCTCTCGGCGCCATGCAGACCCGCGGCAAGAACACGTCCTACTCGAAGGACCGCTACTTCCAGGCCGACGTCTCCGGCGATGACAAACTCATCCCCGAAGGCATCGAAGGCCGGGTCGCCTACCGCGGTCCGCTGTCCTCCGTGGCGTACCAGCTGGTCGGCGGCCTCCGCCAGACCATGTTCTACACCGGTGCGCCGACCGTCGCCGAGCTGAAGGCCCGCGGCAAATTCGTGCGCATCACCGCGGCCGGGCTCAAGGAATCGCACCCGCACGACATCCAGATGACGGTCGAAGCCCCGAACTACGGTTCGCGCTAAGTCCGCCACACCCAACTAGCTAGCAGCAGGGGCCGTTTTGAGCGCTCACAACGGCCCCTGCTGCGAGTCAGTTGCGCCGGGGGCGTGTCCTAGGCTGGAGACATGTCCGAACTCCTGCCCGCACGCGAGCCAAGGCGCAAGCTCGCGCTGAAGCCCTACGCCCGCGCCGTGGCACAGGTGCTGCGGGTAAGCTTCCGGGCCTCGCCCGCCGCCGTCGTGATGAAAGTCCTCGGCTCCCTGATCTCGGCGCTCCTGCCGCTGGTCACGACGTATTTTGCCGCCCTGACCACCACGGCGCTTGCCGCCGCCTATGCCGGCGACGCGGCCGCCGGAAGCCAGGCCGTCGTCTACGTCGTCATCACCGCGGCACTCGGACTGTTCTGGGGATCGTTCAGCAGCGTGGACCGCTACATCCAGCAGCTCATGAGCTTCCGGGTCGGCGCGATCGTCGGGGACCTCATGTACGAGCGCTTCCTGACCCTGGACTTCTGGCGCTACGACGACAAAGAGACGGTGGACCTGTACGACCGCGCCAAGCGCTTCTCCGATTCCTATGCACGGGTTCTGGACAGGATCGCGGCGATCTTCACCCAGCTCGTCTCCGTGATCCTGGCCATCGGCGCGCTGCTGCTGGTCAGCTGGTGGATCGCCGTGATCGTGCTGATCGCAATCGTCCCCAGCGTCTACCTGCAGTTCAAGCTCTCCCGGGAACAGATCGCGCACTGGAACACCCAGGTGGATTCGCGCCGGCAGCGCAGGATGATCGAAACCAACCTCCTGCGCCCGCAGCACATCGCCGAGATGCGGCTCTACGGGATCGTCGGCTACCTGATGGAGCTGCGCTCCCGGCTCCGGGATGCCGACGAAAAGCGGCGGCTGGACTTCCAGAAACGCTACATCCCCAAACAACTTGCGGCCGATGCCTTGCAGTACGGCGCCGAGGTGGTCTCGCTGATCTGGGTGGTCGGCCAGATCATTGCCCGGGCCCAGCCCGTGGGGCAGTTCCTCTACGTCCAGCAGATCGTGAGCCGTGCGTTGTCCACGGCCAACAACCTGGTCTCCTCGCTCAGCTCGATCGACGAGGACCTGGCAAACCTCAAGGACTACGAACTGTTCATGGCGCTGCCCGTCCATTCCGTCCACGCCCCGCCCCTGCCGCAGGCGCCGAAGACCGTGGAACTGCGGGACATCCGCTTCACCTACACCGGCAGCGAACTGGAAGTGATCCGCGGCATTTCGCTGACCATCCGGCAAGGCCAGCACATCGCCATCGTGGGGGAGAACGGCGCCGGCAAGTCCACCCTGATCCGCATCCTGGCCGGGCTGTACCGGCCCGATTCGGGACAGGTACTGCTCGACGGCGTCGACCTCGCCGCCGTCGACGTGAAATCCTGGCACCGGCACCTGGCGGTGCTCAGCCAGGAGTTCCTCAAATACGAGTTCGCCACCGCGGCGGAGAACATCTTCTTCGGCGACGTCGACTCGCCCCGCGATGACGGCCGGATCCGCCGCTCCGCCGAGGCTGCCGAGGCCCTCGAATTCATTAACAAACTGCCGAACGGCCTGGATAACCACGTCAGCAACTGGATGGAGGATCCGCGCGGGCGAAAGGGTTCCGGCCTGTCCGGCGGTCAGTGGCAGCGCCTGGCGATGGCGCGGAACTTCTACCGCAACGCCTCGTTCATGGTGATGGACGAGCCGACGTCGGCCATTGACGCGCTGGCCGAGCACCGGATCTTCACGAGGCTCTTCGCCGACCGCAGCAGCACCATCATCGCCATCAGCCACAGGCTTGCCACGATCGAGAAGGCGGACATCGTGTACATGCTCGAGGACGGCAGGATCGTTGAACAGGGCACGCACCGGGAGCTCGTGGCGCTGCGGGGCCGGTATTTCCGGATGTTCGAATCCCAGCTGAGCGTCCCGGATGCGGAAATCAGCGGCGAGTGACGGGATCGCCCTCCACGGTGGTGCGCACGCGGACGATCCCGGGTCGGGGCGGGACGCTGCTGAAGCCGAAGCCGACGGCGGGCCGGACGTCCGCCAGCGGCCCGGCGTCGACCCCGTCCCAGCTGACCGTGGCAGCATCGATGCGGTGGAGATCGGTGACGCCGTAGTATTCGCGCCGTCCGCCACCGGCGGTGCCGGCGGTGCGGACCCCCGGGCTGAGAAGGGCAGCGAACGGGTTCACGGCGCGCAGCCACCTCGGGTGCACGGCCAGCGGCCGGGGGATGAGCCGCGCTGCCGTGCCGAGTGCCGTCCGCGCGCCGAGCGCGGCCCGGAGCCGCAGGTGCCCGGCGTCGAGAGTCAGCGCTCCGCCGGTATGCCGGGCGGCGACGTTGCCGACGCGCGACTCATCGAAGGTATAAACCGCGGCAATGAAGTCCGCCACCTCCGCGGTCGGGGCCAGCAGGATGCGCCGGCCCGAGGGCAGTTCCACCATGGCATCGGCGAACGGGCCGAACGGGGACTCCTGCCACAGGCCCACCACGGCACGCAGGCCCGACGCCGTGCCGATGCCGGCGATGTGCCCGTCGAAGATCCACCGCATACCCATGCGGCCACTTTACGTCGGGGCTGCCTGCCGGGACACGGTCGCCGGGAAAACCGCGCCCTGGGATAACCTAGTGCAGTGACTTACGAGATTGAGATTGGCCAAGGCAAGCGTGGGCGTCGTGCCTACTCCCTGGATGACATTGCGATCGTCCCCAACCGACGCACACGTGACCCCAAGGACGTATCCGTCTCCTGGCAGATCGATGCCTACAAGTTCGACATGCCGGTCATCGCCGCGCCGATGGATTCGGCCATGTCGCCGGAAACCGTCATCGCCCTGGGCCGCCTCGGCGGACTCGGCGTCCTCGACCTCGAAGGCCTGTGGACCAGGTATGAGAACCCGCAGTCCGTTCTGGACGAAATTGCGGTCCTCGCGGATGAGACCAACAGCCCGGCCGTCACCCGGCGCATGCAGGAGCTCTACCAGGCGCCGATCCAGCCCGATCTGATCACCTCGCGACTGGCCGAAATCCGCGCCGCCGGCGTCACCGTGGCCGGCTCGCTGACCCCGCAGCGCACGCAGGAACACTACAAGACCGTGCTGGCTGCCGGCGTCGACATCTTTGTCATCCGCGGAACCACCGTCTCGGCCGAACATGTCTCCAAGGACCACGAGCCGCTGAACCTCAAGCAGTTCATCTACGAACTCGACGTCCCCGTGATCGTCGGCGGAGCGGCCGGCTACACCCCGGCCCTGCACCTCATGCGCACCGGTGCCGCCGGCGTCCTGGTCGGCTTCGGCGGGGGAGCGACCACCACCACCCGCCGTGCGCTCGGCATCCACTCGCCGATGGCCTCGTCCATCTCCGACGTCGCGGCCGCCCGCCGGGACTACATGGACGAATCCGGCGGACGCTACGTGCACGTGATCGCCGACGGCGGCATGGGAACCTCGGGCGACATCGTCAAGGCCATCGCCATGGGCGCCGACGCCGTAATGCTGGGCAGCGCCCTGGCCAGGGCCGAGGAAGCCCCCGGCAAGGGCTGGCACTGGGGCCAGGAGGCCCACCACCTCGAACTGCCCCGCGGCGACAGGGTCAACGTTGGAACGGTGGGTCCGCTCGAAGAGGTTCTCTTCGGCCCGGGCCACCACACCAACGGCACCTCGAACCTGATCGGTGCGCTGCGCCGTTCGATGGCAACCACCGGGTACTCGGACCTGAAGGAATTCCAGCGCGTCGACGTCGTCGTCTCGCCTTACGCCGGCAACTGAACCCCACGCCGGCAGGGGATTGGCCCTGCCCATCCGGAAGACTTGGACGTAGTCTGGTGCCCTAACGAGGTTTGACCCGGATGGAGGCGTGACATGAACAGTTTTCCCGGCGGTTCTGCCGTGGCCGGAGGTGCCCTTGGCCCTGCAGAGCGCGATGCTTCCATCGCGCTGCTCAAGGGCACGGCTGACCCGGGCAAGGAACTCGACATCCTGATCGTGGGCGGCGGCATCGTCGGAGCCGGCGCGGCCCTGGACGCCGTCACACGCGGGCTAAGCGTCGGCATCGTCGAGGCCAACGACTGGGCAGCCGGCACGTCGTCCCGTTCCTCCAAGCTCATCCACGGCGGCCTGCGCTACCTGGAGATGCTTGACTTCGCCTTGGTCAAGGAGGCACTGCACGAGCGCGGGCTCATCCTGTCGGTGCTGGCCCCGCACCTGGCCCGTCCGGTGCCGTTCCTCTACCCGCTGACCAAACACGTTCTAGAGCGTCCGTATGTCGGCGCCGGGATCGCGCTGTACGACGTCATGTCCATCACCGGCGGACACAGCCGCGGCGTGCCGTTCCACAAGCACCTGTCCCGCCGCGGGACCCTGCGGGCCGCGCCGAGCCTGAAGGACGACGCCTTCGTGGGGTCCATCCGGTACTACGACGGCCAGGTGGACGACGCCAAGTACGTGGCCAACCTCGTACGGACCGCCGCGCACTACGGCGCCCACGCGGTGAACCAGATGTCGGTGGTGGACTTCCTGCGCGAAGGGGAGCGGGTGGTCGGCGCCAAGGTGGTCAACCACGAGGACGGCTCCAGCTTCAACATCAGGGCCAAGCAGGTCATCAACGCCACGGGCGTCTGGACCGACGAAACCCAGGCCATGGTGACGGACCGGGGACAGCTCAAGGTGCGCGCCTCAAAAGGCATCCACCTCGTGGTGCCCCGGGACCGGATCCAGTCCACCGTGGGCCTGATCCTGCGGACCGAGAAATCCGTGCTTTTCGTCATCCCCTGGGGCAGGCACTGGATCATCGGGACGACGGACACCGACTGGCACCTCGACAAGGCCCACCCGGCCGCCTCCAGCAAGGACATCGATTATTTGCTGGAGCACGTCAACAAGGTCCTCAAGCGGCCCCTGACACGGGAAGACGTCGAGGGCGTCTACGCTGGACTGCGCCCCCTCCTGGCCGGCGAAAGCGATTCCACCGCCAAGCTCTCCCGGGAACACGTCGTGGCCCACCCGGTACCGGGCCTCGTGGTGGTGGCCGGCGGGAAATGGACCACCTACCGGGTCATGGCCAAGGACGCGGTGGACGAGGCAACGCGCAGCATGGACGAGCGCGTCCCGCCCAGCTGCACGGAATCCATCCCGCTGCTGGGGGCCAGCGGTTTCAAGGCCGCCTGGAACAAACGGAACAGGATGGCGGAGGAGACCGGCGTCCATGTGGCCCGGATCGAGCATCTGCTCAACCGCTACGGCGCCATGGCACCGGAAGTGCTTGCCTTGATCTCCGGCAACCCGGAACTGGGCGAGCCGCTGCCGGGCGCGGACGACTATCTGGCCGCCGAGGCCGTCTATGCCGCCACACACGAGGGCGCCCGCCATGTCCAGGACGTCCTGACCCGCCGCACCCGTATTTCGATCGAGGCGTGGGACCGGGGTGTCTCGGCCGCTCCGGTAGTCGCTAAACTAATGGGAGACGTTCTCGGCTGGAGTGATGCGCAGCGCGAGGGCGAAATCAAGCACTATCTGGCCCGGGTCGATGCCGAGCGCCTGAGCCAGCAGCAGCCGGACGACGAATCCGCCGACGCCGCACGGTTGGGCGTGGAGGATATCGTGCCCCTGCGCTGAGCCTCAGCGCCGGCCGGCAGTGCGGACAACGCTAGTCATTTGACTGCCGGCCGGCGTGAACTGACGCCACTTTGAAGGGACATCTCTTGGCGGAACCACTGGACCGGTATGACGCCGAGCTTACAACGCCCGAGATGGTGATCCTTGAAATGGACGCCACGGACAAGCTCGATGCCACGTCCCAGCTCGCAGAGCGCATGTATGCGGCCGGACGGATTTCCGATCTCGAGGGCTTCCTCAAACAGGTCAACGCCCGGGAACACCAGCTCGCCACCGGCCTGCCCGGCGGGGTGGGACTGCCGCACGCCCGGAGCGAGCTGGTTTCACAGACTTCCATCGCGGTCGGCATCACCAAATACGGCAGGGCGCTGGACTTCGGTGCCGCGGACGGGCCGGCCACCGTGATTCTGCTCATCGCCACCCCGGCGAGTTCCTTCTCCGATCACCTCGAAGTGCTGGCCACACTGGCACGGTCGCTGTCCAAGGAGTCCTTCCGCGAGTCCCTGCGCCGGGCCTACGACGCCGAAGTGATCGCCGAACTCATCAATTCCAGCCTGGTGTTCTTCGACCACTAAGGATTGGGGCAGGCCAAGCAACGCGGGGTCACCTACCGCCCATCCCAACGGCCTTGACGGGCGCTAGGTGACTCCGCGTTGCTCTTGAAACGGAGGAACCGGCCAATGGACGGCGCTTCGTGCTGCGGCGCTGGCAGCAGGCGGAGCAGGGTCTTTCGTGTCGGCTGCGTCGCCGCGCGGCTGCCAGGCCGCCCACTCGAGGGCGGCAGCCCCGTTTCGCTGTTCTACACAGGGACGAAGTACGGTTAAGAGGTGCTGAAAACCGCCCTCAAACCCCGCTGGATCGCAGGACTCGTGTTCGCGATCGCCATTTCCGGGGTCTTTGTGCTGCTGAGCCAGTGGCAGTTTGGCCGCTCAACGCAGGCGGAAGCCCCGGTTTCCACCACAACTGAGGACACACGGCAGCTCACCACGGTCCTGCAACCCGGCGGATTCTTCCCCGGTTCGGTGGCGGATCAGATCGTCTCCGCCACCGGCAGCTACGACCCCCAGAAGCAGGTCCTCGTCCCCGGCCGACTCAATGACGGGGCGAAGGGCTACTGGATCGTCTCGGCCTTCGCCGTCAAGGATGCTCCTGTCCTGAAAGGCTCGGGAGCCACGGCGCAGACCTGGATTCCGGTTGCCCGCGGCTGGGTCGCCGATCCCGCAGACGCCGTGGCGCCGCCGTCGGGCACCATCGAACTGACCGGACGGCTGTTGCCGTCCGAATCCCCGCTGCCGCAAACCGACCCAGGACCCGGCCGTGCCAGCGCCGTCTCGGTCGCCGAACTCATCAACGGCTGGAACGTCAGCAGCTACCCGGGCTTCGTCGCCGCAAGGACCGAGCTCTCCGGCGGAACCGACGTCGGGGCCTCCGCCACCAGCACTGCCGTCAAGCCCCTCCGGATCGGCCCGCAGCCGCCGGCACAGCAGGTCAACTGGCTGAACCTGTTCTATTCCGTGGAATGGGTGGTCTTCGCGGGCTTTGCCCTGTTCATCTGGTGGCGGCTCGTGAAGGATGACTACCGCCGCGACCTCGAAGAAGCGCTCGACGACGAACAGTCCGGCCAGGACCCCGGCACCTCCGATTACCGGCAGCGTCACTACGCCGCCCAACGGTCTTCAGCCCCACAGCCAGCCCTACAGCCCGCCGAACAGCCCTCAGCCGAACAGCACACGGCCGGAGCGCATCCCGCAGATCCCCATCCCGAAGCCCATCCCACAGACCCGAGAGTGCAATCATGATCGAGCCCCAGCCCGCCATCCAGCCGCAGTCAACCAACGGCACGGGGAGCACCGGCAAGAAGCGCCGCCGCTTCGGCGGCACCGAGGCCCAAATCCGGTCCGCCCTGAAGTTCTACAAGGTGCTGGCCTACCTGACGGGCTCGATGCTGCTCCTGCTGTGTGCCGAGCTGATCGCCCGGTACGGCTTCGGACAGTACCTCTTCGCCGGGGGCACCGACGCCGTGACCGGCCAGCCGTCCGGCCTGGGATTCGCCGACGCCGAGCCGCCGGGAGTGATCGGCGGTGTCAACCTCTCCATCACCGTCCTGATCGTGCACGGCTGGATGTACGTCGTCTACCTGATTTCGAACTTCCGGCTGTGGTCCCTCATGCGCTGGCCGTTCACGAAGCTGGTGGTTATGGCCTTGGGCGGCGTCGTGCCGTTCCTGTCCTTCTTCGTCGAGAAGAAGTTCCACGCCGAGGTCGAGGCCGAACTCGCGGCGAACCCGCAGGCACCCCAGCGCTACTGAACCGGGGACGGCCGGGAAACACCCGGAACCCCGGAAACACCGGCAGCCGCCGTCGGGCATGTGAGTTCGCTTACCCCGGGCCTGATTCGGGGTCCGCACCGGCTTCTCAATGTGCGGGCGGGCAGCGGCGCAAAGTAGGCTAGTGGGGTGACTACTCCCACTGCATCCCAGACGTCCCACAGGCCGGTCCTGGTTGTTGACTACGGTGCCCAGTACGCGCAGCTGATTGCCCGCCGCGTCCGGGAAGCGAATGTGTATTCGGAAGTGGTTCCGCATACCTACAGCACCGAGCAACTGCTGGCCAAGAATCCCGCCGCGATCATCCTCTCGGGCGGCCCCGCCAGTGTCTACGCCGACGGCGCCCCCAGCGTCGGCGCCGACCTCTTCGAAGCCGGTGTCCCGGTCTTCGGCATCTGCTACGGCTTCCAGGCCATGGCCAACGCCCTCGGCGGCAAGGTCGACAAGACCGGCCTGCGCGAGTACGGCTCCACCGAGACCACCGTCCTCGGCGAGAGCCGGTCCATCCTGGCCGGCATGCCGCAGAGCCAGAGCACCTGGATGAGCCACGGCGACTCTGTCCACGAGGCGCCCGAGGGCTTTGAAGTTCTCGCGACCACGGCCGGCGCCGAGGTGGCAGCCTTCGCGAACGAAGAGAAATGCCTCTACGGCGTGCAGTGGCACCCCGAGGTGAAGCACTCCGCCTACGGCCAGCAGGTCCTGGAGAACTTCCTGTTCAAGGGCGCCAGGCTGGAACCGAACTGGACCACCGGCAACATCCTGGAAGAGCAGGTCCAGCGCATCCGCGACCAGATCGGCGACTCCCGGGTCATCTGCGGCCTGTCCGGCGGCGTCGACTCCGCCGTGGCGGCCGCCCTGGTCCAGCGCGCCGTCGGCGACCAGCTGACCTGCGTGTTCGTGGACCACGGGCTGCTGCGCGAGGGCGAGGCCGAACAGGTCGAACGCGACTTCGTGGCCGCCACCGGCGTCAAGCTCTACGTCGCCAACGAGCAGGAACGCTTCCTGAGCGCCCTCGCCGGCGTCAGCGATCCCGAGACCAAGCGCAAAATCATTGGCCGCGAATTCATCCGCGCCTTCGAGGAAGCCGAACTGGCGATCATCGCCGAGGCGGCAGCGCACGGCGAGAAGATCAAGTTCCTCGTCCAGGGCACCCTGTACCCCGACGTCGTCGAATCCGGCGGCGGCGAAGGTGCGGCCAACATCAAGAGCCACCACAACGTGGGAGGGCTCCCCGAGGACCTCCAGTTCGAACTCGTTGAACCGCTGCGTGCCCTGTTCAAGGACGAGGTCCGCGCCGTCGGTGCCCAGCTTGGACTCCCGCAGGAAATCGTCGGCCGCCAGCCCTTCCCCGGACCGGGCCTCGGCATCCGGATCGTTGGGGACGTCACCAAGGAACGCCTGGACCTGCTCCGCAAGGCCGACGCGATTGCCCGCACCGAACTCACCGCGGCCGGTCTGGACAACGAAGTGTGGCAGATGCCCGTGGTGCTGCTGGCGGACGTCCGCAGCGTGGGCGTCCAGGGCGACGGCCGCACCTACGGACACCCCATCGTGCTCCGTCCCGTATCCTCCGAGGACGCCATGACCGCTGACTGGTCGCGGCTGCCCTACGATCTCCTGGCCCGGATTTCCAACCGGATCACCAACGAGGTGGACGGCGTCAACCGCGTGGTGCTGGATGTGACCAGCAAGCCGCCGGGAACCATCGAGTGGGAATAGCAATGTGAGTGGCCGGCCTTTCGAGGCCGGCCATTTCATTTTGTTCCTGGCAATTCAGGTTGAATTTCGGCTGCCTCAGTGTTGCGGCCCCGCACAGGCGGAGGATTCGGGCTACCCTCGAAAGCATGCCGGTATGGTCCAAGGCGTCCCGCGCGAGCCAGGCAACCGCGAGCACACAAAACGCGGCGGCCGGGGAAAGCACGGACGTAACACAGACGAGCGTTCACACGACGAACGCGCTACAGTCGAGCCCGCCAAGGTCCGGCACGGGAAACTCCGGCACGGCGAACGTCGGCACGGCGAACGCCAGCACGGAGAAGTCCGGCACAGAGAAGTCGAGCACAGAAAAGAAGGCAGCAGTGTCAGTTGGTCAAGGCCACCCCGAGGGCTCCGAGGAGTTCAGGAAATGGCTGTCGGGACTCAAACCCGTCACCGGAGCAGATACGATGCTGCGCTTCACCAAGACGCCCGAAGGCTCCATTGACCTGACGAATGCCCATCCGTCGGGCCTCGCCCAGCTGATGGCAGGCCGGCGCACCCGGCTCTCAACCCTGATCCGCGACCGCCAGCAGTACGTCATTGCGGCCCGGGCCTCGCGCAACCTGCGGTCCAAGATTTTCGAACTCGCCAACGACCGCGGCATCGACGCCGGGTATTTCTCCGCCGGCACGGTGGTGTGGACGTCCGCCGTCGGGGGTAAGCCGCAGCGGATCTCGGCCCCCGTCATGCTCACCGCCATCTCCCTCACGGTGCGCCCCGGCGAGGACGACTATGAGCTGCAACTCACCGAGCAGGCGCAAATCAACCCGGCACTGGTCCGGCACCTCAAGTCAGTCCACGGGATCGTCTTTGACGTCAGCGCGGTGACGCGGATGGCGTACAGCACGGCCCGCTACGACCCCCAGCCCGTCCTGGACCGTCTGGGCACCCTGGTCCAGCCGATTCATGGCGCCGAGGTTGAGCACAATCTCCTCGTCTCCACGTTCGCCGACCTCTCCGGCAACCTGGATGATCCGTGGATCAACCCGAACAATCCGCTTGTCACCGCCCTGGCGCGGACCGGTTCCGGTGAGCGGGTCGACGTACCTGCCCTCGATCCCGGCCGCTTCCCCAGCACGGACCAGCGCGACCCCGCCGAGGAGCTTTTGCTGCTCGACGCCGACACTGACCAGCAGTACGTCGTCGACGCCGTCCGGGCGGGCGACTCGCTGGTTGTCAGCAGCCCGCCGGGCACCGGCCAGACCCAGACCGCCATCAACACCATCGGGGCACTCGTTGACGAGGGCAAGACCGTGCTGGTGGTCGGTGACAGGCGGGCCAGCCTCGCCGAGATCTCCGCGCAGCTGGAAAGCCTCGGCCTCGACTCCGTGCTCCTGCAGCTCACCGGCAACGCCAGTCCGCTGCAGCTCAAGGGCCAGCTCGTCCGGGCGATCGTCCGCAACGAGAAGTCGCTCCAGCCGCAGCTGAACAACCTGCACGCCACCCTCACCGGGCACCGCCACGCCCTGATGGACCATGTCGCCTCGCTGCACAACGTCCGTGAACGCTGGGGCTGCTCCCCGTATGAGGCCATGCAGTCGCTGGCCGAGCTGACTTCCATCCAGCCGGCGCCGGCCACCACCGTCAGGCTCAAGCGCAGCGTGCTGGACAACATCCGGGACCGCGAGGAGCTCGCCGGACGGCTCCGCCGGGCCGCAGAGCTTGGCGGCTTCAGCCGCGCGTCCACCACCAGCCCCTGGCACGGAGCACGTCTGCTGACGCGCAAGGAGACGCAGGAAGCGCAAAAGGTTGCCCAGTCCGTGGCGGAGAAACTGCCATTGCTGCGCGGCCGCATGGACGACGTCGCCGAACATGCCGAGATCCGCCTCGGCGGGACGTTCGCCGAATGGGGCGGGCAGATCGAACTTCTCGTGGCCGTCCGCGAAAGCCTGGACAAGTTCACGCCCGACATCTTTGACCGGCCGGTCCACGACCTCATCTCCGCCACGGCGTCCTCCGCCTGGCGCCGCGAACGGGGGATCGAGATGCCGTCGATGCAGCGATCCCGCCTGCGCCGGGTGGCCAAGGAATATGTCCGGCCCGGCGTGCACATCGCGGACCTGCACAGTTCCCTCGTCCTCGTCCAGGAACAGCGTGCTGCCTGGTCCGGCTATGCCACGACACAGCGGCACCCCGCCGTGCCGTCCGGACTTGCCGAAATCACCGGCCTCTACCGGGAACTCGAGGCAGAACTGGCTGAACTGGGGCAGGCAGTCAAGTACACCGCCGCCGGCGGCGATCTTGAGCGCGCGCCGTACGACGAACTCCTGGCCCGGGTGAAGCGGCTCGTCTCCGACACTGCCACTCTCGAAACCCTGCCGGAGCGCACGCTGCTTGTCGAAAGCATGCGCGAACACGGCCTGGGCGAGCTGCTCGCCGACCTCGCCGAGCGTGAGGTGCCGGAGGCCTCGGTGACCGCCGAACTCGAGCTGGCCTGGTGGCAGTCGGCCCTGGAAGCCATGATCAGCGGCGATGACTACCTTGCCATGTCCGACGGCGACGCCCTGCGCCAGCTGGAAGCGGAGTACCGGCTCGCGGACAACGCCCATATCGCCAGCGGCGCCGCCCGGCTGAGGTGGAACCTCTCCGAGCGCTGGCGCACCGCAATTGCCGCGTACCCGCGTCAGGCCGAGCTGCTGCGCAGCCTGCTGAAGGACGGCCGCGTCACCCTTTCGGCCCTGAGCGGCCAGGCGCAGGAACTGCTGCCCACGCTCGTGCCCGTGTGTTCCGTCAGCCCCTACCTCATGACAGGCCTGCTGCCGATCGAGCAGACTTTCGATGCCGTCGTGATCCTGGACGCCGAGACGACGTCGCTGCAGGCTGTCCTCCCGGCCATCGCCCGATCCCGGCAGGTCATCGCCTTCGGTGACGAACAAATCGCCAACCCCCGGTCCTTTACCGTGGGAGTCGAACGGCTCGCCGCGGGGGAGAGCTCCTACCAGAGCGTTGACAGCGCCTACCGGGCACTCTCTGCCGTGCTGCCTGTGTGGAATCTGAGGACCGTGTACCGCGCGGTGGACGAAGACCTGGTGCGCCAGCTCAGCAAGGGATTCTACGGCGGCGAACTCGGCCGGCTCCCGGAAGGTCAATCCGCCACCGGCCTGGACCGTTCCCTCAGCGTGGAATATCTCCCCGACGGTACGGGGCTACCCAGCGCCGACCACGACGGCGTCGAGTCGGTTGTCGCCGAGGTGAACCGTGCGGTGGAGCTCGTCTTTGACCACGCCAGGCTCCGGCCGCGGACCTCGCTGGCCGTGGTCACCGGCAGCCTTCGCCATGCCGCGCGGATCGGCGAGGCCATCCGGGCACAGCTGCCCAACCACCCCATGCTCGGCAGCTTCTTCACGGCCGGGGACGAGTCTTTCCGCGTGGTGGATCTGGAACGGGCCCAGGGCCTGGTCCGCGACCACGTCATCTTCTCCCCGGGCTACGGCCGCACCCCGCACGGACGCACGCTTCACAGCCTCGGCCCGCTCTCCGCGGAGGGGGGACGCGCGAAATTCGCCCTGGCGATGACGCGTGCGCGCCGATCCCTGCACGTGCTCAGTTGCTTCCGCCCGGAGGACCTTGACGTCAGCCGGCTCAGCCACGGCGCCGTGGATTTCTACCAGTTGCTGGACCGTGAAATCGCGGGCAATTCAGACCTCGGAAGCCCGGCCTCCCGCGCCGCCGCCAGCGAACAGGCCCTCGGGGCCGATCCGCTCGTAGCGGACCTGGGCGACCGGCTCCGGGCCCGCGGCGCGCGGGTGTGGCACCAATACGACGGCGTCCTGAACATGGTCGCGGCCGCCGATCCAATGACCACGATCGGCCAGGACGACGCGGAGATTCCCCGTCCGGTGGCGATCGAGTCCGATGGCACCAGCCACTACCGGCGGATGAGCGTCCGTGAACGCAGCAGGCTCCGGCCCCAGCTCCTCGAGCGCCTTGGCTGGCGTTACATGCCACTATGGACCATAGAGGTCTTCACCGACCCCTCCGCCTGTGCCGACCGGATCGGCGGCTACCTTGGGCTGGAGAAGCCTGCAGTGTCCAGCCGGCTTCGGGCATCGCACGGATTCTTCGACGACGACTTCGAGAACCTGGCAAACAGCGATGCACCGGCCTCGGAAGGCAGCGCGTTCGCGGCGGCCGCGCCGGCGGGACAGGCGTTCAGTGGCAGCGGAACCGCGGGCCAGCTATTCCGCGGACATGAGTCCACGTCCCCCCGGTCTGCCGGGACACCGGGTGCTGCGTCCCAGCCCGGGACCGTGCAGCAGCCGGATCTGGGGCCCGGCATGACAGGCAGTACAGGTACGACACGCAGTGAGGAGGCCGGCGGCATGAGTGCGGACGGCGACATCCAGGACAACACCGGCGCTGACAACACTGGCGCTGACCACACCAGCCAGGGCGCCGGCGCGAACGGGAACGATGGAAGCGGCGACTCCGGACTGCAGGCGGACGGGACAGCCGCAGACCGGCCGGACCAGGACCGGACCAAGGAGACGGCCCGCCGCACGGCGGAACCGGCAGCCGTCCCGGGAGGCGTCCTGCCGAACAAGGCAGCCGAGGACGATCCCCGGCGCTGGGGCGACCAGCCCGACAACTACGACCATGATGCCTGGCTCCAGGAACAGAAGCCTCCGCACTGGGGCTGAACCGTCTGGCCGCAGCCCGATGGCTTGCGGGCTCTGAGCGTGCCGGGGGGATCGCGCCATCCTGCAGTGGCAGGGTCCGACGGGGTTCTGACGGTGGAAGGCCTGGCGCTAGTCAACAGTGGTGGCCGCCAATCGGGGCTCGGACGGTGGCGGGCGCCGAGCGGACTCCGACGCCGGCCACCGATCGGCCTCCGACGCCGGCCACCGATCGGCCTCTGACGCCGGCCGCCGATCGGGCTCCGACGCCGGCCACCGATCGGCCTCTGACGCCGGCCGCCGATCGGGCTCCGACGCCGGCCACCGGTGGTGGCCGCCGATCGGGTTCTGTCGGTAGCGGGGCTGACGCCAGCGAACGGCGCGTGGGGTTCGCCCGACTTTCAGCCGGGTGCGGCCGCCACCAGCACAAAGAACAGCTTGCCCTGCGTGGATGCGCCCGCCAGCCGTCGTGCCTGGTCGGCCGCCGCTGCCACGACAATGAGCCCGTCGGTATCTGCCGTGGCGAGCCACGGCCCAGCCGTGCCGCCCTGCACGGAAGTCCACAGCACCGGGACCGCTTCGGCCAGGACTTGGCTTTCCGCGGATTGTTCAAAGCCGTTGCCGACGGTCAGCACCACGTTGACGAGCTGTCCGGGGGAGACCAGCTGGATGGACGCCGGATCCGCCATCCTCAGCGGTACGGCTGCAGTGCCGGCCGGGCTTCCCGCGAGCAGGCCCGGTCCCAGCACCTGCGCATCAGTGAGGAGCTGGCCCCGGCGCAGCGGGGTGGCTAGCTGCTTTCCCTCGAACGCGGCCTCGCTGCCCGGGCTGCCGGATGGCACTAAATCGGGCGGAACGCTGAGCTCGCTGACATCGCCGGATTCCAGGGTCTTACCGGCAGGAAGGTCCGCCGCTGCAGCGAAGGCAATGACGGTGGCGGCGGGTGCGGGAGTAAGCTGCTGAACCGTCACGCCTACGGAGATGCACAGCAGGAGGGCAGCAAGAAGCCGCCGGTTCCGGTTCAGCCAGCCCCTCACGCGGCGCTGCCTCGGGTGACTGCGGGGCGGCCGCGGCTTCCCGGGGCCGGTCCGGCTTCCGGAGGAGCGGCCGGCCGCGGACGATGTGATGCGAGGAAATCCGGGGGTGCGGATCCCGGTGCGCGCCCAGCGGCCGGAAACCGCTGGCTGCAGCCCCCGAAACAGCAATAGCGGACACAAAAACGCACGCACGAATGCGCGCAAGAACGAAGTCGGGGAAGCCGGGTTCAGGAAAAGTGCCATGCCGCCACGCTACGGAGCAACGCATGTGCGCGGCAGACGCAGAACCGCGTATGTGGATAACGGCATGCGGGCAACGGACAGCACGGACGTGTAGCCCGGCTGGCCCAGGCGGCCCTCTGGCTGACCCTTTAGCTGGCGGTTGCGGCTGCGGGCGCCGGCGTGGGCGCGGCTGCTGGCGCGGCCGGAGCCGGGGAAACCGTGCTGCCCTTGGTGTCGCGCGAATCGTTCCGGTAGAAACCGGAGCCCTTGAACACCACGCCGACGCTGTTGAACTTTTTGCGCAGCGTGCCCTGGCACTCGGGGCAGGACGTCAGGGAGCTGTCGGTGAACGACTGCACAATCTCGAAGGCGTGGCTGCAGTCCTTGCAGGCGTATGCATACGTGGGCACTGGAAATCCTCCTCTGGGACAAACGAGCAGGTCCCGTGCTGCAGGGGCGGGATCACTGTCGATAATCACTACCGACCGGATCCGTCCTTAGCAGTCGCAGGGCCTGAGTGCTAATTCTATCACCCCGGCCGGAACCCCTTTCAGCCGAGCCGGATGATCCCGCCCGGAGTCAGTGCCGCGTCGACTTTCCGGTCAAACGACTCGGCGGGAATGCTGCCCGCGGGCAGCACCTCCGTGTCGTAGACGACGGCGGCAGTCGGCAACGCAACAGAGCTGGACTCTTCGGGGGATGCCACGGCGGACGCTACCGGGGACGCCTCAGTGGACGCGGCTGTCAGGGCGGCCAATGCCGCGAGGAACTTGTCGTAGTAGCCGCCGCCTTGCCCGATGCGGTTGCCCGAGAAATCCAGGGCTGTGGCAGGGAGGAAAATCGCGGTAGCGTCCCGCATCACTGAGGTGCCGTAGCGCTCTCCGACAGGTTCCTGGATGGGGGCGAAGCGGCTGCGGACAAACCCGGACTCCGGCGTCCAATACACCCAGCTCAGTTCCAGATGGGGTTCGCAGACCGGAAGCAGCACCCGGTGCCCGGCCCCGACCAGGGCCGACAACAGCGGCAGCGTGGGAGGCTCGGAGCCCACGCCGAGATATGCGGCGAAAGTGGCCGGGCGGCCGCCGGCCAGCCCGGATGCCCACCGGAGCCCGTGGCGGGCGATAC
Source organism: Arthrobacter sp. NicSoilB8 (assembly GCF_019977355.1). Classification (NCBI taxonomy): domain Bacteria; kingdom Bacillati; phylum Actinomycetota; class Actinomycetes; order Micrococcales; family Micrococcaceae; genus Arthrobacter; species Arthrobacter sp. NicSoilB8. The sequence continues at coordinate 3,596,743 of NZ_AP024655.1, read as the reverse complement.
CTCCCGCGGCTGCATCGAGTGCGGCCGGCGTGAGTGCGGCACGCCTGGCCCTGTGGCTGGAGCGTATTTCGTCTTTTGACGCCATGCTGGCCCGTTCTCCTCCTCGTGCAGCCCGCACCACACCGGCAGAGGGCCCGCGGGGCGGTGCGAATAATTACGCAATGATTGGTCCCTCCGTTAGATTAGTCGAGTGAATACACCCAACGCTTCCGTCCGCAAGGCCGTCATCCCCGCCGCGGGCCTTGGTACCAGGTTCCTTCCCGCCACGAAGGCCATGCCCAAGGAAATGCTGCCTGTCGTTGACAAACCGGCCATCCAGTACGTCGTTGAGGAAGCCGTGAATGTCGGCCTGAACGACATCCTGATGATCACGGGGCGCAACAAGCGTGCGTTGGAGGACCACTTTGACCGCGTTCCGGCGCTGGAGTCCACCTTGGAGGCGAAGGGCGACACCGCTAAGCTCGAGTCCATCCAGGCCGCCAGTAACCTCGGCGACATCCACTACGTCCGCCAGGGCGATCCGATGGGCCTCGGCCACGCTGTCCTCCGGGCCAAGCAGCACGTCGGGTACGAGCCGTTCGCGGTTCTCCTGGGCGATGACCTCATTGACGCCCGCGATGAGCTGCTGAGCACCATGATCGAAGTCCAGGCCAAGACCGGCGGGTCGGTCGTCGCGCTGATCGAGGTGGACCCGTCCCAGATCAGCGCCTACGGCTGCGCCGACGTCGAAGCAATCGGCGGCGAGGAGTACGTCCGCATCAAGCAGCTCGTGGAGAAGCCCGACGTCGAGGACGCTCCGTCGAACCTCGCCGTGATTGGCCGCTACGTGTTGCACCCGGCTGTCTTTGAAGTGCTCGAGCGCACCGCTCCCGGCCGCGGCGGAGAAATCCAGCTCACGGACGCGCTGCAGGAACTTTCGGCCGGCACCGGAGAGGGCTACGGCGTTTACGGGGTCATCTTCCGGGGCCGCCGCTACGACACCGGCGACAAGCTCAGCTACCTCAAGGCCTGTGTCCAGCTCGCCTGCGACAGCGAGGACCTCGGCCCGGGCCTGCGCGAATGGCTGCCCGGTTTCGCGTCCACCCTGGCCCCCAGCCTCGCCAAGTAACTCCCGTGGGGGGCAGTTTCACCTGGCCGGTGACCCTGGAGAGTGGCGATATTGTGTTGCGCCCGATCCGGTACCGGGACCGCAAGGAGTGGACCGAGCTTCGGTCCCGCAACTGCGAGTGGCTGGCCCCCTGGGAGGCATCAAACCCGGTCCCCGGCGGCGGTCTGCCGGATTACCGGCAGATGGTGCGGTCGCTGAAGTCCCAGGCGGCGCAGGGAACGGCGCTGCCCTTCGTGATCGCCGAATGGCGGCCCGGACACGAGAAACCGGTGATGGTCGGGCAGCTGACCGTATCCTCGATCGTGTGGGGATCGGCCATGATGGCGACTCTTGGCTATTGGGTCGACAAGGACCGGGCCGGGCGGGGGATCGCCCCCACAGCGGTGGCCATGGCAACGGATTATTGCTTCGGCACGCTCGGCCTGCACCGCATGGAGATCAACATCCGGCCGGAGAACGGACCGAGCCTGCGGGTGGTGGAGAAACTCGGGTTTCGCGACGAGGGATTCCGGCCCCGGTTCCTGCACATCAACGGTGAATGGGCAGACCACCGCACCTTTGCGCTCACGGCGGAGGAAGTGCCGGAAGGTCTTCTTGCACGGTGGTTGCGAAGCCGCCCGGCCTGAGCCCCTGATGACCGGCTGACCAGCGACAACGCCCCGGCTCCGGCCAATTGGCGTCGCGCGTGCGACACACCCCTGACAATGCGGCGCAGCGCCCCATATACCTCATACGGTTTTGAGTGTGGACTTCCCTCTTAGCAGCTCTGTGATCCTTGTCATTGCTGTTGCGCTCTGGATTGTGTGGGTGGCACCCTACGTTCTCCGGAACGGGCGCCACCAGCTGCAGCCTGCAGGAGAATTCCTGGCGGATGTCATCGACATTGAACCGGCAGACCCACAAGCGGGGAAGGTTATGAAAATGGCGGCGCACCAGGAGAAACCCATGATCAGCAACCAGCGCGAGGAACCTGCCGGCGGCACCGCAGGGCCCCGGCCGACGCCGGCGGCAAGCCCGATCGCCGCCGCTTCCCCGGCCTTCAGGATCCGCTGGGGGCGGCTGGTGGTTGCGCTGGCCGGGCTGCTCGCCTTGCTCACGGGAGTCGTGTCCGCGGGCCTTCGACTGTTCGGCATCGGGTCCGGCTGGCTCCCGGTGACCGCCCTGCTCGGCACCGTCGCGGCCGTGGCACTGCTCCGGCGCCTCGCTGTCCGCGACCGGCGGCGTAAGATGCACGCCGCGTTCCGGGCCGCCATGGGCGGTCCGGACCACCGTACCGCGCGGCCCGCAGCGCCGGAACAGGTCCGCACCGTTCCTGCCGACCGGCCCGGTGCGCGGCCGGAAAGCCCGCTCTTCGACGCCGAAGCGGACCGAGCTAGCCCGGAACCAGCGCCGGCGCCTCTCACCGCACTGGATCTCCGCCAGGCCGCCCTGGCCGAGGCCGCAGCCTCCGGAGACAAGGCAGCGGCGGCTGCCGGGCCGGTGGCACCGGCAGAGGGCACCAGCTGGGAGCCGGTTGACGTTCCCAAGCCCACCTACGTGGAAGCACCCAAGGCCGAACGCGCGGCGCCCATGCCGCTCGACCTTCCGGAGGCGCCGAAAGCTGTCGGCAAGCCGTCGCTCAAGCAGGCCTCGTCGCGGCCGGCCTCGTCCGATCCGCGGCCCGCGGACGATGCGGAGGGGAAGCCGCTCAGCAAGGCCCAGAGCGCCTTGAGCAACCTCGACGACGTCCTCCAGCGGCGCCGCGCCTGACATCTGGCACGCATTGTGCGGTCTTCGCCCCGGGCAGCCTGTAACGGCCGCCCGGGGTTTCCTTTGTCCCCGTCACGTCTCCGTCGGCGACCGCTGCGGTAGCCTCGGGTCATGACAAGGATCTGTGTAGCCGGCGGAACAGGCCAAGCAGGCAGCGAAGTGGTGCGCCGGGCCCTCGACGCCGGGCACGCCGTGGCCGTTCTCAGCCGCAATCCGCCGCCCTCCGGTTCCGCCGGCAGGATCGGGGGCGCGGAATACTTCCGCGCTGACGTGACGACGGGGGAGGGGATCGCGGCCGCCGTGGCCGGAGCCGACGTCGTGATTGACTGCCTGGAGGGGCGCTCGGGGAAGGCGCGCAAGGACTTCGCCGACGGCGGTGCGCGGCTACTGGCCGCCGCCCAGGACGCCGGCACGGCCAGGGCCGTGATGTTGTCGATCGTGAACTGCGATCGCAGCGACTATGCCTTCTACCGGTCCAAGGCGGCCAAGGAGCATGTCTACGAGCTGTCCGGGCTGGAGACGGTGGTGGTCCGGGCCACCCAGTTTCACTCGTTGCTGGCGATGATGTTCCGGGCCGGCGCGAAGGTGCGGATCGTCCCGGTGGTGCGAGGCGCCAGGTTCCAGCCCGTCTCGCCGGGAGACGTGGCCGCCATGCTTCTGGAAGCCGCCCTGGAACCGTCCCCGTTTCCTGCTGAGGGTCCGAGCCACCGCGTGCTGACCTTCGGCGGCCCCGAGGCCAAGGACATGGCCGACTTTGCCCGGGAGTGGCAACAGGCCACCGGTGCGAAGGGGCGTTTGGTGCGTTTGCCGCTGCCGGGGCCGATGGGCCGCTACCTGCGGGCGGGGCTCAACGTGGTGCCGGAGGCGCGACACGGCAACGAGACATTCCGTGGCTGGCTGGAAAACAACGCAGATAGTTTGTAGCCTAGGGACACCGGCAACGCCGTTCCGTCAGGACCGGCGTTGCTTCGGGGCTATAGCTCAGTTGGTAGAGCGCTTCGTTCGCATCGAAGAGGTCAGGAGTTCGAATCTCCTTAGCTCCACAATTGATGGGTGGGCCGGTGACGGACGGCCCTGCGGAATCTCGCCTCACGCGGCGGGCCCGTGAACCGACCGTTCCGCGGCAGCGACGCCAGCGCCGAATCCAGTGCATGCGTCCAGTGCACACGTCCAGCCCCGACATCCAGGGCAGACAAGGCCACAGACCATGAAAAGCACCACCGCGATCACCCTTGCCCTCTCGACGCTACTGCTGACCGCCGGCTGCTCCGCCTCACTGAGCCCCGAGCCGCCCGCCGACAGCCCGTCCCCCGGTCTGGCGGCTTCGCTTCCCGACCTGGATCCGGCCGAACAGGACGCGCTCCTGGCCGCGCTCGCCAAGATCAACCCCGGCCTGCAGGATGACCAGGCAGTCGACAAGGCCCGCCGTCTGTGCGGCCGCCTGCTGGGGCAATCGTCGGAGGACCAGTTGATCGCCGCCGCAAAGGCGGAGTTCAGCAGCGCCCGCGTCCAGAACGTCCCGGACGAGGACGCCCGGCGGATTCTCTCGGTGATCGGGGCCAACGGGTTCTGCCGTTAGCCTTATTAGTGACACGAGGAGAACAATGACCACCCTGAAAGAACGCCTGCACGCCGACGTCGTGAGCCACATGAAGGACCGCAACAAGGTTGCCCTCACCACCGTGCGCAACGTCCTGGGCGAGATCGAGACCCGGGAAAAATCCGGCAAGACCCCGATCGTGCTGGACGACACGCAGGTGACCTCCCTCCTGCAAAAGGAAGCGGCCAAGCGCCGCGACACGGCCCGCATCTACACTGAAGCCGGCGAAGCCGAGCGCGCCGCCGCCGAGATCGCCGAAGCCGAGGTGATCGAGGCCTACCTCCCCAAGGCACTCACGGCGGCCGAGGTCGAGGCAATCGTGGACGAGGCCATTGAGGCGCTCAAGGCCGACGGCGTCGAGCTGTCCCTGCGTCAGCTGGGGGCCGTGATGAAACCAGTCACCGCCAAGGTGGCCGGTCGTTTTGACGGCAAGGCCGTCAGCGAAATCGTGCGCAACCGTCTCGCGCAGCAATGAGCCTGATCCGGCTGCACGACGTCGGCGTCCGCTTCGAGAACACACAAATCCTCCGCGAGGCATTCTTCCGTCTGGAGCCCGGCGACCGGGTCGGCCTGATCGGCAAGAACGGCTCCGGGAAAACCACCATCCTCAAACTGGTCCTGGACCAGGTCTCCCCGGATACCGGAACGGTCACCGTGGAGCAGGGAACCAAGGTGGGGTACTTCTCCCAGTTCTCCGAACTGGACGGCGAGGTGACCATCCTTGAGGTGCTTGACGGCTTGTTCGTCGAGATCAAGGCTGCCGAGGCCGAGCTGGCGGCCATCGACGCCGCTATTGCCGCCGACCCTGCCGGCGCCGAGCTGGACCGGCTGATCCGGCGTCAGGCCGAGCTGTTTGAGGACATGGACCGTCTCGACGGGTGGGACTACACCCGCCGCATCGATACCGTCCTGACCACGCTGGGGTTCAGCGAGGCCCACCGGACATGCGCGATCGACGAACTGTCCGGGGGCTGGCGCAACCGTGCCGCCCTCGCCAAGATCCTGTTGGAGGGCCCGGACGTACTGCTCCTGGACGAACCCACCAACTACCTCGACGTGGCCGGCGTCGAATGGCTTGAAAGCTGGTTCCGCGACTACCGCGGTGCCGCGATCATCGTCTCCCACGACCGGAAGTTCCTCGACGCGGTGGTCACAAGGATCATCGAGGTGGAGAACTTTCACCTCCATGAGTACCCGGGAAATTTCGCCGAATACGTTGTCCAAAAGCAGTTCCGGCTCAAGACGCTCGAGGCGCAGTTCGTCCACGAATCCGAACTCCTGGCCTTCGAAGCCGAGGGCATCGCCGACCGCCGCGAAGCCGCCAAGGCCGCCAGCCGCGGGCTGGGGAACCAGCTGGCCAAGATCAAGAAGGCGCGCACGCCCCGGCCCGTCGACCAGATCGTCACGGAGATCTACGGCGGCCTGCACGTGAAGGATGTCCTCTGCCGGGTGGACAGGCTGGGCAAGACCTATGGCGAAAAAGTGCTCTTCGAGGACCTGAGCTTCGAGGTCCGCCGCGGCAACAGGATTGTGGTCTTGGGCTCCAACGGCAGCGGCAAGTCCACCCTGTTGAAGGTTCTGGCCGGCGAGGAGCCGGCAGATTGCGGTGATGTGGTCTGGGCCAAGGGGCCCGGCTTTGTTTCGTACAACAAAATGCTGGAAGAGCTCGACGACGCCGATACCGTTTCGCACGCGGTCAACGCGCTGCCGGACAGCCTGGCCTTCAGCGCCACGAAGAAGTCCGTCAACAGGTTCCTCGCGATGTTCCAGTTCTCCGAGGCCGACCTCAAACAGAAGATCGGGAACCTCTCGGGCGGACAGAAAGCACGCGTCGCCATGGCTCAGTGCCTGCTCTCGGGAGCCTCGGTGCTGCTTCTGGACGAACCCACCAACCACCTCGACATGTCCAGCACCCAGGTGATGGAGCGGGCGCTGCTGCACTTCCCGGGGGCGGTGGTCGTGGTCAGCCACGACCGCTTCTTCAGCGAGAAGATTGCGAACCGGCAGCTGGTCTTTGGCAGCGACGGCTCGGAACCCGGAGAAATCGACGTCCGGGCCGCTTAACGGAACATGGAGATGAACGCGGGCGCAACGTTGGCTCAGCATTGGCACAAGATGTGCCAGATGCAGGCGAACGGCCGGGAAGTGCCGGGTTCCTCCCGGTAACGTGGCGGTGGCTGCCGATGGGGGACGGCGGTGGTCTCACTCTCCGCGTTGAAAGGAATCTCCCATGGCAGGAATCTTCGGCTGGCTTGGTGCGCTGGGCACCACCGGCAAAGCAGTGGTAGTGGCATCCGTCGTCGTCACCGGCGGGGCAGGAGCGGCAGCCGCTACCGTCACCTCCGGTCTCCCGGCAGACCCGACGTCGAGCACGACGTCGACCAGCCCTGAGACGTCTGAGCCGGCTGACCCGATCGAGACGGAGACGCCGGCAGCTGACGATCAGGAATCCGCCGAGCCTGCCGATCCGGCCGGGTCGGAGACCCCGGAAGCCGAGGACCAGACGTCCGGCGATACCGAGTCCGGCGACCAGGAGTCCGCCGATCCGGCAGGGTCGGAGACCCCGGAGGCCGAGGATCAGACGGCCGACGGCCAGACAGCCGACGACCAGGGCACGTCCCAGGGCTTGGATGAGCAGGGGTCGAGTGCTCCGGCCCCGGCTACTCCCGATGTGCCGGTTCCCGCCACGCCCGAGGCGCCGGCCGCCCCGGCATCGGATGCTCCCTCGGCGCCCGCCGAAGACGATGGTCAGGATTCGGCCGAGGCGCCGGAATCCGAGGGGTCCCACGAAGGGACCGGCAACAGCGGATGGGCGCACCAGAACGCTGAAGATCACCGCGCCGCTGGCCAGGCCAACGCCTCCGAACACCGCGGCGACGTCGAGGACCGGGGCGATCACGCCGGCAAGTCCGGCGGGCACCGCGCCGCCGGCCAAGCACACGACTCCGAACACCGGCACGACGATTAGCCCGAACAGCACTGAAACGGCGGCCCGGACCAGTGGTCCGGGCCGCCGTTGTCTGGTCGCCGCCGTCTGGCCGCCGTCGTGACGGCGCAAAGCGCCGCGGCGGGAAACGCCGCGGCGGACCGGCAGCCGCGTAGGAGCCCGGGCCGCGGGATAATGGATGTATGACCGACCAGCAGCAGGACCGCGACCCGTGGGAAGAGTTTGACAGCCTCAAGCCCGCTGGCCCGGACCGCGTTGCCGGCTACCCCGGAGGGGAACCTCAAGGCTTTGGTTTCCGGACGGGCGTCCGCAGCGCCCGGGTTGCCTTTGGCTTTGCCGTCTACTCACTGGCGCTCGGAAGCATTCTGGTCCTCACCGGGGCCATCGTCTTCATCGCCAGCGGGAAGTGGCTCCTGCTCGGGCTCATGGTGCTGATAGAGGTGGTCTTTATCCTGGCCTTCCGCCGGCTCGTGGCCCAGGCCCGGAACCGGCGCTCATCCGGCTAGAGCCAGCCCTTCTTCTTGAAGATCGCGTACATGAGCGCCGCCGTGCCGGCCATGAGCGCGACTGCCATCGGATAGCCCAACGTCCAGTGCAGCTCCGGCATGTGGTCGAAGTTCATGCCGTAGAGTCCGGCCACGAAGGTCGGTGCGAAGAAGATGGCGGCCCAGGAGGAGATCTTTTTGACCTGCTCATTCTGTTCGGCGCTGGCCTCGTTCTGGCGGTTGGCGGTGAGGGTCCCGTCCAGGGTGAGCGCGTTCTGCAGCAGGTCGCGGAATGAATCGGCGCGGGAAATCAGCCGCTCCACATGGTCCTCGACGTCGCGGAGGCTGTGCTGCAGTTCGATGTCCACCTGGTACTTCTCGAAGCCGCGCCGGAGCTGTTGCATCATTGCCGGGAGGGGATGAATGGCGCGCTGGAAATGGATGACCTCGCGGGCGAGTTCGTAGATGCGCCGGGACACCAGCGGGTCGCCGCTGAAGAGCTGGTCCTCGATCTCGTCGATGTCGTTTTCCAGCCCGGCCACCACGGGGCTGTAATCATCCACCACTTGGTCCATGAGGGCATACAGGACGGCCTCGGGGCCGTGGGACAGCAGGTCCGGGCGGCGCTCGAGCCGGCGCCGGACCTGGCCCACCACCCCCGTCTCGGCGTGCCGGACAGTGACCACGAAATTCCGGCCCGTGAAGACGTGCAGCTCGCCGAACTCCACTGTCTCGGTTTCATCCAGATAGCGGGCGGGGCGGAGCACGGTGAACAGGTTGTCGTCGTAGCGTTCCAGTTTGGGGCGCTGATGGGCTGAAATTGCGTCCTCCACCGCCAGCGCGTGCAGGCCGAATTCCGCCGCGACGGCAGCCATTTCGTCCGGCGTGGGCCGGTAGAGGCCAATCCAGGCCATGCCGCCGTGCTCGTTCAGGGCCTCGAAGGTCTGTTCAAGGTTTCGCGGCTCGACTCTGCGGATGCCGTCAACGTAGACGGCGTTGTCGATGATAGTCACCGGGACATTATCCAGTGTTCGCCTGATGTTCGGCGGAACCGGCCCGGCGCGATGCGGTCCGGCCGGGGGCGAGCGAGTTGCCCTGGGCAAGCCGGCTGATGAGCGGCTCGGTGCGGTAGGGGATATGGGTATGCAGAGCCAGCACTGTTTCAGTGCGGATGACCCCCTTGATCCGAAGGATCGACCGGAGGGCCGCCTGGAGGTTGTGGGTATCCGTCGCCACGACGCGGCACCAGACGTCGCCGCGTCCGGAGATCTCATGGACTTCCAGGACCTGGGCGATCAGGCGCAGGGCCCCCACGACGCCGTCGAGCTCCCGGTGGTTGACCTCGATCGTCACGAACGCCACGACGTCGTAACCCACCGCCTCCAGATCAATTTCGCGGCCGCCGTCGTGCAGTATGCCCGAGCGCAGCATGCGCCGCACGCGTGACTGGGCGGTGTTCCGTGCGATGCCCAGGGCATCACTCAGCTCGCCGATCTGGATCCGCGGATCCCGGATCAACTCCAGCAGGATCTTGAGGTCGGTGGGGTCCAGACTGTTCAAATCATCACTCCGGTTCACTTCAGCAGCCCTAGAATGACTGTTTTGCTCAATTTTGACACAGAACTTGCCCATGCAGATCACTGGTATTGCATTCTGTAGATACCAATCTTCGACCGGGCCGGGCGCTTCCCCCACAACAGGGAAAGCCAGGCCCTGCACTTTGCAAGGGCACGCCCATGACTGTCTTGAGTGAACTCCGCATGCGACCGGCCACAGCTGACCGCCGGGGCTGGGACGCGTCCACCACCGCGCGTCTCGTGATGGCCGGAGTCGTGATCTTCACATTGCTCGTCGGCGCGAATCTGGCGACGCCGTTGTACCCCCTGCTGCAGGCAAAACTCGGGATTACGGCGCTTGACGTTACGGTGGCGTTCTCGGCCTATGTCCTGGCGCTCGTTGCCACCCTGGTGCTGGCCGGCCACTGGTCCGACCACATCGGGCGCCGTGCCGCCCTGGTGCTGGCGGTTCTGGTGGGCCTGGCCGGCGGCTTCGTCTTCGCCACCGCGGACAGCCTCGTGGCACTCTCCGCCGGGCGCGCGCTGCAGGGCGTCGCCGTGGCGCTCGCCACCGGCGCCAGCTCGGCGGCCCTGCGCGAACTCCTGCCCAGCCGGCCGGAGTGGGCCTCCCGGTTCACGCTGCTGGCCTCGGCCGGGGGAGTGGCCGCCGGCCCTGCGATCGGCGGAATGCTCTCGCTACTGCCCGGCCCGACCTCGACGCCGTACTACCTGCACTCGGTGGTCCTCGCGGCCGTGCTGGTGCCGCTCTACCTGCTCAAGGCCAGGCCCGCCATCAGCCTGCATGCCGGTCCGCAGCCGCTGCGCGTCCTGGCGCCGCGGCGGCCGTCCGTCTCCAGTGACGCTCGCGGCGCCTTCTGGCTGGCCTCGTCCGTAGGCTTCCTGAGCTTCACGGTCTTTGGCTTCTGCCTCTCGCTCGCGCCCGGCTATTTTGCCCAGATTGTCCACGCCGATTCGCGGCCGCTGATCGGCCTGCTGGCCGGGCTGACGCTGGGCTCCTCGGCCCTGAGCCAGCTGCTGGCCGTCCGGGGACGGTTTGCCGTGCCTGCCGGCCTGGCGGTCCTGGGCGTCTCAGTCCTGCTGATCGCCGGGGCCGCCGCCTGGGGCAGCCCGTGGCTGCTGATTCTGGCCAGCATCGCGGCCGGCGTCGGACAGGGCGTGGCCTTCCGGACCGTCTTCAACGATGTCGCCGGCAAGGTGGAGGCAGCCCGGCACGCCCAGATCATCAGCACCGTCTACGTCATCACGTACCTCGGCAGCGCCCTTCCGGTGATCGGGCTGGGGCTGGCGGCCGGCATCGTCGGGCTGCAGGCCGCCGTCGCAGGTTTCGTCACGGTCTGTGCCGCCGCCGCGCTGACCCTCGCGGCCATTACGTTGCGGACCGCGCTGCGCCGCCGGGCCTGACCTGGCGCCGGGCCTGATCTGCTGCCGGGCCTTGTAGGCGAAACCGCCGACTGAGACCGCCGGAACCCGCCTGGTGAGCCAGCGGCCGATTATGCAGGGCCCGGTTGGCAAGCGGAATCTTTACGGCAGCGGGCCGTGGTTGCCCTGGATGTGATCGAAGACCAGTGTGGTTTCCGTGTGGCCCACCACGGGGTCGGTGGCCAGATTGTCCAGTACCCAGTCGCGGAGGTCCTCGGTGGTTGCCACGGCGATGTGAAGCAGGTAGTCCACCGACCCGGAGGTATGGAAAGTGGAGAGCACTGCCGGGAGCTTGGGGACCCGGGCGGTGAACCGGTCGATCTGCTCGCGGTCGTGGGCCCGGAGCCGGACGGCGATGAGGGCCTGGACGGAGCGGCCGATCGCGGAAAGGCTCAGTTTCGCCTCGAAGCCTTCGATGATGCCGCGTTCTGACAAGGCACGGGTGCGCATCAGCGCCGTCGACGGGGCGATCCCCACGAGCTCTGCCAGCTGTTTGTTCGAGATCCGGGCATCCGCGACGAGGGCCGCGAGCAGGCGCTCGTCGATCGCGTCCAGCGGCTCGCTGGTTCCCGGCCGAACATTCTTCGCACTGCTGCTCACGGATCCTCCTTGTGGTGTTGTCAGTTCATCATAAACGGCACAATCCGACCGTTCCATTCAGGACCCCTACAAAACCTCGAATTATTGCCAGATACTTGCGGAATTCAATGGCGAATATTCGTAAGGAGTTAGGGTGCTCTCTCAAGATTCACTGGCGGTACACGCAGGCCGGGACGGGCTCACGGAACTGGGGGTTCACGCGGTGCCCATCGACCTGTCCACGACCGCGCCCCTTCCCTCCGTGCACGACGGCGGGCTGGCCTACGAGCACATGGCCACCGGGGGACCGCACGTGGCAGGCCAAAGCACTGTCTATCAGCGGCTGTGGAATCCGACCGTGGCACGCTTTGAGGAGGGCGTCGCCGTACTGGAAGGGGCCCCCGAGTCGGTTGCCTTTGCCACCGGAATGGCGGCGCTGAGCGCAGTGCTTCTCGCCGTGGTGGCGGCGGGCAAGAAGCATGTCGTGGCTGTGCGGCCCCTGTACGGCGGCAGCGACTACTTGCTCGCCTCAGGTGTCCTGGGCAACGAGGTCACCTTCACGACGCCGGAGGGCCTCCGCGGGGCCCTCCGGCCGGATACGGGCCTCGTGATCCTGGAAACGCCGGCCAACCCGACCCTGGAGCTCGTCGACATCGCCCAGGTGGCTGCCGACGCCGACGGCGTGCCCCTTTTGGTGGACAACACGTTCGCCAGCCCGGTGTTGCAGCAGCCATTCAAATACGGTGCCGCCATGGTGCTGCACAGCGCCACGAAGTTCCTGGGCGGCCACGGCGACGCCATGGGCGGCGTGGTGGCCACGGCCCCGGAATGGGCGGTGCGCCTGCGCCAGATCCGGGCCGTGACCGGCGGAATCCTGACCCCCTGGCCGGCCTATCTGCTGCACCGCGGGCTCGCGACACTCCCCGTTCGGGTCCGCGCGCAACAGGCCACCGCAGAAAAGGTTGCGGTTGCGCTGGCCGGGCACGGGCTCGTGAAACGGGTCTTCTACCCCGGACTGGCCGAATGCGATCCGCAAGGCCTCATCGGCACGCAGATGTCCGGGCCCGGATCGCTCATGGCCTTCGAGCTCGCCAGCGCCGAGCACGCCGAACGGATCCCCGCCGCCGTCGGCATGATCACGCACGCCGTTTCCCTCGGCGGGATCGACACCCTCATCCAGCACCCGGCCGGACTTACCCACCGGCCGGTCGAAGCCTCGGCCAAGCCGCACGCGAGCCTGCTGCGGATCTCGGTGGGGCTGGAGGATCCGGCCGATATCGTCGCCGATCTCGTGCAGGCGATCGAGGCCACCCGGTAGTCCGCGGGCCCGGTGCTCAGCGGCGTCCTTTGGCTCTGGGGGCGGCGGCCGGGGTGGATTCCGCTGCGGTTCCGGCTGCGACTGCGGTTCCGGTTCCGGTTGCGGGCGCCGACGCCGGATGCGCGACGGCGGTGATCACCGCCGTCGCGCCGGCCAGCCCGATGACCGTCAGGGCAAGGGCCGTCCAGCCCAGTCCCTGGAAGACCAGACCGCCGGCCCAGCCGAGCACGCTGGAACCGAGGTAATAGGCGAGGTTGTACAGCGAGGCGGCCTGCGCCCGGCCTGTCGTGGCGATCAGCCCGGTCCAGCCCGAACCGATGCTGTGTGCCGCGAAGAAACCGCCGGTGAACAGCAGCAGTCCCGTCAGGATCAGGACCAGCAGCTGTGTCAGCGTCAAGGCCAGGCCGCCCGCCATCAGTACGGTGCCGGCGAGCAGCACGGTCCGCCGGCCGAACCGCAACGTCAGTCCTGCCGCCCAGCGCGCCGAGACCGTGCCGGAAAGGTAGGCCAGGAAGATCAGGCTGATCGTGGTGGCGGGCAGGCTGAAGGGCTCCCCGGAGAGCCGGAATCCGAGGTAGTTGTACACGGCCACGAAGCCGCCCATCAGCAGGAACGCCTGGACGTACAGGGCCAGCAGCCGGGGATTGCGGGTATGGCCGGACAGCGTCCGCAGGCCCGCGCGGAAGCCGCCCGCCGCCGCTGCCGTGAACCCCCGCGCCCGCGGCACAAGCACGAGGAACAGCAGCGCCGCAGCGGTGGCCAGCACGGAGACGGCCAGGGCCGCGGCACGCCAACCCCACAGTTCGCCAGCCGGTCCGGCGACGAGCCGGCCGGCCAGCCCGCCCAGGGTGGTCCCGGCGACATAGCTTCCGGCTGCGAGTGCGGCGTGGGCCCTGTCGACTTCCTCGTTAAGGTACGCGATCGCGATCGCCGGGATGCCGCCCAAAGCCATGCCCTCCAGCATCCGCAGGCACAGCAGCATGGGGAAGCTGTACGCCAGGGGGACCAGCAGACCCAGGACCGTGGCCGCCGATATGCCCCACATCATCGCCCTGACGCGGCCGATCCTGTCGGCCAGGAAGGACCACGGGAGCACCGTCACGGCCAGGCCCACGGTCGCCAGCGAGATCGTCAGCGCCGCCTCGGCGGCGGAAACCTTCAGATCCGCCGCCAGGATGGGCAGCACTGCCTGGGTGGAGTAAAGCTGGGCGAAGGTTGCGACGCCGGCAAAGGCGAGCCCAGCGAGGATCCGGCGGTAGGCCTCGGACCCTTTCGGATGGCCCGCCCACACGGCAGCCCTGACTGCAGGACCGGCTGCAGGAACGGACACGGGACCGGGACCGGGGTCTACGGGCATGGAAGAGCGTGGCATGCCCTCAGGGTAGAACCCGCCGAGGAATGCTTCCAATGCATGATTTCCATAGAATAGATAGCAAATCTGGAACGGTGTGGGGTCAGGGGGCATATGGACGTGGAACACAAGCAGCTGGTGCAGCTGCTGCCCCTCCTGCCGTTGCTGGCAGAACTCGGGCGCACGGAGCACATCACCGAGACCGCCGAGCTCCTGGGCCTGCCGCAGTCGACGGTGAGCCGGGCGATTGCGCGGGCCAGTGCCATCGTGGGGACGGAGCTGGTGATCCGGAACGGCCGCGGCGTGCGGCTGACTCCGGCGGCGAAGGCGCTCCTGCCCCACATTGAGGCCGCACTGGCCGAATTCCAGGCAGGGCTGGATATTGTCCGGCACGAGTCGGAAGTGGTTCGCGGCCGGATCTCTGTGTCTTTCCAGCACACGTTCGGCGAGGCGATGCTGCCGCTGCTCATCAGCGCGTTCCGGAGCCGCTACCCGCAGACGGCCTTTGACCTCAGCCAGGGCGCCCGGGACGGCTGCCTTGCGGAACTCGCCGCCGGCTCCGCGGACCTGGCGCTCACGGCACCCGTGGCCACACCGGGACGGACCATCGGCTCCGCCGCCCTGTACCGGGAACCGCTGCGCCTGGTGGTGCATCACCGGCATCCCCTGGCCGGCCGCCGTCGGGCCCGGGTTGCCGACATCCGGCAGGAGCCGTTCGTGGCGATGGGACCCGGTTACGGCATGCGCTCGCTCACCGACGCGCTGTTCCGCGAGGCAGGATTCCGCCCCCGCATTGCCTTCGAAAGCCAGGACTCGCATACTGTCCGCGGACTTGTGTCGGCCGGCCTTGGTGTCAGCATCCTGCCGCCGGGCGGCTCCGCGCCGGGCGGCTCCGCACCGGGCGGCTCAGCACCCGGCAAAGCCGCGCCGGGCAAAGCCGCACGGGCCGGCCACCACCGGCCGCAGGGCGCCGGACCCGACGACGGCGGGCCCGGGTGGGTGGAGATCCCCCTGGATTCGGCCCTCGCGTTCCGCGAGATCGGCCTCGCCTGGCGGGAACGGAGGGGCGGCGCCGATGCCGAGCCCGACCCCGTGCGGTTGTTCCGCGAACTCGTGCTGCGCGACGGGCCGGCCCTCCTGGCGGGTTTCGTGCGCGAACGCTCGGGAGGTTGATCCGGGGCCATTGGGTTCGTCGAAACAGCGGGAAGATGCCGGGGACGCCGTAAATTTTCGGCGTCCCCCAGGGGTTTCCAGCGAATTCGACGTTATGCGCCTTGCAGCGATTCAGTACTCTGTTCGAGTGACTAACACTGACAACCCGCCGGCGGCGGACTCCGTTCCATCTTCCACCACGTCAACTTCCCCGGCGGCGGACGCAGCCCCTTCGGCGAAGGGTGCCGTGATCGGGCTGGACATCGGCGGCACCAAAACCCGGGGAGTCCGGTTCGAGGACGGCACGCCCGTGGCCGACGAATCGGTCGGCAGCGCCAATGTCCAGAACGTCAGCCCCGAGGCAGCCGCCTTCAACCTGGCCGAACTCTTTGCACGGATCGGCGGGGGAGAAATCGCCCAAGTCTACGCCGGAGCCGGCGGCATCGACACCGACGACGACGCCGCGGCGCTCGCCGCGCTGATTGCCCCGCACGTGCCCGGCGCCCGGATCACCGTGGTCCATGACTCCCGGCTGCTGCTCGCGGCTGGTGGCGCCAGCACCGGCGTCGCCGTGATCGCCGGCACCGGCTCGGCCGCGTGGGGCAGGAACGGCCGCGGCGAGGAAGCCCGGGCCGGCGGCTGGGGCTACCTGCTCGGCGACGAAGGCAGCGGTTACTGGCTGGGCCGGGAGGCCGTCCGCCACAGCCTGCGCCGGATGAACCAGGGGCTGGAACCGGACGAGCTCACCAAGGCCCTCCTGGCGTCCTGCGGGGTGGACCACCCGAACAAGCTGATCGCGCTGTTCCACTCGCCCGAGACCGGACGCCGCTTCTGGGCCCAGCAGGCCCGGCTCGTGGTGGAGGCCGCAGCCGCCGGCCATGCACCCAGCCAGGCTCTCGTGGACCAGGCCGGGCGCGACCTCGCCGCACTGGCCGAGCAGACCGTCCGGCAGCTCGGCATCGAGGGCCCGGTCATCCTGGGGAGCGGGCTCGGCATGAACGTGCCGCGCCTGCAGGAGTCGTTCCGCACTGCACTGGCCGCCGCCGGGATTACCGACGTCCGGGTCCTGCAGCAGGAACCCGTCTTCGGGGTGCTCCAGCTCGTCGCCGAGCAGGAGTAGCCGGAGCAATTCCCGCGGCTACTACGCTGGAGGGATGAGCATGCAATTCGATACCAGGCCCGCCGCCTACGCGGTCATCATCCGCGATGCCGAGATCCTCCTGGCGTACTGGAAACAGGACGGACGCGAAGGCTGGACGCTTCCCGGCGGCGGCCTTGACCTGGCCGAACACCCGGTGGACGGGTGCCGCCGCGAGATCCACGAGGAAACCGGCTACGACGCCGAGATCGGCGCCATGCTGGGGATCGACGTCGGGCACTGGCCTTCCGAGGTCAGGCTCGACGGCGGTGAGCGGGACTTCCAGTCGCTCCGGCTCGTCTACGAGGCCACCATCACGGGCGGGGAACTGCGCCACGAAATCAACGGGAGCACCACCCACGCGGCCTGGATCCCGCTGGACGCGGTGGCGGAGCTGAACCGGGTCTCGCTGGTGGATGCCGGACTGCGCCTGTTCCGGGAGAGGCCGCTGGACGGAAAACTTTCCGGCTAATTCCCTAGCCAGGCGCCGGCCGCTTGGCTATTCTGTAGGAGCCGCCGGGACCAGCCCCTGCGGAATCAAGCAACGGACAAACGACGGGGAGGTGGAAGCAATGAATGCGATATTTCTGAGCGCGCAGCGCACCGATACAAGCCATGTCATTATTCCTGTCCCGTCCCGCGGCGCGGCCTAGCCATCCAGCGCTAGCCTCCACGCATGCGCGGCCTAGCCATCCAGCGCTAGCCTCCACGCATGCGCGGCCTAGCCATCCAGCGCTAGCCTCCACGCATGCGCGGCATCCTACGCCGCCGGCACGCTTTCGCGCCGCGCCACGGGGCCCCATCAAAGGGTTTTTCGTTGACAAATCATGCTGCAATCCCGGGCGCCCGCGGCGCCCTCCAGACCACCCCGCCTGTGCTCCATTCATCCGCGCCTGTTCAGTCCCACAGACCCGGTCCCATGCCCGAAGCCACCCTCGAGGGGCCTGTCCGCTACGGCTTCACGGCAGGCATCGCGGAGCGGTTCGCGGCCGCTCCCGTGCCGGGAGGCCGCCGTCCGGGCCGCGTCATCCGGGTGGACCGAAACCTCGTCCTGGTGGCCGACGGTGACGGGACGTCCCATGTGCCCTACCCGCGCGGCGGGGAGCTTCCGGCCACCGGGGACTGGGTCTGGCTGGGACTGAACGCGGCGGGGGAGCCCGCCATCGCGGGTGTCCTGCCGCGCCATTCCGAGCTGAGCCGCAAGCGGGCCTTCGAGTCCTCCTCCGACGCGCAGGTCCTCGGCGCCAACATGGACGTCGTGGGCATCGTCGTCCCGGTGGACCGTCCGCTCACGCACAACCGGCTGGAGCGGACGCTGGTCGCGGCCTGGGACTCGGGAGCCGCGCCGCTGGTGATCATCACGAAGGCGGACCTCGCAGACGTCGCCGACGACGTCGTCGGCACGGTGGTGCGCCAGGCGGCCGGCGTCGCCGTCGTCACCACCTCGGCCGAGCACGGCGACGGACTCGACGAACTGCTGGGTCATCTGCCGCCCGGCGGAACCCTGGTGCTGCTCGGTCCTTCGGGCGCCGGGAAATCCACACTCATCAACGCCCTCGCCGGCGTTGCGGCCCAGGAGACCGGGGCGGTGCGCGCGGGCGACGGCAAGGGCCGGCACACCACCACGTCCCGCGAGCTCGTTCCCCTTCCCGGCGGCGCCGTCCTGATGGACACTCCGGGTGTGCGCGGCTTCGGGGTTTTCGACGCCGAGGACGGCATGGGGGAGATGTTCGGCGACCTCGAGGAACTCTTCGCTCAATGCCGCTTTTCGGATTGCGCGCACGACCGGGAGCCAGGCTGCGCCGTCCAGGCCGCGCTCGCCGACGGCGTCCTCGATGACCGCCGGTGGGCCAGCTACCTGAAGCTGCAGCGAGAACTCGCCGCACTGGCCCGCCGCCATGACGCCGCGGCCCGGCGGGCCTACCAGCGCGAGTGGCACCAGAAGATCGCGGTGGCGGGCAAGAGCCAGCGGTCGGCCGAACGGGACAGCCACGAGAACGCGCGGGAGAACGGCGGTGGCAAGAGTGGTTCCAGGGGCGGCCGGCGCCGCTCCCGCTGAAGCCCGCCGCGG
This sequence comes from Arthrobacter sp. NicSoilB8, assembly GCF_019977355.1. Lineage (NCBI taxonomy): Bacteria > Bacillati > Actinomycetota > Actinomycetes > Micrococcales > Micrococcaceae > Arthrobacter > Arthrobacter sp. NicSoilB8. Next base: position 3,578,249 of record NZ_AP024655.1, on the reverse strand, counting down.
CCTGTTACGACGGTCCGGGTGGTGCGCCGGAACCTCTCCGGTGCGCCACCCATCCGAAATCGTCGTGCTTCCGAAGCCTTTGGGGAGCCGCGGCGCCGCTGACTGCATTTCCATGACTTTGTCATGAGTGCTCGCTACGCTAAGTGCTAACTGCTCCATGGCCAGCACACTGACGAACAGTCGGCTGGTCACTTTTTGTCGCCGCCAACAGTTAGGTAAGCCCGGAAATGGCCGAAGCCATGATCGAGTTCCAAAACGTCACAAAGCAGTACCAGGGCGGCCAGCCCGCCGTTGACGGGCTGACCATGTCCATCGATAAGGGCGCCATCACGGTCTTCGTTGGCCCCTCCGGCTGCGGGAAGACCACCTCCCTGCGGATGATCAACCGCATGGTCGAGCCCACGTCCGGCATCATCACCGTAGGCGGGGCCGACGTCACCTCCGTGCCGGCCGCCCAGCTGCGGCGTTCCATGGGCTACGTCATGCAGTCCTCCGGCCTGATGCCGCACCGCTCCGTGCTGGACAACATCGCCACCGTCCCCCGGCTCAACGGGGTGTCCAAAGCCGATGCCCGCAAGCGCGCGGAAGAGCTGCTCGACGTCGTCGGGCTGGCCCCGTCGCTCGGCAAACGGTACCCGTCGCAGCTTTCGGGCGGCCAGCAGCAGCGCGTCGGCGTGGCCCGGGCACTCGCCGCCGATCCTCCCGTACTGCTCATGGACGAACCCTTCAGCGCCGTGGACCCCGTGGTCCGCGACGAACTCCAGCAGGAGCTTCTCCGGCTCCAGCGCGACCTCGCCAAGACCATCGTCTTTGTCACCCACGACATTGACGAGGCCACTGTGCTGGGGGACAAGGTGGCCGTGTTCGCCCTCGGCGGCAAGCTGGCGCAGTACGCCGCCCCGGAAGAGATCCTGCGCGCGCCCGCCACCGACTTCGTGGCCTCCTTCGTGGGCCGGGACCGCGGCTTCCGGCACCTGGGCTTCAGCCCGTCCGACGGCGTCACCATCCACCCCGTCCGCACGGTCACTCCCGAACAGCTCCGGGAGCAGGGCGGCTCCGACGACTGGCAGCTGGTTGTCGACGACGCGCTCCGTCCCCTTGGCTGGGCGGGGCCCGGGGCCGGCACCGCGATGGTTCCCGGCGGCTCCCTCTTCCGCAAGGGGGACACGCTCCGCCGCGCCCTGGACGCGGCACTGTCCTCGCCGTCGGGCCTTGGCGTCGCCGTGGACGACGACGGCCGGGCGGCCGGGGTTATCGCCGCCGCCGAAGTCCTCGCCGTTATCGAGTCGGACCGCAACGTCCGGCACGGAGTGCTCTAATGGAGTGGTTCCTGGCCAACCGTACGGAGGTCTTCACCCTCGCCGGCCAGCACCTGGTCCTGGCCATCCTGCCGATGGTGTTCGGGGTTCTCATTGCCATCCCGCTGGCCCAGGCCGCCCGACAGAGCCGCGTGCTCCGCTCCGGCGTCCTGACAGCATCTTCACTGCTCTACACGATCCCGTCCCTGGCGCTTTTCATCATCCTGCCGACCATCCTCGGAACGCGGATTTTGGATCCTGTCAACGTCGTCGTGGCCCTGACCATCTACGCCGTCGCCCTCCTCGTGCGCGCCACACTGGATGCCTTCGACTCGGTGGACGAGGACCTCCGGCAGGCCGCCGTCGCCATGGGTTTCAAACCCTTCGCCCGCTTCATGCAGATCGACCTGCCGCTGTCCCTGCCGGTGCTTTTTGCCGGACTGCGTGTGGTCTCGGTCAGCAACATCTCGCTGGTCAGTGTCGCGGCCCTGCTCGGCATCGGCAACCTCGGAATGCTCTTCACCTCCGGCCTGCAACGTGATTTCGTCACCGAGGTGGTGGTGGGCATCATCGCCATCCTGATCCTCGCGCTGCTGATGGACGCCGTCCTGGTCCTGCTCGAACGGTTGCTGACCCCCTGGACCCGCGCCGCGGGGACCACGGGTGCCGGCACCGGCGCCGGCGCCGGCCCGGAGAAGGCCGGTGCCGCTGCCGCGGCACTGCGGCTTTCGCGCCCCAAGACCGGAGGGGGCAACGCATGAACAATGTCGTCACGGACACCTTTGCCTGGCTCGCCGATCCTGCGAACTGGTCCGGCAGCGCCGGGATTCCGGTGCGGCTGGCGGAGCACCTGCTCTACACGGGCCTGGTGATGGTGATCGCCATCGCGATCGCCGTGCCGGTGGGCCTGTTCGTGGGGCACACCGGCCGCGGGCGGGTGGCGGTCGTGGCGGGGGCCGGCGCGCTGCGCGCCCTGCCGACCCTCGGCCTGCTCACCTTGTTCGTCCTGGTGGCCGGCATCGGGCTGATGCCGCCGATCTGGGCCCTCGTGATCTTGACGGTCCCGCCCCTGCTGGCCGGTACCTACGCCGGGATCTCCAGCGTCGACCGGAACGTGGTGGACGCCGCCCGGGCGATGGGCATGACCGAGATGCAGGTGCTGTTCCGCGCGGAATTCCCCAACGCGCTGCCCGTCATGTACGGCGGGTTCCGGACCGGGGTGCTCCAGGTGATCGCCACCGTCTCGGTGGTTGCCTACATCAACCTGGGCGGCCTGGGCCGCTACCTGTTCGACGGGCTCGTGCTTTCCGACTTCCCGCAAATGCTGGGCGGTTCCCTGCTGATCGCGGCCCTCGCGATCAGCGTCGACCTTGTCCTTGCCCTAATCCAGAGGCTGTTCCTGTCACGGGGCGCCTCTTCCCAGCCGAACCGCAGCCAGCAGGCTGCGGTTGATCTCACAGACCCCGCACTCGTGGAGACTGTTGTTCAAGGAGGTACGTCATGAAGGAATCCCGCCAAAGAGCCCTCGGCAGGCGCGCATTCGGCGGCCTGGCCGCCGGCGTGGGCCTGGCCCTGGCCCTCTCCGCCTGCGGAGGCTCATCCAACCCGCTGAGCTCGGCTCCGGCCAGCAGCGGCGCCGCATCCGGTTCAGGCGGCGCCCTGGTGATCGGCTCCGCTGATTTCCCCGAGAGCCAGATCATGGCCGAGGTCTACGCCGGCGCCCTGAACGCCGCCGGCGTCACGGCCAGCACCAAGCCGAACATCGGCTCGCGCGAGGTCTACTTCAAGGCAGTCCAGGACGGCTCGGTGGACGTCGTTCCCGACTACAGCGGCAACCTGCTGCTGCACGTGAACAAGGACGCCACCGAGGTTTCCGCCGAGGACATCGCCAAGGCGCTCCCGACCAAGCTGCCGCAGGGCCTGGCGGTGCTGGACGCCTCCAAGGCCGAGGATAAGGACGCCATGGTGGTCACCAAGGCCACGGCCGAGAAGTACCAGCTCAAGTCCATCGAAGACATGGCCAAGGTCTGCGGAGACCTCGTCATCGGCGCCCCGGCGACCTTCGCCGAGCGCGCCTACGGCCTGCCCGGCCTGGCGAAGAACTACAACTGCGTGCCCAAGAAACTGGAGCCGTTCAGCGACGGCGGCGGCGCCGTCACGCTCAAGGCCCTGCTCTCGGACCAGGTCCAGGTCGCGGACATCTACACCACCACCCCGTCCATCCCGGACAACGACCTCGTGGTCCTGGAGGACCCGAAGAACAACTTCATCGCCCAGCAGGTCCTGCCCCTGTACAACACGGCGAAGATGACGGACAAGGCAAAGGAAGCCCTCAACGCCGTGTCGAAGGTCCTGACCACGGAAGACCTCATCAACCTCAACCGTGCGGTCAGCGGCAGCCAGAAGCAGAACCCGAAAGATGCCGCCGACGCGTGGCTGAAGGAGAAAGGCATCGTCAAGCAGTAGCTGGCACTTCCCTGATGCGTCACTGACGCGTCAGCAATACGTGGGCCGCGCCGGCGGCCGGGCACACAGCCCGGCCGCCGGCGTCCTTGTTACTGCCCGGTCCGCGTGTGAGTCATGTCTCAGCGGAAGTACATCCTCCATATGGCATATTTGATGAATGGCAGATTTCAAGCAGTCCACCAAGCTTCATAATGTCCTTTACGACATCCGTGGACCGATTCTTCAGGCCGCCCAGCAGATGGAGGCGGAGGGTCACCGGATCCTCAAACTGAACATCGGAAACCCGGCCCCCTTCGGGTTTGAAGCGCCGGACGCGATCCTGGTGGACATGATCCGCCACCTGCCGCATGCCCAGGGCTACAGCGACTCCCGCGGCATTTTCTCTGCCCGCACCGCAGTCTCGCAGTACTACCAGACCCGCGGGATCCAGAACATCCACGTGGATGACATCTACCTCGGCAACGGCGTCAGCGAACTGATCACGATGTCGCTCATGGCCCTGCTCAACGACGGCGACGAGGTCCTGATCCCCACCCCGGACTACCCGCTGTGGACTGCCTCCGTTGCCCTGGCCAGCGGAAAGCCCGTGCACTACCTCTGCGACGAGGAATCCGGCTGGCAGCCCGACCTCGAGGACCTGGAAGCGAAAATCACCCCGCGCACCAAGGGCATCGTGGTCATCAACCCCAACAACCCCACCGGTGCGGTGTATCCGGAGGCGACGCTGAAGAAGATCGTGGCCCTCGCCGAGAAGCACGGCCTCGTGCTCTTCGCCGACGAAATCTACGAGAAGATCCTCTACGAAGACGCGGTCCACGTAAATCTCGCCGCGCTCACGGGCGACGATGTCCTGTGCCTGACCTTCAGCGGGCTCTCCAAGGCCTACCGGGTCTGCGGATTCCGGGCCGGCTGGATGGCCATCTCCGGGCCGAAGAAGGACGCCGCGGACTACCTCGAGGGCATCAACCTGCTGGCCAACATGCGCCTCTGCGCCAACGTGCCGGCCCAGCATGCCATCCAGACCGCCCTCGGCGGCTACCAGAGCATCAACGACCTCATCCTGCCCGGCGGACGGCTCCTGGAACAACGGAACAAGGCCTACGACATGCTCAACGCCATCCCCGGTGTCAGCACGCAGCAGGCCCGCGGTGCCATGTACCTTTTCCCGCGGCTGGATCCTGAGGTGTATCACATCCGCGACGACGAGAAATTCGTCCTGGACCTGCTCCGCGAGCAGAAGATCCTCCTCTCCCACGGCCGCGCGTTCAACTGGGTGCGGCCGGACCATTTCCGGATGGTGACGCTGCCCAACGTCAAGGACCTCGAAGAAGCGATCAACCGGATGGCGGACTTCCTGAGCCGGTACAAGGGGAACTAGGCTTCGGTCAGCAGCGCAACGGGGCGCTCGCCCCGCGGGCCACGGCTGCGGCAACCGGAAAGAGGCATTGATGGCAGGCACCGCGACATTCGATGACCACCCCTCGAAACTCCTGAAGGTCGGGAAGGGCTTCAGCCTGAAGGACCTGGACCCGGGCTCGACGCCCGGCTACGACGGCGACAAGCCCGACGGCGAGCAGCTGCTGGACGCGCTGGACGACAAACTCGCCCAGCTCCAGGAGCAGCTCTTCGCCGAGTCCCGGTTCGGCGGGACCAAACGGATCCTGCTGATCCTGCAGGCCATGGACACCGCCGGCAAGGGCGGAATCGTCACCCACGTCATGGGCGCCATGAATCCGCACGGAGTCCAGCTGAAGTCCTTCAAGGCGCCGACTGCGGAGGAAAAGTCGTACGACTTTCTGTGGCGGATCGAGAAGGAAGTGCCGGCGGCCGGGATGGTGGGGGTCTTTGACCGCTCCCATTACGAGGACGTCCTGATTCACCGCGTCCACCGCTGGGCCAGCCCCGAGGAACTGGAGCGCCGCTACCGGGCCATCAACGAGTTCGAGGCCCGGCAGACGAGCGCCGGGACCAAGATCGTCAAGGTCATGCTGCACATCAGCCGAGACGAGCAAAAGGAACGGCTCCTGTCCCGGCTGGACGACCCCGCCAAACTCTGGAAGTACAGCAGCACGGACCTGAAGGAACGGGCTTTCTGGGCGGACTACATGGATGCTTACCAGAAGGCCTTCGACAAGACCAGCACCGAGCTGGCGCCATGGCACGTCGTGCCGGCCAACAAGAAGTGGTACGCGCGGATCGCCGTGCAGCAGCTCCTCCTGGAAGCGCTGGAGAGCCTGAAGCTGCAATGGCCGGTTCCGGATCTCGACGTCGACTTGGAACGCGAACTGGTGCTGCGGTCTTGAGCTTCACTCTCTGACGGGCTCTCTGACAGGCGGGCCGTGAAGGGCCGGTTCCTAGCCCTCGTCCGCCGCCTGGTCCCGGGCCGCGGCGAGCCGCTTGCGGGCGCCTTCCAGCCACTGTTCGCAGCGCTTGGCCAGTGCCTCGCCGCGTTCCCACAGCGCGAGCGATTCCTCCAGGCTGGCCCCGCCAGCCTCCAGCCTGCTGACCACGCCGACCAGTTGCTCGCGGGCGTCCTCGTAGCTGAGAGCCTCAATGTCGGGGTTCGGAGATGATTCTGCTGCCATGGGGGTGCTCCTAAGTTGTGTCTGGGCTGTGTCTGGTGTGGCTGTGTCTGGTGTGGCTATGTCTGTGTCGGCGGTGGCTGGTGCCGCGCGTGGTTCTTGGGATGCTGGCGTTCTAGGTGGTGTGGTGTGATGCGGTGTGGAGTGGACCCAGGACCGGGCGCCGGGTCACTCCTCGGCCGGCTCCGGGCTACCGGTGGACTGCGCGGCGAACCGTCCGCCGGCCACCCGAACCGTGAGGTCCGTGCCGGCCGGTGCCTGCGACGGGTGCCGCACCACGTCGCGGCGGGCCCCCGGCGCGCTTCCGGCGTCGGCGAGCTGGACCACAGCGTAGCCGCGGTCCAGCGTCTTCTGCGGAGAGAGTGCGCGCACCTGGGCCTTGAGGTGGACCAGCTGGTCCGCGGCCCGCACCACGGCGGTGCTGATGGCGGCGTGCGAGCGGACTTTGAGCCGCTCGACGTCGTCGTGGCGCTGGGTGATCATGACGTCGGGGGACAGCAGCACCGGGCGGGAACGCAGGGACGCCAGACGGTCGACCTCCCGTTCCACGAGCCGGGTGACGCCGCGCCGGAGCTGATCCCGCGCCTGCCGGACCCGGGTGAGCTCCTCGGCGACATCCGGGACAATCCTCTTCGCGGCGTCGGTGGGCGTTGAAGCCCTGAGGTCGGCAACGTCGTCCAGGATCGGCCGGTCCGCCTCATGCCCGATCGCGCTCACCACGGGGGTGGACGCGTCCGCGACCGCCCGGATAAGCTCCTCGTTGCTGAACGGCAGCAGGTCCTCGAGGGCGCCTCCGCCGCGGGCAATGACGATGACGTCGACCACGGGGTGGGCGTCGAGTTCCCGCAACGCCGCGATCACCTGGGCCACGGCGGTGTTGCCCTGGACCGCCACCTCGCGGATCTCGAATTCGACGGCCGGCCAGCGCAGGGCAGCGTTGCGCAGCACGTCCTTCTTGGCATCGGAGTCGCGTCCGGTGATCAGGCCGATCCGGTGCGGGAGCAGGGGGAGCCGTTTCTTGCGCGAGTCGGCAAAGAGCCCTTCGGCGGCGAGGGCCTGGCGCAGCCGCTCGATCCGCGCCAGGAGGTCGCCGAGCCCGACGGGACGGATGTCCTTCACGGACATGTTGAGCCGGCCCGTCTTGAGCCAGAATTCGGCCTTGATCAGTGCCACAACCCGGGAACCGCGTTCCAGCGGAGCATCCTGGCGGTCCAGGACGGTGGTCCAGACCGACGCCGGCAGCGAGATCTCGGCGTCGATGTCCCGCAGCGTCAGGTAGGCGTTGCTGCCGCGCCGGTTCAGCTCGATCACCTGGCCCTCGACCCAGGCCGAGGGCGCGCGGTCGATATGCATCTTGAGCTTCTGGGACAGCAGCTGCAGCGGCCAGGGGTTGTCCGGGCTGGTTTGGGCCGCAGTAGCCGGTAGCGTCGTGGCCGCCGCCGCGTCCTCAGGCACGCGGGGGCTCCGCGGCGGAGAGTGCCTCGTGGAGTGCCTTGTGGCGAGCCCTGTGCATATGCGTGCGTTTCCTTTGCTGCGTGCCCTTATGAGAGGGAGACTCCCGGCGGTCCGCTCCCCGGCGGGGAGGGCCGGCCGGCAGCCGGAAGTTGTCTCTTTCAACTCTATCCATAGCTCTACCACCGGGCGCCGACTTTATGGCCATGCCCGGACCCGCCATAGGATGGGAGGCATCCCAACGACCTCCTAGGAATCCCTTGCGCACTTTTGTCTCCGCCGCCGCCGTACTTGTCGGGCTCTTGATGGCCGCCGTCGCCGTTCCAGCCATGTGGGCGGACCGGAACATCGTCCAGGAAGACGGCTTCGTGGCCCTGACCGCGCCGCTGGGCAAGGATCCCGCGTTCCAGCAGCGGCTGGCGACGGCAGCCGTGGACAGCGTTGCCTCCGGCGCCAACATCCCCGATTTCCTCAAAGAACTTGCCCGGCCGGTCCTGGACAACGCGGCACAGTCGCTCACCGGATTGCCCGGCTACTCCGACGCGTGGGCCGAAACCTTGCGCAGGAGCCACCGCCTCACGTTCTCGGACCCCAGTACGCTGCCGCCGGAAGCCGACGGCACCTCCTCGCTCACTTTGGATGTCGCACCCCTCGTGGGACTTGTGGCGAAGCAGGTTTCCGCCGCGACCACCCTTCCACTGGAAGCCCCCGGCCAGGTGCTGATCCAGATTGGGCAGTCCGACCAGCGCCAGCTGATCGAACGGGTCACCGTCTACGCCCCGATGGGCTACGCCGTCGCCGTCGGCGCCGGCATCGCCTTCGTGCTGGCATTCGTTGCGGCCCGACGCCGGTGGACCGTCCTGGCCGGCATAGGCGCAGGAGCGCTGGTGCTCGCCGGGGCGTGGAAACTGGCCAGTGACGCCGCCGGCGCCGCCATCGCCGCGACCTCGAGCGGCAACGATGTGGCAGAGCTCTTCAAGAATGAGTTTGTCGCGGCATGCTCGGCCAGCTTCGGCCAGTGGATTGTTGCCGCCGCCGTGGCAGGTGCGGCCCTGCTGGCCACCGGGCTTGCTGTCCGCGTTGCCGGCGGCCGCAAACGGGGCAACTTTGAACACCGGTAGCATGGGAGCATGACCACCACCGCTGTTTCCGTTCCGATGCCATCCGTCCCGCGCCGGCGGCGTTCACCGGAAGATGTCCTGGCGGCTGCCCCGGTCGCCGGTCCCAAAAAAGTCCTGCTGGCAGCCCCGCGCGGCTATTGCGCCGGCGTCGACCGGGCGGTCATCGCGGTGGAAAAAGCCTTGGAGCACTATGGACCGCCCGTCTACGTCCGCAAGCAGATCGTGCACAACGTCCACGTGGTCAGCTCCCTGGAGGAGAAGGGCGCTATCTTCGTCGACGAAACCGACGAGGTCCCCGAGGGCGCCCTCGTGATCTTTTCCGCGCACGGCGTCTCGCCCGCCGTCGTCCAGTCCGCCGAGGACCGCGGCCTGCGCACCATCGACGCGACCTGCCCGCTGGTCACCAAGGTGCACCGCGAGGCCGTCCGGTTCGCCAAGGATGATTTCGATATCCTGCTGATCGGCCACGACGGCCACGAGGAAGTCGAAGGCACCGCCGGTGAGGCGCCGGAGCACATCCAAATCATCAACGGCCCGCATGAGGTGGACAAGGTCACCGTCCGTGACCCGGAGAAGGTCATTTGGCTCTCGCAGACCACGCTCAGCGTGGACGAGACCATGGAGACCGTCCGCCTCCTCAAGGAGCGGTTCCCCACCTTGCAGGATCCGCCCAGCGACGACATCTGCTACGCCACCACGAACCGCCAGGTGGCCATCAAGAAGATCTCACCCCAGGCGGACCTCGTGATCGTGGTGGGCTCGGCCAACTCGTCGAACTCTGTCCGCCTCGTGGAGGTCGCGCTGGAATACGGCGCCAAGGCCTCCTACCGGGTCGACTTCGCCAACGAGGTCGACGAGACCTGGTTCGAGGGCGTCGCCACGGTGGGCGTGACCTCGGGGGCTTCAGTTCCCGAAGTGCTCGTCAAAGACGTGCTGCGGCTCCTGGCCGACTACGGCTACGGATCGGTGGAGGAGGTCGTTACGGCGGAGGAAGACCTCCTGTTCTCCCTGCCGAAGGAGCTTCGGGCCACCCTGAAGCAGGCCGGCGACGTCACCCGCGCCCTCGGCGGCCGCGGCACCCGCCCCGAACAGTCCTAGGCACCGAACAGTCCTAGGAACGGAACAGTCCTAGGCACGGAACAGTCCTAGGCACGGCGCAGTCCTAAGCACTGCGCCGTCCTGGACGCCGCAAGTCCTAAGCCGCCGACTCTTCCGACTCGTCACGGGACTGCAGTTCCGGGGCCGCAACCGCCCGCGGCGTGACCTCGACGGCGGGGGGAGTCGCCAGGCCCGCGGCTTCGAGGGCGTTCAGCTTCCTGGCGGTGGGCAGGACCCGGGCCTCAAGGGTGCCAACCATGGAGTTATACCGCTCCACCGAGGTCTTCAGCGAGGACCCCAGCTTGGTGACGTTCTCGCCGAGCGTGCCCATCCGGTCGTAGAGCTGCCGCGCAAGTTCGAAGAGTTCGCGGGCACTGTCGGTCAGCACGTCCTGCCGCCAGGTGAACGCCACGGACTTCAGTACAGCCAGCAAGGTCCCGGGCGAGGCCAGGACCACATTCTTGGACAGGGCATAGTCCAGCAGCGCCGGGTCCGCCGACAGGGCGGCGGCCAGAATGGACTCCGCCGGCAGGAAGCAGACCACCAGCTCCGGCGAGTTGCCGGGGATGTCCCAGTACTTCTTGCTGCCCAGCGCATCCACATGGGCCTTCAGGGCCTTGGCATGGGCGGCAAGGTGCGCCTGCTGGCTGCCGGGCAGCGGCGAGGCCTGCCGGCCCGGAGCGGACGCGCCGAGCTCCTGGGCAGCCAGATAGGCAGCCAGCGGCACTTTTGCATCGACGACCAGCTGCTTGTCGCCGGGCAGCTGCACCACGAGGTCGGGCCGGAGGCTGCCGTCGGGTCCGGAGCTGTGGGACTGTCCGCTGTGGACCTGTTCGTGGAAGTCAACGTGCCGCAGCATGCCTGCCGCTTCGACCACCCGGCGCAGCTGGACCTCGCCCCACTGGCCGCGGGCGCTGTTGGAGCGCAGGGCAGATTCCAGCGCATGCGTGGACCGCAGCAGCTGCTCATCGGACAGGCGGGCCTCCTGCAGCTGCTGGGCCAGCTGGCCGTACTGCTCGAGCCTGTCGCGCTCCAGCAGGGCGACCTGCTGCTGCACGGCCGTGAGCTTTTCGGCCACCGGTGCCAGCGCACGGAGCACACTGCCGTCCTGGTTCCGGGATTCGCCCAGTTCCCTGTTCTGGGCAGCCAGAAGGCGCCGCTCGGCGTCGGCGGCGGCGAACTGCGAGCTGACCTCAGACAGGCGCGCCGAGACGCCGTCGAAGTCCTCTTCCACGGCGAGGTAGCGCCGGCGGAGCGGGACGTAGACAGCCGCGGCGCCCGCAACGGCGCCCAACAGCAGCATGAACAGGGCAAGAATCAGTGCGAAAGCATCCATGACTTCACTGTGGCATGCACCTGTGACACTTTTGGTTTCGACGCCCGGAAGGCCCCGGAACTGGCTCCACCATGTTCTGAGGGCGGCCGCACGGACGCCCGCATGGCGGCGGCCATGGCGCCGGCCGGCGGCAGCACCGGCGTCCGCTGCGGTGCTCGTGCCGGCCGCCGCCACGATCACCGGCCCGGGCGGGTAGAATATATGTTCGTGGCACTTACTATTGGCATCGTCGGACTGCCCAACGTCGGCAAATCAACCCTTTTCAACGCACTGACCCGCAACCAGGTCCTCGCGGCGAACTACCCGTTCGCCACGATCGAGCCCAACATCGGCGTCGTGAACCTGCCGGATGCCCGGCTTGAAAAGCTGGCGGGCATCTTCGGCTCCCAGCGCCTGCTGCCGGCCGCCGTGTCCTTCGTGGACATCGCCGGCATCGTCAAAGGCGCATCCGTTGGCGAAGGCCTGGGCAACCAGTTCCTCGCCAACATCCGCGAGGCCGAGGCCATCGCGCAGGTTGTCCGCGTGTTCGATGACCCGGACGTCATCCACGTCGACGGCAAGGTCGATCCCCGCTCCGACATGGAGACGATCAACACCGAGCTGATCCTGGCCGATCTGCAGACCATCGAAAAGGCGATCCCCAGGATCGAAAAAGAAGTCAAGATCAAGAAGCGCGAGGCGGCCGAGCTGGCAGCCATCCTGGCGGCCCGGGCCGTGCTGGAACGCGGCGACACCATCTTCTCGTCCATCAAGAGCGACAAGCTGGAGATGGAGCACCTCAAGGAGCTCGGCCTGCTGACGGCCAAGCCCTTCATCTACGTCTTCAACGCCGACGAGGGCATCCTGGGCAGCCCGGAGAAGCAGGCGGAACTGCGTGCCCTCGTGGCCCCGGCGGACTCCATCTTCCTGGACGCCAAGCTCGAGTCCGACCTGGTGGAGCTCGACGAGGCGGAAGCCCGCGAGATGCTGGAAATGAACGGGCAGGATGAATCCGGGCTGGACCAGCTGGCCCGCGTCGGCTTCCACACCCTCGGGCTGCAGACCTACCTCACGGCCGGTCCCAAGGAAACCCGCGCCTGGACCATCCGCCGGGGCGACACCGCCCCGCAGGCGGCCGGCGTGATCCACTCCGATTTCCAGCGCGGCTTCATTAAGGCCGAGGTCGTTTCCTTCGACGACCTCATCGAGGCCGGCTCCATGGCCGAGGCGAAGGCCCGCGGCAAAGTGCGGATCGAAGGCAAGGAATACATCATGGCCGACGGCGACGTCGTCGAATTCCGCTTCAACGTCTGACGGCCGCCGCCTGGTGGTGCGGCAATTCTGCCAAGTAATGCGGGATTAACTGGAGGGCCCTGATTTTCGGATCGGGGCCTTTCCTGTGCCCGGATCTTTTATCCTTTTGTTACGCCGCCGTCAATGTTTTTGTGTAAAGCTGCTCTTGCGGATCCTGTCCAATGTTGCAGCTCGGTAACGAACTTTACAGTGAGTCAACTTTGGTGGCTCCCAGCGGCATTTGGGGTTTACGCTTCATGCCATGTGAGACGGGCCACACTGCCGCTGGGGGAGTGTGGACGTCTGTCTGGCGCTTCCGGCGCCGGTCTCACCCACACCACAGAAACAAGGAGGCGGAATGCGCTTGGGTCGTATTTCCAAAGCAGTGGGCGTGGCAGCAGCAGCTGCCATCGCCCTCAGCGCCTGCGCAGGCAACAGCGGCGGGACAACCCCGACCACCGCGGCCGCAGCAAGCAAGCAAGGCGGATCGGCTACCGTCGTAGAGGTCAACGCGTTCAACACGTTCAACCCGAACACGGCCGACGGCAACACTGACATTAACTCCAAGGTCAGCTACGCCACGCACTCGGGCTTCTTCTACATCGACAACAAGCTCAACGTTGTCCGCAACGAGAAGTTCGGCAAGATGGAAAAGGTCTCCGACGATCCGCTGACGGTCAAATACACCATCAACGACGGCGTGAAGTGGTCAGACGGCACGCCCGTCACCGCGGCCGACCTGGTGCTGCAGTGGGCCGCTTTCTCGGGCTACTACAACGACGCCGATGCCGACGCGAAGACCGGCACGTCCTACTTCTCCTACGCCGGTGACCCGACCGGCATTGCCCTCACGGACTTCCCGGAGCTCGGTGACGACGGACGCAGCATGACCCTGAAGTACTCCAAGCCCTTCGCGGACTGGGAAATCGCCATTGGCGGGCCCGGCGTCGACATCCCGGCCCACATCCTCGCCAAGAAGGCGGGCCTGGCCGACACCAAGGCGTTCATCGACCTCCTCAAGGGAATGCCCCGCGGCGACTCCAAGGCCCCGAAGCCGGCGAACGCGCAGCTGAAGGCCATGGCGGACCTGTGGAACACCGGCTTTGACACCAAGACCCTGCCGGCTGATCCGAGCCTCTACCTCTCCAACGGCCCGTTCATCGTCAAGAGCATCAACCAGGACCAGTCCCTGACCATGGTCAAGAACAAGGACTACAACTGGGGTCCGGTAGCCAACCTGGATGAAATCACCGTCCGCTACATCGGTGAGGCACCCGCCCAGGTCCAGGCACTGAAGAACGGCGAAGCCGACATCATCGCCCCGCAGGCATCCGCCGACACCGTGGAGCAGCTCAAGGCACTCGAAAGCCAGGGCGTGACGGTCGAGGTCGGCAACCAGCTCGCCTACGACCACATCGACCTGAACTACTCGGGCCCGTTTGCCGACAAGAACGTCCGCGAGGCGTTCATGAAGGCCGTCCCGCGCGCGGACATCGTCGACAAGATTGTCAAGAAGCTTGACCCGAAGGCCGCGCCGCTTGACTCCCAGCTCTTCGTTCCGGACCAGGCCCCGTACGCCGACTCCGTGAAGAACAACGGTTCCTCCGCGTACCAGGGTGTGGACATCGAGGGCGCCAAGAAGCTGCTCAACGGTGCCACCCCCGAAGTTCGCATCATGTACAACAAGGACAACCCCAACCGTGTCGACGCCTTCTCCCTGATCAGCGAGTCCGCCACCAAGGCCGGCTTCAAGATCGTTGACGGCGGCCTCGGCAAGTCCGACTGGGGCAAGGCCCTCGGTGACGGCAGCTACGACGCCACCATCTTCGGCTGGAGCAACTCCGGTGTCGGCGTGTCCGGCGTCCCGCAGATCTTCAAGTCCGGCAACGACTCCAACTTCAACCAGTTCAGCGACCCGGCAGCGGACAAGCTGATGGATGAACTGATTGTCACCACCGACAAGAGCAAGCAGGACGGCCTCGTTGCGCAGATCGACAAGATGATCTGGGATTCGGCCTACGGCCTTCCGCTCTTCCAGTCGGTTGGCGTGGACGCTTACAGCGACCGCATCACCGGTGTGAAGTACATGCCGAACCAGACCGGCGTTTGGTGGAACTTCTGGGAATGGGCACAGAAGTAGCCCGCGACCCCAAGTAACACTGCTGGAAAGGCGTCGGGACCACAGTTCTTCGGTCCCGACGCCTTTCTGGCGATATCCTGGCGATGCTGTGGTCCCGCCGCCACATCGGCGGGAACCGGCCAAACTCCGCGACCGGTCCGGGCAATCCCTGGGCCCGAACTCCGAGGTTCAATTCCAATGGTGACCTACATCTTCCGGCGGCTTGTGACTGCCGCCCTCATTCTTCTTGGCGCCTCCTACTTCGTGTATCTCCTGACAGCGGCGTCCGGCGATCCCCTGGAGGAATTCCGCGCCAACCCCACGCCGCAGAAGCAGCAGCTCATCGACGCGAGGACCGAGCTCCTGCAGCTGGACACCCCCGCCCCGCTGCGGTATTTCAAATGGTTTGGCGGCGCGGTCCAGTGCCTCATCCCGTTCGCCAACTCCTGTGACCTCGGGAAAAACATCGCCGGCCAGCCCATCACCGATGCCCTCGGCAACGCCCTGGTCCAGACCCTGACCCTGGTCACCGCGGCCACCGTGCTCGCCATCCTGATCGGCATCACCCTGGGCATCATCACCGCCCTGCGGCAGTACAGCACCCTGGACTACGGCGTGACCTTCATGGCCTTCCTGTTCTTCTCCCTGCCGATCTTCTGGGTCGCCGTCCTGCTCAAGGAATTCGGCGCCATCGGCTTCAACAACTTCCTGCGCAACCCCGACGTGCCGTTGCCCTCGGCGCTCGGCATCGGCGTCGTCGTCGGCGCACTGACAGCCGTCGCGGCGGGCGGGCCCATGAAGCGCCGGCTGCTGACCGGCGCCGTCGTCTTCGCCTTCGTCACCGCGGTGCTCATCTACTTCTCCGCCACGGAATGGTTCAAGACCCCGGGCCTCGGCCCGGTGATCATCGCCATCGCCGGCGCGGGCATCGCCTTCGCCGTCACCCTGCTCTCCGCCGGACTGAAGAACCGCAAGGCCCTGCAGTCGGCGCTCATCGCCGTCGGCGTCGGCGTCGTGCTGTACTTCCTCCTTCAGCCGCTGCTCAACGAGGCCACGTTCCTGATGATCGTGCTCCTGGCGGTCGCCTTCGTCCTGATCGGCATGGGCATCGGCTACCTGGTGGGCGGCTACGACCGCGGGCAGTCCATGCGCGCCGCGGCGATCACCTCGTTCCTGGTCGGCTTCCTGATCCTGCTGGACCGGTACATGCAGGCGTGGCCCACCTACTTCAACAACAGCCGTGTGCGTGGCCGGCCCATCGCCACCATCGGTGCCAGCACACCGAACATCGAGGGCGACTTCTGGGTCCTGGGCCTTGACTCCTTCACCCACCTGATCCTGCCCACCCTGGCCCTGATCCTCATTTCGCTGGCCAGCTATACGCGCTTCACCCGGGCCTCGATGCTGGAAATCATGAACATGGACTACATCCGCACGGCCCGGGCCAAGGGCCTGAGCGAGCGGACCGTCGTCATGCGCCACGCCTTCCGCAACGCCCTGATCCCGATCGCCACGATCGTGGCCTTCGACATCGGGGCACTGATCGGCGGTGCCGTCATCACCGAAACAGTCTTCTCGGTCCGCGGCATGGGCTTCCTGTTCCTGGACGGGATCGCGCACGTCGATCCCAACCCGGTCATGGGTGTCTTCATCTGCGTGGCCATCACGGCCATGGTCTTCAACCTCATCGCGGACCTCGCCTACTCCGCACTGGATCCGCGCGTAAGGGTAAAAGCATGAGCCAGCCAAGTCAGCAGGAAGTAATCATGGCCGAAGACGCCTCGCGCATGTCAGCCGCGGCAGGCATTGAGCCGGTCCTCGAGGCCAAGGGCCTCAGCCAGGGCCAGATCGTCCGCAAGCGGTTCCTCGGACACTCCGGCGCCATCATCGGCCTGGTGGTCTTCGCCCTGATCTTTGTCATGGCCTTCACCTCGGTGGGCTACCTGGGCATCCCGGGATGGTGGAAGTACACCCACGAGCAGGTCTCACCCCTGGTCAACGACGGCGCGCCGACCTCCTCGCTGTGGCCGCTGGCCTGGGGCGAACATCCGTTCGGCCAGGACCGGATCGGCCGCGACCTCTTCGCCATGACCATGCGCGGCGCGCAGCAATCCATCACCATCATGGTCGTGATCGGCCTCATTGCCGGCCTGATCGGCGTCGTCGTCGGTGCCATCTCCGGCTACTTCCGGGGCTGGGCCGAGGCCATCCTGATGCGCCTGACCGACGTCATCATCATCATTCCGGCCCTGCTCCTGGCCGCCGTCATGGCGCAGCTCGCCGGCCGCCGGGACCAGGGGAGCTGGTTCGCCTCCTTCGCCAGCACCAACGGCGTCCTGGCCCTCGGAATCTTCCTGGGCCTGATCAGCTGGGTCAGCCTGGCCCGCCTGATGCGCGGTGAATTCCTGTCCCTGCGCGAACGCGAGTTCGTGGATGCGGCGCGGATTTCCGGCGCCAGCAACGCGCGGATCATCTTCAAGCACATCCTGCCCAACGCCGTCGGCGTGCTGATCGTGAACGTGACCCTGACGATGTCCGCGGCGATCCTCACCGAGACGGCGCTGAGTTACCTGGGCGTGGGGGTCAAGGCCCCGGACACGTCCCTGGGCCTGCTCATCTCGCAGAACCAGCAGGCTTTCGCCACCCGGCCCTGGCTGTTCTGGTTCCCGGGCATGTTCATTGTGCTCATCTGCCTCAGCATCAACTTCATCGGTGATGGCCTGCGGGACGCGTTTGACCCGCGGCAGCGTAAATTCAACGCCAAGAAGGCGGCCGATCACGGCGGTCCCGCGGCGCAGGCAAGCGCTGTCACCGCCCTCGACGGGCCCGAACAGGAGGGTCCCACGCATGAGGGATACCGGCCCGGCGGCCCGGCTGACGGAACCCAGGGCAAGTAGATGCCCGCCCCCTGCAGGTCCGTGCTAGCCGGCGGTGACAGCCAGGTAGCTCGCCGCCAGGAGAAGTACGACGGCGCCAATCGCCACCCAGCGGACGGTGACGGTCGCGTCGGTGCCGTCCGCGTCGCCGGAGGAGAGCCGTCCGCTTTCCACCAGCTCGTGCCACCGTGCCCGCACCAGCATGGCAGCCTGGCCCGAGTCCGTGGTCTTCAGGTCGCCGGGACGGACCGACCTGCCTGGCCCGTACGTGGTGGCCGGCAGGCCGTGGAGGTCTTCCGGGCGGGCGTGGCGGCCACCCCAGATTCCGGGGGCGGGCGCGGCCCAGGAGGTGTAGCTCTTCTTCGCGGTGACGAGGGTGAGTGCGAAGCGGGTATCGACGTGCACCAGCGCGGCCCACGGGACCTCGATCGAGCGGAACGGATTTTCCAGGGTGACGCCGGCATCGTGCACCACAACGGACGGCATCCAGAACAGCTGCCAGCCCATGAAGCCGATGAACGCCAGCGGCGCGATGCCTGCCAGCGCTCCCGGGCCTGCCATGACCACCGTGACCACAACGCCGAACGCGGCTACCGCCCAGGACAGCCAGGCGAACCATTTATTCGTTCGTGCCTTGAACACTTCAACATTTCCGGCGTGCGGCGCAGAGCTCATGCCCCTAATAATTCAGTATTCCGAGCCGCAGCACTAATCCCCGGTGCGCCGGCGGCTCGGGCGGAAGGATGGCCTCATCATGACTGACTTCATCACCCTCGATCCGCCGGCGGCACCCGTGCCCGGCAAAGGTGAAACCATCCTGGAGGTCCGTGACCTCAGCGTGGATTTCGGCGTGGACAAGAAATGGGTCCCGGCCGCGATCGGCCTGAACTACGAGGTGCGCTCCGGCGAAGTCCTCGCCATCGTGGGGGAGTCCGGGTCCGGAAAAAGTGCCAGCTCCATGGCCCTCCTGGGCCTGCTCCCCAGTAACAGCCGTGTGACAGGAAGTGTCAAGCTCGCCGGCCGTGAGCTGCTGGGAGCCAACGAGGCCAATATCCGGGCCGTGCGCGGCAAGGACGTCGCGGTGATCTTCCAGGAGCCGATGACGGCCTTGAACCCGGTCTACACCGTGGGGTCGCAAATTGTGGAAACTGTGCGCCTGCACAACGAGGTTTCGCCGGAGGAAGCCCGGATCAGGGCCCTGCACATGCTGGATCTTGTCGAACTGCCCGATCCGGAAAAGGCCTTCCGCTCCTACCCGCACCAGCTCTCCGGCGGCCAGCGCCAGCGTGCCATGATCGCGCAGTCGCTCTCCTGCGACCCGAAGCTCCTGATCGCCGATGAACCCACCACGGCGCTCGATGTGACCGTCCAGGCCGAAATCCTTGACCTCATGCGCAATCTGCGGAACAAGCTGGACAGCGCAATCGTGCTTATCACCCACGACATGGGCGTGGTGGCCGATCTCGCCGACCGGATCGCCGTCATGCGCAAGGGCCTCATCGTGGAGACCGGGACGGCCGCGCAGATCTTCCACAACCCGCAGCACGAATATACCCAGGCGCTGCTGGCCGCGGTCCCGCACCTGGGCCAGGGCGGTGCGGATTCCGTGACGGAAGTGGACGTCACCGCCGCCCTCGCCGCGGCCACCCACGCCGAGATCCTCTCGATCCCGGAAGACGAGCTGATCCGGCGCGAGCGGGAGAACGCCGCCGCCCTGGCCGCAGCCGAGGCGGCCAGGCCGAAGGGCGAGCCGGTCCTGGAGCTCAGCGACGTCGCCATCGAGTACCCGAAGCAGGGCCGCGTGCCGGCCTTCCGGGCCGTGGAGGGGGCAAACCTGGTCATTTATCCCGGACAGGTGGTCGGCCTCGTGGGCGAGTCCGGCTCGGGCAAGACCACGATCGGCCGGGCCGCCGTCGGCCTCCTGCCCGTGGCGGCGGGCACCATGCGGGTCGTCGGGCAGGACATTTCCGCAGCCAAGAGGAACGGCCGTCAGCTCCACGAGATGCGCCGGCACGTCGGGATGGTGTTCCAGGACCCGTCCTCCTCCCTCAACCCCCGGCTGCCCATCGGTGAAAGCATCGGGGAGCCGATGTTCCTGGCCGGTGTCGCCAAGGGTGCCGAGCTGCAACACCGGATCGAGGCGCTCCTGGACCAGGTGGAACTCCCGCGCGATTACCGCAACCGCTACCCCCACGAACTCTCCGGCGGGCAGAAACAGCGCGTGGGCATCGCGCGTGCCCTCTCGCTCAAGCCGAAGCTGATGGTCGCCGACGAACCCACCTCCGCCCTTGACGTCTCCGTTCAGGCCAGGGTGCTCGATCTCTTCCAGAACCTGCAGAAAGAACTGGGATTCGCCTGCCTGTTTGTCACCCACGACCTGGCCGTCGTGGACGTGCTCGCGGACCGGATCTGCGTCATGCAGCGGGGCAGGATCGTGGAGCAGGGGACCCGGGACCAGATCCTGCGCAATCCCCAGGAGCCCTACACCCAGCGGCTCCTGGCGGCGGTTCCGCTGCCGGATCCCGACAAGCAGCGGGAGCGCCGTGAACTGCGCGCGCAGCTGCTTTCGGGGGCCAGCTGAGGCGTGCCCCGAGGGCCAAAAAACGGCTGATTCCAGTTAATCGAGGGTAACCCGGATCACATGACGGGCGAATACTACCAGCCGGTAGCGTGTGACTTGAAATACTTTGCGCTTGACGCTAACCGTCACGAGACTGTCGGATCACGGTTTGGCAACGGAGTTCCAACATTTGGACATTTAAGGGCTAGGCTACTTCCATATGTAGGCCACGTCACAGGGGATACCCCTGTGCCTGCTTACGGGGAAGCATAAGTTTTTCCCTCACGAACTCCCACAACTCATAGGAGGCGGAATGCGTTTTTCGCGCACTTCCAAAGCACTGGGCATGGTGGCCATCGCCGCCCTCGCCCTGACCGGATGCGGTGCCAGCGGCTCCGCAAACGGTAGCGGCAGCACCGGTGGCGACACCAGCAAAGTGATCCTCGCCGACGGCTCAGAGCCCCAGCGTCCCCTCATGCCGGCCGACACCAACGAGGTTGGTGGCGGCAAGGTCATCGACATGATCTTCGCGGGTCTGGTCAGCTACGACCCCAGCGGCAAGCCGGTCAACGAACTCGCCGAGTCGATTGAAGGCAAGGACGGCCAGCACTTCACCATCAAGGTCAAGAAGGACCAGAAGTTCACGAACGGCGAGGTCATCACGGCCAAGACCTTCGTCGATTCCTGGAACTTCGGCGCAGCAGCCAAGAACGCGCAGCTCAGCGGCGGGTTCTTTGAAAGCATCAAGGGCTATGACGAGGCCAGCGCAGAAGGCTCCACCGTCGAGACCATGTCCGGCCTGAAGGTCGTTGACGATCAGACGTTCACCGTCGAACTGAAGCAGCCGGAATCCGACTGGCCGCTTCGCCTGGGCTACACCGCGTTTGTTCCGGTTCCTTCCGGCGCCCTGAAGGACCCGAAGGGCTTCGGCGAGAAGCCGGTCGGCAACGGCCCGTACAAGCTTGCGGACGGCGGCTGGCAGCACAACGTGCAGATCCAGCTCGTCCCGAACCCGGACTACAACGGCCCGCGCAAGGCCAAGAACGCCGGCGTGACCTTCAAGATCTTCCAGAACGACGACGCCGCCTACCAGGACCTGCTGTCCAACAACCTGGACATCCTGCAGACCATCCCGACCAGCGCGCTGAAGAACTTCAAGTCTGACCTCGGCGACCGCACCATCAACAAGCCGTACGCCGGCAACCAGACCATCGCCATTCCGGAATACTTGCCGGAATGGACCGGCGAGGCCGGAAAGCTCCGTCGCCAGGCGATCTCCATGGCAATCAACCGCGACGAGATCACCAAGGTCATCTTCAATGGCGCACGCCAGCCCGCCAAGGACTTCACGGCTCCCGTGCTTGACGGCTACAGCGACGCGATCCCCGGTGCTGACAACCTGAAGTTCGATGCCACCAAGGCCAAGGAAGCCTGGACCAAGGCAGACGCGATCCAGAAATGGGACGCCAACGAGACCTTCACCATCGCCTACAACGCCGACAAGGGCGGACACAAGGCATGGGTTGAGGCAGTCGTCAACCAGCTCAAGAACACCCTCGGCATCAAGGTTGAAGGCAAGCCGTACGCCACCTTCAAGGAAGCCCGCAACGACGCCACCGCCAAGACCCTCACCGGCTCCATCCGCGCCGGCTGGCAGGCAGACTACCCGTCGCTGTACAACTTCCTCGGCCCGATCTACAAGACCGGTGCCGGCTCCAACGACGCTGAGTACGCGAACCCGACCTTCGACAAGGCTGTCTCCGACGGCCTGAACGCCTCGTCGGTCAGCGACGGCAACAAGGCCATGAACAAGGCCCAGGAGATTCTCCTCCAGGACCTGCCGGCCATCCCCCTGTGGTACCAGGTTGCCCAGGGCGGCTGGAGCGACAAGGTCACCAACGTTGACTACGGCTGGGACGGCGTCCCGCTGTACTACAACGTAACCGGCAAGTAACAACAAAACGACGGCGGGGGCCGCCCATACCGGGGCCTCCGCCGTCGTCGTGTTTCCCCCCAATTATTTTCTTGACGCCCGGTTCTTCGGGCGAACTTTTCGCAGCCCTGCCGCCGTGAGTGAACCGGCGCCGGCCTGCATCCATAGTGAAAAGGTTCTTTGATGAACAACTCCGCCGCATCCCTGGACAGGGTGCCTGCCAACGAGGGTGTGACTCGCTGATGTCGACCTACATCCTCAAGCGTTTCCTGCAACTGATTCCCGTCTTTTTGGGCGCAACACTGCTGGTGTACTTCCTGGTCTTCAGCCTGCCCGGCGACCCCATCGTGGCCTTGTTCGGCGACAAGCCGGTCAACGAGGCCGTGGCAGCCAAGCTGCGGGCGCAGTATCACCTGGACCAGCCGTTCTGGATGCAATACCTGCTTTACCTCAAGAGCATCTTCACGTTCGACCTCGGCCAGGACTTCTCCGGCCGTCCCATCGCCGCCGTGCTCGGCGAGGTCTTCCCCGTCACGGCGCGGCTGGCCATCATGGCGCTGATCTTTGAGGGTGTTTTCGGCATCGTCTTCGGCCTCATCGCAGGCCTGCGCAAGGGCAAGTTCTTCGACGCCACGGTTCTGGTCGCCTCCCTGGTCGTGATCGGCATCCCGATCTTCGTCCTCGGCTTCCTGCTGCAGTTCACCATCGGCGTCCAGCTGGGCTGGGCCAAACCGACCGTCAGTTCCGCCGCGACCGTCCAGGACCTCATCCTGCCGGCGATCGTGCTGGGGCTGGGCTCCTTCGCCTATGTCCTGCGCCTGACCCGCACGTCCGTCATCGAAAACATGAACGCCGACTACGTGCGCACCGCCACCGCCAAGGGCCTCTCCCGGTTCCAGGTGGTCCGCGTCCACATCCTGCGCAACTCCCTGATCCCCGTCATTACGTTCCTGGGCGCCGACCTCGGCGCCCTGATGGGCGGGGCAATCGTCACGGAAGGCATCTTCAACGTTCCGGGCGTGGGCAACCGGCTCTACCGGGCTGTGCTGTCGGGCGAAGGCCCCACGGTGGTCTCGATCGTCACCGTCCTGGTGCTGATCTACTGCCTCTCCAACCTGCTCGTTGACCTGCTTTACGGCTGGCTTGACCCGAGGATCCGCTATGACTCCTGAGAACACCCCCGCACGCCACGCCGTTTCCGTTCGTCCGGGCCGCCGGATCGAGCACTTCGTCGCCGACGTCTCCGAGACCCCGCTCCAGGTGACGGACCGGGTCAAGGACGAAGCCGCACCGCTGAGCCTCTGGGGCGAGGCCTGGAAGAACCTGCGCAAGCAGCCGCTCTTCCTGATCTCCGCGTTCCTGATCCTTGTGGTCGTGGCGGTCTCCATCTTCCCCGGACTCTTCTCGCCGATCGACCCGACGGCGGAGGCGTGCCAGCTGGCCAACTCCGACGCCGGACCGGCCGCGGGTCACCCCCTGGGCTTCACCCAGCAGGGCTGCGACGTCTACGCCCGTGTCATCTTCGGCACGCGCTCCTCGGTGACGGTGGGCCTTTTCACCACTATCGGAGTGCTCCTGATCGGCGGCATCATGGGTGCCGTGGCCGGCTACTACGGCGGCTGGATCGACTCCATCCTGGCCCGCATCAATGACATCTTCTTCGCCCTGCCCCTGATCCTGGGCGCGATCGTGCTCATGCAGCTGCCGATGTTCCGGACGAACCGGACGGTCTGGACGCTCGTGCTCATCCTGGTGGCCTTCGGCTGGCCGCAGATCGCCCGGATTACCCGTGGCGCCGTCATCGAGGTCCGCAACGCCGACTTCGTCACGGCCGCCAGGTCGCTCGGCGTATCGAAGTTCGGTGCCCTCATGCGCCACGTCCTGCCGAACTCGCTGGCTCCGATCATCGTCGTCGCCACCATCTCCCTGGGCACCTTCATCGTGGCCGAATCCACGCTGTCCTTCCTGGGCATCGGGCTGCCGCCCAGCGTCATGTCCTGGGGAAATGACATCCAGGCGGCACAGGCCTCGCTCCGGTCCAACCCGATGCCGCTGCTCTACCCGGCCATCGCGCTGTCCATCACCGTCCTGAGCTTCATCATGCTGGGCGATGCCCTGCGTGACGCGCTCGATCCCAAAGCCCGCAAGCGATGAAAGGGGACACCATGAGCGCCTCTGTTGATATCCAGGAAGTGGAGGTCGTCACCGACCGGCCGCTGCTCGAAATCCGGGACCTGGCCATCGGCTTCACCACCAGCAACGGTGAGGTCAACGCCGTCCGCAACGCCCACCTCACCGTCATGCCGGGCGAAACCGTCGCGATCGTGGGCGAGTCGGGCTCCGGCAAGTCCACCACCGCCCTGGCTGCCATCGGCCTGCTCCCGGGCAACGGCCGCGTCGCCGCAGGCCGGATCCTGTTCGACGGCGAGGACATCTCCAACGCCAGCGAAAAACGGATGATCGAACTCCGCGGCAACAGCATCGGCATGGTCCCGCAGGACCCGATGTCCAACTTGAACCCGGTGTGGAAGATTGGCGACCAGGTCCGCGAGACGTTGAAGGCCAACGGACTCCCGAGCGGCCCCGACGACGTCGCAAAGGTCCTGTCCCAGGCCGGGCTGCCGGACGCGGCAAGCCGTGCCAAGCAGTACCCGCACGAGTTCTCCGGCGGCATGCGCCAGCGCGCGCTGATTGCGATCGGGCTCTCCTGCCAGCCGCGCCTGCTGATCGCGGACGAGCCCACGTCGGCGCTCGACGTCACCGTGCAGCGCCAGATCCTCGATCACCTGGACAAGATGACGACGCAGCTCGGCACCGCGGTGCTGCTGATCACGCACGACCTCGGCCTCGCCGCCGAGCGAGCCGACCAGGTGGTCGTCATGTACCGCGGCCAGGTCGTCGAATCCGGGCCCTCCCTGGAGCTCCTGCAGAACCCTCAGCACCCCTACACGCAGCGGCTGGTGGCCTCGGCGCCGTCGTTGGCGTCCCGTCGTATCCAGGCCGCCAAGGAACTGGGCGTGGAAACCGACGACATGCTCGCCCCCACCGACACCGGTGTGGTTGAGCCGTCCAAGAGGGACGAGGTCCTGCAGATCCAGAACCTCAAGAAGGTCTTCAAGCTCCGCTCGGGCCTGGGCAAGTCCACGGACTTCACCGCCGTCGACGACGTCTCCTTCAGCGTCAAGCGGGGAACCACGACGGCGATCGTGGGGGAGTCGGGATCCGGCAAGTCCACGGTGGCGCAGATGGTCCTGAACCTCCTGACGCCGACCTCCGGCAAGATTATCTTCGACGGCGTGGACACCTCCACGCTGAACAGCAAGGAAATCTTTGCCTTCCGGCGCCGTGTGCAGCCGATCTTCCAGGACCCGTACGGTTCGCTGGACCCGATGTACAACATCTTCAGGACCATCGAGGAGCCGCTGCGGACCCACAAGATCGGGGACAAGGCCAGCCGCGAGAAGAAGGTCCGGGAGCTGCTGGACCAGGTGGCGCTGCCGCAGTCCACCATGCAGCGGTACCCGAACGAGCTCTCCGGCGGCCAGCGCCAGCGCGTCGCGATCGCCCGCGCCCTGGCCCTGGACCCGGAAGTGATCATCTGCGACGAGGCCGTCTCGGCGCTGGACGTGCTGGTGCAGGCGCAGGTGCTGAACCTGCTCGCCGAACTGCAGTCACGGCTCGGCCTGACCTACCTGTTCATCACCCACGACCTCGCGGTGGTCCGGCAGATCGCCGACCACGTGTGCGTCATGGAAAAGGGCAAGCTGGTGGAGACCGGGTCCACGGACGATGTTTTCGAATCGCCGCAGCGGGAGTACACCAGGGCGCTCCTTAACGCCATCCCGGGCGCCGGCCTCATGCTGCCGCCGGAAGTGGCCTGAGCCCGACGCTGTCCCGGGGCTCTGGACGTAATTCCAGCTAGCCCAGCACGCCAGTGGCACCACACGCCATTAACACAGGAGCCGGTGTCTGCCCGTCGGGCAGGCACCGGCTCCTTTGTTGTGCTGGCTGGTGTGCCGGCTGGTGTGCCGGCTGCTGCGCTGGTTGCTCTGCAGCCGGGTTCCTGTGCCGTGCAGCTTGCGGTTCGTGCTGCGGGGCCGGGGCTTCGTCCGGTGCCCGGTCCGGCGCTAGTGGTACAAACCGGCGAGGAGCGCCGGGTCCTGGTATTCCAGCCCCATCGCCTCCAGGCGCTGGCCGAAAACGGCGCCCAGGGCCGCGTGGCCGTGCCGGTTCAGGTGCACCCCGTCCGCCATCGAACCCGTGAGGTTGTACCGGGTGAGCCAGTCGCCCGCGCTGACGAACGGCAGCCCGTGCCGGTTCGCCACTTTCCCGAGAAGCGTGTCCACCTCGCTCCGGCGGCCTCCGCCATAGTGGGCGCCGCGCGCGAGGGTGCCGACCATCAGCACCCGGGCCGCGGGGTAGCGCTGCTGGATAATGGCGATCAGCCGCTCGGCATTTGCGACGATCTGCGCGTCCGAGGCGCCGCGCGCGGCGTCGTTCCCGCCGCCTTCGAGCACGACGAGGGGAGGAGTGCCGTACGGGAGTTTCCAGTCGCCGCGCTGGAGAGCGTCAATGTAGTTGCCCGTTTTGCCGTTCGACGCCACGTAGCCGGTGCCTCCCCGGCCGCAGAAGAAAACCTTGTAGCCCGCCGCGGCCAGCCCCTGCCTGGGCCATCCAAACGACGGTTCCGATTGCGAGTCGCCAATCAGCACCGCGGTGTTGCTGGAGTCCTTGACGATGACCTCGTTGCGGCCGTTGGCGGGATTGCGGTAGACGGAGCCGCCCGGCAGGCTGGCGGGATCGATACCGGAACCGATCCGCGCTTTGGCCGCGGAGCCTGCGGAGACAGGACCGCCGGAGCCTGCGGCGACAGGAACGCCGGCGCCGTTTGCCGCTCCGGCCTGGCCGGCGGATGCTTGCACGCCCGAAAGGCCGACGTCGGAAGAACCCGCGTCGTGCTCGGGTGAGGAAGGGGCCTGCCCGCAGCCGCTAAGAAGTGCGCCTACGGCGATCATCGTTGCGACGAAGCGGGACAGAGCCGAGGCGTTTCGCATGAATGTCTCCGGGCTTGCTTGCTGCTACTGAGCAATGATGGTGCATGCGGGCGGGAAAATCCAGTGACTTTACTCACGCGTAATGTATCAATTTGGCGCGCCCTTCCCGCGCCGGGAACGGCGGGGGAACCGGCGGCCGGACGGATTGCCTGGCGGGCGGGTGTTGGCATTTTAGGCCAATAAATGGCCTAGCCCTTAGACTTGTATCAGGTGCCCTGTGTCGAAAGGGCGTACCCGTCGTGCGTTCCGGTTGGAAATGTCGCGATACCACAGCTGACTTCACCACTGAATCGAGCAATAACGCATGTCTGAAACCACCACCAACACCGCGGTAGCCACTGCATCGCGCAGTGACCTGCGCAACGTCGCGATCGTGGCCCACGTTGACCACGGCAAGACCACTCTGGTCGACGCCATGCTCAAGCAGACCAACTCCTTTGCCGAGCACAACCACCTCGAAGACCGTGTCATGGACTCCGGTGACCTGGAACGCGAAAAGGGCATCACCATCCTGGCCAAGAACACCACGGTGGCCTACAACGGACCGTCCTCCAAGGGCGAGACCATCACCATTAACGTGATTGACACCCCCGGCCACGCGGACTTCGGCGGCGAGGTCGAGCGCGGCCTGTCCATGGTCGACGGCGTCGTCCTCCTCGTCGATGCATCTGAGGGCCCGCTGCCCCAGACCCGTTTCGTGCTGCGCAAGGCCCTCGCCGCGCACCTGCCGGTGATCCTCCTGGTCAACAAGACCGACCGCCCCGACGCTCGGATCGAAGAAGTCGTCCACGAGTCCATGGACCTGCTCCTGGGCCTGGCCTCCGACCTCGC
This sequence comes from Arthrobacter sp. NicSoilB8, assembly GCF_019977355.1. Taxonomy (NCBI): domain Bacteria; kingdom Bacillati; phylum Actinomycetota; class Actinomycetes; order Micrococcales; family Micrococcaceae; genus Arthrobacter; species Arthrobacter sp. NicSoilB8. Next base: position 3,550,251 of record NZ_AP024655.1, on the reverse strand, counting down.
GGACGAAGTTCCGGACCTGGACCTGGACAAGATCCTCAACGTCCCCGTCGTCTACGCCGCCGCCAAGGTCGGCCGCGCTTCCCTCGAGCAGCCCGCCGACGGCAGCGCCCCGGAGAACGAGGACCTCGAGCCGCTCTTCAACGCCATCATCGAGCACATCCCGGCCCCGACCTACAACCCGGAAGGTGTCCTGCAGGCGCACGTCACCAACCTGGACGCCTCGCCGTTCCTCGGCCGCCTCGCGCTGCTGCGCATCTACAACGGCACCCTGCGCAAGGGCCAGACCGTGGCCTGGGCCCGTGCCAACGGTGAACTGAAGAGCGTCAAGATCACCGAACTGCTGGCCACCAAGGCCTTGGACCGCGTGCCGACCGAATCCGCCGGCCCCGGCGAGATCGTCGCCGTCGCCGGTATCGAGGAGATCACCATCGGTGAGACCCTGACCGACGTCGAAAACCCGCAGCCGCTGCCGCTGATCACCGTTGACGACCCGGCCATCTCCATGACCATCGGTATCAATACTTCGCCGCTGGCCGGCAAGGTCAAGGGCGCCAAGGTCACGGCCCGCCAGGTCAAGGACCGTCTGGACAAGGAACTGATCGGTAACGTCTCCATCAAGGTGCTCCCCACCGAGCGTCCTGACGCCTGGGAAGTCCAGGGCCGTGGCGAGCTCGCGCTGGCCATTCTGGTCGAGCAGATGCGTCGCGAAGGCTTCGAGCTGACCGTGGGCAAGCCGCAGGTTGTCACCAAGACGGTCGACGGCAAGGTCCACGAGCCGATGGAGCACATGACCATCGACGTGCCGGAAGAATACCTCGGCGCCGTCACTCAGCTCATGGCAGCCCGCAAGGGCCGCATGACCAACATGGCCAACCACGGCACCGGCTGGTGCCGCATGGAGTTCATCGTTCCGGCCCGTGGCCTGATCGGTTTCCGCACCAAGTTCCTCACGGACACCCGTGGCGCCGGCATCGCCGCCTCGATCTCCGAAGGCTACGAGCCGTGGGCCGGCCCGATCGAATACCGCACCAACGGTTCGATGATCGCCGACCGCGCCGGTGTTGTGACCCCGTTCGCCATGATCAACCTGCAGGAGCGCGGCTCCTTCTTCGTCAAGCCCACCTCCGAGGTTTACGAGGGCATGATCGTCGGCGAGAACTCCCGCGCCGATGACATGGACGTCAACATCACGAAGGAAAAGAAGCTCACCAACATGCGTGCGGCTTCCTCGGACACCTTCGAGAACCTGACGCCGCCGCGCGATCTGACCCTCGAAGAGTCCCTCGAATTCGCCCGCGAAGACGAGTGCGTTGAGGTTACCCCGGATTCCATCCGCATCCGCAAGGTTATCCTGGACACCAACGAGCGTGCCAAGGCCAACCGCGCCCGCGCCAAGGTCTGATCCCGGATTCCGGGCTTCGGCTAAAACGTGACTAAGAGAGCTGCCGGGACGGCAGGCGGCATTGCCGCCGCCGTCCCGGCAGCTCTTTTTGTTGCCCTGGCCGGCACGGCCCTGCACCGGCACGATCTGGTTCTCGGCGGGATGCAGATTCCGTGGGGAGCGGCGGCGGCCCTGCTCCTGCTGGGCTCTGCCGAAGTATGGCTTGGGGCGGCGTTCCGGTCCGTCATTCCGACCGCCGTCTGCGGGCTCGTCTGCTATGCGCTCATCGGCTGGTGGTCCACCCTGGAGACAGGAAAGCGCCTGATCATCGGGGACACCGCAGGCAACATCTGGGTCTTCGGCATCGCCGGCATTACCCTGGCCATGCTCCTCTGGTGCCGGCGGTACAGGCTGCCCACCGGCTAGGCCCTCACGGGACATGCCCCCTGCACTCCGTGAGCTGCTTGAACTGAACTGCTGGACTGAACTGCTGGACTGAACTGCTGGACTAAGACTGCTGAACTGAACTGCTGGACTGGACTGGACTGCTGGACTGAACTGCTGGACTGCTCCCCGGGGGACATGCTCATTTTTTGCGCCCTCGAGTGGGCTCGATGGCATTATGTCCGGCGCGGGGCTGGCGCACGGGACATGTCCCCTCCTCCCGGCGGGACATGTCCGGCGCCACCACCGACCTGTGGACATGCCCCACCTGCACTCCGTGAGCTGTTTGAACTGAACTGCTGAACTTGAACTGCTCCCCCCGGGGGGACATGCTCATCTTTTGCGCCTTCGAGTGGGCTCGATGGCATTATGTCCGGCGCTGGGCTGGCGCACGGGACATGTCCCCTCCTGCCCGCGGGACATGTCCGGCGGCACCACGGAACTGGGGACATGCCCATTGACACGCCTGACCGGATGGCGGACAGCCTTGGCTCGGCAGCTCTTTAGTTCTCCACATAGCGCGGGATCTGACTACCCGGGCGCCGCGTACGACTTCACCATGGGTGAATGGCCAACATCATCGAGGTGCTCTCCAAGTACGACGGCGTTGCGCGCGCCAAATACCTCGCCGCGGCGGGGGTATCCGATTTCCAGCTCAAGTCGGCGATGGCCGCGGGTACCGTGTCCCGGGTTGCCCGTGGCGTCTATGCCTTGCCCGGCGCCGACGCGCAGCTGATCTCCATACGCTCGCTTCCAGCAGAGCCGGCCTGCATCACCGCTGCACACTACGGCGGGCTGTGGGTTCTCAAATCCCCGGCGCAGCCGCACGTAGCCCTCACTCACAGCAGGAGTTACCAGGGCTTCGTCTGTCACCGGGCATCCACGCCGCCGACGCTCCTGGACACCGTCGTCCAGTGCCTGCGCTGCCTGCCGGAGCTGGACGGACTGATCGTCGCCGAGTCCGCCGTCGTGGTCAAGGGACTCCAATTGGCGTCCCTGCGCCGGCGGCTCGATGGCAGGAACGACGCCCGTGAGCGCCGAATCGTGTCGGGCATCGTTCCGCAGTCGCAGTCCCTGATCGAGTGCCTGGCCCGATTTCTTCTGCGGCGTGCCGGCTTCCATGTCGAGTCCCAGGTCAACGTTCCGGGAATGGGCCATCTGGACCTGATGGTCGATGGCCGCCTCGGCATAGAGACCGATGGGGCCGGATTCCACATGGACAGGACGAGCTTCGAGGAGGACCGGCGGCGCTGGAACGTCACAACGCGCCGGGGAATTCCGACATTGGTTGTGAGCTACCAGCTGCTGAAGGATCATCCCGAGGAATTCATCACCATGGTCCGGGAAGCCCTGAACACGTTGTCTGCCGCCGCTTAGGGCTGGTTGCGGGTTCTCTCTTCTTGCGCGCTTGCATGGCGCCCACACAGTGCCCAGGCCGCAACTCGTCATGTGCTGAGCTGCATCCATTTATCACTGAACATGCGCCTTGTTGCCTCGACCCACCACTGGACATGTCCCGTTTTGCGTGGGTTCACCACTGGACATGTCACGTGCTGGCCGTCACCAATGGAGATGATGCTGATATGTCCATTGGTCCGTACATGGGGAGAGCATGTCCATCGGCTACACGTGATCTGGGAGGGCATGTCCACTGGGCGTTGCCAGGGGAGGGCATGTCCCGTCGGCGGCCTGACAGTAAGGTGTCCCGCCGCCGTCGCGCCGCTCCGGAGAGCCGCCGGCTACGGGGACTGCACCCGCGGGGCCCGACGAGGAGGGGCCGGGGGGACTTCCTTGGCAGCCACGACGAGGGGGAGTGCGATGACGACGTCGGAGCGGCGCGTGCGGACGGTGCACACGTCGTCGGCACGCTGAACCAGTTCGCCAAGCGCATCTGTGAAGCCGCCGTCGATCCGGTACCGGACCACAACGCGGGTGCCGAGCGGTGCGCCGGAGAGGAACTGCTGGGGCAGGGGCAATGGCGAGCTCATCAGATCATAGTAAGACGCGGACGGTGTATGACGCCCGGCTAGGTTCGCGGGAACAGGCTGGGAGATAATAGGCTCGGAAGTCAGCAACCCCGGCGCTCAGGCCGGGAAACCATCCGGCCGGTCGCCGGAACCAACGTGGAGAGGCCAGGGACGTGACGTACGTAATCGCGCAGCCGTGTGTAGATGTCAAAGATAAGGCATGTATTGAAGAGTGCCCCGTCGATTGCATTTACGAGGGTGAGCGCTCCCTGTATATCCACCCGGACGAGTGCGTGGACTGCGGTGCCTGCGAGCCGGTCTGCCCCGTCGAGGCAATTTACTACGAGGACGACACCCCCGAAGAGTGGGCCGACTACTACAAGGCCAATGTCGAGTTCTTCGACGAGCTCGGCTCTCCGGGCGGCGCCGCGAAGGTCGGCAACACCCACACCGACCACCCCATGATCGCCGCCCTGCCGCCGCAGAACCAAGACAACTAGGACGGCGCCACGGTGACCTCCGCGGTGCGCACTTTCGGCCTGAGCCTGCCCGACTACCCGTGGGAGGCCATGGCGCCGTACCTCGCCACGGCCGCCCGGCACGCGGCGGGAACCGTCAACCTCTCCATCGGAACCCCGGTGGACCCGACGCCGGATCTCATCCAGGACGCGCTGCGCGCCGCCGCGGACGCCCCCGGGTATCCCACGGTCCACGGAACGCCGGCCCTCCGGGAAGCTATCGCCAGCTGGTTTGAACGCCGACGCGGCGTGCCCGGGCTGGATCCGCAGAACGTGATGCCGACTGTGGGTTCCAAGGAACTCGTCGCGTGGTTGCCGTTCCTGCTCGGCCTGAAGACAGGCGACGTCGTCGTCCGCCCCACGGTTGCCTACCCCACGTACGATATCGGAGCCACCTTCGCCGGTGCGGAACAGATCGCCGCCGATGACCTCGACGAGCTCGACGCCGGAACCCGGGCCCGGGTGCGCCTTATCTGGGTCAATTCACCGGCCAACCCCACAGGCAGTGTCCGGGACATCGCGTCGTTGCGGCGGATCGTCCGGCAGGCCCGTGAGATCGGCGCAGTCGTCGCATCCGACGAATGTTACGCCGAACTCGGCTGGGGGGAGTGGGACGTCCAGCGCGGCGGCGCCCCGGTCCCCAGCATCCTGGACCCGCAGGTCGCGGAAGGCTCCCACGAGGGCCTGCTCGCCGTCTATTCGCTCAGCAAACAGTCCAACGTGGCCGGCTACCGGGCGGCATTTGTCGCCGGCGATCCGGCGATCATGGCGAACCTGGTCAACAGCCGCAAGCACGCCGGCATGATCGTTCCCTATCCGGTCCAGGAGGCCATGCGCGTCGCGCTCGGCGATGACGCCCACGTCGCGGCACAGAAGGACCTCTACAGGGGCCGGCGGGAGCGGATCGTGCCCGCGCTGGAGGGCTTCGGCCTGACGATCCACGAGTCCCGGGCAGGCCTTTATCTGTGGGCCACCGCAGGCGAGGCGACGTGGGACACCGTGGGACGTCTCGCGGACCGCGGAATCGTCGTCGGGCCCGGGGTTTTCTACGGCGAGGCCGGCAACGGGTTCGTCCGGGTGGCGCTGACTGCCAGTGATGAGAGGATCGACGCCGCCGTATCTCGGCTGGCCACAGGAGCGTAACAATGCTGTGACGCGTACCACATGTGGCCTTTTGGCGCCCTTCCGGATTAGTGCCACCCGCGAAGTGAAGGTACTTTTTAACTGACGATCAATGGTGGCTTTCCACAAGAAGGCAGCGCAGCCTTTGGAAATCCTGTCCGCAGGATCCGCGGGCAGCTTCACCAGATGTTGGACCAGCTTTCGACAGAGGCCCCGATGCCTCATGAGGAGACTCCATGACTGAAACCACCAGCGCAACCCTGCGCCATGCCGGCGGCGAGCTCGAACTCCCGCGCATCAAGGTTGTAGAAGGAAACGAAGGCTACGACGTTTCCAAGCTGCTGAAGCAGACCGGCGCCGTCGCCTTCGACCCCGGTTTCATGAACACCGCGGCCACCACCTCGGCGATCACCTACATCGACGGCGACGCCGGCATCCTGCGCTACCGCGGCTACCCGATCGAGCAGCTTGCCCAGCACTCGAGCTTCCTGGAAGTTTCCTACCTGCTGATCTACGGCAACCTCCCGACCCCCACTGAGCTGGAGTCCTTCGACCAGAGGATCCGCCACCACACGCTGCTGCACGAGGAACTCAAGGGCTTCTTCAGCGGCTTCCCCCGGGACGCCCACCCGATGCCGGTGCTGTCCTCGGCCGTGTCCGCGCTCTCGACGTTCTACCAGGACTCGCTGGATCCGTTCAACGCCGAGCAGGTGGAAGTCTCCACTATCCGACTCATGGCCAAGATGCCGGTCATCGCCGCCTATGCCCACAAGAAGTCGATCGGCCAGCCCATGCTGTACCCGGACAACTCGATGAACCTTGTGGAGAATTTCCTGCGCCTCAGCTTCGGCCTGCCGGCCGAGCAGTACGAGGTGGACCCGGTGGTCGCCAAGGCCCTGGATCTACTCCTGATCCTGCACGCCGACCACGAGCAGAACTGTTCCACCTCCACGGTCCGCCTGGTCGGCTCCTCGAACGCCAACCTGTTCGCGTCCGTCTCCGCCGGCATCAACGCCCTCTTCGGCCCCGCCCACGGCGGCGCCAACGAGGCCGTCCTGAAGATGCTGCGGCAGATCCAGGCCGACGGCGTCAAGCCGGAGGACTACATGGAGAAGGTCAAGAACAAGGAAGACGGCGTCCGCCTCATGGGCTTCGGGCACCGGGTCTACAAGAACTACGACCCCCGTGCCAAGATCATCAAGGCCACGGCCCACGAGGTCCTCAGCAAGCTCGGCGGAAACGACGAGCTGCTGGACATCGCCATGCGCCTGGAAGAGAAGGCCCTGGGCGATGACTACTTCATCCAGCGTAAGCTTTACCCCAACGTGGACTTCTACACCGGCCTGATCTACAAGGCCATGGGCTTCCCCGAAAAGATGTTCACCGTGCTGTTCGCCATCGGACGCCTGCCGGGCTGGATTGCCCAGTGGCGCGAGATGATCAGCGACCCGAACACCAAGATCGGCCGCCCGCGCCAGCTCTACGTCGGCGAGCCGGAGCGCAACTACCCGTCGCTGTAATGGCGCCGCCCGCAACGGCGCCGCCCGTTTAGGGCACCTGCCGTTTACGGCACCTGCGTTTGGCAACCACGACGCCGGCCGCGCACCTTTCCACTGAGGTGCGCGGCCGGCGTCGTGCTGGGGGAGCTCCGTTGCAGTGTGACCCGCGGCACGTGCCCGGCGGGTGCCGGTGTGCCCCCGAGCGGCAGCAGTACGGACGTGCTAAAAAAGACCAGTGCCTAAATTTGTCGACGCCGTAATCCGGCGCCAAGAAATAGTTGACGCGGTCTTCAGGATCATCGCCGCGGATGGTCTTGAACGGGCTTCCCTGCGGGAAGTTGCAGATGAGGCGCAACTGGCCGTCGGCTCGGTGCGGCACTATTTTGCCAGCAGCGACGAGTTGTTGACCCACGCTTTCTCCGTGGCGGTGGATCGGGTCGCCGGCCGCCTGACGGCCGCGGAATCCCGGCTGGCGGACCTGCCGCCAGGAACCGGAGAGCACCACGACGCCGTGCTGGCGCTGCTGGGCGAGGTTCTTCCGCTGGACGAGGAGCGGGCGGTCGATTCATGCGTCTGGATGGCCTTCAAGAACGCCGCCCGGACAAAGCCCTTCCTGGCCGCGGAGGCCGATCGCAGTCATCGCGCCGTTGCCGCCGTCGTGGGCGGGCTCATCCTCGGCCTGGCCGACGCCGCTTCTGACGCCGCTTCTGACGCCGCTTATGACAGCGCTGCTGACAGTGCCGCGGCCGGCCTGGACCAGCAGGTGCTGGTCACCGAAGCGGAGCTTCTGCTGGCGGTCCTGGACGGGCTGACGATGCACGCCCTCCTGCAACCGGAATGGATGACGGCTCAGATATGCAAAGATGTGCTGGAAGCCCATCTCGAGGGCCTGAACCGCCGGATGTCAGGCCGGGTAGCCAGCGGTTAACGTGCAATAACAACAGGATTAGACTGAGATGGTACGTCGTGCCAAGGGAGGCAACTGCATGCACCACACCGGCGGACCTGGCTGGCAGATCACCATGGATACTTCTGGTCCCATGCTCATTGCCCTTTATGTTCGTGACGCTGCCGGTCTGGACTCCGCCGGACATCCGGCACTGTGCCACGTGGCCCCGAAGATCCGCGCGTCGGACCATGCACATCTGATCGGTGAGGTCGGCGGCCCTGCCGCGCTCAAGACCGAGTGGGAAGCCTGGTGGGAGCAGCTTGTGAAGGCCCACCCGGAGATGTCGCCCGAGCTTTCCCCGCCGGGCTTCGGAACATTCAGCAACTCACCGGCGCTCCGGCGCGTCCTGCAGGCTCACTTCGGTGCTGCGCTGACGTGGGCTCGGGAGCGCCGAGGGGAGTATCTGGCCCTCGAAGCGGAGCGCGAGGCGAACAGCAACAACGAACTCCTGGCCGACATGGTGGAGGACCGGCTGCTGGAAGTGGGCCGTGCCGCGAAGGATTTCAGCCTGACGATCATCGAACTCCCGCTCGCGGAGCCGCGCGCCTGGTACCTCGAGCCGGACAAGATCATCATGAGCCAGGAGCTCCTGGCCCAGCCGGAACTGTTCCGAAGCTACGTCCAGCCGGTGGTCGACCTCCTCGTGTGAGCCGCGGCGGGGCCCGGGACGGCAAGCAGCGCAACGCGGGGTCACCTACGGCCCGTGTTGCCGCCGCGCATGGGCTGTAGGTGACCCCGCGTTGCTGTCTGCCGCTACGTCCCGGGAGCGTCGGCGACGGTTACCCGGACCTGTCCCGCGGGGACCTGTGCCTGCTGCCAGCCGTCGCGGGACTGCCGGTTCCAGGCGCGGCCGTCGACCTCGACGCCGGTGATGGAGAGGGCCTTGGCGTTGGCTACGGCCCACTGTCCAACAGCCCAGGCCTGGGTTCCGTCGGCGTCCACGAGCAGCGTCCGGCCGTCGGTGGACGTCCGCACTTCACCGAGCGCTGCCGTCAGCTCTTCGGCGACGGCAGCCGGATCCCCGGCGGTGTCGGGGGACCGCAGCGAGCAGTCCAGGCCGGCGGCCGTCTGGCCGCTCAGGGCGGAGGCGAACGCGCGGGCCATTGACTCGTGCTGGGCGTAGGCGGCCGGGTACGCCGAGTGCTGGACCCGCTGCGCGGCATCGGTGATCTCCAGCGACTGGTAGCCGGCGATCTCCTCGAGCGCATCGTAGAACGCATTGCTGGCATGGTAGGGGTCCATCACCTGTGCCGTCGTGCCCCAGCCCTGGGACGGCCGCTGCTGGAACAGCCCGCGGGAGTCAGGACCGGCCTGGTCGCCATGGCCGATGTTGCGCAGTTTGGATTCCTGCATCGACGTAGCCAGCGCAATGCTGGCGGCCCGGGCGGGAAGCCCGCGCCGGACCGCCACGGCAGTGATGAGGGACGCATTGGCGGCCTGGTCCGTGGCGAGGTCGTCGCCTCCGCTGCCCAGGGCGGTGCAGCGTTCGGTGATCAGCGTTTCCGAACGCTGCAGGAATGCCACAGCGGTGTAGATGGCGCCCGCGACCATCGCAAGGGTCAGCAGAAGGACGATCCGGCGCCGCCAGCTCCCTCGTCGTGCCACGAAACGTACTCCCTCAGGCCCTAGCGGGCTGTGTCATTGGCTGCTTCATCAACGGGACAGGCCCGTCGGGGCGGCCTTCGCCGCACGCCATACCGTACCAGCCGGTGCGGTCAGTTAGCGTGCAGGTCCGCGTTGAGCTCGACGGTCTGGCCCTTGCGGGGGAGCGCTTCGACGGTGCCGGTGGTGGAATTGCGGCGGAAGAGCAGGTTCGGAACCCCGGACAGCTCCACAGCCTTGACCACCCGGCTGGTGTCTTCACCTTCGGCGTCCCGGGGGCTAATGACGCGGACGCGCGTGCCGGCGGTGACGTAAAGGCCCGCCTCCACGACGGAGTCGTCGCCCAGGCTGATGCCCACGCCGGAGTTGGCGCCTAGGAGTACCCGCTCGCCGATGGCAATCTTTTCCTTCCCGCCGCCGGAGAGGGTGCCCATGATCGAGGCGCCGCCGCCGACGTCGGACCCGTCGCCGGTGACGACACCGGCCGAGATCCGGCCCTCGACCATGGAGGTGCCGAGCGTGCCGGCGTTGAAGTTCACGAAGCCCTCGTGCATGACCGTGGTGCCTTCGGCCAGGTGCGCGCCAAGGCGGACACGGTCGGCGTCGGCGATCCGGACGCCGGAGGGGACCACGTAGTCCACCATGCGGGGGAACTTGTCCACGCCGAAGACGGTGACTGCGCCGCGCCTGCGCAGGCGGGCCCGGGTGAGTTCGAAGTCCTCCACGGCTGCGGGACCGAAGTTGGTCCACACCACGTTGGGGAGCTTGCCGAAGATGCCGTCAAGGTTGATGGTGTTGGGCTGGACGAGCCGGTGGGAGAGCAGGTGCAGGCGGAGGTAGGCGTCCGCCGTGTCCGCGGGTGCCTCATCCAGGTTGATCTGGGCGAAGACGACCTGCTGCTCCGTGCCACGGTCCGGGTCGGCGCCGTTGGCGGCGATGTCGATCAGTGACTGGTCCGCGTTCTCCACATCACGCAGGTTCTGCGCCGCGACTCCAAGCGCCGGAGCCGGGAACCACACGTCCAGCACGGTGGCCTCACCGTTGCGGATGGACACCGTGGCCACTCCAAAGCCATGGGCAGAACGAGCGTCAGAGCGGTCGTCGGAACGGGTGTCGGCGGGCACAGCAGAAGCAGCAGTTTCAGTCATGGATCAAGTCTATCGAGAGCGTCCGCGGGCGCTGAAACTCATGACGACCCAACTAACTCGCAGCAGAGGCCGTTTTGACGCCTGAAAACGGCCCCTGCTGCGAGTCAGTTGGGAGAGGAGGGCGAGCAGATAAAGTGGGACCGTGACCTCCACGAATCCCCGCACCCCTGCCAGCGCCCCGACCGGCTTGCCGGCCAGTGCCCCTGCCAGCGCCCCGACCGGCTTGCCGGCCAGCGCTCCTGCCCGGACTGCTGTCCACGCTCCTATCCACGCTCCTTTCCACCTGGACCTCCGGCAGGACGTCGCCCTGCTCACGGCCGCCCTGATCGACATCAACAGCGTCTCCGGCAACGAAAAAGTGCTGGCCGACGCCGTGGAGCATGCGCTCCGCCTGCTGCCGCAGCTGGAGCTGGTCCGCGACGGCGATTCGATCATCGCCCGCACGAACCTCGGCCGTGCCGAGCGCGTGATCCTGGCCGGCCACCTGGACACCGTGCCCCTCCCCACTACCGAGGGCTCGCTTGGGACCGTGCCGGCGTACTGGCCCTCAGGGGCTCCCGGGGAGGGCCTCCTGTATGGCCGCGGCGCCACCGACATGAAGGGCGGCGTCGCCGTGCAGCTGGCGCTGGCTGCCACCATGTTCGACGCCGGGGCGGAGCCGGACAAGGACGTCACGTTCGTCTTCTACGACCATGAGGAAGTCGAAGCGGTCAAGAGCGGCCTTGGCCGGCTGGTACGCAATCACGGACACCTGCTCGGCGGGGACTTCGCGATCCTGCTCGAGCCGACTGACGGGACGGTGGAGGGCGGCTGTAACGGCACCATCCGTTTCGAGGCCTCGACACGCGGCGAGGCTGCCCACTCGGCGCGTGCGTGGATGGGCAGCAACGCCATCCACGCGGCGGCCCCGATCCTGGCCCGGCTGGCGGCGTACCAGCCGCAGACGGTGGAAGTGGACGGCCTCGACTACCGGGAAAGCCTCAATGCCGTGAAGATTCACGGGGGCACAGCTGGCAACGTCATCCCCGACGCCTGCGTCGTGGAAATCAACTACCGCTTCGCGCCGGACAAGACCCCGGACGCGGCGGAAGCCGTCGTGCGCGACCTGCTGGAGGGATTCGACGTCGTCCGCACCGACAGTGCGGCCGGGGCGCGGCCGGGGCTGCACCACCCCGCTGCCGCGTCGTTCGTCGCCGCCGTCGGCGCGGCGCCGAAGCCCAAATACGGCTGGACCGACGTCGCCCGGTTCAGTGAACTGGGCATCCCCGCGGTGAACTTCGGTCCCGGCGATGCGCTGCTGGCACACAAGGACAACGAGCACGTCGAGGCAGACGCGATCCGGGAATGCCTGAGGGCACTGCGGACCTGGCTCGGCGCCTAGGGGCGCCTGGCGCGACGTGCAGGGACGTGCAGGGACGTGCAGGGACGTGCACGCACAACGCACAGCGAAGTAACGAAGCAGCGAAGCAACACTTAACCCAGCAAGGGTCCGGAGTCCCCAGGGGATTCCGGACCCTTGCTGCGCTGGACCCTCGCTGTGTTGAGGAAGCCCTGCGCTAAAAGCGTCCTGCGCTCAGCAGCCTTGCGCTGACAGGCCTTACTTGGCCGCCGGAATTCCGGCGACCGGGACGTGTGCCACGCCGCCGGCGGCCCGCTTGGAGCCGCGGCGTTCGAGCCAGATGGCCAGGCGGGAGACCGCGAGGTCGATTGCGATGTAGATGGCGGCGGCCACGAAGAACACCGGGAACAGGTACTGCGGGCCGAGGAAGTCGGCCATGACCTGCACAGCCCGGAGCAGCTCGCCGTAGGCCACGATGTAGCCGAGCGAGGTGTCCTTGAGCAGTACCACGAGCTGCGCGACGAGCGAGGGCAGCATGCGCCGGATGGCCTGCGGCAGCTCGATGGTCAGCCGGGACTGGAAACTGGTCAGGCCGATCGCCAGGCCCGCCTCGCGCTGGCCCTTGGGCAGCGACTGGACGCCTGCGCGGATAATTTCGGCAAAGATCGCCGAGTTGTACAGCACCAGGCCGGCAACGACAGCGACGAATGAGCTGGTGGCAAAGACGAGCAGCACGAACAGCATCATGAGCACCACGGGCATGCCGCGCAGGAATTCCAGCACGATCCGGGTGGGCACCCTGATCCAGGCGTTGCCCGAGATGCGCATCAGGCACAGAAGCAGGCCCAGCGGGAAGGCAATCACTGCCGCCACCGCCGCGGCGGCGAGCGTGGCGCCGATTCCGTTGCCGATCAGCACCCAGACATCGGGAATCTGGAAGACCGCCCAGCGTTTGGGATCGAAGATTCCCTGCTGGGCAAGCGTCATGACCGCCAGGACGAGGAGCCCGCCGATCACGATGACGCCGATGATCGAGCCGATCAGCGAAATCCGGCGCGCTTTGGGGCCGGGGACGTCGTAGAGAACAGAGCTCATCGTGCGATTGCCACCTTTCGTTCAACGACGTTGGCGAGGTAGCCAAGCGGGATGGTTATCAGCAGGTAGAAGAACGCGACGCCGATCAGAACCCACACGACCGCGTCGCCGTTGGCGTTGGCCAGCTGCTTGCCGTAGCCGAACAGTTCCAGCACGTAGAAGGCGCCGGCCACGGAGGAGTTCTTGACCAGGGCGATCAGAATGTTGATCAGCGGCGGGATTACGGTACGAAGGGCCTGCGGAAGGATGATGAGGGAGAGGACCTGGCTGAACTTCATGCCGATGCTGCGGGCGGCCTCCGCCTGGCCCACCGGGACGCTGTTGACGCCGGAGCGCACAGCCTCGGCGATGAAGGCCGAGGTGTAGGCGCTCAGGGCGATGATGGCGGCGACCTCGAACTGCTGGAAGGTGATGCCGAGGCGGGGCAGAACCACTGCGGCGAAGAAGAACGCGATGGTCAGCGGGGTGTTGCGGACGATCTCGACGTACACCATGCTGAAGCCGCGCAGCGCGGCGACGGGCGAGACGCGGGCGGCCGCGAGGACGGTGCCGAAGACCAAGGCAATAATCCCCGAGACCACGGACAGGAAGAGGGTTCTGAGAAAACCGTCCCAATACTGGGGGAGGTTTTCAATGATGACGTCCATAAGTTCCTTCAGCTGCGTTGAGGGGATTCCAAGCGGAAGACGGGAGTGGCGGCCGCCGGGCTGCGGAAAATCCGCGGGCCGGCAGCCGCCACAGCCGGCTAGTAGCGGTCGATCGTGGGAAGCTCGGGCGCGGTCTTGATGACCGTGCCGGCGGTGTCTTCCCAGGCCTTCTTGTAAGAGCCGTCCTTGCCGAACGCCTCCAGCTGGTCATTGATCCACATGCGGAAGACCTTGTCGTCCTTCTTCAGGCCGATGCCGTAGGGCTCCTTCGTGAAGGTCTGGTCGGAGGCCAGCTTGAAGGCATCCGGTTCCTTGGACACGAAACCGGCAAGGATGACGTTGTCGGTGGTGATCGCTTCGACCTGCTTGTTGCGCAGCGGCTCAAGGCAGGCGGAGTACGTGGCGGCAGGAACCAGGACTGCTCCGTACTTTTCCACGATCGTCGCGGCCGGGGTGGAGCCGGTCACGGAGCAGACGTTCTTGCCCTTGACGTCCTCGGGCTTGGTGATGGTGGTGTTGTCCTTGTTCACCATGAGGGCCTGCCCGGCCTCGTAGTACGGTCCGGCGAAGTCGACTTCAGCCTTGCGCTTGTCGTTGATCGTGTAGGTGGCGACGATGATGTCCACCTTGCCCTGCTTGATGAACTGCTCGCGGTTGGCGGAGACCGTTTCAACCCACTCGATCTTGTCGGCGGGGATGCCCAGCTTGGCGGCAATCAGCTTGCCGATTTCGACGTCGAAGCCAACCGGCTTGCCGTCGAGGCCCTTCTGGCCGAAGAGCGGCTGGTCGAACTTGGTGCCGATGGTGATCTTCCCGGCGGATGAAAGCTTGGCCATGGTGGAATCTGCGGCAAAGCTCGGCTTCTCGGCTACGGGCGGGTTGGTGGTAGTGGAGGAGCTGCCGCCACAGGCACTCAGGCTGAGTGCCAGTGCTGCGGATGCGGCAACCAGAAGGGATTTCCTTCGGGTCAAAAATGCCTTCATGACATTCCTTTCATTGGACGGCCGCCTTGCGGCGGCCAGGGTGCGAACTCGTCAGGACTTAGTGCGTCAGCAGCTTGGACAGGAAATCCTTGGCCCGGCTGCTCTTGGGGTTGGTGAAGAATTCCTCGGGGGTCGCGTCCTCAACGATCTGGCCGTCGGCCATGAACACGACGCGGTCGGCCGCCTTGCGGGCGAAGCCCATCTCGTGGGTGACCACGATCATGGTCATGCCCTCCTTGGCGAGCTGGACCATGACGTCCAGGACCTCGTTGATCATTTCCGGGTCGAGGGCCGACGTGGGCTCGTCGAAGAGCATCACCTTCGGCTTCATGGCCAGGGCGCGGGCGATGGCCACGCGCTGCTGCTGGCCGCCGGAAAGCTGCGCCGGAAGCTTGGGGGCCTGGTGCCCGACGCCGACGCGCTCCAGGAGCGCCATGGCCTCTTTGTCGGCCTCGGCCTTGGAAACGCCCTTGACCTTGATGGGGCCGAGGGTGACGTTTTCCAGGATGGTCTTGTGGGCGAACAGGTTGAAGGACTGGAAGACCATGCCGACGTCGGCACGCAGCTTTGCCAGTTCCTTGCCCTCCGCGGGCAGTTCCTTGCCATCGATCCTGATGTCGCCGTCGTCGATCGTCTCGAGACGGTTGATGGCGCGGCAAAGCGTTGACTTGCCGGAACCCGAGGGTCCGATGACAACAACAACCTCACCCTTGCGGACATTCAGGTTGATGTCCTTCAAGACGTGCAACTGGCCGTAATGCTTGTTCACGGCCTTAAGGGAGACGAGCGCATCGCCGGGCACTTGAGTAGTCATGTAACGAATCTAGCGAAGATTGACGCAATATGACCGCAATCACTCTGTTTGGTGCAGATCGTGATTCAAGAGATACCTGCACTTCAGGGTCCCCTGCGGGACCGCCGCCGGACTCCCCGCGTCTTCCCCCGCGTCTTCCCCCGGGTCTTCCCTCCGGGGGCCGGCGCACTCTTGCCGCCGCGTCGATACCGACGCGCCGGAACGGCGGCGGCGGTGTTCCGCGCTAGCCTATGGGCATGAGTACCGATCCGCAGCAGGGCCCCAAGCAAGACGCCGAACAGAACCCCGCCGGGAAGCCGGCCCGCGAGGCCCGCACCATCCCGGGCCCCAACGGGATCCGCCATAAGGGCCCGCTCGAACTGCGCCGCAAGGCCGCCAAGGTCACCATGTCGGACCAGACCTTGCTGGACACCAAGGGGCCAGGCCAGTTCGTCCACACCGACCCCTGGCGCGTCCTGAGGATCCAGAGCGAGTTCGTCGAAGGATTCGGCGCCCTCGCCGATCTCGGCCCGGCGGTCAGCGTCTTCGGCTCCGCCCGCACGGTGCCCGGGAGCCCGAACTACGAGCTCGGCGTCGAGGTCGGACGCAAACTGGCCGAGGCCGGACTGGCCGTGATCACGGGCGGCGGCCCCGGTTCCATGGAGGCCGCGAACAAGGGCGCAGTGCAGGGCAACGGCGTCTCCGTGGGGCTCGGGATCGAACTGCCCTTCGAGCAGGGCATGAACCAGTGGGTGGATCTGGGCATCAACTTCCGGTACTTCTTCGCCCGCAAGACCATGTTCGTCAAGTACGCCCAGGGCTTCATCGTGCTCCCCGGCGGCCTCGGCACCCTGGACGAGCTCTTCGAAGCTATGGTCCTGGTCCAAACCCGCAAGGTCACATCCTTCCCGATCGTGCTGGTGGGAACGGCGTTCTGGACCCCGATGCTCGAATGGGTCCGGGACACGCTCGTCGCGGAGGGGATGGTCTCCGAGGAAGACCTGGACCTCGTCCAAGTGGTGGACGACGCCGCGCTGGCCGTCGAACTTGTCGTCGAAGGCGCCGCCCGCCACCGGAACCCGAACGGCTCCTCCACCAACGGGAGCACCAGTGGGGACGGCACCCGAACGCGCGGCTGAAGCGTCCGCCTGAGCGCTCCGGCGTCCGGCTTCTGGCACGATGGTCTAGTGAGTCTCTTCCTGGTCTTCCTGGCGATTGTGCTGATCGGCGTCGCTGTCCTCCTCGGCACCGGACTGGCGCCGAAAATCTTCCGCCGGGGCCGCGACGGCGGTGCGGGCGCCTCCTTTGAGGACGGTTTCGATGAGCCGGTCGCGTCCCTGCCTCCGGTCCTGCTGCCCGAGGACGCGGCCCCGGCGGACATCGACGATGTCCGGTTTGCCGTCGGGCTCCGCGGCTACCGGATGGACCAGGTGGACCAGGTTCTTGATGACCTGCGGGACCAGATCACGGCCAGGGACCAAAAGATCGAGGCACTCGGGGAGGAGCTGGAACGCCTCCGTCCCCCAACGGAGCAGCGTCCGTGAAGCACGTGGAAGACCCGGAGGCCGTCGCAGGATTTGAGGCCCGGGCACCGCTAGGGCTGAACGCGGCGGTGTGGAGCCGCATGGCGGCCGCGGGCGCCCGGATGTCGCGGTGGCCGTGGTGGTCCCAGGTGGCCGGGGTGTACATCCTCGCCCGGCTGGTCAGCGCCTGCATCTTCATGGCAGCGGCCCTGCACCAGGGCGTGAATCCTTGGTTTCCCGCCAAGCCGGACTACTGGAATTTCATCAATATCTGGGACGCCCGCTGGTACGCCGAAGCGCTCCAGACCGGGTACCCGGCGCTGCTGCCGACCGACGACGCCGGCACCGTCCGGGAGAACACGTGGGCCTTCTACCCGTTGTTTCCCGTGCTGGGCCGGGTGGTTTCCGGCCTCACGGGCACGGGTCCGGCGTGGTCGCTGACGGCCATCGCGCTGATCTGCGGGCTGGGGGCCGCCCTAGCGGCCTACAGGATCTTCCGACGCCGCGCCACCCACCGTACGGCGCTCTGGGGGATCGTGTTCCTGGCGGCTTTCCCGGTGGCGCCTGTGCTGCAGGTGCCCTACGCGGAATCCCTCAACCTGCTGCTGCTCGGCGGTGCGCTGCTGCTCGTCATGGAGCGCCGCTACCTGTGGGCCATGCCCGTGGTGGTCCTGATGTGCCTTTCGCGTCCCACCGGCGTTCCCTTTGCCGTGATGATGGGGCTGTTGTTCCTCTACCGAGCCTGGCAGCGCCTTGCTGCGCAGCGGCCAGCATCACAGCGCGTCACAGCCCAGCCCGTCACAGCGCAGCCAAGCACAGCCCAGCCCCCGCGCGGCGGGCCCGTCCACAGCGCCGCGCAGCTGTGGTCCCTGGCCGGGCTCACCGCCGTCAGCGGGATCGGGGCGCTGCTGTGGCCGGCCATCGCCTGGGCCGTCACCGGCGACCCTGGCGCCTACACCAAGACCGAAACCGCCTGGCGCGGCGATGAGCTGGTGCCGTTCAAGCCGTGGTTCGACGCCGGCATCATGCTCTTCGGGCCAAGGCTCGGCGTGCTGGCGCCGTTCGTGTTCGTCGCCGCGTTCACCCTGCTGATGCTGTCCCGCCCCGTGGTCGCGCTGGGCACCGAGCTGCGGCTCTGGTGCTGCTGCTACATGGGTTACCTGCTGGTCTTCCTGCACCCCCAGACCAGCACGTTCAGGATGCTCCTGCCGCTGTTCCCGCTCGCCCTCAGCGCCGCACTCCTCTCGCGCTCCCGCGCCTACCGCGGAGCCGTGGTGGTCATGTTTGTCCTGCTGCAGATCGTCTGGATTGTGTGGCTGTGGGCGTGGGCGCCGCTGCCGGGCGGGGGAGACTACCCGCCGTGACGCACAGCACCATTTCGCGGCACCGCCCCGGCTTTGCGGGGCGCGCTGGAAAGTCCAACGATTAGCTCCGGGCGCGTTGTTACGCGATAATAGAGGATAAGCAAGGACAAGAAGCACACTGAATAAAAGCACGCTGACTATTCGTCGGCTTATTTGTGAGCGGTCTGTCAGGCAGCCTCTTAGAGCGCTGCCGGGCGGCCTGATTGGCCAAGCGGACGCAGCCCGGCCGGGCTGGTATGTCAGGGACTAATGGAGGGGATATTCCTTATGGCGGCAATGAAACCACGCACCGGCGACGGCCCTATGGAAGTGACGAAAGAGGGACGAAGCTTGATCATGCGTGTTCCGCTCGAAGGCGGGGGGCGACTCGTAGTCGAACTCAACGCCGCTGAGGCGACAAACCTCAAGGAATGCCTCGTCGGCGTCACCGAATAGCTTCACACCAAGAGCTTCGCACAGGGCGGGGTCCCGGCCACCAGGCTGCGGACCCCGCCCTTTTCTGTCTGCGCCTGACCGCAGCCCGGTGTTGACCGGACCGGCCCCTGCGTCAGCAGGGCACTTTTTGCGTCAGCAGTGGCACGGTTTCGCCCCGTTTCTTGGGGCGACTGGTGCGCCCTACTTCGCCACGCTATTTCTTGACGGCGATGAGCAGGCCGTCGCCGGTGGGCAGCATGGCGGAGGCCAGGCGGTCGTCGTCGCGGATGGACTTGCCGATCTGGCGCAGCACCACCGTGGTGGCGTCCCTGGCGGCCGGATTCGCGACCCGGTCCTTGTCGAGGGCATCGTTGACG
This sequence comes from Arthrobacter sp. NicSoilB8, assembly GCF_019977355.1. Taxonomy (NCBI): domain Bacteria; kingdom Bacillati; phylum Actinomycetota; class Actinomycetes; order Micrococcales; family Micrococcaceae; genus Arthrobacter; species Arthrobacter sp. NicSoilB8. The sequence continues at coordinate 3,531,086 of NZ_AP024655.1, read as the reverse complement.
ATCAGCAGGCCGCCGGACTTGAGCAGCCGCACGGCCTGTTCCACATAGCTGGGGTAGTTCGGCTTGTCGGCGTCAATGAACACGAGATCGTAGGCCCCGTCCGTCAGGCGGGGCAGGACATCGCCGGCGCGCCCGGAAATGGTCCGGGTGCGGTTGGCGGGGCTGCCGGCTTCATGGAACGCTTCGCGCGCCGCCTTGAGGTGTTCGACGTCGACGTCGATGGTCGTCAGGACGGCCTGCGGACCCAGCCCGCGCAGGATGCACACGCCCGAGACCCCGGCCCCGGTGCCGATCTCCACCGCGGTCTGCGCCTTGGACGCCGCCGCCAGCACCGTCAGGACGGCACCCACGCCGGGGCCGATCGGCGTCACGCCAAGCTCGAAGGACCGTTCGCGCGCGTGCAACAGGACCTCATCCTCGGCAGGCAGATCTTCTGCGTAGGACCAGCTCGTGGACTTATCGGCGCTCATGGGATATCGCTTTCTGGGCGGCAGGGGAGTGTTCCCTACAGCGTACTGTGTCCGGCGGGACGGGACACGGAGGCGGCAGTGCCGTGGCTCCCGGCGTCCGGGGCACGCGTTCCGCCTAGGGCTGAAGACCCCGGCGCGTCAGGAAATTCCCAGCTTATTTTGAAATGATAGGAGTCCGCTCATCCGCGTGGTGATCGGCGTCGAATCAAGGGTGCAGGAACCTGTGCGAACAGGCACCATTTCGGGCGTAGGTACCATCCATGAGGGGAGCGGACGATGTCGGTTCTGACACCTGTCCCGGCAACTGAGGCAACTGATCCATCCGGCCAGCCCGGCACCGCGGCGGAAGCCGAATGGGTCCGGCCGACCTGGGAGGAAGTGGTGACGAACCACTCCGCCAAGGTCTACCGCCTTGCGTACCGGCTGACCGGAAACAAATACGACGCCGAGGACCTCACCCAGGAGGTCTTCGTCCGGGTGTTCCGTTCGCTGGAGAACTTCAAGCCCGGCACGCTGGACGGCTGGCTCCACCGGATCACCACCAACCTGTTCCTGGACCAGGCCCGCCGCAAGAGCCGGATCCGTTTCGATGCCCTATCCGACGACGCCGAGTCGCGGCTTCCGGGCCGGGAACCCGGCCCGGAGCAGAGCTTCGAGTTCAACAACCTGGACGTCGACGTTCAGGCGGCGCTTGAGGAGCTTCCGCCGGACTTCCGCGCCGCCGTCGTGCTGTGCGACCTCGAGGGGCTTTCCTACGACGAAGTCGCCGCCGCGCTCGACATCAAGCTGGGCACCGTCAGGTCCCGGATCCACCGTGGCCGGACCATGCTGCGTGAAAAGCTGGCGCACCGCGATCCCCGGCCGGCACAGCCGGCCAAGCAGTCCCTCAAGCCGCGGCTCAAGATGCCGCGCATCGCCGGCCTCCTCTGAAGCGGTCCATGGGTCTGCTGAAACGACTCTTTGGAAGTGGCGGCTGCAGGTTCTCCGGCAGGCGCCTCCGCGGCGCCACGCGGAATTGGGCCTCCGGCCATCATGACCATGTGGAGTCGTGCGCGGAGTGCCGCGCCCGGCAGCAGCGCGAGCGCCAGTACCTCGAGAAGCTCCGCGGCGCCGCCGTGCCCGAGGCCAGCGAGGACCTGACCGCACGCCTCCTGGCGCGGACCGAGCAGCTCGCCGCCGAACGCGGGGACGCCGAACGCAGGGACGCCGAACGCAGGGACGCCGAACGCAGGGACGTACCCAGGGACCGGGCCCAGGGGGAAAGTGTGCCCGGGGAGGCGGAAGCCGCCGCGCCGGATCTGGCCGGGACCGGCCGTCCGCTTGCCGGCTGGCCGGCCGTGGCGTCCCGGCCTCGGGGCGGCCTCCGGGGCGGCGCGCGCCTGCCCGTACTGGCGGCCGGAGGGGCCGTCGCCGCCCTGGCCCTCATGAGCGGCACCGCATATTTCATGGGAGGCGATGCCCCGATCTCCGCCGACGGCGCTGAGGCCTCCGCCCTCGCACGCACGGACACCGCCGGACCGCCTGCCGCCGCCGAACCGCTCGGCGCGGGGGAACTGCTGGGTGCCGATGGCTCCGGGGATGCCGGCGCGCCCGGGGTCGGGTTCGGCCCCGACGGCGAGCCCGACTTCACTCCCGCCGGGGCGCTGAGTGCCGGCCAGCTTGCCGCGCTCCGCGCGCAGGGGTGGACATGTCCGGAACTGCGGGACCTCGGATTCCACCTCATATGGGCCCGCGCTGGAGTCATGTCCGGAGACAAGGTCCTGGAACTCCGGCTCACGGACGGCCGGCACTTCGCCACGGTCCTTGAGCAGCACGTTGCGCCGCCGCACGCCCCCGGCACGCCACCGGCGGCGGACCGGACCGACGCTTCGCCCGTCAACGTGCTGACCGGCCACGCCGCATTCGACGACGGCTTCAGCCGGACGACGGCCGGCCTGCCGTCGTCCGGCGCCAAACCCGGCGACGGCGAGCTGTGGGTCAATCCTGCCCCGCCCTACCGGGCCATCTACCGGACCGCCTCGGCCACCTACACTTACATATCGGATCTGCCGGTTGACCAGGCCGACGACGGCGCTGCCGCCCTGGCCAGGGTCAGCAGCGCACCTCCGGGGCCGGCCTCACGCGACGGAATTCCGGAACGGATCGAGCGCGGATTGAGCCGGATCCTGGAGCATCTGGCCCCGTGAGGCAGGGATGGGCCGGACATGGTCGGCGTCCGGGCTTCGCGAAGTCGTCGCCAGCCCGAATGAGAGGGTAATCTTCCTAAAGTGCTTGGAATCAATGGACCGGAGTTTTTACTTCTGCTGATCATCGGCCTTCTGGTGATTGGTCCCAGCAGGCTGCCCGAATACACCCAGAAACTTGCCAACATCGTCAAGGAAGTGCGCCGAATGGCGTCGGGGGCGCGGGAACAGATCAAGGAAGAAGTCGGCATCGACATCGATGAGGTCGACTGGAAGAAGTACGATCCCCGGCAGTACGATCCCCGCCGGATCATCAAGGAAGCACTCCTGGAGGATGACACCAAGCCGGTGAGCTCCGGGGCCCCCGCCACTGTGTCCGCGGCTGCGGCCGCCACGGCCATGGCAGAGCACCGCCCGGTCCGGGTCGTGGAGCAGCTGCCCGAGGGCGAACCGGCACCCTTCGACTCAGAGGCGACCTAGGCTTTCCTGTCAGCGCGGCTGCAGGCCAAGCGACATGCCCTTGAGTCCGCGCGGAACGGACGCCAGCCTCCCGGCGATCCCGGCCAGGGCCACGGCCGCCGGGGTTTCCGGACGGCCCAGCACCAGCGGCACCCCGGCATCTCCGCCCTCACGGAGCAGGACTTCGAGGGGAATCTGGCCCAGCAGGGGAACGTCGTCACCCACGGTGGCCGAGAGGCGCTCGGCGAGCACGGCGCCGCCGCCGCTGCCGAACAGTTCCATCCTGCCGCCGTCGGGCAGTTCAAGATAGGACATGTTCTCCACGACGCCGGCCAGGGTCTGGCCGGTCTGGGTGGCGATTGCCCCGGCCCGTTCGGCAACATCCGCGGCGGCCGCCTGCGGGGTGGTCACGACCAGGATCTGCGCCTTGGGCAAGAGCTGGGCGACGGAGATCGCGATGTCGCCGGTACCGGGCGGCAGGTCCAGGAACAGGGCATCGAGGTCGCCGAAATAGACGTCCGTCAGGAACTGCTCCAGTGCGCGGTGCAGCATCGGCCCGCGCCAGGCCACGGGCTGGTTCCCGGTGACGAACATGCCGATGGAGATGACCTTGACCCCGTAGGCCACCGGCGGCAGGATCATGTCGTCCACCCGGGTGGGGGACTGGGTGATGCCCATCAGCGCCGGGACGGAGAACCCGTAGACGTCCGCGTCCACGATGCCCACACGGAGCCCCTGGGCCGCCAGCGCGCACGCCAGGTTGACCGTCACTGAGGACTTTCCCACGCCGCCCTTGCCGCTCGCGACGGCATACACCTTGGTCAGCGAGCCGGGCGCGTTGAACGGGATGCCGCGCTGGCCGCCGGCGCCGCGGAGCTTTTCCTTCAGGGCGTCCCGCTGCGCCTGGGTCATGACTTTCAGCTCAACCTCGACGCCGGTGACGCCCGGGACGGCGGACAGCGCCGCCTCGGTGTCGGCCGTGATGGTGCCGCGCAGCGGGCAGCCCGCGATCGTCAAGAGCACCACGATCCGCACTCGGCCGCCGTCGGAGATCTCCACGGCCTCCACCATGCCGAGTTCGGTGATGGGGCGGCGGAGTTCAGGGTCGATCACGGTGGCAAGTGCCGCGTGCACTGCCCCGTCGAGGGAGGTGCTGTCCAGCGGGGTGCTCATGCGGGCGGTGCTCAGCTTTCGGGGAAGGTTCGGTGTGCGGGCTGGCGGGCGGGGTCGGCAGGCGGCTCGGGCGGGTGCACAGACGGGCTCGCCGGCGAGTCCTCCCGCTTGCTGCCGGCCTTGACCCGGGGGATCTGCTGGGTCCGGGGGCTGCGCTGTTTGTCGCGCCGCTCCTTCAACTTCTCCTTGACCTTTTCCCGCGGGGTCTCGTGGACGCCGGCGGAAGGATCGTGGGTGCGCAGTTCCTCCTGTGCCTCCAGCATGTCCTCCAGCAGGCTGCGCAGCTCGGCGCGGACATAGTCGCGGGTGGCGACCTCGCGCAGCGCGATGCGCAGGGACGCAAGTTCCCGGGTCAGGTATTCGGTGTCGGAAAGATTGCGTTCGGCCCGCTGGCGGTCCTGCTGGAGCGAGACCTTGTCCCGGTCGTCCTGGCGGTTCTGCGCGAGCAGCAGCAGGGGCGCGGCGTAGGAGGCCTGCAGGGACAGCATGAGGGTCAGCAGCGTGAAGCCCAGTTCCCGTGAATCGAACTGCCATTCCACCGGGGCCCACGTGTTCCAGCCCAGCCAGAAGACGCAGAACACGGTCATGTAGAGCAGGAACTGGGGGGTGCCCATGAAACGGGCGAAACCTTCGGTGGCGTGGCCGAACGCGTCCGGGTCGGGACGGAAGTTGGGCAGGATGCGCTGCCGGCCGCTCAGCGGCGTGTCGAGGCCGCCGGCGGTCCTGCTGCCGGGCCGGACATTGGAGCTCCGTGGTGCGGTGGGATCAGCCAATGCGGCCTCCAAGCTTCCTTATCGGGGCGTCGTCCTCGTGGGCGCGCCAGTCGTCCGGCAACAGATGATCAAGCACGTCGTCAACAGTCACCGCCCCCACAAGCCGTCCGTCCTCGTTGACCACGGGGAGCGAGTTGAGGTTGTAGGTGGCCAGCGTGCGGGCCACCTCACTGATGTGGGCCTGATCGGAGACCGGTTCCAGGTTTTTGTCCACGAGGTTGCCCAGCGGCTCCGGCGGCGGGTAGCGCAGCAGCTGCTGGATGTGCACGACGCCGAGGAAGCGCCCGGTGGGCGTTTCCAAAGGCGGCCGGGCGACGAAGATCGAGGACGCCAGGGCGGGGGAGAGCTCCTCCCGGCGGACGTGGGCGAGTGCCTCGGCGACGGTGGCTTCCGGCGGCAGGATCACCGGAACCGGCGTCATGAGGCCGCCGGCGGTGTCCTCGTCGTATTCGAGCAGCCGGCGGACGTCCTCGGCGCCTTCGGGTTCCATCAGCTGCAGGAGCTCCTCCGCCTGTGCGCTGGGCAGTTCTGCAAGGAGGTCCGCGGCGTCGTCGGGGTCCATTTCCTCGAGGACGTCGGCGGCCCGGTTGACGTCCAGGGCAGAGAGGATCTCCACCTGGTCGCCTTCGGGCATCTCCTGCAGGACGTCCGCGAGCCGCTCGTCCTGGAGTTCACTGGCGACCTCGAAGCGGCGTTTGTCGCTCATTTCCTGCAGGGCTTCGGCGAAGTCGGCCGGTTTGAGGTCCTCGTGCGTCGCCACGAACTGGGTGGCGGCCTGGGGCTCGGTCTTGGCGCCCTGCCGGGCATCCGCCCAGTCGATGATCATGGTTTCGTTGCGGCGCAGCCGGCTCAGCGGCGAGAGGGAGTGGCCGCGGCGGACGAAGAGCTTGCTGACAAACCAGTCGCCGGAGCGGTGCTTGTCCATGGCGATGTCCTCGATGGTCGCGTCCCCGCTGCCGTCCGCGAGGGTGACCCGGCGGTCGAACATTTCGGCGACCACGAGGGTTTCCGCACCGCGCTGTTCGAAGCGGCGCAGATTGACCAGCCCCGTGCAGATGATCTGGGTCTGGTCGATCGAGGTAATCCGCGTCATGGGCACAAACACGCGCTTCTTGCCGGGGACTTCGACGACGATGCCCACCACGTGCGGGGCGCCCCTGGTCCCGCGGGAGAGCACCACGACGTCGCGCAACCGGCCCAGACGGTCGCCCAATGGGTCGAAGACGTCCAGTCCGAGGAGGCGCGCGACAAACACCCGCGAAAGATTCATGCTCACTCATACAGGCTACCGAGTCTGCTCTCTTTTAGCTGAATTTCCAGCCACACACCAGCCGGATAGGTGAGAATGGGCGTATGTCAAACATTTTTGGTGCTCCCAGGGCCGGTGCCCCCAACGGCTCGGACGAGGCCCGCGCTGTCCCCAGAGGCGACGTCGTCGGTTCCTACAACTCCTACCTGGATGCCCAGAAGGCGGTGGACTATCTGGCCGACCAGCAGTTCCCGGTGCAAATGGTGTCGATCGTGGGCAACGACCTGAAGATGGTGGAGCGCGTCACGGGCCGGCTCACCTACCCTCGCGTCGCCCTGTCCGGCGCCCTCAGCGGCATGTGGTTCGGCCTGTTCGTCGGTGTCATGCTGTCGTTCTTCTCCACGACCCCCGGATACTTCTCGATTGTCACGTCCGTGCTGATGGGTGCCGCGTTCTTCATGCTGTTTGGCATCGTCACCTACGCCATGCAGCGCGGCAAGCGTGACTTCACCTCCACCAGCCAGGTGCTGGCGACCAATTACGACGTCGTGGTCTCCTTCGAGGCCGCCGGCGAAGCCCGCCGCCTGCTCCACCAGCTGCCCATGACGCCGCATGACGCGTCCGGTGCCCCCGCTGCCGGATATCAACAGCACGACTACCGGCACCAGGAACCCCAGCACCACGCCCCGCAGCAGCCTGGCCATGCGCCCCAGCGTCCCGCAGGCTGGAATGACCCGTACGGCCAGAGGACCCCGGAGGCCGGCAACGGGCCCGCCGGCCAGTCTCAGCCCGGCCAGTATCAGGGTGGCCAGCCCCAGCAGGGCGCCGCCGCGGGCCAAGCCCCGGCCGGACCCGGCACGGAAGAGGAAGCCGCCCGCCCTGCCGGCCGCGTTTCAGGTGTGAGCTATCCGGACCTGCCGGACGGCCGTCCTCAGTACGGGGTCAGGATCACGGACACCGAGAAGCCGGCCCCGGGCCAGGACAGCCAGCAGCACTGATCCCCGGCGGCAACGGCAGCACCGATTGACGCAGCAGAAAAGCGAGGGTCCCGGACATCCGGGACCCTCGCTTTTCTGCTCTTTAAACTGCTGCTTCCGCTGTGCTGCTTCCGGTGAGGAGGAGCCGTCGGGCGGGAAGGCTACGGCGTCTGGCCGTCGACTTCCAGGTAGATGCCCGCCATCCAGGACTCGACGTCGTCCGCCTTGCGCGGGAGTGCAGCGCTGAGGTTGACCGGGCCGTCGGCCGTCATGAGGATGTCATCCTCGATCCGGACGCCGATTCCGCGGTATTCCTCAGGGATGCCGATGTCCTCGTTCTTGAAGTACAGGCCGGGTTCGATCGTGAACACCATTCCGGGCGTCAGCACGCCGTCCAAGTAAAGCTCCCGCTTCGCCTGCGCGCAGTCATGGACGTCGAGGCCCAGGTGGTGGCTGGTGCCGTGCGGCATCCAGCGGCGGTGCTGCTGGCCCTCAGTGCTGATCGCTTCCTCCACAGAGACGGGCAGGAGACCCCATTCGGCGAGCCGTTCCGCGAGCACAGTCGTGGCCGCGGTGTGGATGTCGCGGAACTTGGTGCCCGGCTGCGCGGCGGCAAAGCCGGCGTCGGCGGCGTCGAGGACTGCCTCATAGACCTTGCGCTGGATCTCGGAGAACTTGCCGTTGGCCGGCAGGGTGCGGGTAACGTCCGCGGTGTACAGGGAGTCGGCCTCGACGCCCGCGTCCAGGAGCAGCAGTTCGCCGGCATTGACCCTGCCGGTGTTCCGGGTCCAGTGCAGCACGGTGGCGTTGTTGCCGGAAGCGGCAATGGTGTCGTAGCCGAGCTCGTTGCCTTCCTCACGGGCGCGGGCGAAGAACGCTCCTTCCACCACGCGCTCGCCGCGGTGGTGGGTCAGCGCCCGCGGGATTGCCTTGACGACCTCCGTGAAGCCGGCCACGGTGGCGGCGACGGCGACCTTCATCTGTTCGATTTCCCACTCGTCCTTGAGGAGGCGCAGTTCAGAGAGGGCCTCTGTGAGCTTCTCGTCCAGTGCGTCGAGGACGCTCAGGTCAAGGTTGTCCGGGTCCTTGGCCGTGTTGTACCGGGCCGTGTCCACGAGGGCGTCAATGTTGTCGTCAACCTTGCGGACCAGCCTGATCGAGATGCCGCCGATTTCCGGCGCGCCGACGTTCTTGGTGATGGCGAGTTCGAGTTCGCCGATGTCCGCGGTGTCCAGTCCGAGCTTGGCCTTGAACTCGGCGAGGCTCGGGCGGGCGCCGATCCAGAACTCGCCGGAGCGGGAGTCCGCGTAGAACTGCTCGGTGTCGCGGCCGGCCAGCGGGCGGAAGTACAGTGTGGCGCGGTGGTTGCCGCCGTCGTCGCCCGTGCCCTCCGCCACCGGTTCCAGGATCAGTACCGCGTCGGGTTCGTGGTCCACGCCGAGGCCCGTGAGGTGCGCGAACGCGGAGTGCGGCCGGAAGCGGTAGTCGCAGTCGTTCGAGCGGACCTTCAGCGGGCCGGCGGGGACGACCAGGCGTTCACCTTTGAACAGGCCTGAAATGGCGCGGCGCCGGGTTGCGGCGTGGTCCGCGACGGCGTCACGCTCCGGGAGGTGCTGGGTGGCCGGCGCCCAGTTGCTGGCCATAAAGGCCTTGAAAGCGTCGGAGCTGGGCCGCTGCGAGCGGTTGTTGACGCGCTCTTCGAGGGGCTGGGAAGCGGAGACTTGGGTGTTATCTGCATCGTTCACCGTCCCATAGTCTCACCAGCGCCGCGGCTAAGGCCAACGGCGCGCGCCGGCCGCCGGGCCCATGGCCGGGCGCACCGCCGGGCACCGGCCTGACCCGATCCGCCCTCTCGGGCTGCGGCTTTGGATCCGGCCATCTACTAGGCTGGTGAGGTGAGGATTGACCTGCATGCGCACTCGAACGTTTCCGACGGCACCCAGGCGCCGGCTGACGTCATTGAGTCCGCCGCGGGGGCCGGGCTCGACGTCGTCGCGCTGACCGATCACGACTCCACCGGCGGGTGGGCTGAGGCCGCCGCCGCCGCCCGGAGGACCGGGGTCGCCCTGGTCCCGGGCATGGAGGTCTCCTGCCGGACAGCGGAAGGCATCAGCGTCCACCTCCTGAGCTACCTCCATGACCCCGCCCATCCCGGGCTGCTAGAGGAAATCTCCAAGGCCAAGGACGCCCGGCACACCAGGGCGCAAAAGATGGTCACCCTGCTGGCCGAGGACTACCCGCTGACCTGGGACGACGTGATCCACCATGTCGCGCCGGGCGCCACCCTCGGCCGCCCGCACATCGCCGACGCGCTCGTTGCCGCGGGCGTAGTGGAAGACCGGGCCGAGGCCTTCGGCTCCATCCTGACCTCACGTTCGCGCTACTGGGTCCAGCACTATGCGCCGGAGCCGGCGCTCGCCGTCGAACTGGTCCGTGCAGCCGGCGGCGTGCCGGTCTTTGCCCACCCCGTTGCCTCTGCCCGCGGGCGGATCGTGGGGGAGGAGACCTATCGGGAGATGATCGACGCCGGGCTGGCCGGCCTGGAAATCTATCACCGGGACAACCCCGAGGAGGGCAGGGTGTTCCTCCGCCGCATCGCCGAAAAGTACGGCCTGCTGGTCACCGGGTCCTCCGACTACCACGGCACCGGGAAGCCGAACCTGCTGGGGGAGAACCTGACCTCGCCGGAAGTCTTTGCCCGGATCGAGGAACTCGGTACGGGTTCTGCCGTGGTGCGCTGAGGACCGGCGGGGCCGCACCTGACCGGAAGGGCAGTACCGGACCTGACCGGGAGGCAGTACCGGGCCTGACCGAGAGGCAGTACCGGGAAGGGCAGTCAGGCCGGCGGGAACGACGTGAACTGCGCCTGAACGGCCAGGCGCTTGGCCATGACATCGACGGCGGCCTGGTTCTGGTCCACGCACACGAACCTGCGGTCGAGTTTCGCGGCCACGGCGCCGAGCGTGCCGGAGCCGGCGAAGAAGTCCAGGCACCAGTCGCCGGGGCGGCTGGAGGCCGCGACCACGCGCCGGATCAGGCCTTCGGGCTTCTGCGTCGGATAGCCGGTCTTCTCCTTGCCGGTCGGCGAAACGATCGTGTGCCACCAGACGTCCGTGGGCAGCTTGCCGAGCTCGCGCTTGGCCGGCGTGACCAGTCCGGGCGCCATGTACGGCTCGCGGTCCACCTCGGCGCTGTCGAAGTGGTACTTCGCCGGGTTCTTGACGTAGACAAGGATATTGTCGTGTTTCGTGGGCCAGCGGTACTTGGCCCGCGCGCCGTAGTCGTAGGCCCAGATGATCTCGTTCAGGAAGCACTCGCGGCCGAAGATCGCGTCCAGCATGACCTTGGCGTAGTGCACTTCACGGTAGTCCAGATGCAGGTAGAGGGTGCCGTCGTCGGCCAGCAGCCGCCAGGCTTCCACGAGCCGGGGCTCGAGGAACGACCAGTAGTCGCTGAAAGCGTCGTCGTAGCTGTGCAGCGCGCCCTTGATGGTGTCATAGGAACGGCCCTTGAACCCGACTCGGTCACCCTCGCCGCCGGCGTTGAGCACCATCCGGGTTTCCTGGCGCCGCTGGACCCGGCCGGTGTTGAAGGGCGGGTCCACATATATCAGGGTGAAGGCGCCGTCCGGCAGCGTGGGGAGGTATGCCGCGTTGTCCGCGTGAACCACCAGGTTGCTGCCGTCCGGCGCCCAGACGGTCTCAGTCATGGAGGGGATTAGGCCTCGGCGCCGCTCGGCTGGGCGTCGCCGCCGGCCACCACTTCGCCGTTGCGGCGGCGGGTGCGGGTGCGGCGGCGGGCACGGGTCGCCCGGTCAACTTCGGTCGGGGCCTTCGAGGGAGCGGCGCTGGCCGCAGCTTCGGTGCCCTGTCCGCTGGCAGTGGAGGCTGCAGCGGCTTCGGCGTCCGCAGGACGGCGACGACGGTCCCCGGTGCGTCCGCCGGCCTCGGCGCCGCTGCGGCGCGTGTCGCGGCCGCCGGTGCGGCTGCCTTCACGGGCACTCTCACGGCCGCCGGTACGAGTGCTTTCGCGGCTGCCGCTGCGGCTGCCATCACGGGCGCCGTCTTTTGCGCCGCCACGCGAGTTCTTCTTGCCGGTCTCGCCGAGGTCTTCGAGGACCTCCGCGTCGACGCCGGCCAGCACGCGCTTGTCGCGGGGGAGCCGGCCCTTGGTGCCCTCGGGGATATCGAGTTCCTCGAACAGGTGCGGCGAGGAGGAGTAGGTCTCCACGGGCTCGGGGTAGCTCAGGCCCAGGGCCTTGTTGATCAGGCCCCAGCGCGGCATGTCATCCCAGTCGACAAAGGTGACGGCGGTGCCCTTGTTGCCCGCACGGCCCGTGCGGCCGACGCGGTGCAGGTAGATCTTCTCGTCCTCGACGCACTGGTAGTTGATCACGTGCGTGACGTCGTCGACGTCGATGCCGCGGGCAGCGACATCGGTGGCCACGAGGACGTCCACCTTGTTGTTGCGGAAGGCGCGCAGCGCCTGCTCACGGGCGCCCTGGCCGAGGTCGCCGTGGATGGCGGCCGCGGCGAATCCGCGGTCCACCAGTTCCTCGGCCACCTTCGCGGCGGTGCGCTTGGTCTTGGTGAAGATGATGGTGCGGCCGCGTCCGCGGGCCTGCAGGATGCGGGCGACGACCTCCACCTTGTCCATGCTGTGGGCACGGTAGATCAGCTGGCGGATATCGCGCTTGGTCAGGCCCTCGTCGTCCGGGTCGGCGGCGCGGATGTGGGTCGGCTGGGTCATGTAGCGGCGGGCCATGGCGATGACCGGGCCGGGCATGGTGGCCGAGAACAGGAGCGTCTGGCGGACCGCGGGGGTCCCGGCGATCAGGGTCTCGACGTCCGGCAGGAACCCGAGGTCCAGCATCTCATCGGCCTCGTCCAGGATGACGATCTTGACGTTCTTCAGGCTCAGGTGCTTCTGCTTGTAGAGGTCGATCAGGCGGCCGGGGGTGCCGACGACAACCTCGACGCCGTTCTGCAGCGCCTCGACCTGCGGCTCGTAAGCTCGGCCGCCGTAAATGGTGGCGATGCGGGCATTGCGCTTCTTCGCGGCATTCTCGAGGTCCTTGGCCACCTGGACGGCGAGTTCGCGCGTGGGCACGATCACCAGGGCCTGCGGCGCGCCCGGAACGGCCAGCTTGTCAAAGCCGGCGTCGTCGCGGCCGACGACGCGCTGCAGCGCCGGGATGCCGAAGCCGAGGGTCTTGCCGGTACCGGTCTTGGCCTGGCCGATGATGTCATGCCCGGCCAGTGCGACAGGCAGGGTCATGGCCTGGATCGGGAAGGGGTGGGTGATGCCGGCGTCGGCCAGGGACTCCACGATGTCGGCGCGGACATTGAAGTCGGCAAAGGTCTTTTCGGCGATCTCGTGCGGCTTTTCGTCCGAGATGATGGTCTCTTCGGGCTCGATGGTCTCTGTGCCGGACTCATCGGTCAGAAGCTGGTGCGTGTGCAATTCACTCACAGGTGAGTTTCCTTATTCATTTTGGGCTGCGCTGCTTGCTCAACGGGGCCGGCCGTGGTGGCCGTTCCGGAGCACGCTCAGGGGCGCAAGCATTTCCAGTGGAAGCCGATCGCGGGCTATCTAAATGCTGGCACTGGGGACCAGCGGGCGTATCTCAAGATCGCGTAGGGGCGGGCTTGTTGAATTCGAAAATCATGGAAATCAACGACCGGGCATCCATTTCTACTTCTCCAGTCTAGCTGGCAATAGTCCCGATCCTCGACTGGAGCCGCGATCGCGCCACCGGAGCGTACCCGGCAGCGAAGCGTCAGCCCACGAGCTCGAGCCGGATCTCGCGGGTGGCGATGTCCGAGGACACCACCCGGACCCGGACCCGGGTGCCCGGTTCCAACTCGCCGGGGCACCGTGCCGTCACGGCGGGTTCGGCGATCTGGACGATCCCGGACGGCCCGTTCCCGTTGCCGTTGGCCTTGCTGCCGTTCCCGTTGACCCCGACGGCGGCGTTGACGTTTGCGCCCTTGACCGGTTTGGCGCCGGAGATGACGAGGGCGTCGAATTCCTGACCGACGTGGTTGACCAGCAGCGCCGCCTCCACGGTGTCCAGCGACAGCCGCTCCAGCTTTGCGGCCAGCTGGTCCGAGGTGGCCATGATGGCCGGGAGGGACGGCAGGGCCGCCCTGGCCCAGGCCGGAACTTCGGTGCCGTTGCTCAAGGCCTCGCAGATCACCAGCACGAAGCGGTCGATCAGCCGCCGCAGCGGCGCCGTTGAATGGGCGTAGGCCGCGCCGATGGCGGCCTGGACGGCGGCCTGCGGCACGGTGCCGTCGAAGGGCGTGTAGCCGGCACCGCGGAAGAGCATGCCGGCCGAATGCACAATTGCCAGCTGCCGGGGGTCCGTGGGATCGAGCGTCCGCAGGTACTCGCCGTACCGCATCTCCCCGTCCCAGGGCTTGCCGAGGGCGTGGGTCTGGCGGTGGAAATGCCGTAGCGACGCCTCGTCCGGGGCGGGCATGGTACGCAGGATGCCGACTTTGCCCTGGAGCATCAGTGCGGCGGCCGCCATCCCGGTCATGAGGGAAATCTGGGCGTTCCAGTCCTCCACCGGCAGCGGCGGGGCAGCCACAATCCGGTAGCCGCCGTCGGGCAGCTGCTGGATCTCCTGTTCGGGCATATTCAGGCTCGCGCCGCCGCGCTTGCGTTCCAGTTCCACCCGCTTGATGCCCACTTCTTTCAAGAGCTGCAGCACGGGTGCCGCGGTGCCCGCGTCGAGCTCGGCCTGGACGCCCTTGTAGTTGAGCTTCGCGCGGCTGCGGACCTGAGCCCGGCGCACGAGCACGGAGGTCACCTCGGCCGCGGCGTCGAGCTCGAATTCCCAGACGAACGCCGCACACAACTGCCCGGCAAGCAGGCTGCCGGCGGCCTCGCTGATAATCTCCGGGTGCAGCGGGATCCGGCCGTCCGGGGTGTAGAACGTCTGACCGCGGCGGCGGGTCTCGGCGTCGAGCGCCCCGCCCGGGGCGACAAAGGACGGGACGTCGGCGATGGCGTAAAACACCTTGTAGCCCTCGCCGCTCCGTTCGATGAACAGGGCCTGGTCGAGGTCGGTGGACGACGCCGGATCGATGGTTACGAACTCGACATGCGTGAAGTCCAGGTCCGGCAGCTTGTGCTCGGCCACCGCCGCCTCCGCATCGCGCAGCACGTCCTCGGGGAACGGACCGGGCAGTTCCAGCGTGGTGCGCAACGCCTTGAGGGCCTCGGCAAGCTGGTTCTGCTGCTCGTGGACGCTCGGGGTCAGGCGATGATGTGACACGAAAATCAGGGTAGCCCGATTTCCGCGATTAGTCTTGGAATATGAGCGCAATCCCGGGCGATCCTGCCCGCTACAACAGCTTCCTGGCGGATCTGCTGGGAGTCATGGCGTACGGCGAGCTTTCGGCCTTCGAACGGCTCTCCTCGGATGCCCGGTATTCGCCCACGCTGCATGACCGTGCGGTGCTCGGCAGGATTGCCGTGGTCGAGTTCCAGCACTACGAACTAGTCCGGGCCCGGCTCGAGGAGATGGGCCTGGATACCGAGGCGGCCATGCTGCCGTTCCAGCCCTCCGTGGATCACTTCCACGAACGCACCCGCCCCGCGGACTGGTACGAATCGCTCATGAAGGCCTACGTGATCGACACGGTTTCGGCCGACTTCTACCGTGCCGTCGCCCGGTATGTCGACGCCGGCACCCGGGAGCTGATCGGGCGGATCCAGTCCACCGAAGCGTCCACGGCCGTGCTGCAGGAGCGCCTCAAGGCGGCCCTGGCCGATGACCCCCGGCTGGCGTCGCGCCTGGCGCTGTGGGCCAGGCGCCTGCTCGGCGAGGCACTGACCCAGGCCCAGCGGGTGAGCCTGGAACACGCGTTCCTGGGCGGCCTCTCAGGCCTGGATGACGCCGGTGCCAGGGAACTGGTCAGGGCCCTGACGGCAGAACTCGCGGCGAACCACTCGCGCCGGATGGCCGGGCTGGGGCTCGCCGGGTAGGCCGGATGGCCGGTGCCGGGACACGCCCGGCTGCGTGCCGGGGAGCTGGCGGGCGCCGGTGGAGCCTGCGGGGGCCCGCTCAGGAATCAGCGGCATCCAGCGCCGCGAGCAGCGCGCCAGCGGCGTGCGCCGGATCATCGGCGTCGGTGATGGCCCGGACCACGACGATCCGCCGGGCACCGGCGTCGACGACCTCCTCCACATTGCCGAGGTCGATCCCGCCGATCGCGAACCAAGGCAACAGGCTTCCGGCCTGGCCGTCGACCTGGCCGGTCCCGTCCGCATCCGCCGGGCCGGCCGCCTGGGCGGCGTAGCGCACCAGGTCGATGCCGACGGCGGCGCGGCCCGGCTTGGTGGGAGTGGCCCACACCGGCCCCACACAGAAGTAGTCGAGTCCCTTGCGGCCGGGCGAGGACGCGATGGCCGCGTCAACCTGCTCCGCGTTGTGGGTGGACAGGCCGATCACGGTGTCCTTGCCGAGGAAGCCGCGGGCGGCGTCGAGCGGAATGTCCTTCTGCCCGATGTGGAACACCGGCGCCCCGGACAAGGAGGCGATGTCCGCCCGGTCATTGACGGCCCAGAGCCGTCCGTGGCGCTGCGCCGCGGCGTGCACGACCGCAAGGAGTTCCAGTTCCTCGGCCGCCTCCAGCGACTTGTCGCGCAGCTGGATGATGTCCACCCCGCCGGCAAATGCGGCGTCCACGAAGTCTTCGAAGTCGCCGCGGTCACGGCGGGCGTCGGTGCACAAATAGAGGCGGGCAGTGGTGTGGAGGGAGTCCTGGCTCATGGGACAAGCCTAGTTCCTCTAAACTGGGCGCATACCGCGGGAGCCCGCAGCAGCCATGTCAACGCTGCCCGGCTGAGAGGGCGTCAGAGCCGACCGCTTGACCTGATCCGGCTAGTACCGGCGTAGGGAAGGAATTTTTCATGGGCACAAGAGCCAGCCGCGAAGCCGAAGCCGCAGATGACGCCGCTTCCCTGGATTGTGACACCGGGCCCGGGCCCGGGCCCGGGCCCGGGCCCGGTGCCGGACACGGAACTGCCGCCCGGCACGCCGCCGCAGGGGATGTCAGCCCAGGGGACATCACAGCAGGGGACATCACCGTCGACGTTGCGGTGATCGGCGGCGGGGTAATCGGCCATGGCATCGCCTTCGAGGCCAGCCGTGCCGGCCGCTCGGTGGTGTTGATCGATGACGCGCCCGGCAGCGGAGCCAGCTGGGCCGCGGCCGGCATGCTGGCCCCCGTCAGCGAGCTGCACTACCAGGAAGAACAGCTCCTGGAACTGATGCTTGAGTCCTCCCGCCTGTGGCCCGCGTTCGCAGCGGCAATCGGTGCCGCCGGCACAGAACCAGGCGCCGGCACGGGATATTTGACGACGCCGACCCTCGCCGTCGGGGCAGACGCGGCGGACCGGCGCGCGCTCGCGGACCTGCGGGAAGTCCAGCAGGCCTGCGGGCTGACCGTCGAACCGCTGACCGTGCGGGAGGCACGCGGCCGGGAGCCGCTGCTGAGCCCCGGCATCTCGTGCGCCTTCGACATCCCGGCCGACCACCAGGTGGACCCCCGGCTCCTGATCGCCCGGCTCGCCGACCTACTCGGCGCAGACGGCCGCAGCGGCTTCGTGCGGCGCCGCGCGGCGGGGCTGCTCTGGGACGACGGCCGCGTTGCGGGTGTCAGGCTCGCGGGCGGCGGCTCCGTGCGCGCCGCGGAAACCGTGGTGGCCAACGGGCTCGGCGCCGCCGGCCTCGACGACCTGCCCGCCGGACTGGCGCTGCCCCTGCGGCCGGTCTACGGCGACATCCTCCGGCTCCGCGTGCCCGAGCACCTGCAGCCGCTTCTCACGGCCACCGTGCGGGGCATGGTGCGCGGGGTGCCGGTCTACATCGTCCCCCGGCAGGACGGCACCGTGGTGATCGGCGCCACCCAGCGCGAGGACGGCCCGTCGGACCCGCACGCTGTCTCTGCCGGCGGCGTCTACCAGCTGCTGCGTGACGCACAGCAGCTGGTGCCCGCGGTAGCAGAACTGGAGCTCCTGGAAACCACCGCCCGGGCACGCCCCGGCACGCCGGACAACGCCCCGCTGCTGGGACGGGTCCCGGGCACGGACGGCGGGGACATCACAGGGCTCATCATCGCCACGGGCTTCTTCCGGCACGGCGTCCTGCTGACCCCCGCTGCCGCCGCCGTGTGCCGGCAACTCATGGACGGGACGCCGGACCCGCGCTGGGCCGGGTTCCGCCCCGACCGTTTTTCCCGCATCCCGGACACGTCCGGGGACAGCCCCGACAAGGAAGCAGCATGAACATCAGACTGAACGGAACGGAGGAGACCGTCGCCGACGGCGCCTCCGTCAGCACGCTCGTAAGCCAGCTCACCGGCCGGAACATCGGCCCCGACGGCCGGGCTGCCGACGGGCGGAAGCTCGGCGTCGCCGTCGCCCGCAACGCCGAGGTGGTGCCGCGCAGCCAGTGGCACGCCACCGCGCTCGCCGACGGCGACGACGTCGAACTTGTCACGGCAGTCCAGGGAGGATAACCACCATGAACGAGACAACTTACGCAGGAACCCCGGCCATGCCGGCCGTCAGGATGGCAGCCGATCCGTTCGTGGTCGACGGCGTGACGCTGGGCTCCCGCCTCATCATGGGCACCGGCGGCGCGCCGAGCCTGGACGGGCTGGGGGCGGCGCTTTTGGCCTCCGGGACGGAACTGACCACCGTCGCGATGCGCCGCTATTCGCCGGCGGAGACGGGCTCGCTGTTCCAGCTGCTCGTGGACCACCACATCCGGGTGCTGCCCAACACGGCCGGCTGCTTCACCGCCAAGGACGCCGTCCTCACCGCCGAACTGGCCCGGGAGGCCCTGGAAACCGACTGGGTCAAGCTCGAGGTCATTGCCGACGAGCACACCCTGCTGCCGGACGCGGTGGAGCTCGTGGACGCGACAGAGCAACTCGTGGCCCGCGGCTTCAAGGTCTTCGCCTACACCAACGACGATCCCGTCCTTGCCCTCCGGCTGGAAAACCTCGGTGCCACCGCCGTGATGCCGCTGGGCGCACCGATCGGCACCGGCCTGGGCATCCTGAACCCCCACAACATCGAGTTGATCGTCTCCCGGGCGTCCGTGCCCGTGGTGCTCGATGCCGGGATCGGCACGGCCTCGGACGCGGCCTTGGCCATGGAACTCGGCTGCGACGCCGTGCTGCTGGCGACGGCCGTGACCAGGGCCCAGAACCCCGCGCTCATGGGCGAGGCCTTCAAACACGCCGTCATCGCCGGCAGGCTGGCGAAAGCGGCCGGCAGGATACCGCGGCGCGAGCACGCACTGGCGTCATCGGCCATGGAGGGCCGGGCCGAGTTCCTCTAACGGGCCCGGCGGCCTCCGGGCCCCAACGAACCGTGACCACGCACCCTGGTGGGTACGTGGTCACGGATGCGCACGGGTGCGCACGGGGACCGGCTGTGCCTGTGCAGGACGGCCTCGGACCGGACGAAGCGGGCCCGGGAGCAGGCGCTGTCCTGCCGGCCGCCTGTGAGGCCTGTTAGAGCTTCAGGATGGCGGTCAGCCGCTCGGTGTCGTGCCGGGTCCGGGTCTTGCCGAGGTACACCACTGCCGCGATGGCGGCTGCAGTGCCCAGAAGCAGCGGCAGAATCCACGGGATCCAGGTCAGGCCCGGCTGGTAGCCGAACCCGGCCGCCATGAAGATGATCCAGCTCAGCATGCCGACCGAGACGGCGACGCCCGCCGGGACACTGACGCCGTACTTCGTGTGTCGCTTGTCATTGGCCCACACCACGAAGCCCGCGGCAACGGTCACCATGGCGACCACAATCAGGGAAAGCATTCAGGACCCCTCACGATAGTGAAGTAAACGGGAGCGAAATAAACAGGAGCGACGAAGGCGTCAGCGAAGGCAGGAATAGAGCCGGGTTAGAGGGCGCCAAAGCCGACGCGGCGGGCCTCTTCTGCCCCGATTTCAACATAGCCCAGTACGTTCGCGGGGACGATCACCAGGCGGCCCTTGTCGTCCTTGAGCCGCAGTTCGCTGCCCTTGGCGATCGCGTCGCCCACCACCTTGGCAACCGCTTCGGCATCCTGGGTCGATTCGAGGACAATTTCGCGGCCGATATTCTGAATGCCAATCTTTACTTCCACAGCAGGGCCTCCCAGCCAGTCAAGGTCAAATAAATGTCTAAGGTCAATCTCTAGTTGTAGTCTAGGTCTCCTTGGGGAAGCGGGAGATTCCGCGCCAAGCTAAACGGTAGATGAGATCGCTGGCCACATCGAGGTCCAGGTTTCCGTCCGTCTCCAGCCAGTACCGGGCGCTCACGTGGGCCATCCCGGCGAGTCCGCGGCCCAGGAGTTGGGCCTCCAGCTCCGGCAGCTTGGTGTCCTCGGCAATGACGCGGGCGACGGCGTCGGCAAAGGTCTTGTTGAATGTTTCCAGCCGTGCGCTGACGTCGGGGTCGTTGATCAGGTCCGATTCGAAGACGAGCCGGTGCGCCTGATCGTCATGGGCGATGAAGCGGAAGTAGGCACGCATGACCGCCTGGACGCGTTCGTCGTTGTCAGTAGTGGAATTTAGAGCCCCCAGCAGGAGGTCGATCAGCTTACTGAGGTGGCTGTCCAGGAGGGCCAGGTACAAGTCGCGCTTGGACGGAAAGTGCTGGTACAGCACCGGCTTGCTGACATGCGCGGTCTCGGCGATCTCATCCATGGCCGCACCGTGGTAACCGTTCGCCACGAAGACTTCCTGCGCGGCCGCCAGCAGCTGCGCCCGGCGTTCGTCACGGGGAAGGCGTGCCGAGCGCTGTCCGCTCCGCGTCTGCCCGGCCGGCTGCTTGCCGGACTCGTCCCGCTCCACCGGTGCCTGATGAACCACTGTCGGCCTTCTTTCCCTATTCACCCAATAGCGCGCAATGCGCCTCAACTGCACTTGCACTCAACTGCACTTACACACATCTACAGTGCACTGAACAACACTTTACGCGCGGGTAATATGACCTTGCGGTATCTTCGGGCATAGATTGAAGTATGGCTTCCAAGTTCACCCCCAATGGTGCCCCCGAAACCCCCCGGACCCAGCTGGACCAGCGGCCTGGACCGCTGGTTGAACCGGCGGCGGATCTCAGCCCGGACGAGGTGGAACGCTACTCGCGCCACCTGATCATTCCCGAGATCGGCGCGATCGGCCAGCGCCGCCTCAAGAACGCGAAAGTCCTCGTGATTGGGGCCGGCGGTCTTGGCTCTCCGGCACTGCTCTACCTCGCCGCGGCCGGGGTCGGGACCCTCGGCATCGTCGACGACGACGACGTCGACCTGAGCAACCTCCAACGGCAGATCATCCACGGTGTCGCGGACGTGGGCCGGCCCAAGATCGAGTCCGCCCGCGATGCCATTGACGCCCTGAACCCGCTCGTGGACGTCCGGCTCCACAACGTCCGCCTCGACGCGTCCAACGCCCTGGACCTCTTCGCCGGCTACGACCTCATTCTCGACGGCGCCGACAACTTCGCCACCCGTTACCTCGTCAACGACGCAGCCGCCATCCTCGGCAAGCCCTACGTCTGGGGATCGATCTTCCGCTTCGACGGCCAGGTCAGCGTCTTTTGGGAACAGCATGGGCCCACCTACCGGGACCTCTACCCGGAGGCGCCGCCGGCCGGATCCGTGCCCTCCTGCGGGGAGGGCGGCGTGTTCGGCATGCTGTGTGCCGCCGTCGGGTCGCTCATGGTGACCGAGGCCGTCAAACTGATCACCGGCGTCGGGCGGTCCCTTCTGGGCCGGCTGGCGCTCTATGACGCGCTGGGCGGAACGTGGCGGGAGATCAAGGTGGCCAGGGACCCTGAGGCCGAGCGCATCACGGAGCTGACCGACTATGAGGCCTTCTGCGGGATAACCCCGGCGGCGGACGCGGGTACCGAGCACACGGTGACGGCAACCCAGCTCGCCACCATGCTGGCCTCCCGCCAGGCCGGCCTCAAGGACTTCCACCTGGTGGACGTACGGGAAAGCGGGGAGTACGAGATCGTCCGCATTGACGGGTCGGTGCTGATCCCGCAGGGCCGCATCCTTGCCGGGGAAGCCTGGCAGGAACTGCCCCAGGACGCCGAAATCGTCTTCCACTGCAAGGCCGGAACACGGTCCGCCGCTGTCCTGTCCGCGGCCCGAGCCGCCGGATACGAGCGCGTCAGCCACCTCGAGGGCGGCATCCTGGCCTGGGTGCGGGACGTGGAACCCGGGAAGCCCGTTTACTGAAGCCGGCCGGCCGTTCACATCCCGGCTCCGAAGGAAATATCCGTCCCCATGGCGTCTCCAGCGAAAGGCTTGGTCATGAGCGAGGAAAACACCCTGACACCCCAGCGGAAGATTGGCTCCGGCTTCGGCCGGGATTCGACGGCCGCGGAGGTCATTGCGGGCATCGACTTGTCCGGCAGGACCGCGATCGTCACGGGCGGCTACTCGGGGCTGGGCCTGGAGACCGTACGGGCCCTGACATCCGCCGGTGCCGCGGTGGTGGTGCCGGCCCGGCGGCCGGAGCACGCCCGCGAAGTCCTCGCCGCGGCCGGGCTGACGCCGGGAACCCGCGGCGGCGACGTCAGCGTGGCCGGGCTGGATCTGGCGGACCAGGACAGCGTGAAGGAGTTCGCCGCGGGCTTCCTGGCCGGCGCGGCTCCCGGCACGCCCCGCAGCCTGGATATCCTCATCAACAACGCCGCCATCATGGCTAGTCCGGAGCAGAGGGTGGGTCCGGGCTGGGAAGCGCAGTTCGCCACGAACCACCTGGGCCACTTCGCCCTCACCAACCTGCTGTGGCCGGCGCTGGCCGCGGCGGGGAAGGCCCGCGTGGTCTCGTTGTCCTCCACCGGACACAAGCTGTCCGGGATCCGCTTCGATGACATCAATTTCGACTCCGGCTACGACAAGTGGCGGGCGTACGGCCAGGCCAAGACGGCCAACGCACTCTTCGCCGTCCAGCTCGACGCCCTGGGCCGGAACTTCGGCGTGCGCGCCTTCGCCGTGCATCCCGGCGGCATCATGACGGAACTGCAGCGGCACCTGCCACGGGAGGAAATGATTGCTGCGGGCTGGATGGACGAGCACGGCACCGTCGACTCCCGGTTCAAGACACCGGCGCAGGGTGCGGCCACCTCGGTCTGGGCCGCGACGGCGCCGGCGCTCGACGGTATGGGCGGCGTCTACTGTGAGGACTGCGAGATCGCCGAACTCACGGCGCCAGGCTCACCCGACGCGAGGATCAGGGGCGTGGACGCCCACGCTGTGGACCGGGAGGCTGCCGCACGGCTGTGGCAGGTGTCGGCCGAAATGACCGGGATCAACGCTTTTCCCGGCTAGGCCGGGAGGGTTACGGATAGTGCCGGTTAGCTACGCGGTTTCGCGGATATCGCCGGCGGCGGGGCTGCTGTCCCCGCCGGCGTGCTCCACGGGGCACTCCGCTTCGGAGGCCCGAACACCGGCAGCGGCGGGGGAGGGCTCCACTGTGATGCCGTACAGCGCCTCGAGGCCCGCGACGTAGACATCCTGCTGTCCGTTGGCGGCCAGCTCGCGGGCCCGGACGGTGGGGACATGCAGCAATTGTTTCACCATGCGGCGCAGGGCGAATTCGACTTCCTCGGCGGCCGCAGTGCAGCCGTGCCGGGCCCGGACTTTTTCCATTTCGGCGTCCAGGACATTCATCGTGTGACGGCGCAGGGCGACAATCGCCGAGTCCACTGAGCGGGCCTCGCGCTCCTGCTCGAAGGCGCTGGCCGCACCGGACACAATGCTGCTGGCCTGGGCCAGTGATTCGGCCTGTTCCTGGGGTGCGGCGAGCCGGACCGATTCGAGCGTGAGGAGTTCGACGCCGTCGAGGTCGCCCACTGCGGGGTCGAAGTCGTGGGTCAGGGCCAGGTCGATCGCGATGAGCGGCTGCGACGAGTTAGCCCGGATCCGGCCCAGATCGTCCGCTTCGACCCGGCTGTCGGAGCCGCTGCAGCCGATCATGACGTCGGCAGCGGCGACGGCGTCGGCGAGGCTGCCCTCATCCAGGGCGGTGCCGCCGCGGGTGGCGACGAAACCGGGCGCGCGGCCCGAGGAGGAATAGACGCTGACATCGGTGCAGCCGCGTTCACGCAGCAGCGACATGGTGGCCCCGGCATAGGCGCCGGTCCCAAAGACGACCGCCTTCTTGGCCGACCAGTCCGGGTTCTCCGATAAGTCCGTGGCAAGATCCAGCGCCACGGAGACGATCGAGAGGCCGCGCGAACCAAGCGCGGTCTGCGCGCCGACGTCCTTGGCGGTCTTTGACGCTGCTTGGAACAGCCGGACCAGGCCGGAGCTCGCGGTGCCCTCGTGCTGGGCGGTGATCAGGGCGCGGCGGACCTGGCCGGCAATTTCGCGTTCGCCGACGACGGCGGAGTCCAGGCCCGAGCTGACCGCGAAGAGGTGCTGGCTGACCTCGGCGCCGGTGCGGGTGCTGAAGGCGCGGGAGACCAGCTGGTCGTTGAGTCCGCTGGCGCCGCTGATCTGGGTGATGAGGGCCGCGCGGGCCGCGCCGATTGCGTCGGGATGCGGGGCTTCACCGTAGATTTCAAAGCGGTTGCAGGTGGCAAGGACAACGGCACCCGCCACGGCCGGCGATCCGGCGAGGGCGGATGTGGCAAGCCCGGAAGCACCGGTGCTCAACTGAGCAACGGTTTCGAGGTCGATGTCGGCGTGTGTAGCCACCAATGAGAAAAGAACCACAGCAGGACCATCATAGCTTTTTCGTGTCCGTGTAGAACAACTATTCCGGAGTGGGGTCCGGCACCCCGGCGTGTGATTCCCGCCACCGCGCAGCACTCGTGGCCAGTGTGACGGCCCGCGTGACAGGCTGTCGTTATCTTTTAGGCGCAAATTTGGGCACAATCGAAGTCATGACTCCAAGCGCTGCGGCAAGTGCCGGCACGACAACATTCAGTACGTCCGGGAACGGCGCAACTGCCGAAGCGGCGGCAAATGGTGCCGCCGGCGGCCTCGATGCCGGACACCCGCTGATGGACGGCCGCACCGCGGGCTCCCCGCTGATCACCGCATACCGCGGCGGCACGCCCTCCCGCCGTCCCGTCTGGTTCATGCGCCAGGCCGGCCGCTCGCTGCCGGAATACCTCAAGGTCCGCGAGGGCGTCGGGATGCTCGACTCGTGCCTCCGCCCGGAGCTGGCTTCCGAGATCACGCTGCAGCCGGTCCGCCGACACGACGTCGATGCCGCCATCTTCTTCTCGGACATCGTCATCCCGCTCAAACTGGCTGGCGTCGGCGTGGACATCGTGCCCGGCGTGGGCCCTGTCCTGGACGTGCCGGTGCGCACGGCCGAGGACGTTGCTGCCCTTCCGCAGCTGACCTGGGAGGCCCTGGAACCCATCCGCGAAGCCGTCCGGCTCACTGTGGCCGAGCTCGGCAGCACTCCGCTGATCGGCTTCGCCGGCGCTCCTTTCACGCTCGCCGCGTACATGGTGGAAGGCAAGCCTTCCCGCGACCACCTCGGTCCGCGCACCATGATGCATGCCGACCCGGAAACCTGGACGGCGCTGGCCAACTGGGCCGCCGACGCCTCCGGCATGTTCCTTCGGGCACAGCTGGAAGCCGGCGCTTCGGCTGCGCAGCTTTTCGACTCCTGGGCCGGCTCCCTCGGGCTGGCCGATTACCAGCGCTTCGTTGCGCCGGCGTCGTCCCGGGCCCTGGACCATGTCCGCCACCTCGGGGCGCCGTTGATCCACTTCGGCACCGGCACCTCTGAACTGCTCGTCGCCATGCGCGACGTCGGCGTCGACGTCGTGGGGGTCGACTACCGGCTGCCGCTGGACGAGGCCAACCGCCGCCTGGGCGGGTCCGTTCCGCTGCAGGGCAACATCGACCCCGCGCTCCTCTCCGCACCCTGGGAGGTCCTGGAAGCGCATGTCCGCGAGGTGATCAGGGCCGGCTCCGCGGCGCCGGGCCACGTCCTGAACCTGGGCCACGGCGTGCCCCCGGAGACGGATCCCGCCGTGCTGACGCGCGTCGTCGAACTCATCCACTCCATCTCTCCGGAGTAGAAGGCATGGAGGCAGGCGCCGCCGGAACGTCCGCGGAAGGAACGGCAGGACCCTCCCTTGACGGGACCGCGGTCGTGGTCGGGGGCGGGATTTCTGGTCTGCTCGCGGCCCGGGAGTTCGCCAGGGCCGGCGTCCGCACTACCGTCCTGGAGGCCGGGGACGCCTGGGGCGGCTGTGTCGGCAGCCATGCCGTGGCCGGTCTGACCCTGGACAGCGGGGCGGAGTCCTTCGCCACCCGCACCGCCGCGGTGGCCGATCTCGCAGCCGAACTCGGGATTGCCGATGAAATTGTCGTTCCCAACCCCGGCGGCGCCTGGGTCCAGCTGCCCGACGGCCCGAGGGAATTGCCCAGGACCGGCGTGCTGGGCATCCCGGCCAGCCCGTGGGACCCGGAAGTCCGCCGCTCCTTGGGCCTGCTTGGCTCCTTGCGTGCCTCGATCGACGCCGTGCTGCCAGCCTCGCTGGGCACCGCCGCCGAGGCCACGAGCGTCTCAGCGCTGGTCCGCCGGCGGATGGGCAGGCGCGTGCTGGACCGGCTCGTGGCACCCGTAGTCGGCGGAGTCCACTCCGCAGATCCCGCCGTACTCGACGTCGACATGGTGGCACCCGGCCTGCGGGCCGGGATCCGCCAGCACGGTTCCCTCGCCGCCGCCGTCGCGGCCCAGCGCAGGGGAGCGCCGTCCGCTGCCGCCGGAATAACCGCGACTGCCGATGCGGCCGGACCGGCGAAGGTCCAGTCTGGCGGTCTTCAGAAAGCCGGCTCCGCCGTCGCCGGCCTGCGCGGCGGGATGAACACGCTCGTGGCCGCTCTGCTGGCCGATCTTCGGCAGCGCGGCGTCACGCTGCTCAGCGGCACCCGTGCCCGGTCCGTGCACCGCACGGCCGGCGGCTGGAGGGTGACCACGGACCAGGCCGCCTACGACGCCGGTCTGCTCGTGGTCGCGGTCGAGGGCCCGGCCGCCGTCGGGCTGCTTGAGGAAGTCCTGCCGGAGCTGGCCGCCCTCCGCCCCGATGCCGGACCCGATGTCAGCCTGGTCACCCTCGTGGTGGACCTCCCGGCCCTGGACCGGGCGCCCCGCGGCACGGGCGTGCTCGTGGCGCCGCAGAGCCCGGGAGTGCAGGCCAAGGCGCTGACGCATGCCACCGCCAAGTGGGCGTGGCTGGCGGACCGGACCGGACCGGGCCGGCATGTGCTCCGGCTCTCCTACGGTCGGGGCGTTGCCCCCGGCGGAACCCACGGCGGAAGCCCGGATTCCCGCGGGCCGGGTGCCGCCGCGCCGCGCTCGGACGATGAACTGTTCAACGCCGCGCTGGCCGATGCGTCGGCCCTGCTCGCTGTCCCCGTCAGTGCCGGGGAGGTGGCCGGCTGGGACGTGGTCCGCTGGGGCGGCGCGCTGCCGTTTGCCTCGCTGGGCCATAAACAGCGTGTCGAGGCCGTCCGGAGCATTTGTGCCGCGGACGGCACGCTCGCCGTTGTGGGCGGGTGGCTGTCCGGCAACGGGCTCGCGGCGATCGTGGCCGACACTCCGCGGCAGGTCCGCAGCCTGCTGCCCTGAGCGTGTGCCTGGGACTCTGCTGCCCGGAGCTGCCGCCCTATGCGGTTCCGCCCGGCGGCGCGTTCCCGTACGGCGTTGCCCGACGGCGGTGCGGCCCCGTACGGCGTTGCCCGACAGTGCTGCCCCGACGGCGTTGCCCCAGGTTGTCCCAGATTCGGGGGCGTGAGCTTCCGCACTCAGAGGTGGCCCGCGGTTCCGTCCCGGATGGTCCTGCCGACGGCCAAACGCCGTGAAGATTGCCAGTTCGAAGTCCGGTATTCCGGGCCGGTTGGACCCCGTGAGCCACAGGAATCACAGCGGTCCCAGATGCACCCCGCATCTCTCCGACCCCTTGGGTTACTTTCCGGTAATCCGCGGTTTTTAGCCGGTTTTTCCTCCCGATCGATTCCGGCTAGGCTCGATGACCATGGTTATTTTCAGGTCCAACGTGTCAACAACGAAGACCGGGCGCCATGGGGGACTGCGGCGCGGCGCAGCAGCGGCGGCGCTCGGAGTGGTACTGGCGGTCACCGCGGGGGTTCCCGCTTCCCACGCCGCCACGGGGCTTTCCGCGGCAGCGTCCACTCCGCCGTCGGCTCAGGGCTCGCTGACCCTCGGCCTGGATGATGTGCTGGACAGCCTGCTGGGCTCCGCGCCGACGCAGAGCCCCTCGCCGTCCGCCGGCTCGGATGAGTCCACCCCGTCGCAGCCGCCGTCGCGCACCAGCAGCCCGGAGCCGACGGACCCCGAGTCCGCCACCCCGGAGCCTGGCACCCCGGAACCCGGCGACCCCAGCAGCCCCGAGCCCACGGCCCCGCGCGCCAGCACCCCGCCCTCTGGTACCCCGTCAGCTACTGCTCCGCAGCCTTCCGCTCCGTCGGTCCCGGGCACGCCGCCCGCCACGCCTGCGCCGGGAGCGCCTGACGCGGGCGCGGCCGCCGGATCAGCGCCGGCCGCCGGCACGGCCGCCGGGCCCCAGTCCGGATCAGCACCGGCCGGAAGCGGCACCGGGACGCAAGCATCGCCGTCGAACTCTGCCACGGCGCGGCCTTCCTTGGCAGGCTCAAACAAGGCCGGCTCGGCAACGGCGCCGGCCGCGGCCAAGGGCCATTCCGGAAGCACATCCCTGCAGGCCACGTCGGAGGTGGAACCCGCCGGGCCGTCACCGCTCATCGGCTGGGGTATCTGCCTGGTGGCGCTGTCCCTCGGCGCCGGCGTCGCCGTCGTCAGGATGCGCCGGAGCTGAGGCCGCCGGCGGTCCGGCAAAGCCACTGCGGTCACGCCCTCCGCCGGATTTTGCCGCGGCATGTGAAATAAAGCACTTCTACGCGTTGTAGAAGTGCTTTTTTTCGACTTAGCTGAGGAGAGGAGGCAGACTGGTATGCATGAGCCACACTTCTGCCGAATCTGTCACTAAAACCGGAATGTCAGTCCCCGGAGAATCAGTCGCCGGGGCATCGGCGCCCGACAATTCAACCGAGCAGTTCTTCACCCTCTGGACCGTTTTCAAACGGTCCGCAGACGTCCTCCGCGGCGAGGACGCGGCCGAGGACTTCGAGTCGCTGCTGAAACGTCTCGCCGAGGCCGGCGTGGTCCACCGCGGCAGCTACGATGTTTCCGCCATGCGCGCCGACGCGGACATCATGGTCTGGCTCCACGGGCCGAAGGCCGAGGACCTGCAGCGGGCGGTCCGGGACATCCGGCGCAGCAAGCTCTTCGCCGGTACCGAGATCGCCTGGTCCGCCATGGGCGTCCACCGCGAGGCGGAGTTCGCCAAGAACCACACGCCCGCCTTCTCCCGCGGCGTGGAACCGGCCGAATGGCTGTGCGTCTACCCGTTCGTCCGCTCCTACGAGTGGTACCTCCTGCCGGACGCCGAACGCGGCGCGATGCTCCGCGACCACGGCCTGCTGGGCCGCGACTTCCCGCAGGTCATCTCCAACACCGTCTCCTCCTTCGCCCTGGGCGACTGGGAATGGATCCTCGGCCTGGAAGCGCCCGAACTCGTGGACCTCGTGGACCTGATGCGGCACCTGCGCGCCACCGAGGCGCGCCACCACGTCCGCGAGGAAATCCCCTTCTACACCGGCCGACGCGTCAGCGCCGCAGAGATCGCCGAGGTCCTTGCATGAGCCCGCTTGATCCGCAGACAGCCACCGTTACCGCCGTGAACCCCGTCACCGAGGCCGGCAGGATGGCTCCCAAGGACTACGACGCCGTCCTCCTTGCCTCCTTCGGCGGCCCGGAAGGCCAGGAGGACGTCATCCCGTTCCTCCGCAACGTCACCCGGGGCCGCGGCATCCCGGATGAACGGCTCGAAGAGGTTTCGCACCACTACCGCGCCAACGGCGGCATCAGCCCCATCAACGCCCAGAACCGCGCGCTCAAGGCCGCCATGGAGACCGAGCTCGCCGCCCGGGGCATCGATCTGCCGGTCTTCTGGGGCAACCGCAACTGGAACCCCTACATCCCGCAGACGCTCCAGGACATGTACGACGCCGGGCACCGCAAGGTCCTTATGGTCACCACGAGCGCTTACTCCTGTTACTCCAGCTGCCGCCAGTACCGCGAGGACATCGGCATCGCCCTGACCGACACCGGGCTGGACGGAAAACTCGAGGTGGACAAGGTGCGCCAGTACTTTGACCACCCGGGTTTTGTCGAGCCTTTCATCGAGGGCACCGCCGCCGGCCTGGCCGACGTCCGCGCCCGGCTCGCCGCGGCCGGCACTCCCGACGCCCCGGTGCACATCCTGTTCGCCACCCACTCCATCCCCACCCGTGACGCCGAGGCCGCCGGCCGTTCCGAGGGCGAGCCCCGCCACTTCGACGAAGACTCCGCCTACGTGGCCCAGCACCTGGCCACCGGCACCGAGGTCATCCGCCGGGTTGAAGCCGAGTCCGGGCTGACCGCCCCGTGGTCCCTTGTTTACCAGTCCCGGTCCGGGGCTCCGCATGTGCCGTGGCTCGAACCCGACATCAACGACGCCATCGAGGACCTCGCCGGCCAGGGCGTCAAGGGCGTCGTGATTGTGCCCCTGGGCTTCGTCAGCGACCACATGGAAGTCGTCTGGGACCTTGACACCGAGGCGCTGGAAACCTGCGGCAAGCTCGGCCTGACGGCCACCCGCGTCCCGACGCCGGGAACGCACCGCAAGTTCGTTTCCGGAATCGTGGACCTGATCTGCGAGCGGACCGCGGCGAACAACATCGCCGACCGGCCGCACCTGACCGGGCTCGGCCCCTGGTACGACGTCTGCCGGCCTGGCTGCTGCGCGAACTTCCGCGGCGAAAAGCCCACGATCGCCGGCGCCGACACCACGGTCGGGACCGGGCACGATCCCCATCCGGCGGCAGCACCCGCCGCCGCGGATTCGGCGGGCCCGGCGGCCGGTCAGGCAGCGCCGTGACCGTCCGGATCGGCACCCGCGCCAGCACGCTGGCTCTCACCCAGACCCAACAGACCGCAGACCAGCTCGCCGCCGTCGGCGGGTTTCCCGTGGAGCTCGTCCACATCCGGACGGACGGCGACGTCCTGACCGGCTCGCTGTCCCAAATGGGCGGCACCGGGGTCTTCGTGGCGGCCCTGCGCGACGCGCTGCTGCGCGACGCGTGCGATGTCGCCGTGCATTCGCTCAAGGACCTGCCCACCGGTGCGGCCCTCGGGCTGACCCTCGCGGCGACGCCGAAACGCGTCGACGTCCGTGACGTCCTCTGCGCGCGGGACGGGTACAAGCTCGCCGACCTCCCTGCGGGCGCAAGCGTGGGCACCGGCTCGCCGCGGCGTGCGGCCCAGTTGCGCGCCGCCCGGCCGGACCTGGACATCCGGGATATCCGCGGCAACGTGGACACCCGGCTGGGACGCGTTCCCGGGCTGCCGGGGAACACCACCGACGACGTCGTGGACGGCAAGTCCTGTGACCTCGACGCCGTCGTCCTCGCCGCCGCCGGCCTGCACCGGATCGGCCGGCTGGATACGGTCAGCGAATACCTTGAGACGGACATCATGCTGCCCGCCGCCGGGCAGGGAGCTCTTGCGATCGAGTGCCGTACCGCCGACGCACCACGCAAGGCCGGGTCCACCGAAGGCTCCCAGGGTGTCCTCGCCCAGGCCCTCGCGGCACTCGATGACCCGGACACGCGGCTCGCCGTCACCGCCGAGCGGGCGCTCCTGGCCCGTCTGGAGGCAGGCTGTGCCGCGCCGGTGGGCGCTTATGCGTACCGCAAGGGAAGCATGCTGTACCTCGAAGCCGTGGTCTGCGCCGTCGACGGCACGGCCAGTGTCCGGGACCGGAAGGCGACCGACGGGCTGACCGAGGTCGGCGCGACCCTGCTGGGAATCGAACTGGCCGAAGTCCTGCTGGCCCGCGGAGCCGCCGATATCGCTGACCTGACCGCTTCCTGAACCGGGGGATCCACCGCATATGGGACGCGACAACGCCAGCCACAAGGGCAACAGCGGGCCGGACGGTCACGCCCGGGGAGCCTTGGACGGTGCCCGGATCCTGATCGCCCGTAGCCCGGACCGCGCCGGTGAGCTCATCGCGGCCCTGCGCCGGCTGGGTGCCGAGCCCGTGCTGCTGCCCCTCATCGACTTCGAGATGGCACGCGACCAGCACTCCCTGGACGTCGCCTTCGACGCCCTCGGCGCCGGTGCCTACAACTGGCTCGTCATCAGCAGCGTGACCACAGTCCAAGTGCTCGAGGGCAAGGCCGCGGAACGCGGCTCCACGCTGGCCGCATGGCTTCCCGGCCACGTCCAGGTGGCCACGATCGGGCCCGCCACCCGGCAGATCCTCGAATCGAGGGGGATCAGCGTGGACCTCGCGCCAACGGCACTGCAGTCCGGGACCGGCCTGCTGGGAGTCTGGCCGGAAGGCCGCGGCAGCGTGCTCCTGCCCCAGGCCGACATCGCCGATGCCAGGCTCCGCCGCGGGCTGGAGGCCCGCGGCGCCTCGGTGCAGGCAGTCACGGCGTACCGGACGGTGGACTACCCTGCTAATCCAGGCCTGAGCCTGCCGCCCTGCCAGCCGCCGCTGCAGGGCGCCGACGCCGGCGCGCCCGCCGACGTCCTGACAGCCGCCGAAGCGAAACGCGAGATCGTCGCCGGCCGGCTCGACGCCGTCGTCGCCGCGTCACCAAGTGCGGCGCGCCGCATCCTTGCGGACCTCGCCCCGCTCGGCAGATGCAAGTTCGTCGCGATCGGGCGTTCGACGGCGGCGGAGGCGGCTGAGCTTGGACTCACGGTCGCCGCCGTCGCCGAAACCCCGACCGCGTCAGGCCTCGTCGCCGCCGTCGTCCGTTCCCAGCCGGTGGCGGAGCCGGCCGCCGGGACCTCAGCAGCCGGCCGCGCACAGGCAGAGCACTCACCGGCAGTTCGATTTCCAGCAAATCTCTTTCCAGCCGTACGTTTTCCAGCAGAGCATCCAGCGAAGGACAACACATGAGCTTCCCGACCCACCGGCCGCGCCGGCTCCGCACCACGCCCGCCATGCGGCGGCTGACCGCCGAGCACCGCCTCTCGGCCGCGGAACTGATCCTTCCCGCCTTCATCCGTGAAGGCCTGACCCAGCCCAACCCGATTGCCTCGATGCCCGGCGTGCAGCAGCACACCACCGATTCGCTCAAGCGCGCCGCGGCCGAGGCCGTAGAGCTGGGCGTCGGCGGGATCATGCTGTTCGGTGTCCCGGCCGTCCGGGACGCGCGCGGCACCGCCTCCCTGGACCCCGACGGCGTGCTGAACAAGGCCATCCGGGACGTCCGCGCCGAGGTCGGCGACGAGCTCGTGGTCATGAGCGATGTGTGCCTCGACGAATTCACCGACCACGGCCACTGCGGCGTCCTGGACGCCAACGGTTACGTGGACAATGACGCGACCCTGGAGATCTACGGCCAGATGGCTGTCGCACAGGCCGACGCCGGGGCCCACGTCCTCGGCCCGTCCGGCATGATGGACGGCCAGGTCGCCGTGATCCGGCAGGCCTTGGAGGACGCCGGGCACGCCAACACCGCCATCGTGGCCTACGCCGCGAAATACGCCTCCGCGTTCTACGGGCCCTTCCGGGAGGCCGTCGACTCGCAGCTGACCGGGGACCGCCGCACATACCAGATGGACGCCGCCAACCGCCGCGAGGCCATTCTCGAGGTGGACCTGGATCTGGCCGAAGGCGCCGACATGGTCATGGTGAAGCCCGCCATGAGCTACCTGGACATCCTCGCCGACGTCGCCGCCATGAGCCCGGTGCCCGTGGCCGCGTACCAGATCTCCGGCGAATACTCGATGATCGAGGCCGCCGCCGCGAACGGCTGGATCGACCGCCGGGCCGCCATCACCGAATCCGTCCTGGGCATCAAGCGTGCCGGCGCCAACATGGTGCTGACCTACTGGGCGAGCGAACTCGCCGGCTGGCTCAGGGAATCCCGGTGACCACGGCCCACGAGTCCCGGACTCCCTCTCCCACGGCCCCGGTGGGGCCCGGGCGGATCCTCCTGGGCCTGAACACCTTCGGTGACGTCGGCGTCTTCCCCGACGGCCACCCCGTCCCGCACGCCCAGGTCCTGCGGCAGCTCCTCGAGCAGGCTGAGCTCGCCGACGAGATCGGCCTGCACGCCTTCGCGGTGGGGGAGCACCACCGGCGCGACTTCGCGGTGTCCGCGCCCGAAGTCTTCCTGGCCGCCGCGGCCGCCCGCACCAAGCACATCCGGCTCGGCTCCGCCGTGACAGTGCTCAGTTCCGATGATCCGATCCGGGTCTTCCAGCGCTTCGCCACCGTGGACGCCATCTCCAGCGGCCGCGCGGAAGTCATGCTGGGCCGCGGCTCCTTCATTGAATCCTTCCCGCTGTTCGGCCTCGACCTGGCAGACTACGACGTCCTCTTCGAGGAAAAGCTCGAACTCTTCGACAAGGTCCGGGCGCAGGAACCCGTCCACTGGGAGGGACGCACCCGGCCGGCCATCAACGGACTGAGCGTCTATCCGCCGCTGGAACACCACCTCCTGCCCACCTGGATCGGTGTCGGCGGCACGCCCGAATCAGTGCTTCGCTGCGCCGAGTACGGCTACCCGATCATCTTCGCGATCATCGGCGGCCAGCCGCGGTCCTTCGCCCCGCTGGCCGGCCTCTATCGTGAGGCCATGGCCAAATACGGGCAGCCGATGCAGCAAATGGCCACACACTCGCCCGGCCACATTGCCGCCACCGACGAGGAAGCGCGGGAGGAGTTCTTCCCGCACTGGATCGCGATGCGCAACCGGCTGGGCGCGGAGCGCGGCTGGGGCCCGGGGAGCCGGGCCGAATTCGACGCCATGTGCACCGCCGAGGGCGCACTCTACGTGGGGTCCCCGGAAACCGTGGCCGCGAAGATTGCCTTGTTGAAGAAGAACCTGGGCGTGGACCGCTTTGATCTCAAGTACAGCAACGGCACCCTGCCGCACACGGCCATGATGCGCTCCATCGAACTGTTCGGCACCGAGGTGGCGCCCCGCGTGGCCGCCCTGCTGTCCGGTTCGCCGGCCGGCGACTCCACTGCGAACTGACTACGCTGCGAACCGGCCGGCTGCGACCTGGCCGGCTGTGAACTGAAAGAATAGGAACCATGACTTCCAGCATGCCTCGCAACGAGGAACTCTTTGACCGCGCCCGCCAGCTGATGCCGGGCGGCGTGAACTCGCCCGTGCGCGCCTTCGGCTCCGTGGGCGGGACGCCGCGGTTCATGGTGTCCGCCAAGGGTGCCTACCTGACCGACGCCGACGGCGCCGACTACGTCGACCTCGTCTGCTCCTGGGGCCCGGCGCTGCTGGGCCACGCCCACCCGGAGGTGATCGCCGCCGTGCACGCCGCCGTCGACCGCGGCCTGTCCTTCGGCGCGTCCACGCCGGACGAGGCCAACCTCGCCGCGATCGTCAAGGAGCGCGTCCCGGCCGCCGAACGCGTCCGGATGGTTTCGACCGGTACCGAGGCCACCATGACCGCCATCCGGCTGGCCCGCGGCTTCACCGGCCGGAACCTCGTCATCAAGTTCGCCGGCTGCTACCACGGCCACCTCGACGGCCTTCTCGCCGCCGCCGGCTCGGGGCTGGCGACCCTCGCGCTGCCCGGCTCTGCCGGTGTCACGGCCGCGACTGCCGCCGAGACCCTGGTCCTGCCCTACAACGACCTTGACGCCGTCGAAGCCGCCTTCGCCAAGCACGGTGACAGCATCGCCGCCGTCATCACCGAAGCCGCCCCCGCCAACATGGGCGTGGTCACCCCCGGTGAGGGTTTCAACGCGGGCCTGTCCCGGATCACCCGCGAGCACGGCGCCCTGCTGATCCTCGATGAGGTCCTCACCGGCTTCCGCACCGGCTACTCCGGATACTGGGGGCTGACCGGCGGGGCCGCCGACGCAGCCGAGCCGTGGGTCCCTGACCTGCTGACGTTCGGAAAGGTGATCGGCGGGGGCATGCCGACGGCGGCCCTCGGCGGACGCGCCGAGGTTATGGACTACCTGGCGCCCGTGGGCCCCGTCTACCAGGCCGGGACCCTGTCCGGGAACCCGGTGGCCATGGCCGCCGGCGTCGCGACCCTCACCCACGCCACCCCCGAGGTCTACTCCTTCGTGGACGCACGCTCCCTGGAGCTCTCCGCGGCGCTGTCGTCGGCCCTCGATGCCGCAGGCGTGGACCACTCCATCCAGCGCGCCGGCAACTTGTTCTCCGTGGCGTTCGGCACGGGCGCGCGGGGCGTCCACAACTACGACGACGCCCAGGGCCAGGAAGTGTTCCGCTACGCCCCGTTCTTCCACTCGATGCTGGACTCCGGGGTCTACCTGCCGCCGTCGGTCTTCGAAGCCTGGTTCCTTTCCGCCGCGCACGACGACGCCGCGATGAACCGGATCTTCGAGGCCCTGCCGGCCGCGGCGAAGGCGGCAGCCGCAGCGAAGCCGTAGCCTCAGGCCCGCGGACGCGTTAGCCATGCGGGAGCGTCGGCGGGCCCGGCGTCCGGCCCCGTGCAGTTAGTGCGCCTGGCGGCCCCCAACGGCCGGCATGCGTAAACGACTGATGGCACCCGCAGCGCGGGTGCCATCAGTCGTTAATGCTGCCGTGGCGGCCGGCCGACTAGAGTACGTCGGAGAGGAAGCCCTGCAGCCGTTCGGTCCGCGGGTTTGTGAAGATCTGTTCCGGCGGACCGGACTCCACGACGACGCCGCCGTCCATGAACGTGACCGTGTCCGAGACTGTGCGGGAGAAGCCCATTTCGTGGGTGACCACCACCATGGTCATGCCGCCCTTGGCGAGGTCGGTCATCAGCGCCAGCACACCCTTGACGAGTTCCGGGTCGAGGGCGGAGGTGGCCTCGTCGAAGAACATCACCTCCGGCTTCATAGCCAGCGCACGCGCGATCGCCACGCGCTGCTGCTGGCCGCCGGAGAGGTTGGCGGGACGCGCGTCGGCCTTGTGCTTGAGCCCCACCAGATCGAGCTGCTCGAGTGCCTCGGCCCGGGCCTGCTCGGCCGGCAGTTTGCGCAGCTTCCGCAGGGCGAGCGAGACGTTGTCCACCACGGTCTTGTGCGGAAACAGGTTGAACTGCTGGAACACCATGCCGATCCGCTGGCGCAGTTCGTCCGGGTTGTCCTTCAGGACCGAGCGGCCGTCCAGCAGGATGTCTCCCTGATCCGGTTCGATCAGGCGGTTCATGACCCGCAGCAGCGTGGACTTCCCGGAACCTGAGGGGCCGATCACAGACGCGGTAGTGCCCTTCTCCACGTGCAGGTCGATGCCGCGCAGAACGTGGTTGGATCCGAAGGACAGGTGCAGGTTCTTGCCGGTCAGCGAGCCGGAGGCGAATTCGCTCATGGCTGTGCTCCCTTCCCGATCAGGGCCGCGGCGTCGTCCGGCTGCTTCTTCTCCGGACGGCCGGTGCGCAGGCGGTTGTCGATGTAGTTGACCAGGTGGGTGAGCGGAACGGTCAGCAACAGGTACATGAACGCCGCGGCAACCAGCGGCGAAAGGTTCCCCGTGTTGGCCGCTGCGTCGTTACCGATCCGGAAGATCTCGCGTTGGCTGGCGATCAGGCCCAGCAGGTAGATCAGGGACGAGTCCTTGATCAGCGCGATGAATTGGTTGACCAGGGCCGGGAGCACCCGGCGGATGCCCTGCGGAATCACCACGAGACGCATGGACGAGCCATAGCTGAAGCCCAGGGCACGGGAGGCCTCCAGTTGGCCCTTTTCCACGCTCTGGATGCCTGAGCGGAAAATCTCGCCGATATAGGCCGCCGCCATGAGGGTCAGGGCGAAGATGGCGAGCGGGAACGGGTTCGTGGATCCGGTTGTCACCCGGACCACGGGTCCGAGCCCGAGGCCGATCAGGAGGATGATCACAATGGCGGGGACGCCGCGGAATATATCCGTATAGATCCTGGACAGCACCCGGAGCGCAGTGAGGCGGGACGTGCCCATAACGGCCAGGACCATGCCCAGGATGCACCCGAGCACGCCCGAGGAAACCGCCAGGATCAGGGTGTTGGGCAGCCCGAACATAATCATGTTCGGTAGGACGGCTGCCATCGCCTCCCAGTCAAAGAAGGTCTTGACGAGTTGATCGAGTGCATCCATGGACTAGGACTTCGGAACGGTGACGGCCTTGGAGCCCGGTGACCACGTGGCCGGAGTCTCGCGGTCCGGGTACCATTCCTTGGTCAGCTTGGACCAGGTGCCGTCGGCAATCACGGCGTCGAGGCCGGAGTTCAGTGCGTCAATGAGCGCCTGGTTGTCCTTGTTGACGGCGTACGCGGTGAAGTTCTGGGTGTTCACAACGGACTCGGCGATGACCGTGCCGTCGCCTTCCTTGACCTGGCCGGTGGCCTGCTGGGACGGCGCGACCCAGGCGTCAACCTGACCGTTCTTCAGGTTGGCGTAAGCGGTGTTGTAATCCTCGAAGCGGACGGGCTCGATCTGGAGCGTGTTGGTGACATAGTCATCCTGCACGGTGCCCTGGACCACCGCGATGCGGGTGTCCTTGGTCAGGTCCTTGAACCCCTTGACGGGGGCGTCCTTCTTGGCCACCACGGCCATGTAGCCGAAGTCGTAACCGTTGGTGAAGCCCACGGTCTTGCGGCGGGCGTCAGTGGTGGAGATCGAGGAGGACCCGAGGTCGAACTGCTTGTTCTGGACCTGGGCGAGCAGCGACGCGAAGCCGGTCGCCTTGAACTCCACCTTGAGGCCCAGCTTGTCGGCGATGGCGCGCAGGAGCTCGTTGTCGTAGCCGGTGAACTTGCCGGACTTGTCGATGTAGATGTTCGGCGGGGCGTCCGAGAGCGTACCCACCGTGAGGGTTCCGTCGCTGATGAGGCCGAGCTTGGACTTATCGATTTTGTCCAGGGGCGTGACGTCCTTGGTGGTGTACTTGTCCAGGGAGGTCTGGTCGCTGCCCTGCAGCGCGTCCGTCGGTGATGCCGAGGTCTGCGCCGACCCGCCACCGCACGCCGCCAGGGAGACCGCCACGGCGACGGCCACGGGAACGGTTGTCAGCCACTTCAAGGCTTTGCTTTTCATCACGCAATCACTTTCTTTGAAGTTCAGTGGTTCGCGGGGAGGCTCATCGGGCTCCCGGCCGCTCGCTTGGGCGCCGGGCGGAGCAGACACGCCGCGAAAGATAATTGTGTCATCCGACGCGGACGCCGTTTGAATCCGAATTAGTCGGTGCGGCAATGGCTGATCAACGAAGGATCTTCACGATCCTGGACGTTTGGCCGTGATCCGGAGAGCGGCGTCAAGGCGCGGCGGAATCATCGACGCCCGGGGACCCTGTGCCAGAAAGCCCCGGGCGGTGTGAGTTGCATCGCAATTGCTGGAATTGCGCGTATTGGGGGACTAGGAAAGTCCTTCCGGCGGTCATTTGCCGGCGAACGTTTCGTTTTAAGAAGTTTCAGCGCCCTGTGTCTGTGCCTGTGCCCGGCGGTCTAGAAGTCGCCGCGGCTTGCGTCCTCCGGGGGCAGGACCGGCCAGTCGCCTTCGATCACGGCGGCAGGCTTCGTCTTGCGCAGGTAGCTCTGGAAATCCGCGGCCTGGGCCGAGGCCCACTCGATCTGGAGCTGGTGCAGGTTGCCCGCCGGCATCCTGAGCTTGGGAAATTTTCCCGCCATGGCATCAAGCATGCGCAGGGTTGCCAGGGCGTCGGCGGCAGAGGTGTGGGCGTTGTCGAGGCTGACGCCGTATTCCTCGCACAGGGCAGTGAGCGTGCGCTTGCCCTTGCGGTACCGGTCCACCTGCTTGTTCATGATGTACGGGTCCAGGACGGGGAAACGGCTTAACTGCGGGACGCCGTAGCGGGCCGATTCGGCAGCGAGGACGGTGAAGTCGTAGCTGGCGTTGAACGCGATGACCGGCACGCCGGAGTCGAACAGCTCCTGCAGTACCGCGGCGAGTTCGCGCGTCACTTCGGCGGCAGGGCGGCCCTCGCGGCGGGCCTGCTCGGTGGTGATGCCGTGGATGTCGCTGGCCTCGGTGGGAATCTCAACGCCGGGGTCGGCTAGCCACTCGTGTTCCTTGATCACGCCGCCGTCGGAATCCACCACGGTGACTGACGCCGTGACGATCCGCGCCGAGCGGGAGTTGCGGCCCGTTGTTTCGAGGTCGAAGGCTGCGCGGGGAAGGCTGTTCCAAGTGCTCATGCTTCAACGCTACCTGCTGCCTCCGACAGTACTTGACCGCCGCCCCGCGTGCCGTCCGGGCACGGCGCCTGGGTGGGAAACGGCTAGGCTTGACCGATGCGGACGGAGTATGTGGAGGCAGTGCTGGAACTCGTGGCGTTGATCCCCGCCGGGACCGCGGTGGCCTATGGCGACGTTGCTGAACTCTTGGGCTCCGGCGGCCCGCGTCAGGTCGGTTCCGTCATGAGCCACCACGGCACCAGCGTGCCTTGGTGGCGCGTGCTGAAGTCCAGCGGGGACGCACCTCCCGGCCATGAGCACGAGGCACTCTCGCTCTATCTGCGGGAGGGGACACCGTTGCTGGGCGGTTACGAGGACTTCCTGCGGACCGGCGAGGGACGCTGGCGGGTTGACCTGGCCGCAGGCCGGTGGGCGCCCACCGACGCCGACTTCGACCGGATAGACGCCATAGCTGAGCGCCTCGAACGGGCATTGCATAAATTGTCGGTACCGGATGATGAAATGACTGTGTGAACACCTCCAGCCACGGCATGCAGCCCGAGTTTCAGTCCGAGATGCAGCAGCCCGAGTTGGAGCAGCCTGAATTGCAGCAGCCCGGGACGCAGCTGTCCGAGTTTCGGGGAATCGAGTTGCAGCCCGCAAGCCTCGATCCAGGCCCGCACCGCGCGCGGTCCCGGATCCCCGGGGCGGCACCGGCAACGGGCGCTGGTCTGCGCCTGCTGCCGCCCCGGACCCACCACAGTGCTGTCCCGGTGCTGTCGCCCGACCAGCTCGCCGCCGTCGAGGTCCCGCCCGGATCCGGCCCGGTTCTGGTGCCGGGGGCTCCCGGCACCGGCAAATCGACAGTCCTGGTCGAAGCCGCCGTCCGCCGCACCCGGAGGGATGGCCTGGACCCGGAACGGATGCTCATCCTGGCTCCCGGCAGGCTTGCCGCGGATACACTCCGCGACCGCTTCACGGCCCGCCTGGACCGGAGCCTGAGCACGACACCGGCCCGCACCTGGGCGTCGTATGCCTTCGATCTGATCCGGCGGGCCAAAGCCGAAGGCATTCTGCCGCTGCCGCGCCAGCCAAAGCTGCTCTCCGGCCCGGAACAAGACCTGATCATCAAAGAACTGCTCGAGGGACATGCCCTGCCCGGCCTTGAGCTACCGTGGCCGGAAGATCTGGACGCCGCGCTGCAGACTCGCGGTTTCCGGCAGGAGGTCCGCCAGCTCTTTGACCGGATCATCGAATCCGGGCGGACGGCAGAGGACCTCGTCGCCCTTGCCCGGCAGTGCAACCGGCCCGACTGGATTCCGGCGGCAGCGCTGTACTCCGAGTACCGCGACGTCCTGGACCTGCGCATGCCCGAGGCCTTCGACCCCGCAGGCATCATCACCGCAGCACGGCAGATCTTCCAGGACGCCCCGGAATTCCTTGCCGCGGAGCGCGACCGGCTGCAGCTGATTCTCGTGGACGACATCCAGGAAGCGAACCCCGCCGTCTTCGAACTGCTCGCAGACATCGCCGCAGGCAAGGACGCCATCATCACCGCCTCGCCGGACACGGTGGTTCAGGGCTTCCGCGGCGCGCGCCCCGATCTCGTGGCGGAGCTTCCCCGGCTCCTGGCCGCCGACGGAGTCATCCTGGAACGTCCGCTCTGGACGGCGCACCGGCATGCCCCGGCCGTGGCAGAGTCGTGGCTGTCGGTGGCCGGGCGCATCTCCCGACGCTCCGGCGGTCAGTCCGCACGCCGGCTCGAGCAGCCCGCAGCAGTCCCGACGCCGGACGGTCCGGGCGACCCGTCGCCCCGCATCGCCGTCGACGGCTGTTCGGGATCGGTGGAGGCGCATCTGCTGCCGTCCCCGGTCCACGAACTGAGGTACGTAGCTCAGCGGATCCTCGAAGCCCAGTTGAACGACGCGCGGGAACTCGGGGACATCGCGGTGATCGTGCGCAACGGCGGCCAGCTCAGCCAGCTGCAGCGGTACCTGGCCGGCCAGGGGATTCCGGTGCGGATTCCCGTCGCCGAATCCGCGGTCCGGGACGAGGTCGCCGTGCGTCCTTTGCTGGATGCCTATGCCGTGGCCTTGGACCCTGCAGCGCTCACGCCCGAGTCCGCCGTGTCCCTGCTGACATCCCGGATCGGTGGCGCCACCTCCATCGAATTGCGCAGGCTGCGGCAGTCACTCCGCGGCGAGGAACTGCTCGGCGGTGGCGGGCGGACCAGCGACGCCCTCCTGGTCGAAGCCCTGCTGGAGCCCGGAGCGCTGGCGACACTGGGCATCGAGGGGCACTCGGCCCGCCGGATCGCCCGGATGATCAGGGCCGGGCGGGACGCCGCCGAGGCCCCCGGAGCCAACGCCGAAACGGTGCTGTGGGCACTCTGGCACTCCACCGGCCTGGCCTCCCGCTGGACCGAGGCCGCCCTGGCCGGAGGGTCGGCCGGGGCGCGGGCCGACCGCGACCTCGATGCCATGATGGCGCTGTTCCACACCGCCGAACGCTTCGTTGACCAGCTCCCCGGCTCCGGCCCCGAGCAGTTCCTGGAATACCTGCTGAGCCAGGAGCTCCCGATGGACACCCTGGCCGCCAGGGCGCAGCTTGAAGACGCGGTGGAACTCATGACGCCTGCCAGCGCCGCAGGCCGGGAATGGCCTGTGGTCATCGTGCCGGGGCTTCAAGAAGGCGTGTGGCCCAACACCCGGCTGCGCGGTGAGCTGCTCGGCAGCACCTTGTTTGCCGATGCCGTGGAACACGGCGTGCAATATGCCCTGCAGCTGGATCCGCTCAGCCGGTTGCGCGAAATCCGCTATGACGAACTCAGGAGCTTTTCCACCGCGGTGTCCCGCGCCCGCGACGTGCTGATCTGCACGGCTGTGTCCTCTGAGGACGAGCAGCCGTCCTCATTCCTGGACTATGTGGCGCCGCTGCCTCCGGGGCAGGACCGGAGGGGCTTTACCCCGGTCGAGCGGCCACTGACCCTCCGGGCCTTGGTCGCGGAACTGCGCCAGTACGCACAACTGGACCCCAGGGCCCCCGAATCGGCCGAAGCCGCGGCCGTGCTGGGGCTCCTGGCCACAGCACAGCCGCCGGTCCCCGGCGCGCACCCGGCGAGCTGGTGGGGGCTGGCCGAGTTGTCCTCCGAGGAGCCGGTTGTGCCTCCGGGCGGCACCGTCTTCGTTTCGCCCTCGAAGGTCGAAACCGTGCAGAAATCACCGCTGGACTGGTTCGTCCAGGCCGCCGGCGGGGAAGCGGCGACGGATTTTGCCCGCAGCCTGGGAACCTTGGTCCACGCCATAGCGCAGGACCTCCCAGACGCCTCGGGGGGAGAATACGTCGCGGAACTCGTCCGGCGCTGGCCCACGCTGGGAATGAAGGACAACTGGGAAGGCAAGCTCGACTTCCAGCGTGCGGAGTCCATGGTCCGTAAACTCGCCCAGTATGTCCTCGTCATGCGCAGCGAGGGCAGGAGCCTGGTCGGCGTCGAACAGGATTTTGAGGTGAAGCTTGGGGACCTTCCGGCGGAGACGGCCGCTTCCGCGGTGCCCGCGGGGGCCGCCGGATCCGGGTCCGGCGACACCGGGGGCACCGGGCCGGCACGGCCCGCCGTGCTCCGCGGCCAGGTCGACAGGCTGGAGATCGACGCCGAAGGCCGGTTGGTGATCGTTGACCTCAAGACCGGCAAGCGCCAGCCCGGCAAAGCGGAGCTGGAGCGTCATCCGCAGCTCGGCGCCTACCAGGCAGCCGTGCTGGCCGGGGGCTTTGCGGGTCCCGACGACGGTCCGCCGCCGCTGCCGGGCGGAGCCGTCCTGGCCCAGCTCGGCACCACCACCAAGAGCCCCGGCATCCAATCCCAGGTCCCGCTGGACCCGCAGGACAACTGGGCGCTGGAGTTGGTTGGCGACGCCGCCCGGGTGATGTCCGGCAGTACTTTCCAGGCCCGCCATGATCCGTCCAAGGGAGGACACGGCGGCCACGGCTGCCGGCTCCCCGAAGTGTGCCCGCTGTGCGTGCGGGGAAAGCAGGTTACTGAATGACCTCCGAGGCGCCGCCCACCGGCCTGGCCGGCCCGCACCCGGCACCGACTGCCGGCACCCTTCCCGATGCGCTTCCTGATCCGCGGTTCAGCCCCGAGGAGCTGTCCGCACTGCTGGGGGAGAAGAACAGTCCCACGGCCGAGCAGTCCCTGATCATTTCCTCGCCCCTGGCCCCGCGGCTTGTCATCGCAGGGGCCGGCTCGGGGAAGACGGCCACCATGGCGGATCGGGTGGTGTGGCTCGTGGCCAACGGCTGGGTTCGGCCGGAGGAAGTCCTCGGCGTCACCTTCACCCGCAAGGCCGCCGGTGAGCTCGCCTCCCGGATCCGGTCCAAGCTGACCGCGCTGGCGCGCATTGCGGCGGCGGACACCGGGAACACCATCTTCCCCGCCGGGCTGCTCAGTACCGACGCGCTCGAACCGAAGGTCTCCACATACCACTCGTACGCAAGCGGCATCGTGTCCGACTATGGCCTCCGCCTCGGCGTCGAACGCGACGTCGTGCTGCTCGGCGGTGCCCAGTCGTTCCAGCTCGCCAGCGAGGTGGTGGAGGCCTTTGACGGGGACTACGAACACTTCCGGTCCGCCAAATCGACCCTCGTCAAGGCCGTGATCCAGCTGGCAGGGGAGTGCGCGGAACACTTGCAGGACCCGGCCCATGTCCGGGGCTGGCTACTGGAACGGATCGCCGCTTTCGAGTCGCTTCCCTACGTGGCCGGGGCCAAGAAGAACCCCACTCAGGCGGCGGGCGAGCTCAGCGCCATGCTGCGGACCCGGGCCAGCGTCGCGGACATGGTGGGCCGGTATTCCGCGGCGAAGCGCGCCCGCGGAGCCCTGGACTTCGGCGACCTCGTGGCCCTGGCGGCGCGGGTGGCCAACGAGATTCCGGTCGCCGCGCAAACAGAGCGTCAACGCTACAAAGTAGTGCTGCTCGATGAGTTCCAGGACACATCGCATGCCCAGCTGGTGCTCTTCTCCCGGCTCTTTGGTGACGGCCATGCCGTCACAGCGGTAGGGGACCCGAACCAATCCATCTACGGCTTCCGGGGAGCCTCCGCCGGGCAAC
The DNA here is from genome assembly GCF_019977355.1 of Arthrobacter sp. NicSoilB8. Classification (NCBI taxonomy): domain Bacteria; kingdom Bacillati; phylum Actinomycetota; class Actinomycetes; order Micrococcales; family Micrococcaceae; genus Arthrobacter; species Arthrobacter sp. NicSoilB8. The sequence continues at coordinate 3,486,457 of NZ_AP024655.1, read as the reverse complement.
TCTTCCACTTCGTCCGTGAATTCCCGGTCCGCGTCAGCGGCGACGCCACGAACGGCGACGTCACCGCGGGTGAAGGCCCCGGCGGCGAACGCGGCGAAGGTATTGGGGAGGAGGGGATTGGCGGGAACCGGGGCAGCGAGTCCGCCGGGCCGGCACGCTTTGCCGTCGCGCCGACGTCGTACCTGACCACGGCATGGCGCAACGGGCGCAACATCCTCGCCACGGCCAACCTCATCTCGGCGCCGTTGAGCAAGGCGGCGGCGAGCCTCGGGCCCGCCGGGGCCCGGGAAACGGCCGATGCCGTCGAGGTCCCGCCCTTGCAGCCCAGCCCGGCCGCGGTCCAGGGCAGGGTCGTGATGGGACGGTTCCCCACGGATGAAGCCGAGGCCGCGGCCATCGCCGGGGACGTCCTGAAGTTCCGGGTGACAGACTTCGACGCCGCGCAGGCAGACGCGCTGCCTCCGGCCATGGCAGTCCTCTGCCGGCGCCGGGCACAGATGGAATGCATTCGGCGGGAGTTTGAGGTCCGGGGCATTCCGTACGAAATCGTCGGGCTCGGCGGCCTGCTGGACACCCCGGAAATCATCGATCTTGTCGCGACGCTCCGGGTCTTGGCCGACCCCGGGCGCTCGGACTCCCTCATGCGCCTGCTGGCCGGCGCACGGTGGCGGATCGGCCCCGCGGACCTGATGGCGCTGAGGGACTGGTCGAGTTTCCTCGCCCGCCGCCGCGGCCGTCCCGGCAGCCCGGACGCCGCTGATAGCGCGGTGCCGGACACTGCCGATGACGCGGTAATTGAAGGCGACATCACAGATTCCGCCAGCCTGGTCGAAGCCCTGGACTGGCTGCCCCGCGAGGGATGGACCTCGGCGCACGGCCGCAGGCTGAGCCCCGAGGCCCGCGGCCGCCTGCAACGGCTCTCGGACGAACTCCGGCAGTTGCGCAGCTACATGGGGGATGACCTCTCCACCTTGCTGGGCGAGGTGGAACGGGCCATGCTCCTGGACATCGAAGTCGCGGCGCGGCCCGGAATCAGCATCCATCAGGCGCGCCGGAACCTGGACGCCTTCCAGGACGCCGCCGCCGGGTTCCTGCACACCTCCCAGCGAGTCGACGTTCTGGCGTTCCTTGCCTGGCTGGAAGCCGCGGCGGCCGAGGAAAACGGCCTGGACGCCGCAGCTCCCGAGGTGAACCATGAGGCCGTCCAGCTCCTGACCGTCCACGCCTCCAAGGGCCTGGAATGGGATGTCGTGTTCGTTCCCGGGCTCAACTCAGGGGCTTTCCCCAGCAGCAGGGACTCACGGTGGAGCAGCGGAAGTGCGGCTTTGCCGTGGCCGCTGCGCGGCGATCGCGCCGACCTGCCCCAATGGGACCTTGACCAGCCGGACCAGAAAGGCTGGCTCGACGCCGAGAAGGAGTTCAAATCCGCTGTCCAGACGCACGGCGAAGCGGAGGAACGGCGCCTGGCCTACGTGGCCTACACCCGGGCCAAACACGTGCTCTGGATTTCCAGTGCGGCATGGGTAGGGTCCCGCGCCGGACTGGCCGAGATGTCGCCCTTCCTGGCCGAGCTTGAGGGCCTCGCAGTGGAGGGTGCAGCCGAAGTCCATCCCCTGTCCGTCAGTGAGGAGGCGCTTCCCGCCGAAAGCCCCCTGACTTCCGAACTCGAGGTCGCCACGTGGCCCTACGATCCGCTTGAGGGGCCGTCCGACCCCCGCACCGGCAAACGGCTGAGGCTGATCCCGGGGCGCCGGGCAGCCATGGAATCCGCCGCGGTCCGTGTCCTGCAGGCGATGGACCTTGACCCGGACTTTGACCCTGGTCTCGCCCGGACCTGCGGCGTGGGCCGTGATCCGGCGCCCGCCCGGGCGCAGTCCGGCGGCGAGGACGAACGCCGGCCGCTCCTGCGGGGTCCGGCGGCCGGCTGGGCGCAGGAGGCGGCCACCCTGCTGGAACGCCGGTCCCGCCGTTCCGTGGTCCAGGACGTGCACTTGCCCGGCCATATCTCGGCGTCCACCCTGGTGGACCTTGAAGATGACGCGGGCTCCGTTGTGGCTCGCCTGCGGCGCCCCGTCCCGCGCGAACCGGGGATGTCGGCGCGCAAGGGCACGGCCTTCCACGCGTGGGTGGAGGAATACTTCGGCGCCGCGGGCATGCTGGACCTGGGCGAGGCCGCCGGCGCCGACGATCACATCGACGAGGCCTACGGCCTGGATTCCATGGTGGAGACCTTCCGCCAGTCCGAGTGGGCACACCGCGCCCCGGCCCATGTAGAGGTCCCGGTGGAGACGAGGATCGGTGACGTCGTGGTTCGGGGCCGGATCGACGCCGTGTTCCGCGACGCCGACGGCGGCTGGGACCTCGTGGACTGGAAGACCGGACGCCGCCCCTCGGCAGCCCAGCTGAAGGTTAAGGCCGTCCAACTCGCCGTCTACCGCCTGGCCTGGGCCCGGCTCAAGGGGGTCCCGCTGGAGGACGTCCGGGCAGCGTTCTACTACGTTGCTGACAATCAGGTGGTCCGTCCGCACGACCTCGGATCGGCGGAGCAACTTGAAAGAATTGTGGCCGCTGCGCTGGGGAGGACCACGGCGGCGTCGGGCGACTAGGCGGATCCGGAAGCCGGCGGGGCAGCCGCCACGGGGGTCCGTCGGCTGCCCGGGCCGACGATTCGGGCCGACAGTTCAGGAAGTCAGCTCAGGAAGACAGCAGGGGCAGACAGCTCAGGCAGTTGGTCCGGGCAGAAGGGGCTAGCGGGACGTGGCGTCGGCCGCCGCGATGGCGGCGGTTGACGTGTTGTCATCCGGTGCAGGTTTCCCGGCTGACTCGGGCTGGACGACGGCGATTGATTGCGTCGAGGTGTCGTCGGCAGCGGGAACCGCGGCGTCAGCGTCGTTTTCTGCGGCCACGCCGGCACCTGGGCCCGGGGCATCGGTCTGTGTGGCCGTAGCGTCCGGGGCATTCTCCTGGGTCACATCGTCACCGGAGGCCTCAGGGGTGGTTCCGGCGTCACCGTTGGTGCCCGTGCCGGTGCCTGTTCCTGTGGCGGTGCCGGTGCCTGTGGCGGTGCCGGCGTCCGCATCCGTGTCCTTGTCGGTGTCGGGCTGCGCGGCGGCCTTCGGGGCCCCATCCTCCGTCCCGCGGGGGATGGGCGTGACATGGACAGCGGGCACGGCACTGATCTCCGGCGCGGCAGGTGTGCCCTGGGCGGCGCCGGGCACCGGCTCCAGGGGCAGCAGTGTGACCTTGCTGACGGCAGGCGCCGTTCCGCCGGCAGTGCCCCCCGTGCCTCCTGTGGCTCCCGCTCCCGGTGCTCGCGGGGCGTCCGAAGCGATTGACGCGGCGGACGCCGTCGTCGGCGCATCGGCGCCGGGATGGGCCGGTTCCGAGCCGGGTTCGGGTGTCCCGACCGGCCGCGGCAGCGGTTCGACACTGATCGGCTGTCCGCCGTGTTCCGCGACGTCGTCGGCCAGGGCCGCCAGCATGGACTCGGCCTCGTCGATCATGTCCTCGTTGCCGGCCGCCATGCCCTTGACCAGATACTGCGCCAGGGCGAATTCGGCGGACAGCGCCGCCCGCCGCAGCAGGTGGACATCGGGAACGTCACGCCGGCTGGTGGTGTAGTGGTCCAGGACGGCGCTGACAAAGTCCTGTTCATTCGAGGCGACCAGCCACGCCATATCGTCCGCCGGGTCGCCGATGCGCAGGTCCGTCCAGCCTGTCACGGCGGTCACGCGGTCGCCGTCCACCAGCAGGTTGTCCTCATGAAGGTCGCCGTGGACCACGCACGGATTGAAGCGCCAGAGCGAGACGTCTTCCATGGCGTGTTCCCAGCGGCGCAGCAGCAGCGGCGGGATCTTTCCGGTGGTGGCGGCCTGGTCGAGTTCGTTGAGGCGCCGCTGGCGGAATTCGTTGGGGGTGTAGCTGGGCAGATCGGCATTGCTCACGATTGACCGCGGGAGGTCATGGATTGCCGCCATCGCGGACCCGATTTCCCGGGCCAGGGCCGGAGAGCCGCTGCTGAGGTCGTCAAGGGAGCGGGTAGCGCCGGCCAGGTGGGAGTAGACGAAGGTGCTGAGCTGTCCCTGCCGGACCGTTCCCGCCACGGTCGGCATGAGGAACGGCAGTTCGGCCCGGATGCCGGGAGCGAAGGCCCGCAGAACCAGGAATTCGGTTTCCAGCCGGGCACTGGCCTCGGCGTGCCGGGGGGAGCGGACGCGCCAGCGTTTTCCTTCCGAATCCAGCAGGAGCGCTGCGTCGAAGTCTGCCGGATCGTCGGGCGCAGAACTGACGGCGGTCGGGGTCAGGCCGGGTACCGCCGCAGTTGCTACAGCTGCCAGTTCGATTGGTTTCCTTCTCACCCTTCCACGGTAGATTGAGCGGCGCCCAAGACGGCGATGCACCTCGGCGAGTCTTGAGATCGGGGTCAAATCAGGGTCAAAACAGCGGAAATTCGGCGCTAATCACGCGGCAAAGGGCCCATCCGTCCCACGCCTGCGCCCGCGCGGCCGCGGGGACGGCAAATGTCATTTGTCAGCCCGAGTCAGTACGGTGGGTGTATGAGTCTTGCGGAGTCACCGGCATCTTCACCGGCATCAGGGAAAACGCCCTCTGAACCCTCGTCGCCCGGCCAGGCGGCGCCCGCGGGGCAGCTCTTGCCCGCCAACCACCTGATGGATACGGTCCTTCCCGTGCGTCCGGCCCTGATCGACCGCGGCTCCGCGGCCCGGTTGAGGCCAGGGATGCTGACAGAGCTGATCGACTCAGGCTCGGCGCGGGCCGTGGTGCTTTCCGGCCGGCAGGCCCTGGTCAGCGACAACAGCCTCGTGCTCCTGAACGCGGCCGAGCTGGCCGGGCATCTGGCGAACACCCCCTACGCTCCGGAGCACGTCATCTACCTGGGGTCGGCCCTGGCCGGTTCGGACCTCGACGCCGGAACCGAACTCGTCCTCTTCGTCCTGCCGGTGCAGTTCGAGCTCAGGGCCGAGGAGTTCGAAGCCCACGTGGCCGGCATCCCCGGCGATGCGCAGTGGGCAGGTTTCCGCGAGGTCGCCGCGCGCTTGAATGCCACGGATACGGCGTTGTTCGTCGAAGCCAGCGCCATCGCCAACTGGCATGCCACGCACACCCATTGCCCGCGCTGCGGCTCGCTCACGCAGCCGGAAGCCGGCGGCTGGGTCCGCCGGTGCCCGGCCGACAATTCCGAGCACTATCCCCGCACGGACCCGGCCATCATCGTGACGGTAGTGGGCGCCGACGGGAGGCTGCTGCTCGGCGGCGGCGGCCCGCTCGACGCCCGGAACTATTCCACCCTCGCCGGCTTCGTCGAGCCGGGGGAGTCGCTCGAACAGGCCGTGCAGCGCGAGATCGGTGAGGAGGTCGGAGTCCGCGTCACGGCCTCCCAGTACCTCGGCTCGCAGTCCTGGCCGTTCCCTGCTTCCCTGATGCTCGGCTTCACGGCCACCACGGCGGACACCGAAGCCCGGCCCGACGGCGTCGAAGTCACCCGGGCGCGCTGGTTCAGCCGGAGCGAACTGCAGGAAGCCGTCCTCAGCGGTGAGATCGTCATTTCCAGCAGGCTCTCCATCGCCCGGTCCCTCATTGAACACTGGTACGGCGGCGTCATTCAGGACGCCGCAGACAGCGCCTGACACGGCCTGTCCCCCTCCGCAGGACACCGACTACCGACTGAGCAGCAAAAGTGACCACAGAGAAATTGAACTTCAGTACCACTCCCGTCGGCGAGCCTGCCGGGCCGGGGGACGCCACGTCCGACGTCGGCCCGGAACCGGATGCCCGCTCGCTCGAGGAACGGATCCTGGGCGGCCTCGACGCCGAGCAGCGCGAGGTCGCCAGCACCCTGCAAGGACCCATGTGCGTCCTGGCTGGCGCCGGGACCGGGAAGACCCGCGCCATCACGCACCGGATCGCCTATGGCGTGCACTCGGGGGTGTACAGCCCGCAGCGTCTCCTGGCCGTCACCTTCACTGCCCGGGCCGCCGCCGAGATGCGCAGCCGGCTCCGTGACCTCGGCGTCGGCAACGTCCAGGCCCGCACCTTCCACGCCGCGGCGCTGCGCCAGCTGCAGTTCTTCTGGCCGCAGGCGGTCGGCGGCACGCTGCCCAACCTGCTGGACCACAAGGCGCAGATGATTGCGGAAGCGGCACGCCGCCTCCGGCTCAGCACGGACCGCGCCTCCATCCGGGACCTCGCCTCCGAAATCGAATGGGCGAAGGTCTCCATGCTGACCCCGGCGAACTATCTGGAAAACGCCCAGGGCCGCGGCAATCCGGGCGGCTTCGACCTCACTGCCGTGGCCCGGGTCTTCCAGTCGTACGAGGACGTCAAGACAGACCGCAACGTCATCGACTTCGAGGACGTGCTGCTGATCACCGTGGGCATCCTGCAAGAGGATCCGAAGGTGGCGGCGACCGTCCGGGAGCAGTACCGCCACTTCGTCGTTGACGAGTACCAGGACGTCTCCCCGCTGCAGCAGCGGCTCCTGGAGCTGTGGCTCGGCGGCCGCGACGACCTCTGCGTCGTGGGCGACGCGAGCCAGACCATCTACTCCTTCACCGGCGCCTCCCCGAAGCACCTGCTCGGCTTCAAGGCTATGTATCCCGAGGCCCACGTGGTCAAGCTCATCCGGGACTACCGTTCCACCCCGCAGGTGGTCAAGCTTGCCAACGACCTGCTCGCCGGCCGTCGCAGCGGCGGCCCCGCAGCGGACGCCGCCTGGGCCACGCCACTGCAGCTCGTGGCGCAGCGGCCGGCAGGCCCGGTGCCGCAGTTCACCGAATGTTCAGACGACGAAGCCGAGGCCGCCACGGTGGCCGTGCGGATCCGCGAGCTGCTCGACGCCGGGACCCCGGCCAGCCAGGTCGCCGTGCTCTTCCGCACCAATGGGCAGTCCGAAGCCTACGAACAGGCCCTGGCCTCGGCGGGAATCGGATACCAGCTGCGCGGCGGCGAGCGATTCTTCGCCCGGAAGGAAGTCAGGGACGCCATCCTGCAGCTCCGGGCCGCCACCCGGGCGGTGGCCGAAACCGCCGCGCCCGAGCCGCTCGGGCAGCTGGTCCGCGACATTGTTTCCTCCCTCGGTTACACCGACGCGGCCCCGCACAGCGGCGGCGCGCTCCGGGAACGCTGGGAATCGCTGGCCGCCCTCGTGGCCCTGGCCGACGAACTCGTGATCAGCCGCGGGGCACAGTTCAGCCTGTCCGACTTCGTCAACGAGCTCCAGGAACGGTCGCTTGCCCAGCACGCGCCGACCGTCCAGGGCGTCACCCTGGCATCGCTGCACGCCGCCAAGGGCCTGGAGTGGGACGCCGTGTTCCTGGTGGGGCTCAGCGAGGGACTCATGCCGATCTCTTTCGCGGACAGCCCCGAAGCGGTGGACGAGGAACGCCGGCTCCTGTATGTGGGCATCACCCGCGCCCGCGAACACTTGTTCCTGTCCTGGTCCACCGCGCGGACACCGGGCGGGCGGGCCAACCGTAAGCCTTCCCGCTTCCTGGACGGGCTGCGCCCCGATTCGGTGGCCAGCTCCCAGCTCCGGGGCAAGGGGGCTGCGCCGCGCCGGAAGGCGGCCGTCCCGGCGTCGTGCCGGGTCTGCGGCAGCATGCTCTCCAGCGGCGCGGAACGCAAGGTGGGGCGCTGCAACCAGTGCCCGCCCAGCTATGAGGAACAAACGTTCGAGGCTTTGCGGCAATGGCGGAAGGACGTGGCCCTCGAGGCCGACGTCCCGGCGTTTGTCGTGTTCACCGATGCCACACTGACCGCCATCGCCGAGGCCCCCCCCGACTCGCTGGAACAGTTGGCCAAGCTCGCCGGCGTGGGTCCCGCCAAACTGGAGAAGTACGGCGAGGCCGTCCTCACTGTCCTGGCGGAAAGCACGGTTCAGTGATGACCCGTGCGGTTCCCGCTGCCACGCCGCCCACCCCACCGCTGACCACCGCCGACGGCGCCCCCGTTGTGGTGCGACGGTCCGCCCGCCGACGCCGGACCGTCGCCGCGTTCTGGGAAGACGGCACCGCCGTGGTCGCCATTCCCGCCTCGTTCAGCAGGGCCCAGGAGCGGGAATGGGTTCACCGTATGCTGGAAAAGCTCCGGCTGCAGGGGGCCCGCGGCGCCCGTGGCTCCGGCCGGCGGCGTCCCCGCTCTGATGCCGATCTTGCCACCCACGCCGCCGAGCTGTCAGCGAAATACCTGGGCGGCCGGGCGGTGCCGTCCTCGGTCCGCTGGGTCACCAACCAGAACTCGCGCTGGGGTTCGGCGACGCCGTCGGAGGGAACCATCCGGCTCTCGGCAAAGCTTCAGCCCATGCCGCAGTGGGTGATCGACTACGTGCTGCTCCACGAACTCGCCCACCTCCTGGTGGCAGGCCACGACGCCGCGTTCTGGCGGCTGCTGGAGGCGTACCCGGAAACGGAGCGTGCCAAGGCCTTCCTTGAGGGAGTCTCATTCGCGACCTCTCGCGGCCTGCCGCCCGGCGAGGCATCGCCCGGTGAAGCATACGGCGACGGATACGACGAAACCCCGGACGGAACCGAAATCCCGGCCGGGGCCCACTGACGTTCCAACGTTCGCGGTCTGGCGCTGCGGCCGACGGAAGTGTCAGGCGCCAGGCGCCAAGGGCCCAGACACCAGGCGCCCGGACACTAAGCCTTGGGGCTGCCGCCCTCTTCCGGCCCGCCGTCCTCACGGTCGTCGTCGTTGTCCGCCGGCGGTTCCTGGCCGGAGCCTGAGTCCTCCGTACCGGCGTCGGCTTGCTCGTCGAAGCCGCCGCTGAGAAGCTTCTGCAGGGCGTCATCGACCTCGCTGTCGCTGGCTTCGGCAAGCTTCCGGCGTTCAGTGAAGCCCTGCGGATCGTCCAGGTCCTCTGCCGTGGGCAGCAGATCAGGATGCTGCCAGACGGCATCGCGGCCCTCAATGCCACGCTCGTCCTTGAGCGAGGCCCACAGCGTGGCGGCCTCGCGGAGCCGGCGCGGCCGCAGTTCGAGTCCCACAAGGGAGGAGAACGCGTGCTCCGCGGGCCCCCCGGTGGCCCGGCGGCGCCGTACGGTCTCGCGCAGTGCGGCGGCGGAGGGGAGCAGCTTCTCGGTGGCGCCCCAGGTGAGTTCGTCCACCCAGCCCTCCACCAGAGCCAGGGCCGTCTCCAGCTTTTCGAGGGCCTGCTCCTGCGCAGGCGTGCGCTGCGGCATGAAGACACCCTGCGAGAGCGCCTCCTGGATGCCCTCGGGGTTGCTGGGATCGATCTCCCGGGCAAGTTCTTCGATCTTGGACGTATCGATGTGGATGCCGCGGGCATAGGCCTCGATCGCGCTGAGCAGGTGTCCGCGGAGCCAGGGGACCTGGACGAAGAGGCGGGCGTGGGCGGCCTCGCGCACCGCGAGGAACAGGCGGATGTCATTTTCCGGCAGGCTGAGGCCCTCACCGAATTTCGCCACATTGGCCGGCAGGAGCGCCATTTCGAGGTCTGCCAGGGGCACCCCGATGTCCGTGGAGCTGACCACTTCGGCCGAGAGCGCGCCGATCGCCTGGCCGAGCTGCATGCCGAAAATCGCCCCGCCCATGTTCTGGATCATCGAGGAGGCGCCGCCCATCATCGCCTTCATTTCCTCGGGCATCTGCTCGGTCATGGCGGCGGAAAGCGCGTTGGCAATGCTGTTGGCCACCGGCTCGGTCAACCGCTTCCACGTGCCGAGGGTTTCCTCGACCCATTCGGCACGGGACCATGCCCGGCCGATCAGTCCCGTGGCCGGAAGCCCCGTGACCTGGTCCAGCCAGAGTTCGGCCAGCCGCAGGGCCTCGTCGACCTCACGCGACTGTTGTGCGGTGACCGAGGGGTCGGACCCGCTGGCCGCCACCCGCCGGGCGTTCTCGTGCGCCAGTTGCCAATTGACGGGCCCCTCCGTCGGGGCGCTCATCATCGCCTGCACCTGGGAGAACATCTGGGCCAGGAGATTGGGATCGTCCGGCAGTCCCGCGGCCTTGGCGAGTTCGGCGGGGTCGATATTGCCCATGCCCTGGCCGCCCATCAGGTTCTTGAGCATTTCGGCCAAGGGATCCTTGGGTTCCTCGTCGCCATTGGACGGATTGAGTGGGTTGGAGGTCATGATCCCGCCGATCGTCGGTGTGGCTGCTTCTCAACTTCACGGTACCCCCCGGCGAGAGTGGCTGTCTGCCGAAACCGCGGCACGTTCGCTGTAGGCAAAGAGCACTCCGGGGTAGCAAGCGCGTACTGTTGGAAGTTGGAATATTTGCATGCGGCAGCCTCGGGTAGGCTGCGGCCCAAGTGCGTGGTCACGGCATCCTGTCAGGATGTCCTGGCAGGCTTGTCGTGACGGGGTTGCCTTTCGGCGAATCCTGTCAGGTGCCGCCGCCCCTCGCGCCGGCACGGAGAGGTCGTTCAATGACAGTCACCCAAGGTGAACAGCCCGCCAGCGACCCGGCGGCCGGCCCGGTCCGGGGCAGGAGGTCGCGAGCGGCAGGTGCCGGCGTACCGCACAAGCGCGGCAACCGGTCGTCAGCCATGCTGGTCTCGGGGCTGCTGACCTTGGCCCTGGGGCTCACCGCGGTGAGCCTCCCGGTGCCCTACGTGGTCGAGTCTCCCGGACCTACCTTCAACACCATTGGCGAGGACAACGGCAAACCGGTCATCAGTGTGACCGGCCACGAGACGTTCCCCGCCAAGGGCAATCTGGACCTGACCACCGTCTATGTCGACGGCGGCCCGAACGGTCCAGTCAGCGTGTTCGAGGCGTTTTCGGCGTGGCTCAACGGGACCAAGGCCGTCTACCCGCAGGAACTGCTGTTCCCCACCGGCGTGACCAAGGAACAGTCACAGCAGGAGAGCGCCACCGCGATGACCACCTCCCAGGAGAACGCCGTCGCCTCGGCACTGAAGGAACTCAAGATTCCGTTCGAACAGAAAATGCAGGTGGCCGGCCTCCCGGACGACTCCGCCTCGAAGGGTCTGCTGGAAACAGGCGACGTTCTGGTCTCGATTAACGACAAGCCCATCACGGCCCTCGGTGTCGTCCAGACGGAACTGGCCGCCGGCAACGGCAAGCCCGTCAAAGTCATCGTGGAACGCGCCGGCAGCCAGGTGCCCGTCGCGATCACTCCGGCCAAGAACAGCGCCGGCCGCTACATCCTCGGCGTCCTGCTGCAGTACAAATTCACCTTCCCGTTTGACGTCAAGATCTCCCTCGACAAGGTGGGAGGCCCCAGCGCGGGCATGATGTTCGCCCTGGGCATCATCGATACCGTCACGCCCGGGGACCTGACCGGGGGCAAGCACATCGCCGGGACCGGAACCATCACCCCGGACGGCGCCGTAGGGCCCATCGGCGGGATCGCCCAGAAGATGCAGGGGGCCAGGTCCGGCGGGGCCACGATGTTCCTGGCACCGGCGGCCAATTGCGACGACGTCGTGGGCCACGTTCCCGACGGCCTGCAGGTCGTCAGGGTGGAGAACCTGACCGAGGCACGAAAAGCGGTTGAACTGGCCGCGTCAGGCGGCGACACATCCGGCCTCCCCGTCTGCACCAGCAACTAGACTGGCCGCGGAACTAAGCGCCGGCCTCACTCGTGGCACTAATGACGGCCGCCGCCGTCCCGCCGGGGCATGCTGTAGGACCCTGACGGAGCGGCAGCGGCGGCCGTTAGAATGCATCAACCCTGCTACACCGGCACTTAGTCGCAGGACTGAGTCGCAGCAGCGACCAATAACTAAAAACCAGCAGTAGACGACCAGCTATGAGGTACCGAGTTTGTCCCGTCCCGCCAGCACTGTCCCGCCCGGAAGACCCCAGACACGACGCGGCGCCCTGACGCCGACGCTGATCATCGTGGCCCTGATCGTGGTCGGATTCATCTTCTTCGCCAATGTGTGGACGGATGTCCTCTGGTACCAGCAACTGGGCTTCTTCGAAGTGTTCATGACCGAGAACCTGGCCAGGATCGCGATCTTCCTGACCGGTTTCGCCATCATGTTTGCCGCCGTCTTCTTCGCCATCCGGATCGCGTACCACGCCCGGCCGGTCTATGCCCCCGACTCGGAAATCCGGGACAACCTGAACCGGTACCAGGTCCAGCTCGAACCAATCCGGCGCGTCGTGATGGTGGGCCTCCCCATCCTCTTCGGCCTGTTCGCCGGCAGCGCCGCGGCGAGCCAGTGGCAGAAAGTCCTGCTCTTCCTGAACCAGGAGCCCTTCGGCCAGAACGATCCGCAGTTCAACCTGGACATCAGCTTCTACCTGATGACCCTTCCCTTCCTCGGCTTCGTCACCGGGTTCCTCATCAGCGTCACGGTGGTCGCGGGACTTGCCGGCATCCTCACCCACTACCTCTACGGCAGTATCCGGATCATGGAACGCGGGATCTTCACCAGCCGCGCCGCGCAGATCCACCTGGCTGTCACGGGCGCTGCCTTCCTGCTGCTGCTGGGCATCAATTTCTGGCTGGACCGGTATTCCACGGTCCAGAACAACGGCGGACGTTGGGCCGGTGCGCTGTACACGGACGTGAACGCCGTCATCCCGACCAAGGCCATCCTGGCCGTGGCCGCGGCCATCGTGGCCGTGCTGTTCATCATCGCCGCGGTGATCGGCAAGTGGCGGCTCCCGGTGATCGGCACCGCCATGCTCATCATCACGGCCATCCTGGCCGGCGGGGTCTACCCGTGGGTCATCCAGCAGTTCCAGGTCCGGCCCTCGGAGCAGACGCTCGAGAACGAATACATCAAGCGGAACATCGCCATGACCCGGGCCGCCTACGGCCTGGATAAGGTCCAGGAAAAGCGGTACAACGCCACCACCAACGCCACGACCGGCGCGCTGGCCCCCGATGCGCAGACCACCGCCAACATCCGTCTGCTGGACCCGAACCTGATCTCGGATGCGTTCTCGCAGCTGGAGCAGTACCGGCCTTACTACCAGTTCCCCAGCGCCCTGAACGTGGACCGCTACGAGATCAACGGCAAGATCCAGGACACGGTCATCGCCGTCCGTGAACTGAACCCGGACGGACTGGCCACGAACCAGCAGTCCTGGCTGAACCGGCACGTGGTCTACACGCACGGCTATGGCGTTGTCGCGGCCAAGGGCAACAAGTTCACCGTCGACGGCAAGCCGGAATTCCTGCAGGCGGGCATCCCGTCCACCGGCGTGCTCGGCAATGATTCGACGTACCAGCCCCGCGTCTACTTCGGCCAGAACTCGCCCGACTACTCGATCGTGGGCGCCCCGGACGGCGCGCCGCACCGCGAGCAGGACCGGCCCGCGGCCAAGGAAGGCGACGGCGAAACGCAGTACACCTTTACCGGCAACGGCGGTCCGAATGTGGGCAGTTTCTTCAACAAGATTCTCTATGCGATCAAGTTCCAGTCCTCGGACCTGCTGCTTTCCGACGGTGTGAACGCCGAGTCCCAGATCCTTTACGACCGCAACCCGCGGGACCGCGTCGAGAAGGTAGCACCGTACCTGACGGTGGACGGCAACCCCTATCCCGCCGTCGTCGACGGCCGGGTGAAGTGGATCGTGGACGGGTACACCACGAGCCCGTACTTCCCGTACTCCCAGCAGGAACAGCTCTCCGCCGCCACGGCCGACTCGCAGACCGTCGCCAACCGCACAGTGGCCCTGCCCAACAGCTCGGTGAACTACATCCGTAACTCGGTCAAGGCCACCGTGGATGCTTACGACGGCTCCGTGACGCTGTACGCGTGGGACGACCAGGACCCGGTGCTGAAGGCCTGGCAGAAGATCTTCCCGACGTCGGTGAAGCCGTATTCCGAGATGTCCGGTGCGCTCATGAGCCATGTGCGGTACCCGGAGGACCTGTTCAAGGTTCAGCGCGAGCTTCTGGGCCGCTACCACGTGACCAATCCCGACAGCTTCTACACCAACATTGACGCGTGGTCCGTTCCTAACGACCCCACCGTCAAGGACGACGTCAAACAGCCGCCGTACTACATGTCGCTCAAGATGCCCGATCAGGACAAGCCGGCGTTCCAGCTGACCTCTTCGTTCATCCCGCAGGTGGTCAACGGCAACGCCCGCAACGTGCTCTACGGCTTCCTGGCCGCGGACTCCGATGCAGGCAACCAGAAGGGCGTCAAGGCGGACAGCTACGGCCAGCTCAGGCTGCTGCAAATCCCGCCGGAGACCCAGGTCCCCGGCCCCGGCCAGGCGCAGAACAAGTTCAACTCCGACCCCACCGTTTCGCAGGCCCTCAACCTCCTGCGCCAGGGTGCGTCGGCGGTGCTCAACGGCAACCTGCTGACGCTGCCCGTGGGCGGCGGCATGGCCTATGTCCAGCCCGTCTATCTGCGCTCCACGGGTGAAACCTCCTACCCGACGCTGCAGCGGGTCCTGGTGGCCTTCGGCGACAAGATCGGGTTCGCGCCCACGCTGGACGAGGCACTGAACCAGTTGTTCGGCGGAAATTCGGGAGCCTCGGCAGGGGACTCGGCGAACAAGGGACAAACGCCGTCCACCCCCACGACACCAGGGGGATCCCCTCCCGGAACCACGGACGCGAAGGCGGAACTGAAAGCCGCGCTCGATGAGGCCAACGCGGCGATCAAGGCCGGCCAGGACGCCCTCGCAAAGGGCGACTTCGCGACCTACGGTGACCAGCAGAAGAAGCTGGCGGCGGCATTGCAGAAGGCGCTCGACGCCGAAGCGAAGCTGGAAACGACGGCGGCACCTGCAAGCACTGCCTCGCCGTCGCCGTCCGCCACCCCGTCGGCGACGCCGTCAGCATCAGCCGGCAGCTAACTCTGCTGCAGGACCCACACAGGACCGGCCGCAGGCCGACTTCGAGAAGACACAGGCCGGGCTTGCCCTCCACGGAGGTGCGAGCCCGGCCTGTGGCGTGCCGGGCCGGTGCCCCGGACGGTGCTGTCGGGCCCCTTGGTCCGCTCCGCCTCTTCGTGCCCCGACGTCCCCCTTCGGGGCCCGAGGGGAGGCCCGAGGGCCGCGAGATGCACATCACGTCACCTCGATTTGGCCTCAAGTTCACCGGCGGGTAGAGTTGTTCTTGCGACGCGGGGTGGAGCAGTTCGGTAGCTCGCTGGGCTCATAACCCAGAGGTCACAGGTTCAAATCCTGTCCCCGCAACTGAGAAAAGGTCCGGAACACTGGAAACAGTGTTCCGGACCTTTTGCTTTAACCCCGTGAGGCCCGGGATTCGGGGTTGTAGGGGTTATAGGACAATACGTGGGTTGTGTGTGGGCAACGCGGGGATATTAGGACAGGACGGGCACTGAAGCGCGGGTCGATTCAGGCGCCAGTTGCCGGGGTACCCCGGAGGTTTTCTCTGAGTAAACGGCCGGTGGTCAATGCGGCTCTGAAACTAGGGTAGAGTTGTTCTTGCGACGCGGGGTGGAGCAGTTCGGTAGCTCGCTGGGCTCATAACCCAGAGGTCACAGGTTCAAATCCTGTCCCCGCAACCGAGAAAAGGTCCGGAACACTGGAAACAGTGTTCCGGACCTTTTGCTTTGTCCGCCGGGACGCCGGGGACGTCCGGGTTGGCTGCCCGGACCAGCCCCTCAGCCGTCCTTCAGGCGCTGGTAGGTGGCCAGGGCAACGGCCCTGGACTCGGCAAGGTCCACAATGGGTGCCGGGTAGCCGGGGGCGGCGCCGTCGGCCTTCCAAGGCTCGTGAACCGCCTTGTCGTCCAGCGCCGCGAGCTCAGGAATGTACTCGCGCAAGTAGCGGCCGGCGGCGTCGAACTTCTTGCTCTGCGTGACCGGATTGAAAATCCGGAAATACGGCGAGGCGTCGGCGCCCGACCCCGCGACCCACTGCCAGTTGGCCGGGTTGCTCGCGGCATCGGCGTCCACCAGCGTGTCCCAGAACCACGCCTCGCCCAGCCGCCAGTCGGCCAGCAGGTTCTTCACCAGAAAGGACGCCGCGGCCATCCGCACGCGGTTGTGCATCCAGCCGGTCTGCCAGAGCTGGCGCATGCCCGCATCTACCAGCGGATAGCCCGTACGGCCCTGCTGCCAGGCATCAAGCTCGGAGCCCGACGGCGGCTGCCACTCGAAGCGGTCGAACTCGGGCCGGTAGTTCTGCGTCGCCAGATCCGGGTTCTCGTAGAGCAGCTGCCAGCAGAATTCCCGCCAGCCGAGTTCGGAACGGAAGATCCCGACGTCGGCCGGTGCCCCCGGCGCAAAGTGTTCCCGCAGCGTGTGCCAGATCCGGAAGGGGCTGATTTCCCCAAAGCGCAGATGGGGGGAAAGCCTGCTGGTACCTTCGACGCCGGGGATGTCGCGCCCGGTGCCGTATTCCGCGGCCGGCCCGTCCACGAAATCCGCCAGGCGGCTGTGGGCGCCGGCTTCTCCCGGCGTCCATGTCTCGGCCAGCCCCGTGCTCCAGTCGGGATTGTGGGGGAGCAGTGCCCAGCTCTCTATTGCTTCGCTTGAGGGAAGGGTTCCGTCACGGGTGTGCGCAGGGGCCGGTAGCCGGTCCGGGGCCGCCAGCGGCTGCCGGGGCTCGGTGCCGGCCAGGCACGCTTTCCAGAAGGGCGTGAAGACCTTGTAGGGGCCTCCGCTGCCGGTCCGCACGGTCCAGGGCTCAAACATGAGGTTCGCCTGGAAGCTCGTCGCGCTGAGGCCCTCGGCGGTGGCCCAGTTCTTCAGGCCGGCGTCGACGGTGCGCTCAGGTTCGCCATAGCGTCGGTTCCACAGCAGGGTGTCGGCAGCGGTTTCCGCGGCGAGGTCCTGGATGATCCGGGCGGCCGGGCCGCGGCGGAGCACCAGCCGTGAGCCGGCGGTCTCCAGCGCAGCGGCGAGCCCTGCGAGGGAATGGTGGAGCCACCACTTCACGGCGCCGCCCAAGGGCCGGATGCCGGGCGATTGCTCGTCGAGGACATAGACAACGGTCAGGGGTGTGCCCAGGGCGGCGGCCTCGGTCAGTGCAGGATTGTCATCCAGCCGGAGGTCGTCGCGGAGCCAGACAAGGGTCGCAGACATGGATCCACGGTACACGCGGGGGCCGTACGCCCGGGACAATCAGACCGGGCAACCAACACGGCAGAGCCCGGGCGGGCCGGCTCGGTTCATAGCGGGCGGGGCACAACAAGGGCCGGGCCCCGGCGGGCGAACCTGATGTTTCAGACCCGCCCGGCGGAACCCGGCCCGTGCATCCTAGCCTCCGGCCGGAAAACGAGTCCGGACTGTGCGTCCGGTCCTGCCTCCGGCGTAAGGCGCCGGGCAGGCAGGTTAGAGCTTGTCGAAGTCGGCTTCGTCCACCGTGGAGCCGGTCGCAGCAGCACGGTCGCCGGTGCCGATGGCCGCGGGGGAGCCTCCGGACTTCATCGCGGCCAGCCGGGCCTCGATCTCGGTCTGTTCGCCCAGGTCTTCCAGGGAATTGAACTGCGCGTCCAGGCTTGAGGCGGCGAGCTCCTGCTGGCCGCGGACCTTGGCTTCCTCGCGGCGGATCTTCTCTTCGAAACGGCCAACCTCGGACGTGGGGTCCATAATGTTGATGCTCTTGAGGGCGTCGTGGACCTGGCTCTGGGCCTGCACGGTCTTGGACCGGGCCACCAGCTCGTTCCGCTTGCTGGTCAGTTCGTTGAGCTTGCCCTTCATCTGGTCCAGGCCGTGCTTGAGCTTGTCCACCACCTCGGTCTGGGACGCGATGCTCGGCTCGGCGGCCTTGGCCTCGTTCTCCGAGGCGATCTGGCGCTGCAGCGCAACCTTAGCCAGATTGTCGAACTTCTCCGCGTCCCCGACGTCGCCCCGGGCACGGTATTCGTCGGCCTTCCGGGAGGCGGCGAGGGCCTTGTTGCCCCAGTCCTGGGCGTTCTTGATGTCTTCGTTGTAGTCGTCCTGGAGCATGCGCAGGTTGCCGATGGTCTGGGCCACGGCGGACTCAGCCTCCGCGATGTTGTTCGTGTAGTCGCGGACCATCTGGTCCAGCATCTTCTGCGGATCCTCGGCCTGGTCCAGCAACGAGTTGATGTTGGCCTTCGCCAGCTGCGCCATGCGGCCGAAAATGGACTGCTTAACCATGGTGTTACCTTTCGTCCTGCTCAGTTGTCTCACTGAATCCAGTGAACAGATGATGTGTCGCTTCTATCCGCTGTCCCGGTCCGTTCCGGCCGGCGCGTAGTCTGTTGTGTTCCTGTGCGGCGTGTTCCCGTGCGGCCCAGGGGCCCGGCGGGTTGGAAGGCCCGGCTGCTTAGAAACTGCCGGAGTCGCCGCCGCCGAAGTCACCGCCGCCGCCAAAGTCGCCGCCGCCGCCCCAGCCGCCGCCGGAGTCGCCGCCGCCGCCCCAGCCGCCTCCGCCGCCACCCCAGCCGCCGCCTCCGCCGTGGAGGATGGAGTTGATGAGGATTCCGCCGAGGATCGCGCCGCCGAGGCCGCCTCCGCCGCTGCCGCCGAACATCCCGCCGCGGCCGTAGCCCTGGTTTTCGTAGCCACCGAAATGGTCAACGTCGGACTGGGCCAGCTGCGCGGCCTGTGCCGCCAGGGCATGGGCCTGCTGAGCGTACTGCAGCGCGGTGACGGGGTCGGCGCGGGAGATGGAGAGCGCATAGTCCAGGTTCCGCTGGGCCTCAGCCAGGCGTGTGCGCGCTTCGGTGCCCACGCCGCCGCGGCGTGCGGTGATGTAGTCCGACGTCGCGCTGATCTGGGCCTGGGCCGACATGATGCTCTGCTGCAGCGACGCCTGGGCGCGGCGCGCCTGTTCCTGCTGGTCCCGGATGCCGCTGAGTGCCTGGTCGAGGGTCTGGTGCGCCGTGGCCACCCGTTCCAGTGTGGCCATGGGATCGATCTTGCCGCCCTGGATTTCCGCCTTGACCTGTGCCAGCGCGGCTTCCACCGCGGCCACCGGGCCGGAGAGCTCCGGATGGGCGCCGGACTGGATCATCGCCTTCGCCTGGGCCAGGTCCTGGGCGGTGTCGACGACGGCGGACTCCAACCCGCTGCGCGCCTCGCCGAGGCTTTCGGCCGTCTTAGTGATAGCGCCGATCAGCACGTTCGTCTGGTGCAGGCTTTCCTCCGCAGCGCGCACCGCGACGGCGGCGAGGCTGTTTTCGCCTGCGGCGAGCTTCTCCCTCGCCGTGGCCGAGGCGTTCTGCACGAAGTCCAGGCGGTCCTTGGCCTGGTTGATGTTGTCAGCAACCTGGACCAGGGCGCTCTCGGCGTACTTGGCACGCAGATCGGTCAGTGACTGTTCGGCGCTGGCAATCTTTGCCTCGGCCTCCGCTGCTCCGGCGCCGACTGCGGCGAGAGCCTGCGGCGCGTTCTTCTCCAGCTCCCGGAGGGAATCGAAGTCGGCCTTCTGCTCCTGCAGTGAGGCAAGGGCAGCCTCGGAGCGGCGAATGATTTCGCCGAGCCAGCTGCGCTGCTGCTCCTCGGTGTCGGGAATGTGGTCGTCGAGCTGCTGCTGCAGCTTGAACGACTCCGTCATGTGGCCCTTGGCCTCCGCCAGCGCCTTGGTGAAATTACCCACCGCGGAGTCACCGTATTGGGCCTGGGCGAAGCCAAGTTCCTGCTCACTGGACTTGATAGCGTCGTCGGCCTCAATCAGCAGCGAATCGCTCTTACGGCGCAGTTCCGTCACGGTGAGGCCCGCCAGCGGGTCCGGCTGGGCGCCTTGCGTCCCGTTGGACGTTCCTGCACCTTGGGCTGCCTTCTTCCGCCGGTTGCGGAAGTACAGGTACGCTCCCGCCCCGCCCACGGCGACGACGCCGACGCCGACGAGGACTGCACTGCCGGCTCCGGCCTCGGACGGCACGGTGCCGCTGCCGCCGCCCGCCGCGTCGCCCACCGCGGCGGCGGTATCAATGGCCGCCTGCGCGAAGTCGCGCTTTCCGCCGGCCAGGTTCGGAACTATGGCGTTCTGTGTGATGTTGGAGGTCTTGGAGTAGATGGCGCTGGCCTTGGCAGGGGAGAAGTAGTACTTGCCGTCGTCGGACATGGTGAGGATGACGTCGGCTTTGCCCATGCCCTTGTTCGTCGCCACGGCCACCGCCCATGCTGCGGGGTCCGTAGGGTTCTCGAACGTCTTTGCCGTGATGACGTACAGGTTGTATTTGTGGTCCTTCAGGAGCTTTTGGATGGCGTCCTGGACTTCGGCCTTGCGGCTGCCGAGCACGTTCGCGCTGTCCACGATGTTCTGCCCGGACGGGATGGTTACCGGGTCTTCGGCCAGGGCGGGAGCGGCGGGGAGCGCCAGCAGTCCGGCCACGCCAAGGACGGCGAGGAAACGATTCAACTTAGACCGCATGTGCAACCCTTCAGCACTTCTGCGACCGGTTCGGTCGAACCAGCCGTCACAGAATGCAGCAGCGCCCCCACGCAGATGTAAAGCCGCAGGTCGCTGTGGCAATTCCATTTGATTCTATGGTGCACCCAAATGGCAGTCCACCTACGGGAATATGCCACCAGCGAAAAGCGCTTAAACGACCAAGCAAACACCACGCACCGGTCCGCAGGCCGTTGTCTATCCGTTCAGGAACCTCCCAGCAAATGTCCGCTCTAGTATCAGTCTGAGCGTCCATAGTTATAGGCAGACGAGGATGAAAGGAAGTCTTATGACTGAGAACCCAGTGCCGGGTGCGTCACCGGAGCCGACACAACAGAACCGGGGACCCGCGGGACCGCAGGAGGGCGCCCCGGAGCAGCCGCATGCAGTCCGCGCCCCTGAGGCGGCACCTGGAAGCCCGGCACCCGAGAACCAGACCCTCCGCATGGAGCGCGCCGAGGACGGCGCACCGCGTCCGGTGTACCCGCAGCAGCAGCCTTCCCAAGCCCAGCACCCCCAAGCCCAGCACCCCCAGTCCCAGTACCCTGCCGCGGACACCCAGCAGTTCGGGGCCCAGCCCCAGCACGCGGACACCCAGCAGTTCGGGGCCCCGGCCCAGCCCTCGGGCCCCTACGGCGCACCCTCCCAGCAGGGTCAGGGACACGGACAGGGCCAGCCCGCCCAACATCAGTCCGGCCAGTCCCCGTATGGCTACGCCCCCTATGCTGCCCACTCCGGCGGCCAGCCGCCGTCGGGTCCCTATGGTTCCGGCCAGAGCTTCGCCACCGACCCGGCGCACGCCCCCAAGCGCAAGGCGGCCTTCGGCGTGCCGACCCTCGTGGCGAGCATCTTGGCGGCCGGCCTGATCGGCGGCGGCGTGGTGGCGGGCAGCAACGCGCTGCTGGCGGACCGTTCCTCCACCGCCACAAGCAGCACCACCCAGGCGGGCCCGGTGATCGTCAACAACAGGGAAGACGTCAACGCCATCACGGCGGCCGCCCTCAAGGCTTCCCCCAGCGTTGTGACCATCAAGGCAACCAGCGGCAGCGACGGCGGAACCGGCAGCGGGATCATCCTTGACGCCGAGGGCCACGTGCTCACGAACACCCACGTGGTCACGCTCGACGGCAAGGCCGCGAACGCCACGATGGAAGTCCGGACCAGCGAGGGCAAGGTGTACTCCGCGAAGATCGTCGGCACCGATCCGCTCTCCGATCTCGCCGTGATCAAGATCGACAACCCCTCGGGGCTGGTCCCGGCCACACTGGGTGACTCGGGCAAGCTGAACGTCGGCGACACCGCCGTCGCCATCGGCTCGCCGCTGGGACTCACGGGCACGGTCACCGACGGCATCGTCTCCACGTTGAACCGGACCATCAGCGTGGCGTCCTCGGCTGCCCCGAAGGACGGTGCGGATAACTCCCAGGGCGGTGACCAGGGCTTCCAGTTCGCGCCTCCGGGCGGCGGCCAGACCCCGAGCACCGCGGACCAGGGCTCCATCTCGATCAACGTCATCCAGACCGACGCGGCCATCAACCCGGGCAACTCCGGCGGCGCGCTGGTGAACACCAAGGGCGAGATCATCGGCGTCAACGTCGCGATCGCCTCCGCCGGCGGCGACTCGTCCAGCGGCAGCAGCAGCGGCAACATCGGCGTGGGCTTCAGCATCCCGATCAACAACGCCAAGCGCGTAGCCCAGGAGATCATCAGCAGCGGAAAGGCCACGCACGGGCAGTTCGGCGTCAGCGTGAAGGCCAAAGCCGCAGGCTCGTCCTCCTCCGGCTTCTCCGTGGGCGCGGAGGTTGCGACCGTCGAGCCGGGCTCGGCGGCTGACAAGGCCGGTGTCAAGGTGGGCGACGTCGTGACGAAGTTCCAGAACCTGACCATCAGCGATCCCAACCAGCTGACCGCTGCGGTGCGCGAACAGCCCGCCGGAGCCACGGTCAAGGTGACGGTCCTGCGCGGCGGCCAGCAGAAGGACCTGGATGTGACCCTCGGCACTGCTGCCGAGCAGTAGGAGGCAGTGCGGTAAACGCAGTGCAGTAGGGCCGGGCGGCACCTGACGGTGCTTCCCGGCCTTTGCCGTGCCCGGGCGCTTGGTACGGCGGCGGGGTAGCGCGGCGGGTAAGGCGGCGGCGCAGCGCAGCAGGGGATGGCCGCAGAGCCGGAGGCGCTCCTGACACAGGCGTTAACCCAGGCCGCGCCGCCTGGCGGCTATATGGTTAGCTAGGAACAGCCCGGCTGCCGGGCGTTCCGTTGCCATGACCCCGCCAGGGGCGGCTATCCACCCGCATGGAAGGCTGCTGTAGACACAGTGGAAGAAACCCTGAAGATCATTGTGCTGGTCAAGCACGTCCCGGATGCGCAGTTCGACCGCCACCTCACTGGCGAAGCCAACACGGTTGACCGCTCCGAAAGCATCCTGTCCGAACTGGATGAATACGCCCTCGAAGCGGCACTGCAACTGATCGAGGCCCGCGGCGGAGAAGCGGCCGGCAACAAGGTCATCGCCCTGAGCATGGGGCCGGCCGGGGCCGTCAATGCGGTGAAGAAGTCCCTCCAGATCGGCGCCACGGAAGGCGTGCACCTCAGCGACGAAGCCCTCGCCGGTTCCGATGCCGCGGCCACGTCCCTGGCACTCGCCGCCGCGATCCGCCACCTCGGCGCGGACACGCCCGCGGACCTGATTCTCACCGGCATGGCCTCCACGGACGGCGAGACCTCCCTGGTCCCGGCCCAGCTCGCGGAGCGGCTGGGGCTTCCGCAGGTAACTTTTGCCGCGTCGCTGGAGCTCGACGGCGGCAAGCTCACCGCCCGCCGCGACGGCGACACGCACGCGGACACCATTGAGGCTGAACTGCCCGCCGTCGTCTCGGTCACCGACCAGATCAATGACCCCCGGTACCCTAACTTCAAGGGGATCATGGCGGCGAAGAAGAAGACGATCACCACCTTGAGCCTTGCCGACATCGGCGTCGACCCGGCCCATGTGGGCACATCCGGTTCCTGGACCGTCGTCGAGACCGCCGAGGCCCGTCCGCCGCGCACCGCCGGCACCATCATCACCGACGACGGCGACGCCGGCATCCAGCTGGTCGAGTTCCTGGCCGCCCAGAAGCTGCTCTAAAGGGGATATCCGAACATGGCAAAAGTACTCGTTTTCATTGACAACCCCGGTCAGGCGCTGAAGAAGTCGAGCCTGGAACTGCTCACGATCGCCCGTTCCCTCGGCGAGACCGTGGCCGCCGTCAACGGCGAACTGCACGACGCAGCCGCGGCGGCCCTGGCGGCGTACGGCGCCGAGGCGCTGTACGTCCCGTCCGCCGCAGACCTCGACGCCTACCTTGTCGGACCCAAAGCGGCATTCCTGGCCGCGGCCGTTGACGCGGCCGGAGCGGACGTCGTCATGGCCGAGAATTCGGCCGAGGGCAAGGAAATCGCCGCCCGGCTCGGCATCCGTCTGGGCGCGGGCGTCATCACCGACGTCGTGGCCGTGGATGCTGACGGAACGGCCCACAAGTCGGTACTGGCCGGGTCCTACACGACCACTGCGAAGGCCACCACGCCCGTTTCCGTCCTGACCGTGAAGTCCAACAGCATCACCCCCGAGCCCGCGGCGTCCGCTACGGCGCCGGAAAGCGTCACGGTGCAGCTTCCGGCCGACGCCACCGCTGCCTCCGCCCGGGTCACGGCGCGAAACGAAAAACCCGCCAGCGGACGCCCGGATCTGGCCGAGGCCCGGATCGTCGTGGCCGGCGGCCGCGGCGTGGACGGCAACTTTGGTCCGCTGGAGGAACTCGCCGACGCCCTCGGCGCGGCCATCGGCGCCTCGCGGGCCGCCACGGACGCCGGCTGGATCGGCCACGACGCACAGGTGGGCCAGACCGGCAAGACAGTGTCGCCGCAGCTCTACATCTCTGCCGGCATTTCCGGTGCCATCCAGCAGAAGGCCGGCATGCAGACCGCCAAGGTGATCGTCGCCGTGAACAAGGACGCAGAATCGCCGATTTTCGAGATCGCGGACTTCGGCATCGTAGGTGACCTGTTCCAGGTCCTGCCGCAGGCGACGGCCGAAATCAAGAAGCGCAAAGGCTGACCCATGAGCCCCAACGCCGTTCCGGCGCAAAGCCCGTTCGATCCGGAAATGTCCCGGGTCGAGCGGGTGCTTTGTTTCACGGCCCACCCCGACGACATCGATTTCGGCGCCGCCGGCACGATTGCGGCCTGGACTGCCGCGGGCGTCGCGGTCAGCTACTGCATCATGACCGACGGCGACGCCGGCGGCTTCGATCCCGCGCAGCGCGACGAAATCGTGCGTCTGCGCATGGCGGAGCAGCAGCGCGCCGCCGCCCTGGTGGGCGTCACGGACATCCATTACCTGCACCAGCGCGACGGCTACCTTGAGCCCTCGCATGAGGTGATGCGCGAGGTGGTGCGCCTGATCCGGCAGCTCCGGCCCGACGTCGTGCTGTCCATGCATCCGGAGCGCAACTGGAACCGGATCCAGAAGAGCCACCCGGATCACCTGGCCGTGGGGGAAGCCGTGACCCGTGCCGTGTATCCCGCACTGGAAAACCCCTTCGCGTACCCGGAGCTGGCCGAGTCCGGGTTGGACGCCTACAAGCTGCCGTGGCTGTGGCTTTTCGCCGGGCCGGAAGAGCGCGAAAACCACTTCGTGGACGTCACGGAACACGTCGAAAGCAAGCTTGCCGCCGTCCACATCCACGTCAGCCAGCACCCCGACGTCGACGCCATGGAGCGTACGGTCCGCGGCCTCATGCTCAGCACCGGCGCGCGCGCCGGGCTCCCTGCCGGACGCAGCGCCGAGGCCTTCCACGTCGTAACAGTCAACGGCCCGGGGACCATCGCCGGGTTCTAGTGTTGCCGCAGCACCACCTCTGCCATATGCTGGCCTCTGTTTAAATCATATTTATTTGATGGAAGGCAGACTTTGATGGCGAAGACTGCGCAACACCCCGTTCTTGTGATCATGGGCGTCTCCGGATCCGGCAAATCAACTGTCGCTGGACTGCTGGCCGGCAGGCTGGGCTGGGATCTGGCCGAGGGCGACGACCTGCACCCCGAAGCGAATGTGGCCAAGATGCAAGCAGGCCAGCCGCTGACCGACGAGGATCGGTGGCCCTGGCTGGAAAGCATCGCCGACTGGATCCGGGCCCATACAGAGGCCGGGACTCCCGGCGTCGTGACCTGTTCGGCGCTGAAGAAGCGCTACCGAGACATCCTGCGCGGCGAAGGAGTGGTCTTTGTGTTCCTTGAGGGTTCACAGGACAAGATCTCGGACCGGCTGGCTTCCCGCCACGGGCACTTCATGCCTCCGGCCCTGCTCGAGTCCCAGTTCGAGGCCCTCGAGGCGCCCACCGAGGACGAGAACTTCATTGCCCTGTCCGTCTCCGCATCGCCGGCGGAAGAGGCACAGGAAGTCATCACCCGGCTTCATCTCGACGCTGCCGACGCCAGGCCCTGAGCCTGCCCGCGTTCCACAGCCCACCAAGGAATTTTGTGAAATCTCTGATAGCAACGCAGCTTCCGGCTGCCGTTGACGCCGTGTCCGGCGTCAACACCCAACTACTGATCATCGCTGGCCTGGGCATCGCCCTGCTCGTGGTGCTGATCGCCAAGTTCAAGTTCCACCCCTTCCTGGCCCTGATTCTGGGCTCCGGTTTCGTCGGCCTCGCCGCCGGCGTGGAGCCGGCCAAGGTGATCGCCAACTTCGAGGACGGTGTGGGAGGGGTCCTGAAGGAAGTCGGCCTGCTGGTCGCACTCGGCGCGATGCTGGGCAAGCTGCTGGCTGACTCCGGCGGCGCCAACCGGGTGGTCGACACCCTCCTGGCCAAAGCCACCGGAAACAAGCTGGTCTGGTCCATCACCCTCGTCGCGGTAATCATCGGCCTGCCGATGTTCTTCGAGATCGGGCTCGTCCTGCTGCTGCCCGTGATCGTCCTCGTCACGCAGCGCTCCAAGATGCCGCTCATGCGCATCGCCATCCCGGCGCTGGCCGGCCTGTCCGTGCTGCACGGACTCGTGCCGCCGCACCCGGGACCGCTGATCGCGATCAGCGCCGTCAAGGCTGAACTGGGCACCACGCTGGCCCTCGGCATCCTCGTCGCCATCCCCACGGTGATCATCTGCGGCCCGCTCTTCTCCCGCCTGGCAGCCCGGTGGGTGCCCGTCGGCGCCCCCGCCGTCGCCGGCGGCGTCGACACCGTGCACGGCGCGGACATGGAGGGCGTCAAGCGTCCGCCGAGCTTCATCGTCACGCTGTTGACCATCCTCTTCCCCGTGGTGCTCATGCTGCTCAAAGCCGTCATGGACATCATCTGGCCCGACCCCAAGACGGCCCCGGCCATCCGGACGTTCTTCGACTTCGTCGGGCAGCCGCTTGTTGCGATGACCCTGGCGGTCCTGCTGGCCATGGTGAGCTTCGGCTACGCCGTGGGCCTCAACGGCAGCAAGATCACGAGCAAGATCGCGGCCAGCCTCGGCCCGATCGCCGGGATCCTCCTGATCGTCGGCGCCGGCGGCGGCTTCAAGCAGACGCTCATTGGCGCCGGCGTCGGGGACTCCGTGAAGGCCTGGGCCGAGGGGACCAACATGTCCGTCCTGCTGCTCGGCTTCATCGTGGCCGTCGCCCTGCGCCTGGCAACAGGCTCGGCCACGGTCGCCACCGTGACGGCCGCCGGCATCGTGGCTCCACTCGCCAGTTCGCTGACGCCGACCCACGCCGCGCTGCTGGCCCTCGCCATCGGCGCCGGCTCGCTGTTCTTCTCGCACGTGAACGATGCCGGCTTCTGGCTCGTCAAGGAGCTGTTCGGACTGACGGTGGGACAGACGTTCAAAACCTGGTCCGTCATGGAAACGCTGATCTCCGTGGTGAGCTTCGGCCTGGTCATGCTGCTCTCGCTCGTGATTTAGCCGCGTCCAACACCGGGCTCAACGCAGGAAGCCGCCCGGTCCCTGACTCCTCCTCCGGAGGAAATCAGGGACCGGGCGGCTTCTCTGGTTTTGCCGGCTGCGGGTCCTGCGGGTGCC
Source organism: Arthrobacter sp. NicSoilB8 (assembly GCF_019977355.1). Classification (NCBI taxonomy): domain Bacteria; kingdom Bacillati; phylum Actinomycetota; class Actinomycetes; order Micrococcales; family Micrococcaceae; genus Arthrobacter; species Arthrobacter sp. NicSoilB8. The sequence continues at coordinate 3,459,146 of NZ_AP024655.1, read as the reverse complement.
TAGGCGCCCAGAGGCGCGGCGGCGACGGTCGGCAGGGTTGGTGACGTGGACCCGCCTGCGGGTTCGACCGTGATGCCCAGGGCGGCGGCGGAGCCGATGCCCTTGACGACGGCCGGCTTGGAGAGGGCTTCGGCGTCCATGAGGCCCTGCGATACCGGAGCCGATCCGTCCTTGGGGATCAGCCACATCTGGTAGACCTTGCCGGCCGGCGGAGCCGGGACACCGTTCATCTTGACGACGGCGGCGTCCTTGGACGGGGAAATCGACACGGTGGCGGTGCCGCCTCCGTTGACGTCGACGGTGGCCTGCCGGACGTCGCTGGCCTGCATGACCTGGTTCAGCGGATCGTTCTGGTTCGCCACATACGCGCCGACTCCCACACCGCCAAGGGCGATCACGGCCGCAGCCGCGACGCCGACAAGCCAGTTCCGCATGCCCTGCGGGCGGCGGCGTTCGTCCCTGCGCTTGCGGGCGGCGCCGAGCTCGTCAGTAACGGGCAGTTCCGTGGTGTCGCGTACCGGGTGCGGCGTGACGGGCGTCAGCCGCGGCGCGGCATCCGGGAGGGGTGCGACGGCGGGCGAACGCCCCGCCGCCTGCGCCGGCAGCGAGGACATGATCCGGTCCAGCAGGCCGGCCGGGGGTTCCTCCTCCGCGGTGAAGCTGGCGGCCAGAGTCTCCCGGGCCTGCCGGACGCGGTCGTTGAAGGCATCCCGGTCTGCGCCAGGTGCAGAGGCGAGGAAGTGCTCGATGGCGGCCCGTTCGGCGTCGTCCACCGCGTTGAGGGCGTAAATCTCGGCAAGGTCCACGATGCGGCCGGAGGCCAGGTCTGTGGGGATGTCTGCTGTGAAGCCGCCGGGGAGGCGGTTGTTGTCATGCGCGTTCATGTCAGTCAATTCAGCTCACCCCCAAGCAGGTCTTCAGTCGGATTAGCCCATCGCGGATGCGGGACTTGATGGTGGGAACGGCTGCATTCAGCCGCTCGGCAACTTCCCGGTAGGTGAGGCCGCCGTAGTAGGCCAGCCGGACGGACTCCTGCTGCGTATCGGTCAGTGTCGCCAGGCACCGGACAACTGCCTCGGCCTCGAGCCGGCTGCCGACCTCGTCCGAGACGGAATCGTGATCGATTTCCTGGCTGCTGGCACCGTACTTGGCTTCGCGGTCAGTGGCGGACTGGGAAGACCGGACTTTGTCCACGGCGCGCCGGTGCGAGATGGTCATCAGCCAGGCGAGCGGGCTGCCGGCCGCGGCATTGAACTTGGCCGCGTTCTGCCACACCTGCAGGAAGACTTCCTGCGTGGTGTCCTCGCTGAGTTCCGTGTCGATCAGGACCCGGCGTGCCATGCCGTATACCCGCCTGGAGGTGAGGCTGTAGAACTCCGCGAATGCTTCCTGGTCACCCTGTGCGATCAGTTCGAGCAGGCTGCCGAGCCGGCCGTTGATGTCGGCTGAGGTGCCCGCCGGTGCGGCGGCCTCGGGGTTCGGGGCGTTGGGAGTTTCCATCACCCTCAAGCATAAGGCGCCCGCGGACGAAGGCGGGCCAGGACGTGCGTCTTGCGGAGTTTGGCCGGACCCTGCCGGGCAGGCAGGGCGCGTCGTCAAGTGTGCTGTTCTCACCCGCCGCTCCTCGCTCCCTTCCGTTCTCTCCCCATGACCTGCAAGGTGACGGCCCGTGTGCCCGCCTCAGAAGTGATTCGGCGCAGCCATGAACCCGGATGGGAGGGAACGGCGGGTTTCTTCTGCTGCGCACTCCCGACACGGCAGCTGCGGCCCCCGCGCGGAACCTGCTAGAGCTTGGCTCCTGCGAACCCGTTCTGGCGCCACGCCTCATAGACGGCGATGGACGCCGCGTTGGCCAGGTTCAGCGACCGGAGGGCCGGCAGCATGGGCAGGCGGACACGGGACGTTACCCGGGGGCTGTTCTTAACTTCCTCCGGCAAACCTACGGATTCGGGGCCAAACAGCAGGACGTCGCCCGGGCGGTAGCGGATGTCAGTGTACGTGGTCTCGCCGTCGGAGGTGAAGGCAAAGACCCGCTCCGGCTCCAGTGCCGCCCAGGCCGCGTCGATGTCTTTGTGGACGGTTACGACGGCGAGGTCGTGGTAGTCCAGGCCGGCGCGCCGGAGCTTGGCGTCGGAAAAATCAAAGCCCAGAGGCTCCACCAAATGCAGTTCGGCGCCCGTGATGGCTGCCAGCCTGATGGCGTTTCCCGTATTGCCGGGAATTTCGGGGGTGTGGAAGAGGATGCGGAACACCTCCCCATCCTAGCCAGATATGCCTAGTGCATTCCGCGCAGCAGCCTGGCCAGCACGGGAACGTTGACGGTGTTGGGGGCCGGCCCCGAGCTGAGGAACTGCTTGAGGCCGCGGACCAGGCCCGCGGCGTTGACCACCTCGACAAGTCCGGAGTTTTCCCCGTAGCCGCCGCCCAGGCCGCCGGGCGAGCGGCGGTGCCGGTCAATGACCGGCTGGTGCAGATTTCCGTCCGTGCTGTGGACGACAATCCAGCCGGTGACATTGAGTTCGGGGAAGATGTCCTGCATCCGACGCACAACGTGGCCCAGCTGGGGCGGGGCCACGGACCGTCCACCGTGGGTCAAGGTGCTGCCGTTCCACGCATAGGCGCCCGGCGGCAGCAGCATGGAACCGATGATTGCGAGCCGGTAGCCGGCAAGGAGGGCGTGGTCGATGTGGCTGTTGTCAGCCGGGGACTGCAGTCCGTTGATGAGGCGCGCCGCGGGGATTGCCGTCAGTATCTGCCGGCTGATGAGCTGCACGGTGCGCATCTCGCGCTGGATCCGGGCCTCGGCTCCGAAGATCCCGCGCTTGCGGGGCATGCCGTGGACCTGCTGCCGTGCCACGTCCACGGGAATCAGCGGCACCGCGGCACCTTCACGAAACTGTTCGAAGGGGGGACTATAGACCGGCGCGTCCGCTGCGGTATTCCGCGGCGTGTTCGGGCGGCGCACGTTGGCTGAGGCCCGGCTGCCGGCGGCCGGGGCGTCGAAATGGGCGCCTTCGTCCTCGGCGGGGGATGAATAGGCGCCGCCGGGTGTGCTGCCGTAGGAACGGTCGTAGTCCGCGCGTCGTTTGGCGTCGATGAGTGTCTCGTAGGCGAGGGTGACACGCCGGAACGCCGCAGGATCGCCGCCGTGGTCCGGGTGGGCGAGCCGGGCGGCTTTCCGGTACGCCACTTTGATGTCCTTCTCTGTCGCCGTCACGGGGATCCTGAGGACTTGGTAATGCGAGCTGCTGCCCTGCGTCAAACAGAAATCCTTTTCGTTGATGGTGCCGGCGTTGCGACGGCCGGACCGTTCGCGCGCGCCCGGCGTGGCCAGTTTAACCGGCTGGAAGAAGAACGAGCGCGCGTACCGGGATGGTTCCCGTCGGCTGGCATAATTCAGCGCATGATGATCGCCGTCGCCGTCAATCCGCGCGCATCCTTTGGCCGGGCGCGGGATGCCGGGAAGGATGCGGCGGCGCACTTCCGGGCCGCCGGAGCGGAGGTGCTGTTGCTGTGCGAGGACAGCTATGCCGGGCTGGCTCAGGCCGTTGACCGAGTACTGGAATCGGGCGTGGACGCCCTGGTGGTGGTGGGCGGTGACGGCATGGTCCACCTCGGCCTCAATGCGCTCGCCGGGGGGAGTGCCGGGGGCGGCATTGCAGGCAAAACACGAGCCGGCGCAGGGTACGCCGGTGACAAGGATCCCAGCCGGATTCCGCTGGGCATCATTCCCACCGGAACGGGCAACGATATGGCCCGGGCACTGGGCCTGCCGCGGCACAACCTCCCGGCCGCCTGCGAACAGGTGCTGGAATCCCTGGCAGGAGGCGGCCGGATGATCGACGCCGGACGGATTACCGCCGGGGGAACCTCCCGCTGGTTCGCCGGCGTGGTTTCGACCGGCTTCGATGCCGCCGTCAATGAGCGGGCCAATGCCTGGCGCTGGCCGCGAGGCAAGATCCGCTACCAGCTCGCCATGCTCCGCGAACTGGTCTCGTTCCGGGCCATCAGCTACACGGTGACGGCCGACGGCCAGCGCTGGCAGCAGGGCGCCATGCTGATTTCCGTCGCCAACGGACAGTCGATTGGCGGAGGGATGAGGATCGCCCCGGAGGCCGTCCTCGACGACGGCCTCCTGGACCTGTTCATTGTCAGCAGGGTGTCCCGGGCCGGGCTGCTGGCTGTGTTCCCGAAAGTGTTTTCCGGCAGGCACGTGGACCATCCCGCCGTGGAGCTGCGCAGGGTCCGCCGCGTGGAACTCGCGGCCGGCAACATTGTGGCCTACGCCGACGGCGAGCGGATCGGGGCGCTTCCCCTGACCATCGAGGTGGTCCCGCGGGCCGTCCGCGTCCTCGCCTAGCGGCCTTGTGTGCCGGCGTTGCGTAGCGACCCTGTCCAGCAGCCCTGTCCCAGCGGCCCTGTCCAGCGGCCCTGTCCCAGCGGCCCTGTTTAGCGGTCCTGTTTAGCGGTCCTGTTTAGCGGTCCTGTTTAGCGGTCCTGTTTGGCGGGCCGCCGTAGCGGCCTACGCGGTGGCCGAGTCCTGCGAGGTCCCTGGGGCCTTTGCTGATTTGCGCGGGGACAGCCTGTTCAGCGCCAGGGCGCCCACGAGCAGCCCGAAGTCCCGCAGCGCGACGTCATAGAAGCTGCCGAGGACGATCAGGTTGACGATGATGCCCAGCAGCCAGAGGGCCACCAGCGCCGACCCGAAGCGGGGGCGCAGGGCCACCAGCACGCCGGCGAGGATTTCCACCCCGCCCACGATGTACATGATGGTCTGGGCCGGCAGCGGGACTACCGAGGTCACCGCGGGGGCCAGGTACACGGTCCAGTCGGTCAACAGGTTGGTGAACTTGTCCAGACCGAAAAGAATCGGCGCGACCGTAAAGACAGTCCGCAGCAACAGGAAGGCCTGGCGGTGCCGGTCCGCCTCGAGGTGCCGTGCCGGAGTCGCGAGGATTGGGGAAGCTTTCATGACATGCTCCTTCTAAAGTTGGATATTCTGATTTTAGAATCCCCGGGAGGATTAAGCAATGATTCTTGTTTTTAGAGATATCCTTGCTTCATGACCAAACTTGCGTGGAACCGCAGGCTTGCGGCGCTCGCGTCCCTGGGGGATGAGAACCGCAGGAAGCTGTTTGACTTCGTTGCCTCAGCATCGGACGCCGTCGGCCGGGACGACGCTGCCGGGGCGCTTGGTTTGGCGAGGAGCACGGCCTCTTTCCATCTGGACCGGCTCGTGAAGGACGGGCTGCTTGCGGTGGAGTTCCGCAAGCTTGGGGGACGGGAGGGCCCCGGCTCCGGGCGCCCGGCCAAGCTGTACCGGGCCGCCGTGGACGAGGTGGCGGCCTCGGTCCCCGACCGCCACTACGATCTCGCCGCCGAACTGTTGGTCTCCGCGATCGAAGCCGCAACCAACGACGGCGGATCGCCCCGGGATGCGCTGCTCCAGGCCGCCCGCGCCAAGGGGCTGTCAGCCGCCGAAGCGTCAGCCGGCGGGACGGCCGGGGCGGAAAATGGGGCCACTGAGCGCCCGTCCACAGGAACCGGCGGGACGCCGGAAACCGCCGCCGTTCCCGGCAGCGCCGAACCTTTCGCGGCGTTCCTGGCGGGGCAGGGCTACTGTCCGGCGGACGACGGCGCCGGGGGCCTGCTGCTGTTGAACTGCCCGTTCCATCGCCTCGCTGCAGGCCACGCGGACGTGGTCTGTGCCATGAACGGCGCCTTCCTCGGCGGGGCCTCCGCGGCCTTGGGGGTCGACCCCGGGCGGGTGGAAGCGCTCGCCATCGAGGAGCTCAGGGAGCGGGGGAGTGCCCGGCCCGGCCAGTGCTGTGCCCGGATCCTGCCCATGCGACCCGGGCTGCCTGCGTGACCGGGCCGCCCGGTGTACCCGATAGACGGGTCCCGGCTACGCGGGGCTTCGGTTATCAGCCCCGCCGGGCCCTGCCGTTGCGGTAGTCCGTGCTGCAGGCCCGCGCTGGCCCCTGGTCCCGGTCAGCAGGACTCCCGCAATCACCATGAACCCTCCAACGATCTGCACCAGGCTGAGCGGCGTCCCCAGCACCACCGTAATGATGGCCGTGAAGACCACCACAAGGTTCAGGTAGTTCCCCGCGGTCCCCGGCGCGGTGGTCTTCAACGCCAGGTTCCAGAAGAGATAGGAACAAAGGGAGGGGAACACGACGATGTACGCCAGCGACCAGCCCTCGGCCGCGGTGCCGGGAAACCGGACGTTGAAGGCGAGCGCGAAGGGCGCCAGCATAATGGTCGCAAACACCACCTGCACGGCCGTGGCCGAGATGGCCGGCACATCCAGCCGGCGGGCAAGGATCGTGTAGAAACCCCAGACAGTGATCGCGCCGGTCATCATGAGCTCGCCGGTGTTGATGGAGAGGCTGAACACCCGGGCCACTTCGCCCCTGGTCAGTACGAGCAGCACGCCCAGCAGTCCGAGGCCAATGCCGAGCCAGCCCAGGCGCGTTGTCCGCTCCCCGAGCAGGACGATCGCCATCACCATGATCAGCGCCGGGTTGGCGGCAGTAATGAGGGAAGCGTTCAGCGCGGACGTGTACCCGAGTGCGCCATAGAGCAGCAGCGTGTAACCGATCATGCCCAGGGCGCTCAGTGCCAGGAGCGCGGGCCAGCGGCGCAGCACCGCGCGCCAGTCCGGCTTCTCGAAAAAGTGGGCCAGGAGCAGCAACGGCACGGCGGCCAGGGTCCAGCGCCAGAACGTCAGTTCCAGAGGCGTCATTGAGGTGGCCGCGGCCTGGCCGATGACAAGGTTGCCGGACCAGAACAAGGTCGCCAGCACAAGATAGAGGGACGCTTTCACCGCCTGAATCTACACCAGCCCGGCGCCCTGCCTGATGCCCTTCCCGGTGCCCTTCCCGGTGCCCTTCCCGGTGCACTTAGCGGTGTTCTGCCCTGTGCCTCCGCCCGTTGCCGCCGCAGGAATGCAGGGGTGGCCACAGGTAGAATTGGGCTGTGCCTGCCTACCTCGATCATGCCGCCACCACCACCCTCGCCCCGGAGGCGCTGGCTGCAATGACACGCGAGCTTGCCCGGACCGGCAACCCCTCCTCGCTGCACGGCTCGGGCCGCCGGGCGCGGCGCGTCGTGGAGGACGCCCGCGAAGCCCTGGCAGCCTCGGCGGGGGCCCATCCCTCCGAGGTCATCTTCACCTCCGGCGGCACGGAAGCGGACAACCTTGCCGTCAAGGGGCTGTACTGGGCCCGGCGCGCTCAGGACCCGTCCCGTACCCGCATCCTGTGCTCCAGCGTCGAACACCATGCGGTCCTCGACACGGTCGAATGGCTGGAGCGGCACGAGGGGGCCGACGTCTGCTGGCTGCCCGTCGACGCCGACGGCGTCGTGGACCTGGCCGCTCTGGAGGCCGAACTGTCCAGGGACCCGGCCTCGATCGCCCTGGTGACCGTCATGTGGGCCAACAACGAGGTCGGCAGCATTCAGCCGATCGCCAAAATCGTGGAGCTGGCCCACCGTGCCGGCGTGCCTGTGCACTCGGACGCCGTCCAGGCATTTGGATCGGTCCCCGTGGACTTCCGTGCCAGCGGGTTGGACGCCATGTCCATCTCCGGCCACAAGATCGGCGCGCCCGTGGGCGTCGGTGCGCTGCTTCTGGGGCGGGCGGTCAAGCTGACGCCGGTGCAGCACGGCGGCGGCCAGGAGCGGGACGTGCGGTCCGGCACCCTGGATACCGCCTCCATCGCCGCCTTCGCCGCCGCCGCCGAGGCAGTTGTGGGCCGGCTCGGCCAGGAAGCCGCACGGATCGCGGCCTTGCGCGACCGGCTGATCGGGGGTGTCCGGGAGGCTGTACCCGAGGCCGTGCTGCGGGGCGCCCCGGGCGCCGGGCGGCTGCCGGGCAATGCGCATTTCACCTTCCCCGGCTGCGAGGGCGACTCGCTGCTGTTCCTGCTGGACCTGGCCGGCGTCGAATCCTCCACGGGTTCCGCCTGCACGGCAGGGGTTCCGAGGCCCTCCCATGTGCTGCTGGCCATGGGCCTGGACGAGGACACTGCGAGGGGTGCGCAGCGCTTCACCCTCGGGCATTCCTCGACCGACGCCGACGTCGATGCCCTGCTCGCCGCGCTGCCGGGCGCCTACGCGCGGGCCCGCCAGGCCGGCATGGCGGGGCATGAATCCAGCATCCAGACCGCGGGCACCGTCGCCCGTGAATCTGCGCGTCAGGCCCCGTCCGCAGGGAGCTGATCGAGGAGCTAACCGGGGAGCCGGTCCAGGAGCTGATCCAGCGGTACCGATGAGTCCGTGAGAAGATCCGGGCTGATGGCGGCGCGGGCGCCGATCAGCGCCTTGATCGCCTTTTGCGGCTTCGCGGCGCGGGGCCAGTTGACGTTCATCCCGGCCACCACGCTGCCCTCGCGCTGCCAGAACGCGATGAACTCCTTGTCCGCGAGCGAACCGCGGATCACCGGCGGCCCGGCCACGAGCGACGGGAAGCCCGAATACTCCATGCTGACGTCGTACTGGTCCGTGTAGAAGTACGGGATGGTGTCCAGCACGGCGTCGAGGCCGAGCATGGCCCGGGCGGCGACCTTGCCGCCGTTGAGGGCATTGGACCAGTGCTCGCTGCGGTGGTGCTCGCCGGTGAACGGGTGCAGGGCATTGGCGACGTCCCCGGCCGCGAGGATCCCGGGGGTCCCGGTGCGCAGCGAGGCGTCGGTGAGTATGCCGTTGCGGATCCCGACGCCGGCCGCCTCCGCCAGCCCCACCTCCGGAACCACCCCCACGGCGATGACCACAAGGTCCGCCGGAAGGATTTCGCCGGTGTCGGTGCGGACGCCGGTGACCCGTCCGGAGGTGCCCGTGATTTCCGCCGCGGAGGCCGGCAACCGGAAGCGCACGCCGTTGGCCTCGTGCAGGGACCGGAAGAAGCCGCCCAGCTCAGGTCCGATTGCCCCGGCCAGCGGCACCTCTTCGAGCCCCAGCAGGGTGACGGGGTTGCCGTAGGTGGCCGCGGCGGCGGCCAGTTCCATCCCGATCCAACCCGAGCCGACCATCACCACCTTCCGGCCGCCGTCGGCGAGGGCGCCGCGGAGGCGACGGCTGTCCTCTACCGTGCGGAACGTGCTGACCCCGGCCAGCGCACTGCCCGGAAGCGGGATGCTGCGCGGGCTGGCCCCGGTCGCGAGCAGCAGGGACGTGAACCGCAGCCGGCTCCCGTCGCCTAGCACCACGGCCCGGGCGGCAAGGTCCAGTTCCGTGACCCGGGCGCCGGGGCGAAGGTCAACGTCGTTGGCGCCGTACCACTCTTCCGGTACCACCGGCAGGGCGTCCTCGCCGGATGTGCCCAGCAGGTAGTCCTTTGACAGCGGCGGCCGGAGGTAGGGCGGGTGGGACTCCGCGGCGAGCACGGTGATACGCCCGGAGAAGCCCTCCGTGCGCAAGGTCTTGGCGGCGGTGGCGCCCGCCAGGCCGCCGCCCACGATCACGATGTCCTCATTGGCCATGGTCCGCTCGTCTCCGTCGTGCCGGTCGCCTGGAAAGTCAGGTATCAGTCTAAAATCGTTTCGTTTGATTTTAGAGTCGCCGGCAGCTGCCGGTCAAGGGTTTTTGGGCGGGGAATCGGCGTGGCGATAGAATGGGGCCGCAGGCCTTGTGCTATCCGACCTGATGACTGCCGCCTATGTGTCACTTATGTGCCTCAAGGTCAGTGCTACTTGTTTGGTGTCACTTGTTTGGTGCCAGTTATCTGGGGCCGCGGATCGGCACAGGCCGGCGATACCCCGAAAGCTAGAGAAAGACAGTATGCGAGTTCTTGCAGCCATGAGCGGCGGCGTCGATTCCGCCGTTGCCGCCGCCCGCGCCGTCGACGCAGGTCACGACGTCGTCGGGGTCCACCTCGCGCTGTCCCGCATGCCGGGCACCCTGCGGACCGGCAGCCGGGGCTGCTGCACGATCGAGGACTCCCGGGACGCCTGGCGCGCTTGCGACATCCTCGGGATCCCTTACTACGTCTGGGATTTCTCCGAGCGGTTCAAGGAGGACGTCGTCCAGGACTTCATCGATGAATATGCCGCCGGGCGCACTCCCAACCCGTGCATGCGCTGCAACGAGCGGATCAAGTTCGCGGCCCTGCTGGAGAAGGCCATCGCCCTGGGCTTCGACGCCGTCTGCACCGGCCACTACGCCAAAGTCATCACCGACGCCGACGGCAATCCCGAGCTCCACCGCGCCGCGGACTGGGCCAAGGACCAGAGCTACGTTCTCGGCGTGCTGACCCACGAACAGCTCAAGCACTCGATGTTCCCGCTCGCTGACACGCCGTCCAAGGCCGAGGTCCGCGCGGAGGCGGAGCGCCGCGGACTCTCGGTGGCGAACAAGCCCGACAGCCACGACATCTGCTTCATCCCCGACGGCGACACCGCCGGCTGGCTCGCCGAAAAGATTGAAATGACCACGGGAGACATCGTGGACGAGTCCGGGGCGAAGGTCGGCGAGCACCCCGGCGCCAACGCCTTCACCGTCGGCCAGCGCCGCGGACTGAAGCTCGGCACCCCGGCCGCGGACGGCAAGCCGCGGTTCGTGCTGGAGATCCGGCCGAAGGAAAACAAGGTGGTGGTGGGGCCGGAGGCCCTGCTCGCCATCGACGAAATCCGCGGCATCAAGGTCTCCTGGGCGGGCCTGCCCATTGACGAAGTGGCCGCCGGCGCGGAGTTCGACTGCTACGCCCAGGTCCGCGCCCACGGCGATCCGGTGCCCGCCCGCGCCCTCATGGCCGGGGACGGACTCGTGGTCACCCTCGCCGAGCCGCTGCGCGGCGTGGCCCCCGGCCAGACGGTGGTGCTCTACCAGGGCAGCCGCGTGCTGGGCCAGGCCACCATCGACGCCGCCCGCTCGCTGCAGCGCGCCGCCCTCTAAGCGCCCGCCGCACCCGACTCCAGTGAAGGGTCCCGCCAAGAGGCGGGGCCCTTCGTCGTCTGAGCCGGACCCTGCCGAAGAATCGGGCGGAATCCTGCAGAAAATGAGAGAAACCTTCGAATCGTGTAAATTTTGTGTCTCAACTCACAAAATGCAACGTTTCACCGAATGATTGTCTGGTTGAATCTAGGAATCAGCAAAGCGTGCCGCCCGACGAGTCATTCGTTCACTTCGGGCTGCGCTAGAACGCATCGAACAGAAAGTTCACAGATGGCAATGAACAAAAAGGCCTGGCAGAGCGTCATCGCGCTGGCCGGGGTTTCCGCCTTTGCACTGACGGCCTGCACCGGGCCGTCCGGCGGCACCGGCGGGTCATCAGCCGCCGCAAGCGGACCAATCGCCTACGGCACCACGGACAAGGTCACCGCCCTGGACCCGGCGGGCTCGTACGACAACGGTTCATTCATGGTGATGAACCAGATCTATTCCTTCCTGCTCAACTCGAAGCCGGGCAGTGCGGATCCCGTTCCGGACCTGGCCGAATCCGCGTCCTTCACCTCGCCGACCGAATACACGGTCAAGCTCAAGCCCGGACTCAAGTGGGCCAACGGGCACACCCTGGACTCCAAGGACGTCAAGTTCTCCTTCGACCGGCAGACCAAGATCAACGATCCCGCCGGCCCCGCAAGCCTGCTGGCCAACGTGGAGAGCGTCTCTGCTCCCGATGCCACCACCGTTGTCTTCAAGCTGAAGCTGGCCAACGACCAGACCTTCGCGCAGATCCTCAGCAGCCCCGCCGCGCCGATCGTGGACGATGAAGTCTTCCCGGCCGACAAGCTGCTCGACGACGACTCGATCGTCAAGGCCAAGGCCTTCTACGGCCAGTACACGATCGACACCTACAAGAAGAACGAGCTGATCAGCTTCAAGGCGTTCCCCGACTACCAGGGAGTCCTCGGCAAGCCGGCCAACGACGCCGCCACGATCAAGTACTACGCCGATCCCACCAACATGAAGCTGGACATCCAGCAGGGCAACATCGACGTCGCAAACCGCAGCCTGAGCGCCACCGACATCGATGACCTGAAGAAGGACTCCAAGGTCAAGGTCAACGTGGGCCCCGGCGGCGAAATCCGCTACATCACGTTCAACTTCGACACGATGCCGTTCGGCGCCAAGGCCGCGGATGCAGACCCGGCCAAGGCAACCGCCGTCCGCCAGGCCATCGCCAACCTCGTCGACCGCCAGGCCATCGCGGACCAGGTCTACAAGGGCACCTACCTGCCCCTGTACTCCAATGTTCCCAGCGGCTTCCTCGGCGCCAACGAGTCCTTCAAGGACGCTTACGGCGACGCCGGCAAGCCCAGCCTGGACAAGGCCAAGAAGGTCCTGACCGACGCCGGCGTGACCACGCCCGTGTCGCTGAACCTGCAGTACAACCCGGACCACTACGGCAAGTCCTCCGGCGACGAATACGCCATGATCAAGGACCAGCTGGAGAAGTCCGGTTTGTTCAAGGTCAACCTGCAGTCCACGGAGTGGGTCACCTACAGCAAGGCCAGCCGCGCCGATGAGTACCCGCTGTTCCAGTTCGGCTGGTTCCCGGACTTCAGCGACGCCGACAACTACCTGACGCCGTTCTTCCCGGATGGCGGCTTCCTCAAGAACCACTACAACAACCCCACTGTCACGGATCTGATCAACAAGCAGCTCACCACCGTTGACAAGACTGAGCGCGAGTCCACGATCAAGGATGCCCAGAATGCCCTCGCCAAGGACATCTCCACGCTTCCGCTGCTCCAGGGCGCGCAGGTTGCCATTTCCGGCAGCGGCGTCAAGGGTGTCGATACCACCCTCGATGCCTCCTTCAAGTTCCGTTTGGGAACTGTTTCCAAGTAAGGCTGCATTCCTGCTGTTCTGACCAGCCTGCGAGGCGGGGCGCCCTCGAGGCGCCCCGCCTTTGCTGGTCATTGCCGCATCTTGCAGTTCACGGGGCCGGCCCATGGCCGCGAAAGCACAATTTTAGGTACCAATGACAACACTGATAGAGGCGCCGCCCAGCGACGCCGACGGACTCCTTCCGTCCAAGAAAAAACCCTCGGGCGGGGGACTGGGGACGTACATCCTGGTCCGGTTCTTCCTGATCATTCCGACCATTTTCATTCTCGTGACCTTGGTCTTCTTCCTGATGCGGGTCATCGGCGACCCCATCACCGCGGCCCAGGGCGGCAGGCTTCCGCCTGAGGCGCTGGCGCAGCGCATTCACGAAGCCGGGTATGACCGCCCGATCCTGGTGCAGTACCTGGAATACGTCGGCCAGGTGGCGACCGGCAACTTCGGCACCACCATCACCGACCGCCGGCCGGTTGTTGAAATGCTTGTCACCTTCGGCGCGGCAACCCTTGAGCTGGCCATCAACGCACTCATCGTGGCGTTGATCGTCGGCATCCCGCTCGGCCTCATCGCCGCCTACAAGCGCGACAAGGTGCCGGACGCCTTACTGCGGTTCTTCGCCATCCTCTGCTACGCCACTCCGGTGTTTTTCGCCGGCCTGTTGATGAAGCTGACCTTCTCGATCTGGCTCGGCTGGCTGCCCGTCGCAGGACGGGCCTCCACCAGGACCGAACTGGCCATGGGAAGCCTGTCCGCGCCGACCGGGATCTATTGGCTTGATGCGCTGCGCAGCGGCAACGTGGCCGCGTTCGGCGACGTCGCGGCCCATTCGGTCCTTCCGGCAGTGACCCTGGGCCTGCTGACGGCAGGGGTCTTCCTCCGGCTGGTCCGCACCAACGTCATCGGCACGCTCGGCAAGGACTACGTCGAGGCCGGCAGGTCCCGCGGCGTCAGTAATTTCCGGCTCGTGACCAAGCACGCCTACAAGCCTGCACTCATCCCGATCATCACGGTCATGGGGCTCCAGATTGCCCTCCTGCTGGGCGGCGCGGTCCTCACGGAGACCACGTTTGAGTGGAAGGGCCTCGGCTACCAGCTGGTGCAATACCTGAACTCCCGCGACTTTGTCGCTGTCCAGGGCATCGTGGTGCTGCTGGCGGTCATCGTTGCCATCACGAACTTCATCGTGGATGTCGTCGCCGCCCTGATCGACCCGCGAGTGAGGTACTAGCCATGAATGCAACCACAGTAAGCGGGCGCAAGCAGCCCCTCATGTACCGCCTGCCGGTGATCTCGCACTTCCGCAAGAGCGTCGGGCTGCAGCGCGGCATGCTCGTCACCGGCCTGGTGCTGACCGTCGTTTTCCTGCTGACGGCGGCGCTGGCGCCGGTGATCGCACCCTACGGCTTTGCCCAGCTCAGCGATGCCTCGGGTACCTTCCCGGCACAAGCGCCCCCCAGCCCGGCCCACATCTGGGGTACCACGGTGGGCGGCTACGACGTCTATTCCCGCGTGCTCTGGGGCGCCCAGACGGCCTTTGTCGTGATCGTCGTCGCCGTGGCGATGTCGATCTTCCTCGGCGTCGCACTGGGCCTGCTCAGCGGCTACTTCGGCGGCTGGCTGGACCGGACGCTCGTGGTGATCGCCGACGCGATCTACGCTTTCCCCTCGCTCCTGCTGGCCATCGTGATGTCAATCGTCATCAACCACGGCCAGTCCAGCTTCTGGGGCGGCATCATCGCCTGTTCCATCTCGATCTCCGTGGTGTTCGTCCCGCAGTACTTCCGCGTGATCCGGGCCGAGACCATCCGGCTGAAGGCGGAGCCGTACGTCGAGGCAGCCAAGGTGGTGGGTGCCTCGAGCATCCGCATCATGGGCCGCCATATCTTCAAGAACGCAACCCGCACGCTTCCGCTGATCTTCACACTGAATGCGTCCGAGGCGATCCTGACCCTGGCCGGACTTGGCTTCCTGGGCTTCGGCATCGAACCGTCCTCCGCCGCCGAGTGGGGTTTCGACCTCAACAAGGCCTTGGCTGACGCGTCCTCGGGTATCTGGTGGACGGGCGTCTACCCCGGTACGGCGATCGTCCTGACCGTGCTGGGACTGACCCTGGTCGGTGAGAGCATGAACGATCTCAACGATCCACGGCTCCGGGGCCGCAAGAAGGCCGGGAGCAAGAAGGCCCCGGCCGGCCCCGCCCCGACCGCCGCAGTACAGGCCGCCCCTGAAGCAGAATCGAGCAGTTCATGACCACCAACATTGGCTCCGTTTCAGACCGCCAGGCCACCGGCTCCGGCCCCGTTCTGGACATCGAGAACCTCAAGGTCACCTTTGCGACCGACGGCGGCGACGTCTTCGCCGTCAAGGACGTCAGCCTCGAGGTCAACCCCGGCGAGGTTGTCGCCATCGTCGGCGAATCGGGATCCGGCAAGACCGTGACGGCCAAGACCATCCTGGGCCTGCTGCCGGAAACGGCGACCAGCCAGGGTGCCGTCCTGATCAACGGCAACAACGTCATCAGCGTCAGTGCGGCCAAGCTGCGGCAGATCCGCGGCCGCGACGTCGCCATGGTGTTCCAGGAACCGTCCACGGCTCTCAACCCGGTCTACACCGTGGGCTGGCAGATTGCCGAAGGCATCCGGGCGCATGCCGATACCGGCAGCGGCAACAAGATCTCCGCCAAGGAGGCGAAGGCCCGCGCCATCGATGCCCTTCGCAAGGTCGGGATCCCGGACCCGGAAACGCGGGTCAACTACTACCCGCACCAGTTCTCGGGCGGCCAGAAACAGCGCGTCGTCATTGCCGCCGCGCTGGCGCTCAACCCCGGGCTCATCGTGGCCGACGAGCCGACCACCGCCCTGGACGTCACCGTCCAGGCGGAAATCCTGGAACTGCTGCGGGACCTGCGCGACAAATACGGGACGTCCATCGTGCTGATCACGCACAACATGGGCGTTGTCGCCGATCTCGCCGACCGCGTGGTGGTCATGTACCAGGGCGACGTCGTGGAGGAAGCTCCTGCACGGGTGCTGTTCGCCCAGCCTAAGGAGGACTACACCAAGAAGCTCCTCGCCGCCGTCCCTCACCTGGGCCGCAATTCCGCGTCCGAAGGGATGACGGAACGCGCCCACCAGGGCGGCAAGGTGCTGGTCGAGGCAAAGAACCTGACCATCGAGTACCCGGGGCGGCTGGGCAGTCCGTCCTTCAAGGCCGTCGACGACGTCAGCTTCACGGTGTCCGAAGGCGAAGTCTTCGGTCTCGTGGGGGAGTCGGGGTCCGGCAAGACCACCATCGGCCGGGCGATCGCCGGCCTCAACCGGACCACGGGCGGCAGCCTCAAGGTGCTGGGCTACGAAATGCTGAACTTCAAGGAGCGCACGTTCAAACCGCTCCGCAAGGAGATCGGCTTCGTGTTCCAGGACCCGGCGGCCTCCTTCAACCCGCAGCTGACCATCGGCGACTGCGTGGCGGAACCGCTGATCATCCACTCCAACCCGAGCCCGGCCGAGGCGCGCAAGCGGGTGGGTGAGCTGCTCGAATCCGTGCAGCTACCGGCGTCGTACGCTGACCGGTTCCCGCATGAACTCTCCGGCGGGCAGCGCCAGCGCGCCTCCCTGGCACGGGCGCTCATCCTGAACCCGAAACTGCTCATCGCCGATGAGCCGACGTCGGCCCTGGACGTCTCCGTGCAGGCCGTGGTACTCGAACTGTTCAAGGAGATCCAGCAGCAGTTCGGCTTCGCGTGCCTGTTCATCAGCCATGACCTCGCCGTCGTGGACATGCTCTCCCACTGGGTCGGCGTGCTCTACAAGGGCAAGATGGTGGAACAGGGGCTCGGCAACCAGGTGATGGGCAACCCGCAGCACGCCTACACGAAGAAGCTCATTGCCTCGCTGCCCGTTCCCGACCCCGACGAACAGGCCAGGCGCCGGGAGGCGTTCCGGGCCGTGCTCCACGGCTAACTGCCCGGAACGCTGCCGGCCCCCGCGGGTCCGGACGCACGCGTCCGGCCCCGCGGGTCCGGACGCGTGCCAGGGACGCCTGCCACGGACATAGCCAGTGGACATGCCCGCCGTTCGCCATGAACGGCGGGCATGTCCATTTAGGTGTGCCGGCTTTGGGCGCGGCTCTGTGCCCGCCTTCGTGCCTGCCCTTGTGTTCGCCTGCCTGCGGCGTGGCGCCTGCAACGGTGCTTAACAGCAGAAGGCATTAGGCGCCGTGCCCATAGACTGGGTCAATGACCGAGCAGAACCTCAATCTTCCTGATACCGATTCCTACGACCCGGCGGCAAGCTCACTGGCCGGATCCGTGGATCCCGCGGTGATGGCGGAGCTGTTGTCGATCCGCTCCAGCATCGACAACATCGATGCCACTCTCGTCTTCCTCCTCGCCGAGCGCTTCAAGGCAACCCAGAAGGTCGGCTTCCTCAAGGCGGCGCACAAGCTCCCCGCGGGGGACCCCGGCCGTGAAACGGCGCAGATCGCCCGGCTGCGTCACCTCGCTGCCGAGGCCCACCTGGACCCGGCGTTCGCGGAGAAATTCCTGAACTTCATCATCGGTGAGGTCATCCGCCACCATGAGGCCATCGCCGAGGACCACCAGGCCGCCCAGGCCTCCGGCTCCGCGGACGCCGCCCGCGCCGCAGACGCCTAGCCATGACCGGATCAGCCGTGCCCGCTCCCGGCCAAGTCACCGCCACGGGCTTGGGCCCGTGGCCCGGCGTGGACCCGGCCGAGGCCGCCCGGATCATCCGCGGTGAACTCGGCAGCCCGCACCTGCCGTTCCTTGCCGAACTTCCCGACCGCGGCGTCGGCTCCGATGCCCTGGGCCGTACCGCGTCCCTGCTCGTGGAACTCGCCGTCGACGTCCAGCCGCATGGCTGGAGGCTCGTGGACCGTCCAGGCAAGGACCTGCAGCGGGCGAAAACGGCGTTGTCCACCGACATCAACATCCTGGCGGACGTGATCGGGGACGAGGAGGCGCCCGCGGACGATCTCAAGATCCAGCTGCGCGGTCCGCTCAGCCTGGCCGCCGGCCTGCATCTGCACAACGGAGAGCGGGCCTTGATTGACTACGGCGCCCGCCGGGAGATCGCGGCGTCGCTAGCAGCGGGCGTGGAAGGCTACCTCAAACGGGTCGCCGAGGCGGCCCCCGGTGCCCGGATTGTGGTCCAGATCGACGAACCGGAAATTGCCTCCGTGCTGGCCGGCACCATTCCCACCGCCAGCGGGTACCGGACCCTGCGCTCAGTGCCGGGCCAGGAAGTCACCGAGTCCTGGCGGCTGGTCATCGACGCGCTCCGTGCGGCGGGCGCCGTCGAAACCGTGGTGGCCGTCTCCGAAGTCGAGGCACCATTCGAGCGCATCCTTGCGTCCGGCGCGGACGGAATCGCCGTGCCGCTCCGGGCACTGACGTCGCGCCAGTGGGAACAGCTCGCGGGCGCGGTGGAGGCCGGCAAGCGGCTCTGGGCCGGCGCGCTGGACGTGGCGGATCCCGCGGCGACACTGCCCCGGGTTGGCAGCGTCGTGGAAAACGTATGGCGGCCGTGGCGGCAGCTGGGTCTTCCGGCGTCCACGCTGGGGGCGCTGCGGATCACGCCGTCGGAGGGTCTGGCACGGCACTCGCCCGCCGCGGCGACCGCGGTCCTGACCCGCCTGACCCAGGTGGCCGACGGGCTCAATCAGCTGGCCCTCGGATAGGACACCCGCGTATAACATTCGGTAGAACACCCGGTAGAACAGTGGCCGGGGATGCCCGGGCCTCCGGTACCCGGGTACCAGCGGGGCCCGGGTCAGACCCTGCGTTCCCAGCCGTCCGGGCGGGCATAGCCGGGCAGATACCCCGGCGACGCTGTGCCGCCGGGGTATGGCTCGAGCCGGTAGTCGAAGTGGCCGGCGTACACCAGCACCAGGCCGATCTGGGGCTGGATCACCTTGACCTGGATCCGGTGCCGGCCGCCCTCCTGCGGTTCCCACCACTGCTCCGCATAGGCCTTGGCGTCCAAGGCCGCCGGAAGCGGAATCCGGAGCGGCCCCAGAAACAGCCGGGACGCCTCGGACACGCCGCGGAGCCGGCCCTCCGCCGTGACGCTGAGGTTGAGGTCGGTGACGAGCCGACGGAACCGGCCGACATAGTCCACGAGCCCGGGACTGCGCCCGGAGTCATCAAAGCTGGTGGTGTCCTGGAAAAGCCGGGTGTTTTCCGGGAAGAAGATCTCCCGGCGGGCCGTCAGGCTTGACCGGCCGAACGGGTCCAGATGGGCGTGGTTCTCGATCCGGAAGGGAATGCCCTCGCCGTACTCGGGAAAGAAGGCCTGCTCGCCGGTGGTGAGCCGCAGAAGGGGGCGCAGCCAGGCCTGCCGGCAGCCGACGACGTCGAACACTCCCTCGCCGACGCCGTAGTGGCCGGACCCCGGTGCCAGGGCGAAGTATTCTTGGAGTTCGGGCTGGAGCCGGGCGAAGTCACTGCCCAGAGCGCTCTGATAGATGGGGGTGTTCACGGTTCCTCCTGCGGTCCGGGCCGGTTCACTGGGCCTGTCCACAGCATGCAGGACAACGCGGCAATTGTCACAGCGACCCGTCCGCCGGCCGGGTCCCGGCGGCTGTGCCGGGCCCGCCTGCGCCATGCCGGTGGGCCGCCCGATACGACAAAGCCAATTCAATGGGGGAATATATAACTATGAAGGCACGCATTCTGGTAGTGGATGATGACGAGGCGCTCGCCGAGATGATCGGTATTGTGCTGCGCAACGACGGCTTCGAAGCCGTCTTCTGCGCCGACGGCGGACAGGCGCTGGACGTGTTCCGCTCCTCAAAGCCGGACCTCGTCCTGCTCGACCTCATGCTTCCTGGAATGGACGGCATCGAAGTCTGCCGCCAGGTCCGTGCCGAGTCCGACGTTCCCATCGTCATGCTGACCGCCAAGGCGGACACCTCGGACGTCGTCCGCGGCCTGGAGTCCGGAGCCGATGACTATGTGCCCAAGCCATTCAAGCCCGCCGAGCTCGTGGCCCGGGTCCGCGCACGGCTGCGCCCGGGCGACCAGAAGGCCCCGGAAACCCTGCGCATTGCCGACGTCACGATCGACGTCGCAGGCCACCTGGTCAGCCGCGGCAACGACCGGATCTCGTTGACGCCGCTGGAATTCGACCTCCTCGTGGCCCTGGCCCGCAAGCCGTGGCAGGTGTTCACGCGTGAACTGCTCCTGGAGCAGGTCTGGGGCTACCGGCACGCGGCCGACACCCGGCTGGTCAACGTCCATGTCCAGCGGCTGAGGTCCAAGATCGAACGAGACCCGGAAGCCCCCGAAGTTGTATTGACGGTCCGTGGTGTCGGCTATAAAGCAGGGTCCTGAGCCTGCGGACCGCAGCGTCCCGCAGGACACGGCGCCGGACACGGTGCTGGATACGGTGCTAGACACAGCACCGGGCACGCCACCGGCTGAGCAGCCCGAGCAGCGCGAGCAGCCCGCACCGGACCGGCCCGAGCCGCGGCCGGCCGGCCGCGGGCCCGGTCCTTGGCGCCGACTCTTTTTCCGGACCCGGCTGTGGGTCAAACGCGCCAGGATCGTTGGCGTCCGGGTCGCACGGCTGGTCCGCACGGGGGCGCGGCGGTTCTTGCCGGGCATTCGCTACTTGCTCCGCGCCGTGCAGCGGAAGTGGCGGCGTTCGCTGCAGTTCCGGACCGTCCTGACCACGCTCCTGCTGGCCATCGGTTCGTTCGCAGTGGTGGGCGCGTACCTGTCCAACCAGATCGCCAACAATCTGTTCCAGGAACGGCTCGCCCAGGCCGAATCGGAGACCCGCTACAACGTCAAGCAGGTCCAGGACACGTTCGACGGCGCCCAGGTCACGGACCAATCCAGCGTCATCACCCTGGTTTATGACACCCTGAACGCCGTCGAGGGCCGCGGGTCCGTCATCCAGCGGCGCTACGTTTTCGAAGCGATGCCCGAGCAGACCAAGCCGCGCAACCGGTGGGTGGAATCCCGGGCCTCGGACCAGCTCACTATCGGCGTCATCCCCCCGGACCTGCGCAAGGCCGTGCAGGACTCGGGCAAGGACCAGTACTGGGCGTCCACGCAGTTTCCGGTGGGAACCGAGGACCGCCCCGGCATCGCGGTGGGCAACAAAGTGACCTTCAACGGCACCGTCTACGAGCTCTACCTCATCTATGACCTCAACACGGCGCAGAAGACGCTGGACGAGATCCAGAACGTCCTCCTGGCCGGCGGCGCCCTGCTGGTGCTCATGATCGGCGGCGTCGCCTGGTATGTCACGCGGAACGTCGTCAGCCCGGTCAGCCACGCCGCCGTCGTCTCCGAAAAGCTCGCCGCCGGCCAGCTGCAGGAGCGCATGGTGGTCAAGGGCGAGGACGAGGTCGCCCGCCTCGGCGCCTCGTTTAACCACATGGCGGCAAGCCTGCAGGAACAAATCACGCAGCTGGCCACACTCTCGCAGATGCAGCAGCGGTTCGTCTCCGACGTGTCCCACGAGCTCCGCACGCCGCTCACCACGGTGCGCATGGCTGCGGAGGTCCTCTATGACGCCCGCGAGGATTTCGACCCCATCAACAAGCGCTCCGCGGAGTTGCTGTACAACCAGGTGGAACGGTTCCAGTCGCTCCTGGCGGATCTGCTGGAAATCTCGCGCTTTGACGCCGGCGCGGCCACCCTCGACGCGGAACCCACGGACATTGTGCAGCTCGTCTCGCACGTGATCGAGGGCGTGGCACCCGTTGCCGCCGAATACGGATCGGCCGTCACCCTTAACGCTCCGGCCGGCAGCATCATCGTCGACATGGACGACCGCAGGATCGACCGCATCCTGCGCAACCTGATCCTGAATGCGCTCGAACACGGCGAGGGCCGGCCGGTGAACATCTCCGTGGCCGCCAACGACACCGCCGTGGCTGTGGCCGTGCGAGACCACGGCATCGGCATGACGCCGGCCGAGGCTGCCCGCGTCTTCGACCGCTTCTGGCGGGCCGATCCCGCCCGCGCCCGCACCACCGGCGGCAGCGGGCTGGGCCTGTCCATCGCCGCCGAGGACACCAAGCTGCACAACGGCTGGCTGCAGGCGTGGGGGAGCAAGGGTAACGGCTCAAACTTCCGGCTCACCCTTCCGTTGCGCCGCGATGAACCGATCACCAGGTCTCCGCTCCAGCTCGAACCGGTCAACGTGGGGCTCCCGGGGACAGGCAACCAACAGACGGTGCTCCTGCTGGACCCGCCGCCGGCTGCAAGTACCCCGGCCGTTGCGGCACCTCCCGTTGAGACACCTTCCGTTGCGGCACCTTCCGTTGCGGCACTGCGCGTCGAAGCACCGCCCGTGGACGCGGCGGGCGCATCGGGCGCCGTGGACGGCGGGACGACTCCTGACGGATTCACTGATGACGTCACTGACGGTTCGGTTACCGTCGGCAGGATGATCCCGGACAACGGTCCGGCCGGCCCCCGGGACACCGGGACGGAAGGCAGGGCATGAGCCGTAGTTCCAGAAAGTTCACCCGGGCCGGGGCCGCGCTGCTTGCTGTGGTGCTGCTTCTGTTGACCTCCTGCGCCCAGATTCCACGCTCGGGGCCCGTCGGCAAGAGCACTGATGAGAGCGCGGGAAACCCCAATGCCCCGGTCTTCTTCCCGGCCGCGCCGCGTCCCGGTGCGGGGCCCGAGGCAGTGATCGAAGACTTCTACCTGGCCGGAAGCGGGTACGAGGACGACTACGCCGTCGCCCGGCAGTACCTGACCCAGGCGTCATCGGTGACGTGGAAGCCGGACCAGCGGGCGCTCGTCTTCCGCAAGGCCACAGTGGTGGCCACCGGCGTCGAAAACGTCTTCAACTACCAGCTCGACGTCGCCTATTCGGTGGACGCCGACGGCGTGGCGACGCAGCTTCCCGAGGGCACCACCGAGAACATCCCCGTCACCGTGACCCAAGTGGACGGCGAGTGGCGGATCTCCGAACTCCCGGACGGCACGGCCATCCCGGAAGAGACCTTCAAGGTCATCTACGGCGCCTACCCGATCTACTTCTACGACCCCACGTTCACTTACGCCGTGCCCGATGTCCGCTGGTTCATCCGCAAGAAGACCGTCAAGGCCATGACGAGCGCCCTGCTCGGCGGCCCCGCCCCGTACCTCAAGGGTGCCGTCGTCAGCGCCTTCCCGTCGGGGATCAAGCTGGCGCGGGAGTCCGTGCCGGTGGTCTCAGGCGCCGCCCAGGTGGATCTGACCGCCAAGGACCTCGTGGAGGCCTCCAACGAGGACCGGCTGCGGATGCAGACGCAGCTCGCCCTGACCTTCCGCAGCCAGCCGGATGTCATCAACGTCGAGCTCCGAGCCAACCAGGACCTGGTCCGCGTCGAGGACAACGGCTCGGTGCTGCCTCCGATCCGGGACGAAAACGTCCCGGCCTACCAAATCGCCGTCAGCAACAACGACCTGGTCCGCTACGAGAACAACCGGCTCTCACCGTTGCCGGACATCCGGTCCGTCGCAGCCCTGTCACCGCGGGCACCGGCGGAATCGACCGAATCACAGGCCGTGGCGTTCCTCAATGCCGCCCGCACCACGTTGTACTCGATCGTTCCGGGCCAGCCCGCCAGGGCGCTGACTACCCGGGCTACCCTTTCCCGGCCCTCATTCGGCCGCTACGACTGGGTCTGGACCGCGGGACCGGGCCCTGCCGGAGCCACTGAGGTGGTGGCCTACCGGCCGGTCGGCATGCCGGAGAACGCCAGTGTGCCCACCGTGACCCTGTCGCCGGGCTGGCTGGCGGGCCGGACCGTCAAGGAATTCCGGATATCCCGGGACGGCACGCGTGCCCTGGTCATTTCCGAGCAGAACGGCAAGAGCAAGGTCCAGATCACCGGGATCATCCGGAACGCGGACGGCACCCCGAGGGATCTGACCGTGCCCCTGACGCTCCTGACTCCCCGGGATCCGGACCAGGGGGTTTGGGTGGATGACACCACCGTCGCGGTCATGAAGGCCTCCGCCAGCGACGCCGTCACTCCCGAGCTGTTGTCCCTGACCTCGGCACAGCCGCAGCAGCTGGCTCCGTGGCCCGGGCTGACGGCGCTCAGCGCTGGCAACGGAACATCGGAGATTTACGGCCAGTCCGCCGAAGGAATCTTCCAGCGGCTCGGCAACGGCTGGTCACCGCAGCTCAAGGGACCCATCGACCCGTCGTTCCCGGGCTGACGCGGGGACAGGGCGCCTGCCGACCGCCGCGAGCCCGGCGCCGGCGGCTAACCCCCTGGGCGGGCCCTCGGAGGGCCGGGGCTCGGGGCGGTAACCCTGGGCCTAACCCTGGGACCCGGTGGCCTGAGGGCGCGGGCGGGCCCGTGACCGCGACGTTGCACGCGCCGTCACGCAGACGGGGGTTCGCTGGAGGCTCAGTTGTCCACATACGCTCCAGCGGCGTTTCCGCCGACGGACTTCCCGGTCCAGGATCGGGGGATGAGTAACACCGACCCGCGTTCGGCCACCGATCCGGACCTTGCCCCGGCCGCACCGACGGCAGCGCGGCACCGCGGCATCTACGCTCGGCCGCTGGCACGGCTGTCCGACCGGACGGCGGCGGCCGCGGCCGAGGTGCTCGCCCTTGCCCTGCCCGTGGACTGCGTCTGCTGCGGTGCCGAGGACGCCGCGCTCTGCGGAGCGTGCTCGCGGCAGCTCCGCCTGCTGACCTTGAAGCCGTTCCGGGCGGAGGCCCAGGCGCCCGCCCTGATGGACATGGACGGCTCCGTCCTGCTTCCCGTGGTGGCGGCAGGGGCCTACCGGGCGGAACTGGCGCAGTGCCTGCTGTCCTTCAAGAGCCACGGCCAGGCACGGCTGGGCGTCGAGCTGGCGCGGGCCCTGGCGCGTGCCCTCCTCGCCGCTGCCGGGCAGGCACGGGGCCTCACCCTCGTCCCCGTGCCCACGAGCGCCGCTGCGTTCCGCAAGCGGGGCTTCAGCCCGGTCCATGTCCTGCTGCGCCGGCTGGTTCTCGGCGATGAAATCCCGGGGTTTACGGTCGCGGACGCGTTGCGGAAAACCGTGCCGGCCGTGCGGAACCGGATGCCCCTGGGCGGGGCCCGCTACCTGCCCGGCGGACAGAAGGGACTGGGCCTGGGTGCCCGGTCCCGGCGGGTGCGGGGATCCATGCGCGCCAGGGCCGGGCCTTGGTCTCCGAGTGTAGAAGGACGCGCCTGCATCATCGTCGATGACGTGCTGACCACCGGTGCCACGGTGGCCGAGGCGGCCCGTGCGCTGCGGGCAGCAGGAGCCCTCGTCGGCGGCGCCGTCGTGGTGGCCGCGACACGCCCGCCGGCGACTTCCGACGTCGGCGCCCCCAGCCCCGCGGTGGCGCGGCCGGACGGCGGAACGTAAAAAAATAAACCGTAAAAGGATGAATAACAGGTTGCTATGAACTAACGTCGAAGATGGGTACCAAGAACAGATGTACCTGTCGATAGCGGCTCGGAAAGGGGCTCGACTGTCATTCAGATCGGCCCCCGGAAAGTACCGCCGTCGTGTCACCGAAGTCATTTGGAGGGCACCATGGAGTTCATGATCAGCGGACGCAACTTGACGGTCTCGGACCGGTTCCGCGAATATGCCGACGATAAGATCTCAAAGATCGCGTCGTTGGGAGACAAGGTCCAGAGGGTAGACGCGAAGGTCACCAAGGAGACCAAGGCCCGCCAGACCGCCGAATCGCTCACGGTTGAGTTGACAGTCCTGGGACGCGGCCCAGTAATCCGCGCAGAAGCGAGTGCCGCAGACAAGTTCGCTGCGTTCGATCTCGCTTACAACAAGCTTCTTGAACGCCTGCGCAGGGCAAGGGACCGCAGAAAGGTCCATCACGGCCGGCACACGCCCAAGTCCGTCACCGAGGCGACGGCAACCTTGGAACCGGCAAGCCCCAACGAGCCCCTCTACGTCGAGGCGGCAAACCAGCAGGCTGCCCCGGCGGCGGCGGCAGAGAAGTCGCCCTACGAGGTCGAGAACGATATTCCGGCCGGCGACTCGCCCGTGCTGATCCGCCGGAAGGTGTTCCCCGCGGCCCAGCTGACGCTCGATGACGCCGTTGACAACATGGAACTCGTGGGTCACGACTTCTACCTTTTCGTAGACAAGGAGACCAAGGCGCCGTCGGTCGTGTACCGCCGCGACGGCTGGACCTACGGGGTCATCTCCCTGGACCAGACGTGCGAGCCCGGACATTCAAGTCTGGAAGACAAGATCCTGGCCTATCGTTCCGAGGATGAGCCTGCCAGCGCATAAGCTGGTGCAGACCATCCAACGAAGGGACTGACGTGCAAGCATCGCTGAGCCTGGCACAGGCACGGCGGATCGCATTGGCAGCCCAGGGATTGGACAAGGTACGGCCCGCCGGACCCGTGAGCGCACGGGCGGTGGGCCGTACCTTTGCCCGGTTGCACCTGGTGCAGATCGATTCGGTCAACGTGGTTTCCCGCAGCCACTTCCTGCCGTTCTTCTCCCGGCTGGGCAACTACGACCGCGCCATCCTCAAGCGGATGGCGGGGACCCACCCGCGCCGGATGATGGAGTACTGGGCACACGAGGCCTGTTTCATCCGCCCGGACCACTTCCACGACCTCGTGCAGTGGCAGAACCGCTCATGGGTGGGCGCGCACGCCATGGACCCCGAACTGCGCAACGGTGTGGCGACCAGGGTGCTGGAAACCCTTGCCGCCGGGAAACCGATGACCGCCGCCGAACTGACGGCGCGGCTGGGCCACGTGGAGGACCGGCAGCGGGACAACTGGGGCTGGAACTGGAATGCCGTCAAAAGGGTCCTGGAGCATCTGTTTGAGGACGGCCTCATTTCCGCATCCTCGAGGACCGAATCCTTCGAACGGCGCTACACCCTTACGGCCCGGGTGCTGCCCGGACCGGTAGCTGCGACGGAGGCCACCGAACCGGACGCGGCCGCCGCAATGGACCGGCTGATCGACGCCGCGGCCCGGGCCCACGGCATCGGGACCGTCCGGTGCTTCGCTGACTATTTCCGAACGCCGCAAAAAGCCGCAGCCATCGCCGTCCGGAACCTCGTGGACACCGGCCGGCTGCAGCCGGTCACGGTGGCCGGCTGGGACCGGCCCCTGTACCGTCACGCGGAGGCGAAACTTCCGCGCTCCGCCACCGGCCGTGCGCTCCTGAGCCCCTTCGACTCCCTGGTGTTCGAACGCCGCCGGCTTGAGGAATTATTCGGGTTCCACTACCGGATCGAGATTTACACCCCCGAGGCGAAGCGCCGCTACGGCTACTACGTCCTGCCGTTCCTCCTGCGAGACGCGATCGTCGCACGGGTGGACCTCAAAGCGGACCGGGCCGGGAGCCGGCTGTTGGTAAGGACCGCCCATGCCGAATCCGGCGCGCCGGCGGACACCGCCGTCGAACTCGCCGCGGAACTGCAGCTCATGGCAGAGTGGCTGGGACTGGACGGGGTGGTCGTCGCGCCGACGGGGGATCTAGCCCCGGCGCTCGCCGAAGCCGTGGCTGCCCGGCAATGAGCAGTATCCGCTATGAGGGAACAGGCGCCCCCGGCCCTGCGTCTCTCCCGTAGACTAAATCACGCCAGAATTCGGCGGCTTGAGACTGGGAGCAACTTCACGTGGCATCACTTATCGAAAAACTTCTCCGCACAGGGGACAAAAGGACCCTGCGGCAACTGCGGAACTATGCCGATTCCATCAATGCCCTGGAGAGCTCCTTCCAAACCTTCACGGACGCTGAGCTCCGTGAAGAAACTGACCGTCTGCGCGCACGCCACCAGGACGGCGAAAAACTCGACGATCTGCTGCCCGAGGCCTTCGCGGCCGTCCGCGAGGCCTCGTCCCGCACCCTCGGCCTGCGCCACTTCGACGTCCAGCTCATGGGTGGCGCGGCCCTGCACCTGGGCAACATCGCCGAGATGAAGACCGGTGAAGGCAAGACCCTGGTGGCCACTGCTCCGGCCTACCTCAATGCCCTCACCGGCAAGGGCGTCCACGTCGTCACCGTGAACGATTACCTCGCCGAATACCAGTCTGATCTCATGGGCCGCGTCTACCGCTTCCTCGGCCTGAGCAGCGGCTGCATCCTGTCCAACCAGGACCCGGCCCTGCGCCGCGAGCAGTATGCCGCGGACATCACCTACGGCACCAACAATGAATTCGGCTTCGACTACCTGCGCGACAACATGGCGTGGGACAAGTCCGAGCTCGTCCAGCGCGGCCATCACTTCGCCGTCGTCGACGAAGTGGACTCCATCCTCATCGACGAGGCCCGCACGCCGCTCATCATCTCCGGCCCGGCCCAGGGGGACACCAACCGCTGGTACAGCGAGTTCGCCAAGGTGGTCACGCGCCTGCAGCCCGAGACCGACTACGAGGTCGATGAGAAGAAGCGCACTGTCGGTGTCCTTGAAGCCGGCATTGAAAAGGTAGAGGACTACCTCGGCATCCACAACCTTTACGAGTCCGCCAACACCCCGCTGATCGGCTTCCTGAACAACGCCATCAAAGCCAAGGAACTGTTCAAGCGGGACAAGGACTACGTCATCCTCGACGGCGAGGTGCTGATCGTCGATGAGCACACCGGCCGCATCCTGGCCGGCCGCCGCTACAACGAGGGCATGCACCAGGCCATCGAAGCCAAAGAAGGCGTCGAGATCAAGGCTGAAAACCAGACGCTCGCCACTGTCACGCTGCAGAACTACTTCCGCATGTATGACAAGCTCGCAGGCATGACCGGCACGGCCGAGACCGAGGCCGCCGAGTTCATGAGCACCTACAAGCTCGGCGTCGTGGCAATCCCCACCAACCGCGACATGCAGCGGATCGACCAGCCGGACCTCGTCTACAAGAACGAGACCGTCAAGTTCGACGCCGTCGTCAAGGACATCGCCGAACGCCACGAGAAGGGCCAGCCGGTCCTCGTCGGCACCACCAGCGTCGAGAAGAGCGAATACCTCTCCCGGCTGCTGGCCAAGGAAGGCGTCCGCCACGAGGTCCTGAACGCCAAGAACCACGCCCGGGAAGCCTCCATTGTGGCCCAGGCCGGCCGCAAGGGCGCCGTCACCGTCGCGACCAACATGGCCGGCCGCGGCACCGACATCATGCTCGGCGGCAACGCCGAGTTCACCGCCGTCGCCGAACTGGCCCGCCGGGGCCTGGACCCGGAGGAAAACTCCGAGGAATACGAGGCCGCGTGGCCCGAGGCGTTCGAGTCTGCCAAGCAGGCCGTCAAAGACGAACATGAGGAAGTCCTCAACCTGGGCGGACTCTACGTGCTGGGCACCGAGCGGCATGAATCACGCCGCATCGACAACCAGCTGCGCGGCCGTTCCGGACGCCAGGGCGACCCCGGCGAGTCCCGGTTCTACCTCTCGCTCACCGATGACCTGATGCGCCTGTTCAACTCCGGTGCGGCCGAACGGCTCATGAACAGCTCGGTACCTGACGATGTCGCGCTCGAATCCAAGCTCGTCTCCCGCGCCATCGCCTCGGCCCAAGGCCAGGTGGAGGGCCGCAACGCCGAGCAGCGCAAGAACGTGCTGAAGTACGACGACGTCCTGAACCGCCAGCGCGAGGCAATCTACGGTGACCGGCGCCGTATCCTCGAAGGCGATGACCTGCACGAGAAGGTCCAGTACTTCCTGGAAGACACCATCAACGCCTTCATCGACGCGGCCACGGCCGAGGGCACCGGCGATGACTGGGACTTCAACCTGCTGTGGTCCAATCTCAAGACCCTGTACCCCGTGAGCTTCACGCCGCGCGACGTCATTGACGAGGCCGGCGGCAAGTCCCGCGTCACCGTCGATTTCCTGAGGGAAGAGATCCTCTCCGATGCCCGGCTGGTCTACCAGGCCAGGGAGCAGGCGATTGGCTCGGAAAGCATGCGCGAGCTCGAGCGCCGCGTGGTCCTGTCCGTGATCGGACGGAAGTGGCAGGAACACCTCTACGAGATGGATTACCTCAAGGAGGGCATCGGGCTGCGCGCCATGGCCCAGCGCGACCCCCTGGTGGAGTACCAGCGCGAGGGCTTCATCATGTTCCAGGCCATGATGGAGGCCATCCGCGAGGAGAGCGTCGGCTTCCTGTTCAACCTCGACGTCGAAGTGACGCCGGCGGAGGATGTTGTGGTGGCAGACGCCGCGGGAGAGCACACGGAACACCACGAGCCGCAGATCCACGCTGCCGGGCTCGAGGCCCCGGAGAAGCCCGCCCAGCTGCAGTACACCGCCCCCGGCGAGGACGGTGCTGCCCAGACCCGGATCGAGGCGAAGAGCTCAGGCCGTTCGGGGAACCCGGCAAAGGCCGCTGCGCAGGACATCGGCCGCCGCACAGCGAAGAAGAAGCGGCGCTAGGCACGGGAGCCAGGCTAAGGAAAACGCGGGAGGACCGGAACGATTGTTCCGGTCCTCCCGCGTATCTTCCCTCCTTTCCCTGGCAGGCCGGGTCTGCTTCCCCTCGGGGCCTCCCGGTCCGTGTCCCGCCCCGGCGGGCCTCCTTCCCGCCCCGGCGGGACGCTCAGCCGATCTCCAGCACTGTGACGCGCCACGCCGCCGTGTCGCGTTCCAGCCGCAACGCGACCGCGCGGACCCGCGAGTCCTCAACCACCACAGCGCTGGCCTCGTAGACGTCATCCGATACCCGGCAGGCCCGGACAGACCGGACGGACGGGTTGCGGTGCAGCCGGCCGGCCGTGGGTGAGC
Source organism: Arthrobacter sp. NicSoilB8 (assembly GCF_019977355.1). NCBI lineage: Bacteria > Bacillati > Actinomycetota > Actinomycetes > Micrococcales > Micrococcaceae > Arthrobacter > Arthrobacter sp. NicSoilB8. Next base: position 3,428,646 of record NZ_AP024655.1, on the reverse strand, counting down.
TCCCGGAGGCTACCCGCCGGGTCAACGCGGCGCGGTGTTGAAGGGCGGCAAGACAGTGCGGGTCCAGGCGGCGGGAGAGCTGCTGCGCAGGCCTCGTGCCGGCAAGGACTTCGATGGCCGCCTGCACGGTGCTGCGGGAAATCGCGCAGATCTCGCGGCCTTCATCAACCACGTGCAGGGGCTCCGGGGGCGGGGCGGGGTGCACGTCCGGCGCTGCCGTGCCGGACACCACCCGAAGGGCAGGGACGGGTGGGGCTGGGGTCGCCGCGGCTGCGCGGATCCCGGTGACTGGATTCATGACGGTTCCTTTGCTGGTGGCTGATGCTCGATGATCTTTCGGTTCGTGCTGCGTTGGTTGCTCGGCGGGTTGCTACCGGGTGCTACCTTTCCGGCGGGAGGACCAGGACCTGTCCCGGCCGCAGGAAATGCGGATTGGCACCGATCGCCTCGCGGTTGCTCGCATACAGCCGGGGCCACTCCCTGGCGATGTCGGCGTCCGACGCGAACGGCCCGAGCGCAGCCGCGGCGATGCTCCAGAGCGAATCACCGGCGCGGACGGTGACCTCCCGCGCACCGGGGGAGTCGTTCGCGCGCATGTGCCGGGCCGCCAGGGGGCCTGCATCCACGATCGGGCTGCGTGGCTTCCAGCGCGCATCCACCGCGGAGGCGCCGGCCGGGCCCTGCGGCGCAGGCACCGGTCCGGGCACCGGCTCTGGGGTCCGGGCGGCGGATGGCATCCACGCGGCCGACACCGCCGCCGGCGTCGCCGTTGCCAGCTGGGGGGCCTGGCCCGGGCCGGAAGCGTCGTGCGGGGTGGCGGCCGTCGCCAGCGGGGCGGTCAGGAGCTGGAGGCCGACGGCGGCGAGCACCAGCCGGCGCATGAAGGCCGGACTGAACCGGCCCGTGGCCGCGGCCGCACGGGTCTTGCCGAAACAGTCAAGCAGGCCCGCGGCGACCGCGATGGCGAGCGACAGGACCCACCAGGTGATGATGATCAGTCCGGCGGTATTTGCCGCGATCCCCAGCTGGTCCTCGAAAGACAGCGACTGCTGGCGCGCCGAGGCCACGTGCCACCGCTGAACCAGGGAGTTTCCCGTAGTTGCCAGGAAGACCCCCAGCAGCAGGATCACCAAGGCCATGGCGGCGTCTGCCCGAACAGTTTGCCGGGAACGGGGACGCGGTGCTGCTGTTCGGTCCATGGCTGCTGCCTCCAATGGCTAACGGTGGTGTTTGATGTCATTTAATGCTGTTTGATGCAATTAACAGCAGTTTGGTCCGCCAGGGCCATATTTGTCTAGATGCAGTTCGATGCCTGTGGATTGACAGGTGTCTCTGGATTGACCGGTGCCGACGGCGCGCTTACGCTGGCGCAATGCGGTGGGACGCCTTGTTTGACGACATGGAGGCACAGCTGGCGGCGCGCCAGCGGCTGGACTTTGAGGCTGAGGTCGCGGAGCGCGCCTTGGTGGACGCGGCGCAGGTGGAGCTCGCGGACCGGCTCCGCGGTTCCCTGGGACTCAGCATCCGCGTCCAGGTGTCCTCTGGACCGGCGCTCGAGGGGACGCTAAGCCACGCGGGCAGCGAAGCGCTGGTCCTCGATGAGCCCCAACATCAGGTACTCATCCCTTACGCCGCCGCCGTACGGTACGGGGGTCTTTCGCGGCTGGCGGTCCCCGAACCGTCAGCGGTCCGCCGCCGCCTGGGTCTGGCCAGCGCCCTCCGGGGTCTCGCCGGGAACCGGGCGCGCGTGACAATTCTGGCCTCGCACGGGCCGCTGGAGGCAGGGCTTCAAGGCGTCATCGACACCGTTGGCCGGGATTTCCTGGACCTGGCCGTGAACCTGGAGGGCGGGGACCGGCGCCCGGCGAGCACCCGGCAGGTGCTGACCATTCCCTTTGGCGCTCTGGCGGGCATCAGGTCCGCCGGTGCCGCGGGCGGCTAACCGTACTCTGCCGGCAGCTTGCTCAGCTCCCGGCAGATTTCGACTTGGCTTCTTCGATCATGCGGCTGGCTTCGGCGTAGCGCTCCTGGATGTACTGCTCCAGCATCTTCTCCTCGACCCGCCACTGGCCGCGTCCGCCCACCTGGATCGCCTTGAGCTCACCGCTGCGCACGAGTGCGTAGGCGGCCGGGGAGTTGATCTGGAGCTGCTCGGCAACGTCTGCGAGAGTCAGGAAACGGGGCATGTGACTATTTTGCCACCGTTGGGGCCAACTGGTGCCGTTATCCACAGTTTGGCCCTGTTTGTCGTGGGATCTTCCGTGCGGACCATCCGGGCGCAACAATAGGGGAGTCCGGCATCCCGGGAACGGACCATCCCGGCAGCGGACGGCGACGACAGGGGGAGCGGACGCATGAGTGGAAGCGCTGCAGCCGATGGGGCCCGTTTGAAGAAGCCGTCCTGGAAGGACCCGCGGCTCCTCGTCGGAATCCTGCTGGTGCTCTCTTCCGTGGTGGGCGTGGTTTCGCTGGTCGGTGCCGCAGACCAGACCACCGAAGTGTATGCGGCGCGCGAGCCGATCGCCGTCGGCGAGACGCTGACCGTTGACAAGCTGCACCGGGTCAAGGTGCGGCTGGGCGAGGTGGAACAGCACTACCTGACTCCTGAGTCCGGCCTGGAGGCCGGACTCGTGGCTGTGCAAAGGATCGGCAAGGACCAACTGCTGCCGCGCGAAAGCGTCGGGCAGTTCGACGGTCTGGACCGCAAGCCAGTCGCCGTCACCGTCGAAGAAAGCCTTCCCGCCCAAGCTGTGGCGGGTTCCCGGGTGGACGTCTGGGTGGCGTTGCCGGATACCCGAAACGGCTTCAACGAGCCCACCCTGCTTCTGCCCGGCGCCGAAATTGCGCAGATCACTGCGGGCAGCACGGCCCTGGGGTCCTCACGCTCCGTGGTGGTCATGGTGCTCGTCCCGGATGCCCAGATGCCGAAACTGCTGGGAGCGCAGGCCAACAAGGCCAAAATCGCGGTCGTCTGGAACCCCGGCGGTGCCGGACGATGAGCATTCCCGTTGTGACCGTGGGCGACTCCCGCGATGACTTGGTCGGCGGCCTGGAGCGCCTCCACGGCCCCGTGTCCGTTGTCCGGCGGTGCGGCGAGCTGGCCGAACTGCTGGCCGCGTGCCAGAGCGGGCTGGCCCGCGCCGCCGTCGTCGCGACCGGGAGCGAAGAGCTGACGGCCTCGCTGGTGGACCGCCTGTCCGCCGTCGGCGTGGTCGTCATCGCCCTGGCCGATGATTCGGCCGAAACGGCCCGCCTGCGGGCCATCGGCGTCGCAACTGAAGCCAGCGCCGTTGACGCCGCGGCCCTTGCGGCACGGATTTCCGCGGCCGTGGCACAACGCAGCAACGGCGGGGACCGGCCCTCTCCTGATGCGGCCGGCGGCGCGGCCCCGTCCGGCGCTCTCCCGCCGGCAGGCCAGGTGCCGCACGCTTCGGGAGAGGGCGCCGCGGGCGCCCGACGCCCTGCCGGCAGGGGCCGGGTCATTGCGGTCTGGGGCCCTGCCGGCGCGCCGGGCCGGACCCTGGTTGCCGCCAACATCGCCGGTGAGCTGGCCGCCGAAGGGCAATCCGTGCTGCTGGTCGATGCCGACAGCTACGGCGCCAGCGTGGCCGCCCTGCTGGGACTGCTCGATGAGGCAGCCGGGCTGGCCCAGGCCTGCCGGCTGGCAGATCAGGGGCTGCTCGACGCCGATGCCCTGCTTCGGGTCGCCACCACCGTGGTAACCAAATCCGGGACGTTCCGCGTGCTCACCGGAATTACCCGGGCAGACCGGTGGACCGAGCTGCGTGCCGCGGCGCTCACGCTGGTGTTGGAGCGGGCCAGGGAAATCGCGGATGCGACTGTGGTGGATACCGGCTTCTGCCTTGAAGCCGAGGAGGGCCTCAGTTTTGACGCCGGGGCCCCGCGAAGAAACGCTGCCACCCTGAGGAGCCTGGAACTGGCAGACACGGTTTTTGCGATCGGGGCGGCTGACTCCATCGGAGTGCCGAGGCTGGTGCGCGGCCTCGCCGACCTCCAGGCGGCCGTTCCGCACGCATCGCCCCAGGTGGTCATGAACAAAGTCAGGACCGCCGCCGTGGGGCGGTCTCCGGAACGCCAGCTCCGGGCGGCGTGGGAGCGGTACGGCCCGGCGGCCTCCCTCTCGGCGTTCCTGCCCTCAGACCCTGCCGCGAGCGATGCTGCGTTGCTTTCCGGAGCACTTTTGCTCGAATCCGCCCCCGAATCCGAGTTGCGGCGCGCGATCGCCAAATTGGTTTGTGCACCTGCCCAGCGAAACAAGAATTCCTTTGTCTTTTCTTCCACAGCACACCGCCTGGCAAAAGGCTAGTGTCGTCGTAAGGGCCGCAATGAGGCGGCTGTGAACTTCTTTTATGGAGGCGTTTCGATGTCGTCTGGGTCCAGCGTGGAGGATCAACCCGTTTCGATCGGTAGCAGCGAAAGCTACCTCGGGGATTACTACGAGCACCTCGCCGAGGAGGATTTCAGGGCCTATGCCCAGGAAGTCCTGACGGCAAGGGCCGATACCCACCGCCAGGTCGCGGCGACGCGGTTGCCGGGCATCGCGAACATTGCCGTCCGTGATGAGGCCGATTGCAGCGTCGTCTACATTGTCACCGACGACATGCCCTTCCTCGTGGACTCGGTCAACGCCGAGCTGGTCCGCCAGAACGCTCCCATCCACCTCGTGCTGCACCCGCTGTTCGTTGTGACCCGCAACCGCGAGACCGGTGACCTGGTCAAGGTTGCGCGCGTCCCCTCCCATTTGGGCTTCTCCAGCGGGGACACGGCCGCCATGCCGAACATCTCGCACCTGATTGCCCAGGGTGACAACGCCTCGCACATGGAATCCTGGATCGCCGTCGAAATCGACCTCGTCGGCGAAGACAAGCGCGCCGAACTCGTGAAGGGCATCTCCCGGGTGCTCGGCGACGTCCGCGCCGCCGTCGAAGACTGGCCGAAAATGCGCGCGAAGGCTCTGGAAATCTCCGCGGACCTGGACAAGGTGGCCAACAGGGCGCAGATTGCCGAGCTGCGTCAGGCCCAGGACCTGCTCCGCTGGCTCGACGACGGAAACTTCACGTTCCTTGGCTACCGCGAATATGACCTCGTGAATGAATCCGGCGAGGATGTGCTGGAGCTGCGCGAGGAAAGCGGCCTCGGCCTGCTCCGCGCCGGCACCGACAGCCGTCAGGTCCAGCACCTCACGGAGGCCGGCAGGAAGAAGGCGCGCGAGAAGCGCGCCCTCGTCATCACGAAGGCGAACTCGCGCTCCACCGTGCACCGCCCGGCCTACCTGGATTACATCGGCATCAAGAGCTTCGACGCCGCCGGAAACGTCAACGGCGAACGCCGCTTCATCGGCCTGTTTGCCACGACCGCCTACGCCGGTTCCGTCCGTGACATCCCCGTGGTCCGGGAAAAGGTGGCCGCTGTCCTCGACGACGCCGGCTTCCCGCCGGACTCGCACTCGGGCAAGGACCTCCTGGGCATCCTCGAAACGTACCCGCGCGACGAGCTCTTCCAGATCGAAATCCCGGACCTCGCCGCCATCGCGACCGGCATCCAGCGGCTGCAGGAGCGCCGCCGGACGCGCCTGTTCCTTCGCCCCGACATCTACGGGCGGTTCATGTCCGCCGTCGTCTACCTGCCGCGCGACCGCTACACAACGAACGTCCGGCTCCGCATCGAGCAGGAACTGCGTGAGACCTTCAACGCCGTGTCCATCGACTACGAGGCACGGATGACCGAGTCCGCACTGGCCCGGCTCTTCTTCCGGATCCGGCTGCCGAAGGACGCCGACGTCAGCAACGTCAACAGCGACGAGCTGGAAAAGCGCCTGGTACGGGCCGCCCGCTCCTGGGGTGAGGGCATTTCCGAGGTTCTGCGTGCCCGCGCCGGCGCCGGCCTTGGCGAGGGCGATGCCAAGGAACTGGCGGCAGTCTGGGCGGAAGCGTTCCCTCCCAGCTACCGGGTGGACTATGAGATCGAAGACGCGTTGCAGGACATCGATCGCTTTGAAAAGTACGGTGCCGCGTCCGAACGGGCCGGCGAGGCCGTCAAGGAGCAGCCCGGCGTGCATGTGTACCTGCCCGACGGCGCCGGTGCCACCCTGGAAGAGGACGCCCGCGTCAAGCTCTACATGCTGGAACCGAAGAGCCTGAGCCAGATCCTGCCCTATTTCCATAACCTTGGCCTTGAAGTCCTGGACGAACGCCCGTTCGAGATCGAGACCGCGGACCAGCGGGACTTCTTCCTCTACGACCTCGGCCTGAAGTACCCGGCGGGCGTTGACCCCCAGGCCACGGGCCAGCTTCTGGGCGAATCGTTCGGCGCTGCCGTCACGGGTGCCGTGGAGTCCGACAGCTTTGACCGGCTGGTGCTCAGGGAGGGGATGCACTGGCGCCAGGTGGTCGTGCTGCGCGCCTACGCCAAGTACATGCGGCAGATGGGCAACACGAACTCCTTCGAGTTCATCTCCGATACCCTGCTGGGGAACCCGGACGTGACCCGCGCATTGACCGGGCTGTTCGCCGCCCGCTTCGATCCCGCGCTCAGCGACGCCGAACGCCTGTTCCGGCAGGATCAGGTCAGCGCCGAACTCGACGCCGCCATCGAAAACGTCGCCACGCTGGACGCCGACCGGGTGCTGCGCACGTTCGCCAACCTGATCCGGGCAACGCTGCGGACCAACTACTTCCAGAACAAGACACACGTCAGCTTCAAGCTGAGCCCGGCGGCCATTGACGGACTGCCGTTCCCGCGGCCGATGTTCGAGATCTGGGTCTACTCGCCCCGGGTTGAAGGCGTGCACCTGCGCTTCGGCAAGGTGGCCCGCGGAGGCCTTCGCTGGTCGGACCGGCGCGAAGACTTCCGGACCGAAATTCTCGGTCTCGTGAAGGCGCAGACCGTCAAGAACGCCGTCATCGTCCCGACCGGTGCCAAGGGCGGCTTCTACGCCAAGCAGCTCCCGGACCCCGCGACCGACCGCGGCGCCTGGATGGCCGAGGGCATCGAGAGCTACAAGACGTTCATCCGCGGCCTGCTCGACATCACGGACAACCTCATCGTGACGCCCGAGGGCGAAACGGTCCGGCCGCCGGCCGACGTCGTCCGCCACGACGACGACGACTCCTACCTCGTGGTCGCTGCCGACAAGGGCACTGCGTCCTTCTCCGACATCGCCAACGGGCTGGCCGCCGAATACGGCTTCTGGCTCGGCGATGCGTTCGCCTCCGGCGGTTCGGTCGGCTATGACCACAAGGCCATGGGCATCACCGCCCGCGGCGCCTGGGAATCGGTCAAGCGCCACTTCAGCGAGCTGGATCTCGACACCCAGTCGGAGCCTTTCACCGTGGTGGGCGTCGGCGACATGTCCGGCGACGTGTTCGGCAACGGCATGCTGCTCTCCAAGCACATCCGCCTCCTGGCCGCCTTCGACCACCGGCACATCTTCCTGGACCCCACTCCGGACGAGGCAGCCTCCTACGCGGAGCGCCAGCGGCTCTTCGAACTGCCCCGGTCCTCGTGGGATGACTACAACAGGGCGCTCATTAGCGAAGGCGGCGGCGTCTTTGCCCGGCAGGCCAAGGTGATCCCGGTGTCCCCGCAGGTGCGTGCGGCCCTTGGACTCCCCGACGGCACCACGGAGCTGAGCCCGCCGGAACTCCTGCGCGCGATCCTGCTGGCCCCGGCTGACCTCCTCTACAACGGCGGCATCGGCACGTACGTCAAGGCGAGCACGGAATCCAACGCCGAGGTCGGCGACAAGGCCAACGACTCCATCCGCGTCGACGGCCGCGACCTGCGCGTCAAGGTGGTCGGGGAAGGCGGAAACCTGGGGATGACCCAGCGCGGACGCATCGAGGCGGCGCTCCAGGGCGTCATCCTCAACACCGACGCGATCGACAACTCCGCCGGCGTCGACTGCTCCGACCACGAGGTCAACATCAAGATCTTCGTGGACCGGATGGTCGCGGCAGGCAAGCTGGAGAGTGCGGAACGGGCGTCCTTCCTGTCCTCGATGACCGAGGAGGTCGGCCGGCTGGTGCTCGAGGACAACATCGACCAGAACATCCTGCTCCTGAACGATCGGATGCGGGTTTCCGAATGGAGCCCCAGCTACGAACGGCTCATGGACTGGCTGGAAAAGTCGGCTGACCTCAAGCGGGACCTGGAGGCCCTGCCCACCACGGCCTCGCTGCGCGAGCGGCTGGAGCAGGGACAGGGGCTGACCTCTCCGGAGCTGTCGGTCCTCGCCGCCTACGCCAAGATCGAACTTGCCAGCGCCCTGCGCGACAGCGACCTCGCCGATGATCCGTGGTTCCGCTCAACGCTGCGGGCCTACTTCCCGAAGCAGTTGCGGGAGAGGTTCGACGCCGAACTGGACACCCACCCGCTGCGCCGCGAAATCATCGCCACCGTCGTGGCCAACGACATGATCAACCTCGGCGGCATTACCTTCGCATTCCGCGCCATTGAGGAAACGTCGGCCACGGAAGCGGCCGTCGCCAAGGCGTTCGTGGCCCTCCGCGAGGTCTATGAGCTGAACATCATGGTCGCGGAACTCAACGAACTGCCGGCGTCGTTCCCGACCGAACACTGGAGCAACGTCCACCTGGACATCCGGCGGCTCCTGGACCGCGCGGTCCGGTGGCTCCTGGGCCAGGGCGGCACGTCGCGTCCCATCGCCGATATCGTGGGCGAATTCAAGCCGCTGATGGATCCGATGCGGGCCCGGCTCCTGGATTATCTCCGGGGCGATGACCGTGCCCGCGTGGCCGAGTGGCTGGAGAAGGCGCGCAGCTGGGACCTTCCCGAGGACCTGGCCCACCGCTGGGCGGAACTGTTCGAGAGCTTCGTGCTCCTGGACATCGCCAAGATCGTCCACGTCAGTCCGGAACCCGTGGCCGAGATTGCCCACGTGTACTACACGGTGTTCAACCGCTTCCATGCGGACTCACTCCTCGAACGCATCACCAAGCTGCCGAGGGAGGACCGCTGGCAGGCGCTGGCCCGTGCGGCGCTGCGCGACGACCTCTACTCCACCATTTCGGATATGACGACGGCGGTGCTGGAGAGCACTCCCGCCGGGGCTCCCGCGGAGGAACGGCTCACGGCGTGGGAAGGCCAGAATGTCGAGCAGCTCGGCCGGGCGAAGTCCATGTTCGATGAGGTCAATGCACTCGAAGCCGATGACATGGCCTCGCTGTCGGTAGCATTGAGGCTCTTGAGGTCAATCGTCCGACGCTAGGGGGCTGCCGTCCCCGGCGTCGCAAATGGAGGTGCTGTGGCAATCTTTACGGACCCTATCAGGGAGCATGCTGATTTTGGGCCGGGGGACGCCGAATGGCTGCATCTCCTGGTCGGCGACTGGCAGATGGTCGCCGACCTCGCGTTCGCCGACCTCGCGCTGTGGTTTCCGCATCCTGAGTTCGGCTACGTGGCTCTCGCCCACGTCCGCCCCTCCACCACGCACACGGTGTTCCACGCCGACTTCGTGGGGGAGGGGATCAGGTCGGACCTGCAGCCGCTGGTCGACAAAGCGTGGGAGAGCCGCGCGATCGAGCGCTCCAACGAGACCAACTGGAGCAGCGACATGGCCCTGCGGGTCGAGGCGGTCCCGATGGTCCGCAACGGCCGCACCCTGGCCATCGTGACGTCCCACATGGACCTTTCCAGTTCACGGATGCCCTCGCGGCTCGAGCTCACCTACCGGCAATGCGCCTACGATCTGCTGCGCATGGGAACCCTGGGCCTGTGGCCGGACTTCGCATCGCCGACAGGCTCGCGCCGCGGCGCTCCCCGCGTTGGTGACGGCCTGATCAGGCTCGACGCCGAGGGGATCGTGCAGTACGCCAGCCCCAACGGGGTCTCCGCGTTCCGCCGCCTCGGCGACGGCGAGTCCCTCGAGGGCCGGTCCCTCGCCGAAGTGACCGCCGGGCTCCTGAAGGACCGGCGCCTGGTCGATGAAACACTGCCGCTCGTCGTCACCGGACGGATGCCCTGGCGCAGTGAAATCGAGTCCCGCGGCGTGAGCCTGTCGCTGCGGGCGATCCCGCTGCGCGACGAGCAGCAGCGGTTCGGCGCCCTGGTCCTTTGCCGCGATGTCTCGGAGCTGCGCCGCCGGGAGATGGAACTCGTCACCAAGGACGCCACCATCCGCGAAATCCACCACCGGGTGAAGAACAACCTGCAAACCGTTGCTGCGCTCTTGCGGATGCAGTCGCGGCGCATGGTCAGCGACGAGGCCAAACAGGGGCTGGAACAGGCCATGCGGCGGGTAGCCACCATTGCCCTGGTGCATGAGACGCTCTCCCAGGGCCTGACCCAGAGCGTCGATTTTGACGAACTCATCGGCCGCCAGTTCCGCCTTTCGGCCGAGGTTGCCTCGCCGTCGCAGCAGGTCAAGACACAGCGTTCCGGGCTCTTCGGGGACCTGCCGAGCGACTTCGCCACCCCGCTTGCCCTCGTCATCAACGAGCTGGTCACGAACGCCGTCGAGCACGGGCTGGAGGGCAGGACCGGTACCGTCTGGCTGCTTGCCGACCGTTCGGAGACCGAGGACGGGGACGAACTGCTCACCGTGACCGTGGAGGACGACGGCGTCGGGCTGCCCGAAACGCCGTACGTCGAAGGCCTTGGCCTGCAGATCGTCCGCACGCTCGTCATGAGCGAACTGGGCGGCACGATCCAATGGCAGGCCAGGGACGGCGGGGGAACAGCCGTCCAGATTGTCCTGAGCCTGACATCACACTGACCAGCCGGGCGCCGGGGGCTGATGCTCCCGCGGCCCTGGGCTTCCGGGTAGGCGGCTCGCCGCGTCGTTAGGTAGCGTCAGTTGGTAGCGGTTTAAACGGACAATGGCCGCGGACCTCTCGGTCCGCGGCCATTGCTGCAGAGGTGGTGCGTAGCTGCCGGCGCTCCGGCAGCGGGATCAGGAAGCGCGCCGGGCGCGTGCGGCGCGGCGCTTCAGGGCGCGGCGCTCGTCCTCGCTCATGCCGCCCCAGACTCCGGCGTCCTGGCCGGACTCCAAGGCCCACTGCAGGCAGGTATCCACAACGGGGCAGCGCCGGCAGACGCTTTTCGCTTCCTCGATCTGCAGGAGGGCAGGGCCCGTGTTTCCAACGGGGAAGAACAGCTCCGGGTCCTTGTCAAGGCAGGCTGCGCGGTTACGCCAATCCATGCTGATCAGTCACTCCATTCCTGGGAACGCGTTAAATGCCTCTTGTGAAATTATTCACTAGAGGCTCCATAAGAAAAGGGCCCATTGGGGCCCCCTCGGTCATCTGGATTAAGCGTGTCATGTTAACGCTGTGTAAACAAGGGGTAATAGAGGTCCAAATGCCTCGAGACCGTGAGCGATGCATCACATTCAGTGGCGGCGTCCTCACATCTAGACGACTATGTCCGGTAGTGTGCCAGTGTGTCAAGGCCCCCTGTGAACCCTGAAAATCCCAGCGAAAATGCCGGTGAAGATCCCCGCGAAAATGCCAGCAGCAATCCCGGGCAAGAACCGCTTCGAAATACTGCCGAAGGTCATGCCGGAGCCGCAGCGCGGCCAAAGGCAATCGTTGTCATCGCCGTCGTCGTCGCGCTAGAGGCTGCAGCGCTGCTCCTGGCGGCCGCCTGGTACGGCACCCAGCTCCTGACCGGAGCGCCGGTTCTTTCCTTCTGGGGCGCCATCTTCACGCTGTGCCTCCTGCTGGCGTTTTCCGTCTGGCTCTTCGCCGTGGCACGCTTCCTGCTGCGAGGCTTCCGTTGGCCGCGGGCCGGTGCCCTCGTAGCCCAGCTCTTCGTGCTGACCATTGGCTTCCCGACGCTGACGGGCGGCTATCCGCTGGCCGGACTGGCCATGCTGGTCCCGGCAGTGATCACGATTGTGCTCCTTTTCGACAAACGCGTCATCGCTTTCGCCTCGCGGGCAGCCGGAGCCCCGCCCGCCCTGTGACCGCCTGTCCCGTGACGGCCCGACCTGTCATGGACTGTCCCTAGCGGCCCGCTGCCTGGGGGTGCCCCGTCACGGACCGTCCCGTGCGGCCTGCTGCCCGGGGGATGGCCGGGGCGGGGCGCCTGCAGGCCGGAGCGCGGCCAGCTGGACGGGCGTTGCGCGGCCGTCGGAAATGACGACGGCGCGTCCCGGCGGCGGATTCTGCTCCGGTTCGAACCGGACGCCGAAGGGCTCGCTGTCCATGAGCCCCCGCGGGCGCACCAAGACTGCCCGCCCCTGGCTCCGCGCGACGGCAGCCAAGGGCACCCGTTGGCCAAACGCCGGACCTGATTCCGCCGCCAGGATGACCCTCCAACCCAGGCTGTTCAGCGCCGCCAGACTGCTGTTGACCTCGTGCGAGAGCAGGTCAGCGTCATCTGCGAGCGCTATCGCTGTCCGGTCCAGGGTGCCCGCCATAGCGCTGGCGTGGGCCTCGGACCAGTAGCGGCCGGGATCGGTCCCCGCCCGCGGCGCCAGCCAGACGCCGGCCGGGTTCAGTGCCGGGAGCGCAGCCAGCAGCGTGCTCTTCCCCGAGGCTGGGCCGCCGAGGACCGCAAGGACGCCACCGGGCGGCAATCGGACTTCATGCGGCCGGAGTTCGTCGCCGCCGACCCCGACCAGCACCGCGGCCGGTGGGACCGGGTCCTGCGCCGTTCCCGGAATGGCCGTGGGCATGGCCGCGGGCGGCGGAATTCTGTGACCCGGCCCGGCGCCGCCGGACTGGGCCAGAACCTCTTCCACGGTCACCAACGAGGGCAGGGCATCGACCCGGAAAGGCCGCGTGGAGACGGCGCCATTCAGGGGGAAGAACCCTTCCGCGATCCTTGCTTCGAACAACTGGGCCGCGTGACCGGACACCAAAGAGGCCGGCACGAAGGTACCGTACACGGCCACGCGGCCGGGGACCGGCTCCAGGGCCGGAAGCCGCGGCCACGCAAGGCGGCCCTCTTCGGTGGACCCTGCGGGAAAGAAGATCCGGTTTGGCAGCCCGGCGAAGAACCTGGCCGTGACGAGCTCGCGCTCGCCGGAGACCATGACTGTGACTCCGGCTCTGGAGCCGTCCCGCACGATGTCATGGACGAGGTCTTCGGCCCAGGCCAGCGGCCCCGAGCGAAATGCCGAAACCCAGGCGCCCCAGCCGCTCAGGACCAGCACGAGTCGAGGCCGCGAGCCGGCCGGGGGCGCACTGAGCCGCGATATGACTTCCTGGGCAACCCGCTGCAGCACCCGGGCAGCCCGGCGAAGTTCATGCAGGCCAGCCAGCGCGCCGACCCGGGGTGCCGCCGCCACGGCGGCACGGAAGGTACCGGCGGCGTCCAGGATGTACAGGTGCGATTCCACGCTGGCGCCCAGAAGCTGATCCACGGCTAGGGCCAAGGCCGCGTCGCCGGCGCCGGAGCCGGCGGAGATGAGGCCCAGATGCCCGTGCTGAGCTGGACTCCAGCTCAGCACGGTGACTCGTTGGAGTTCCGGTAGGTCCACCCGGCCCAGCCGGACCAGGTCCCGGCTCGTGGCCCCTGGCTCCGGTGAATCCTGCGCAGCCCGGGCGCTGGACGGGTCAAGCGGCCCAAGCGGCCCAAGCGGCCCAAGCGGCCCGACGGGCCCGGGGCCGTCGGCGACCCCGGGGGCCGGGTACGCCAACAGCGCCGGCAGGGGGTCAGCCACGGGCCGGCGTGGCGGCAGGCCGCCGAGATCCCGCCACAGGCCCACAACGTTGTCGACCAGGCGGTCCATGGGGTTGTGAATGGGCGGCGCCGCCCCCTGCGCAGGCGTTGGGATCCCGCCGCCGGAGTGATCTCCGGGGCTGGAGGATCCGTCGGCCGGAAGGCCCGCCGGCGATTGCGTCCGGGACCGTGCCAGATCTTCCGCGACCGTGCGCACCGTGACCCCTCCATGCGTTCGTGCACCGGTCGCGGGCGTCAGGGTGGCCGTCTGGAACTCCTCCGGGGCCTGCGTGCCGCGGATCAGGAACGCACGTCCCGGATGTGCGATGGGGATGGCGGCCGCGAGGCCGGAGCCCATGACGTCGAAGGACTCGAGGCCCGATTGGACCCGAAGGGCAATGCACGTGGTGACGTTGGCCCGGATGTCGGCGTTCAGTGCCCCCTGCGGGCGCTGAGTGGCCATGACCAGATGGATCCCCAGGGACCGGCCGATCGCGGCAATCCTCATGAGTTCGGTGAGCGCACCGGGCGCCTCGTCCACCAGGATCCTGAACTCGTCAACGATGATGACCAGATAGGGAACAGGCGGGCCGGCCGCCGGTGACGACTCGTAAGCGGAGAGATCCGCGGCGTGCACCCCGGAGAGCAGTTCCTCCCGGCGCCGCACCTCGGCCCGCAGCGAAACGAGCGTGCGCTCCACTTCCGCGGCGCCCAGGTCCGTCAGTATGCCGACGCAGTGCGGGAGGCCGGTCAGAGGGCCCAGGCCTGAGCCGCCTTTGAAGTCTATGAAGAGCAGGTTGACGCGGTCCGGGGGATAGCTGGCGGCCAGACCGACGGCAAGAGTCCGCAGAAACTCCGATTTCCCGGAACCCGTAGTCCCGGCGACGAGGAAGTGCGGACCGTCTGCCTTCAGGTCGATGAGCACGGTCCCGGAGCTCCCCACGCCGACCGGGACTCCCAGCCCGGACGCCTGTATGTCGGTCGGCCCGGACGCTTGTCCGGTCCGGGACCAGCGCCGGGAGATTTCCGGCCCCGCGAGCGGAAGCAGGTCAGCCAGGCTGCAGTGGTGCGGGATGGCCGGCAGGGGAACCGGAGTTCGTCCTGCGGCGTTGAAAGCGCGGCAAAAGCGGTCAAAGACCTCCGGCGGCACCAAATCCGGGACGAAGTCCAGGGGCGGGGTCCCCGCCGTGATCAGGGAACCGTGCAGGCCGAGGACGATGCCGGGGTGTTCTTCGGGGTGTTGCCTTCGCGAACACTCAATCACCCTCCACCCATGCGCCATGGCCAGTGACCGGAACGCCGGTCCTGAACTGCTAAATCCCGCACTGCCCGGTCCTGCGCTGCCCGCCTCCTGGCTGCCGTCGGCCCTCGGCTGCTCGGGTGTGTCCCAGAGGAAGAGAATCCCCCGGTCAAATCCCTCGCAGGGACCGGCGGTCAGGAGTGCGACGGTGGTGGCCTCATCCGCGGAGAGGGTGACGCCGGGCAGGAAGCGCGCCGCCAACGGCACGGCATCCGCCGGACCGTGCAGGAGCAGGCACGTGCCGCCAGCCAGGGGATAGGCGGCCAGTTGCAGGATGAAAGAGCGCACCAGCGCGGCCGCCACGGGCCCGGGGCCATGGATGGTCACCGCCGCCGCCGGGTTCAGGGTCAGGGGCACCTGGCCAAGCGACGGCGGCAGGAAGCCGGATTGGGGCGGCTCCAATCGGATGTTCGCCGTCTGCTCCGCCAGCCCGAGACGCAGCCAGATGTCCGGAGCGTCCCGCCGAGGTTCACTTGCCCGCTTTGTTTGCCCCGCTGCGGAACCGATGACGAGATCCGCCGCGGAGGGGCCGGCCTGCCGGCGCCGTTCCCTGTCCTGCAGCACTGCCGCCGCCACGGCTGCCTGGAGCTCGCGGCGTTGGCGGCGGCCCGACAAGACGGGGACGAGGACGGACACGGCGGACACTGCGGTGAAGGCCAAGAACATCCACATGCCGGTGAGGATCGCCAGGCCGACGCCGACCAGGAGGGGCAGCACGGCGGTGAGCGCCACGGTGGCCCGGTGGCTTGGGGCGGGGGTGCCCCGGACGACCAGGGGCTCGGCAACGCTGGAGCCGGCAGCCGCCGTCGGGGAGTCCACTGCAGCGGTCGGTACGACCGGCGGCCCGAGCCGGAGCGACATCGTGGAGTCGCCGCAGCGGATCAAGGAAAGCGTGGTCACCGGCGCCGACCGCACCTTGCGGCCGTCCACTCTGGTTCCGTTGGCGCTGCCAACGTCCGCGATCGTGACGTCCCAGTCCGAGACGTCCAGGCGGGCGTGTTCCCGCGAGAGTGCGGGATCCGGAATCACGATCTCCGTCCCCGTGCGTCCGATCCGGAACCGGCCCCGCCGCAAGGCAACGAGAGTCCCCGCAGCGGGGCCGCTGTGCACAGCGAGCAGCAGCGTCGCAGTTTCCGAGTGCCCCGGCCCGGAGCGGACGGTTGGGCCGGCACCACCAGCCAGACCCGCGCCTCTTGCCAGACCGGCACCACCAACCAGACACGCACCATCAGCCAGCACGGCAGCATCAACCAGCACAGCGCCATGGACCAGGGGAGCCACACCAACCGTCATTGCGGCGACCGGTGCTCCCCGGACGAACAGCTCGCCGGTCCCGTATCGCCGGGCGATGGCAGCCTCCAAGTCCGCACCCGGGCACGGGCCGGGCACCTCGACGGCCAGCTCAACAAGCGGGCCGTCCGGCGCCGGACGTGACGTCACTGCGCTTCCCAAAACGGTGCTTGGCAAGACAGTGCTTGTCAGGACAGTGCTTGTCAGGACAGTGCTTGCCAGGACAGTGCTTGCCAGGACAGTGCCTGGCGCGAGCGCGGGCTGCATGAGCGTGCACGGTACGAGAGTGCAGTGGAAGATCATCCGGGCGTCCTTTCCGTCCATGGCGGCCCGGCTTCCACGTTAGGGACGCAGGGACCCGGGTGCGCCCGGAAAATTGGCCCATGTGGATAAACGCGAAGGGAGGCGCGGACGCCGCCCCGGCGGCTGAGTCACCGGCCTGTCTCCGGCCTGAATCGGGCCTGTGTCCGGGCCGGGCGCCACGGGCCGGGCGCCGATTCCATTTGAGCCTCGGGTAGGCTAGAGCAGCAGACAATGCGCAACATTGGGCTGCCCGCATTCGAATCAGGAGAGTTTGTGACCGCTGACCTCGTCATCGTAGGGTCGGGCTTCTTTGGCCTGACAATCGCAGAACAGGCCGCCACTGAGCTGGGCTTGAAGGTAGTCGTCATCGACCGCCGCCACCACATCGGCGGCAATGCCTACAGCGAAAAGGAAGAACAGACCGGGATCGAGGTGCACCGCTACGGTGCGCACCTGTTCCACACTTCCAACGACCGTGTGTGGGAGTACGTGAACCGCTTCACCACCTTTACGAACTACGTCCACAAGGTCTACGGCGTGCACAAGGGCGAGGTCTACTCCCTGCCCATCAACCTGGCCACGATCAACCAGTTCTTCCGGGCCAACCTCACTCCCGGCCAGGCGAAGGAACTGATCAAGGAGCAGGCCGGCGAACTGGCGGGCACGGATCCGCAGAACCTGAACGACAAAGGCATCCAGCTCATCGGCCGCCCGCTCTACGAGGCGTTCATCAAGCACTACACCGGCAAGCAGTGGCAGACGGATCCCAAGGACCTGCCCGCGGGCATCATTTCCCGCCTTCCTGTCCGGTACAACTACGACAACCGGTACTTCAACGACAAGTACGAGGGCCTGCCGACCAACGGCTACACGGCCTGGATCGAAAAGATGGCCGACCACCCGAACATCGAGGTCCGGCTGAACACGGACTTCTTCGACGAGTCGCACGAGTACAGCAAGGGTAAGGTCGTCGGCACCATCCCGGTCATCTACACCGGCCCCGTCGACCGCTACTTCGACTTCGCCGAGGGCGATCTGTCCTGGCGCACGATCGACTTCGAGGAAGAGGTCCTCGACGTCGGCGATTTCCAGGGAACCTCCGTGGTCAACTACAACGACGACGACGTGCCGTTCACCCGCATCATCGAGCCGCGCCACTTCCACCCGGAGCGCGACTACCAGACGGACAAGACTGTCATCATGCGTGAATTCTCCCGCGCGGCGGAGAAGGGCGACGAGCCCTACTACCCGATTAACACCGCCGCGGACCGCGAACGCCTGCTCAAGTACCGGGATCTCGCGGCAGCCGAGAAGGACGTCCTTTTCGGCGGACGCCTCGGCACGTACAAATACCTGGACATGCACATGGCCATCGGCTCTGCCCTGACCATGTTCGAGAACAAGATCCGGCCGCATTTCGAGGCCGGCGCCACGATTGAAAGCGGAGGAGTGGACGCATGAGCGCCGCTGAAACGACACCCGGCTGGAACCCGATTCAGCGGGTCATCCTGCCATCGACGGACCAGCCCGACACCGTACCCCTCTATGTTGACGCCGGCACCGCCAGCGGCATCCGGCTCCGGGAGAACGACGAATTCGCCCGCACCCCGAAGCTGCTCGAGGACAAGCTGCAGATGTTCAGCTCCGAGAGCCGGGTGGCGCACTTCGAGGACCTCCTGGGCCGGCACTCCATGCGCGTGCGCTCGGGCGAGCAGATCTCGTTCGGCACCTACTTCAACGCCTTCCCGGCAAGCTACTGGCGCCGTTGGACCTCGGTGCGGGACGTCCGACTAGTCGTTGAAACGTCCGGCCCGGGGACCGTCACGGTCTACAAGTCCAACGCCCGCGGATCGGTCCAGCGCGTCGACGGCAAGCACGTCGACGGCGACGCCACCTCCACGTTCGATCTCTCGCTCAAGCCCTTTGGCGACGGCGGCTGGTACTGGTTTGACCTGGCCGCCAGCACCGGCGACCTGGTCCTGAAGAACGGCGCATGGCAGGCCGCCGGCGGGCCCGCGACCAAGGGGCAGGTGACCCTCGAAATCACCACCATGAACAAGCCCGACTTCTGCCTGAACAACGCCCGCATCCTGGCGGAAAACCCTGATGTCCTTGAAAACGTCAAGGAGATCCTGATCGTGGACCAGGGCACGCAGAAGGTCGAGGACCAGGAAGGTTTCGCCTCCGTACGGGAGGCCCTCGGCGGCAAGCTCCGGGTCATCAACCAGGCAAACCTCGGCGGCTCGGGCGGTTTCGCGCGCGGCATGTTCGAGGCCGTCGAAAACGGCAGTGACTACGCCCTCCTGCTCGACGACGACATCGTCGTCGAGCCCGAAAGCATTGTGCGGCTCCTGACGTTCGCCGATCACTGCCGCAAGCCGACGATCGTCGGCGGCCACATGTTCGACCTCTACAACCGCAGCGTCCTGCACACGTTCGGCGAGGTCGTGGACCCCTACCGGATCGTGCCGGCGCTGCCCCACGCCGACATGGAGACGCGGCACGATTTCAGCGTCGCGAACCTTCGCCAGACCCCGTGGCTGCACCGCCGGGTGGATGTGGATTACAACGGCTGGTGGATGTGCCTGATCCCCACGAAGGTGATCCAGGAAATCGGGCTGTCGCTGCCGCTGTTCATCAAGTGGGACGACGCCGAATACGGGCTGCGCGCCCGGGAAGCCGGCTTTGCCACGGTATCGATGCCCGGCGCTGCCGTCTGGCACGTGTCGTGGATCGACAAGGACGACCTCGTCGGCTGGCAGGCCTACTACCACGCGCGCAACCGGCTGATCACCACCCTGATCCACAGCCCGTACCCCAAGGGCGGCCGGGTGCTGCGCGAATCCTTCCAGTCCGACGTCAAGCACCTCGTGTCGATGCAGTACTTCACCGAGCACGGGCGCATCGACGCGCTGCGCGACCTCCTCAAGGGCCCCGACGACCTCCACAAGGTGCTCGGCACCAAGCTGCCGGAAATCAACGCCCTGAAGGCCGACTACCCGGACGCCCAGCTGAAGGAGGACGTCGATGACTTCCCGGCGCCCAAGATCGGCCGCGGACCGATGGGCGGGACCGTTGTGGGGCTGCCCAGCAAGAAACAGCTCATCCCGTGGGGCATCAAGACCGTTGCGCGCCAGCTGATCAAGGCGCCGGGACCGGAAAGCGCCGAACGGCCCCAGGGCTACCTGGCCCACCGCGACAACCGGTGGTACCGGGTGGCGCACTATGACAGCGTCGTGGTCTCCAACGCGGAGGGCACCGGCGCCTCGTGGTACCAGCGCGACCCGAAGAAGCTGAAGTCGATGCTGACGGAAGCGACCAAGCTCCACGCGAAGCTGTTCCGGGAATGGGACAGCCTTGCCGAACAGTACCGCCGCGCGGTGACCGAGATCAGCTCGATCGATGCGTGGAAGAAGACGTTCGAGGCGCATTCCGAGGACGGCAGGTAGATGGCTGGTCAAACCGACCAACTGATCAAGCCCGGGACCGGGCACGGGCTGCTGGACGTCTACGGCGACCGCTTCCTCCTGAAGCTGTTGGTGCGCAAGGAAATCAAGGTGCGCTACCGCGGCTCGGTGCTGGGCCTGCTGTGGTCCTACGTGAAGCCGCTCGTGCAGTTCCTGATCTACTTCGTGGCGCTGGGCATCTTCCTGAATCTCCAGCGGGGCACGCCCAACTACGCGATCTACCTGTTCTCCGGCATTGTCCTGGTGAACTTCTTCACGGAATCGCTGTCCAACGCCACCCGCTCGATCGTGGACAACCGGGACCTGATCCGGAAGATCTACCTGCCGCGGGAACTCTTCCCGGTGGCCACGGTCTGGGTGTCGGCAGCGCACTTCCTGCCCCAGCTGCTGGTGCTGGTCGGCGCCTGCCTGGTGGTGGGGTGGGCACCGACGCTGCTGCAGCTCGCCGCGGTGGTCCTGATTTTCCTCATGGTGGCTGTCCTGGGCACCGGCCTGGGCCTGCTGTTCGGCGCCGTCAACGTCTATTTCCGGGACTCCGAAAACATCGTCGACATGATCGTCATGGTGGTCACCTGGGCCTCACCGGTCCTCTACCTCTGGTCCATGGTCCAAAAAGTCATGGGTGACTGGTTTTGGATCTACCAGCTGAACCCGATGACGGTCGCCGTCGAGGTCTTCCACTGGGCCTTCTGGGAGCCGACGCTCAAGCCAGACCAGATGGTCAACGACGCCTCACCCCCGGGCATGCTGACGCTCTGGCTGCCCGTCGCCCTGCTGATCACGCTGGCGGTGCTGTTCCTTGGACAGTGGACGTTCCGCCGGCTCGCCGTCCACTTCGCACAGGAGCTCTGACATGACCGCGCACGGCCACGTGGCCATCATCTGCACCGACGTCCGGAAACAGTTCGTGCTCCGCCACACCCGTTCCCTGAAGGAAGCGCTCGTCTGGCTCGTGAAGGGCCGCAAGGGCGACCTCTCGAAGAGGTTCCTGGCCCTCAAGGATGTCTCCCTTGAGGTCAAGCAGGGCGAAACGGTTGCGCTCATGGGACTCAACGGTTCCGGAAAGTCAACGCTCCTGAAGCTCATCTCCGGGGTCCTGCAGCCCGACGGCGGAACGGTGCGCACGCGCGGCCGCGTCGCCGGACTCATCGAGGTCGGGGCAGGCTTCCACCATGACCTCAGCGGCCGGGACAACGTGTACCTCAACGGCGCCATCCTCGGCATGACCGAGAAGCAGATCGACGAGAAATTCGACTCGATCGTCGAATTCTCCGAAATCGGCGAGTTCATCGACACCGAGGTGAAGTTCTATTCCTCCGGCATGTACCTGCGGCTGGCGTTTTCCATCGCGGTGCACACGGATCCCGAGGTCTTCCTGATCGACGAGATCCTCGCCGTGGGCGACGAGCCCTTCCAGCGCAAGTGCATCGCGAAGATCAAGGAACTCTCCGACATGGGCAAAACCCTGTTTGTCGTGAGCCATGACCTGGACCTGGTCGCCACGGTGTGTGAGCGGGGCGTCCTGCTCGAACACGGCGAAATCGTCATGGACGGCGAAGTGCACGACGTCGTCGGCGAGCTCCGGCGCAGGTCGCTCGCCCTGTAGCGGCGCGCCCGGCCGTCCCCGCACGCAGACCGTCCGTTATGATGGGCCCGAAACGGGGGCTCAGCCCCGTACCGGGGGATGCGGGAGCAAAAAATGGCAGCTGTGGGGATCATGACCAGGGCCGTGGCCATCGCGGCTGTGACCGTAACCGTGGTGGCAGGCCTCAGCCAGGGAGCCTTCGCGGAGACAACCGCGCCTCAGCCCGCTGCCACAGCCCAAGCGACATCACCGGCCACAGCGTCGCCGGCGGCGGCACCCGCCGCTGCGCCATCGCGCACGGCCGAGCCGACGTCAACACCGTCACCAACGTCTTCAGCCACACGGACAGCGACGCCGGCACCAACACCGACGTCGTCCGCCGGCGTGTCCCCGGCTGCCGCGCAGCCTGCCGGGCCATCTGCCAAGGCAGCTCCCGCGGGGGCGGCCGCGGAAGCGGCCATCCGAGTGCCCGGGGCCATCGGCGTCGAATATGAGCGGCTCGGCGGTGCCGACGGAACTGCGGGGCCGGCCACGGCCGCGCAGCAATGCGGCCTGCCCGGCGGCGGCTGCCTCCAGGCCTTCACGAATGGAACCATCGTCTGGAGCGTCGCCACGGGCGCCCACCTGCTCTCCGGCGGCGTGCTGAATGCCTGGCGCAACGCGGGCGGCGTTCGAAGCTATCTTGCCTACCCGGTGGGGGACGCCAGTTGCGGCGGAGAGCCCCGGGTGTGCCGTCAGGCGTTCCAGCGCGGGGCTCTCTATAACGTGATCGGCATCGGAACGTATCCGGTTTGGGGCGCCATCGGCGCCGCCTACGATGCCCAGGGCGGGCTGAAAGGGTACCTGGGCTATCCGCTGGCAGCCGAAAAGTGCGGGCTGCCCGGCGGGGCCTGCAGCCAGAAGTTCCAGCGCGGTGCCGTGTACTTTGCCCCCGGCGCGGGCACGTTCCCGGTCTGGGGCGCGATCAATGCCCGCTACGTGGCCCTGGGTGGCAGCGGCGGGTATCTGGGCTACCCGACCGGGGCGGAAAAGTGCGGACTGCGGAGCGGCGGCTGCTCTCAGGCCTTCCAGCGAGGACGGATCTACTACGCGGCAGGCGCCGGCACGCAGGCGGTGTGGGGCGGTCTCGGCCAGTTCTATTCGGCGCGCAAGGCCCAGGACGGCGCCCTCGGGTATCCCGTCACGGCCGAGGCCTGCGACCGGGGCGGCTACTGCAGCCAGTCCTTCCAGTACGGCCGGCTCGAATGGATTCCGCGGGCCGGGGTCCGGTACCGGCTGACCTCGGCCGCGTACTGCCCGGCCATCAGTTCCGGGGCCGTGAAGTACCGCACCGAGGGGGCTTCAAGGGTGTCCTTCGCGATCGCTGACGACTACGGGTCCACCGGCGTCACCTTCATCACCTGCGTCCGCCGGGCGGACGGCAGCTACGTCAAGGAGTGGGGCGCGCTGGGCCATGCGGGCGAGTCCGGCTTCGCCGCCCCCGGCGTGGCGACCGGTCCCACCTGGCAGATGTTCTCCCCGACCGGATCCTTCACCGTCACCCAAGCCTTCGGCCTGGGCAACCCCGGCACGGCTTTGCCATACCGGACCCTCAACCCCTATTCGCGCTGGGGCGGCCGGCTCAATGCCAACTACAATAAGTACTTCGAGTCGAGCGCGGACGTGTTCCCGGACGAGAACATGTGGTACTTCGCGACCCGGCCGTCCCATGACTACCGGCAGGGGGTCGTCATCAACTACAACCGGCCGCCGGACGCGCCCATCACCATGAACGCCGGATTCGCGATCTTCCTCCACGGCAACAACCTGCCCACGTGGGGCTGCATCTCCCTCAACGACGGGGACTTGCTGCAGTACCTGAGGACGGCGCATTCCGGTGACCGTTTCGTGATGGGAGTGGCTCATGACATCTTCAACTAGCCGGTTCGGCGTTGTGGGCTCGCTGGCCGTCGCGGCCGGCCTGGTCCTGGGTGCCTGCACGGCAGCCCCGGCGCCCGGCCCGCCACCATCGGCTGCACAATCGGAGGCCGTCACGACGCCTGCTCCTACCCCGACGGCGACATCCGGCATTGCCCCCGGGAACGACCCCCTGACTCACGACGGGCGCACCGTGCTGCCGGCGCCGCGGGAGGACTGCGCCCGCCCGGCGCTGCCGGACATCCAGCGGCTGCTAGGGCCGGTGGCCGACGGCGTGCAGGAAGCCGACGTCCAGGCCTCCACCAAGGATGGGGTGGCGGAGCGTGTCTGCACGTTCGCGCTGGCCCCGGTCAGCGCCGGGCAGGCTCCGGACGTGGGCAATGCCCTGATCATCGCCCGGACCACAGCGCCGGACCAGGCGGCACTGGACCGGCTCGGGTTGCCCCGGCTCATGATGGCTCCCGTGTCAGTGCCGGGTCTGGGGACGGCGGCGTGGTACTCGGTGAACCGGCTCAGCGGGACCACGGAGTACGTCCTCGAAGCCGTGGACGGCCTGTCGGTGCTGAGGGTGACCCTTGCCCTTCCGTCAGATGCGGCCGAGCCCGAGAACGTTTCCGGCCAGCTTGCCGAACTCGCCAAGCTTAGTTAGCCAGGGTCGTTCGGAACGTCCTGCACAGATCGAACGCCGCAGCCGTCGCAGATCACATGGCGGCCACGCCGTCACCGGCCGGCGTGCCGATCTGGCCCCCGACTGCCTGATGCAGTGGACTTCGCACATCCCGTGCAGGATGGCGTCTGAAAATGGCACCGTGCGTCTTTTTGCAGTGGGACCTACAGAACCAGGAGTTCTTGCGGGATGGGGTCGTCGAGGGGCGCCGGCCAGTCCGGAGCGTCGGTATAGCCGTGAGTGAATTGGTGCAGGGTGAATCGCTGCAGGGTAAATGGCAGCGCGGTGAAGTGGTGCCATTCCGGGAAGGGATCCGGGGGCAGGACGGGATCGGGTTCCGCACCGGGATCCATTGACAGGACGTGTTCGGGCAACAGGGCCAGGTCCGGCTCCGCGGGCGGGTCCCCACCGATATCCGGGGGCAGGTTGAAACCTTGGTCCAGGAAGGGATCCGCAGTCAGGAAGTCGTCCGGCCATTGGGGTGGTTCCCAGCCGGGGCGTTCGCTCGGATAGTGTCGCCGTGCCGGTGAGATCCAGCCGGGCGGGCTGGTTTTGCTGGCCCCGACGGGTTGCCAGGCCGAGGAGTGTTTGAGGCGGTGGTGTTTGGGGCAGGGCTGGCCCAGGTTGGCGATGCCGGTGGTGCCGCCGTCGGCCCACGCCAGCAGGTGGTCCGCGTCGTTGTCCAGGGAATGGTTGTTACAGCCCGGGAACGAGCAGTGGCTGTCGCGGAGCCGGAGCCAGTGCCGCTGGGCCTTGGTGACCCGGTAGCTGCTCCGGCCGATTTCCAGCGGGGCACCGTCCCGCGGGTCAACCAGGACCCGGTAGAAGGACCCGGCGCCCTCGGCGACGAGCCGCCGGGCCATCGACGGCGGGATCGGCCCGTACCCGTCCAGGACGGCCGGTTCCCCGGTGACGCCCAGCAGCGACAGCACCGGGACGGTGACCAGGACCTGCGCCCGCGGCGACGGCACACCCCCGCACCCGCCGGTGTTGGCGCCCGCCCCGGCCAAGCCGTCGCCGGTGGTCCCGGTGCCGGTGTTCCCGCCGGGACTGGTGGTGGTGGTGAGGAGCCAGGTGGCGGTGATGTCGGCGCGGAGCTGGGCCAGGGTGCGGGCCTCGTCCGGGCCCTGGAGGGCGCGGGCGGCCGTGGTGGCCCGGTCCCAGATCCCCGCGGCGGTGTCGGCGGGGAAATAAGCGCTCAGCCATGCCATGCCGTCCCGGTCCGGAACGAACTCGACGCGTCGGTCCCCGGAGCCCTTCACGTGGCGGGCTTCGATGCTGGCCGGGTGGTGGCGTTCCCGCCAGGCCCGGGCCTTGGCCCGGAACCGGGACGCCGTGAGCTCCCCGGCCCGGCAGCCCCGGGCCGGGCTCGGGGCGCCGGCGTCCGGGGCGTCGGGGTCCAGGAAGTGCTCCTCCAGCCCGGCCGCCCCGGCCCGGTCCAGGTTCTGGGTTTCGTCAATGATGATCCGGGCGTGGGCCCAGGAGATCGTCCCGGCGCCCAGCGCGGCCAGGGTCAGTGGCAGCGACGACGTCAACGCCAGGGCATCGGACAGCAGCGCCCCGGCGGTCCGTTCGCTCACGGTCAGCACACACGCGACCTCCGCGACCAGCGCCATCTCCCGGGCCGTGGCCTCCTGGGGTGATCCCGCCGGGCCCGCCAGCAACCCCGCCGCGCGGACATGGTCCGCGGCCAGGTGCACCTTCAACGCCGCCATCCTGGCCTCCAACCGCGCCACCTCGGCCAACCCGTCCAGACACCCGTCCGCCAGCTGCCGCAAAGGATCGGCACAAGGCAAAGGATGCGCGTCCAGCAGGCCATCAGCGCAGGCCGAATCAGCGTGCTTTTCGCCGTCCCCGTCGGCGCCCATCAAAGCGGCCAGCGCAGCAAAGGACGCGGCAGCGGCCGCCACCGCCGCCCTGCTTTCAACGCTCCAAGCCGTTCTGCTCTCCACACTTAAAGCATCTCAGGAGGCACTGACTTTATTGATGACGGGTGCTTCGACAGGAACGATGAGGCGGATGCCAGGTATGGCCCCGTGCTAGATCCACCGCGCTAGGTCCCCCGGCAGGCCGTCACTTCGTACAGCCGGGCACCGCCCTCTGCCAGCACGAGCCTGACGGCCAGAGAATTGTTGAGGTCCTCAAGTCCGGGGAAAGGATGATCGCCGAAATGGACTTCATTGGAACCGAAGTCCAGGACGTAGCGGACACCCGTAGCTTTCAACGCGGCGCAGACGGCCGGATCGCTGTCGGCGTTGCGGAGGCCCCGGTTGAGGGTTTCGACGTCGGCCGTGTTTGCCGTGAGGATGTGTTTGGCCGTGGTCTCGCGGTGCGCCAGGGCGTAGGCCAGCGCCCCGCCCGTCCACGGGTTCACCGCGATCGCGGCATCCTGAGGAACGATTTCGTCCAGCCGGTCGATGATCTTCTGTTCGTCCGTTGAGATAAGCAGCGAATGGTTGGTCTCGAGGTAGTTCTTCCGGGCGGAGCCCATCGCGGCCCGCATCGAGGGGACCTGGGAGGCGGCGACCGCCAGGGCGAGGACACAGCAGATGACCGGGTAGACCACTTTGTTGCCGCGACCGGCTCTGGCTTTGTCCCCGAGGCGGCCAGCCGTCGCTGCCGGTCGCACCGCGGCCGGCCGGTCAAGCCGGCGGCGGAGCCAGACGGCAACGGAATCGACGCCGACGGCGGCGAACGGCAAGGCGGTCATCGGCAGGAGCGCCGCGATCCTGTTGCTGTCGTTATACCAGATCCCGGTCAGTGCGCTCCGCACGTCTCCCTTCAGCGTGCCGGAGACGACGACGTACAGCACGCCGATGATGACAAAGCCGGCGATCATCCACGTCCTGCCGCCGCGGCGCCAGCACACGAAGAGCCCGATCAGCATCAGCACGCTGGCGCCGATCGCAGCGGGGCGGTCGATGGCGGCATTCGCCAGAACGTCCCACACAGCGCCCCGGGGCGTCTGCACGGGTTCCCAGAACGCGGCATCTTCCGGCGGCCGGATGGTGGTCCACAGCAGGTACAGGGACAGGGCCCCGACGCCGAGGCCCACACTGGAAAAAATCCAGGCGGTCCGGTGCCGGGACCGGTTCTCGCGGGTGCCGGCAAGGCGGGCGTAGGCCTGCAGGATGATCGGAACCGAGAGGGCCAGTAGCGACATGAAACCGTTCGGGTGGGCCAGGGCGAGTCCCGGAAGGATCAGCAGCGGCAGTGAAAACCTCGGGGCGGGCGGCCACTGCAGGCTGCGGCCCACCCGGAACAAGAGGGCAATGCTGGCCAGGACAGCCGGCAGCATGCTGATGGCCAGGAAATTCGGATAGAGGACCCCGAAATCCAGCAGGAGGATCGGGAACGGCGCGAACATTGCGGCCAGGATCGCGGCCGCCCCGACGGCCACAGGCCGGTTGCCCGCCACTGTCCGCGTCAGCATCATGCAGCCCAGCGGCCAGACCACGGCCGCCACCGCCATGTTCAGGACGTTCACGGCCACCGTAACGGGCAGGCCCGTCATCTGGACGACAGCCGCGGCCAAACCATGCCAGGCGGCGGGATAAAAATAGGGGGCCGCATCGCCGCTGGTCATCTTGGACATCCACAACGAGGACGCGTTGCCCGTGTCCAGGACGTACCGCACGCCGTTGAGATGGAAGACGTTGTCAAAGGTTTGCGAGAAACTCTCCGGAGACCCGAAAACCAGGGCAAGTTCGACCAGGATCAGCGCCGCCCCCGCCAGGAAGGCCGCCGCAACCCAGGCACCTGTCCGGCGTGCCTCAAGCGAGGACGCCCCGGTGCGGCGTGCGGGGAGGAAGACCTGACGCAGGCTGCTGTCCGCGCTGACGCGCCTGAGCCCGAGGAACCGGATCCCGACGACCAGGGCAGAGAACAGGATGCCGCCGGCCAGGACGGGCAGGCCCGACCACGGGATGGACGCAAACGGCAGCAGGACCGCCAGGACCGCCGCAATGGAAATCGTGACCGGACCGGCCAGGGCGGCTGCGGACAGACCCCTCAGGCCCAGGCTCACCGTCACCAGGCCGCCGGGCAGCAGGAGAAAGACCACCGCCGCCAGCACGTACGGCAGCGTCTGGAGCCAGGTCAACGCTTCAGGCCGGGAGTGATGCGGGCGCCGGGCAGCGGCCCGCCGGCGGGAACGTCAGGACAGGCGGGCACGTCAGATGGTCTGGTCCAGCAGTCCCAGCAGATAGGCTCCGTAGCCGCTCTTGACCAGGGGTTCCGCGCGTTCGCGAAGTTCGTCGTCGGACAGGAAGCCCAGCCGCCAGGAGATCTCTTCCGGGGCGCCGATTTTCAGGCCCTGGCGGTTTTCGACCGTGCGGATGAAGTTCGAGGCGTCGCTGAGATCATCGAAGGTTCCCGTGTCCAGCCACGCCGTTCCGCGCGGAAGAATTTCCACCTGCAGCTTGCCGCGCTCCAGGTAGGTCCGGTTGACGTCGGTGATTTCCAGTTCGCCTCGCGGGGAGGGCCTGAGGTTCTTGGCGATGTCGATGACGTCATTGTCATAGAAGTACAGGCCGGGCACGGCGTAGTGGCTGCGCGGCTTGGCGGGCTTTTCCTCCAGCGAGAGCGCCTTGCCGGCGTCGTCGAATTCCACGACGCCATAGGCCTTGGGATCCCGGACCCAGTATCCGAACACGGCTCCGCCGTCGATATCGGCGTGCCGGCGCAGCTGCGTGCCCATGCCCTGGCCGTAGAAGATGTTGTCACCGAGGACCAGCGCCACGGTCTCGTTGCCGATGTGCTCGGCGCCCAGCACGAACGCCTGGGCCAGGCCGTCCGGCGAGGGCTGCTGGACGTAGGTGAGGTTGACGCCGAACTTGGACCCGTCGCCCAGGAGCCGCTGGAACTGCTCTGCGTCGTGGGGCGTGGTGATGATGAGGATGTCCCGGATGCCCGCAAGGATCAGCGTGGACAAGGGGTAGTAGATCA
Source organism: Arthrobacter sp. NicSoilB8 (assembly GCF_019977355.1). Lineage (NCBI taxonomy): Bacteria > Bacillati > Actinomycetota > Actinomycetes > Micrococcales > Micrococcaceae > Arthrobacter > Arthrobacter sp. NicSoilB8. The sequence goes on along the minus strand of NZ_AP024655.1, from coordinate 3,399,520 downwards.
TCGGCTTGTCGTAGACCGGGACCAGCTGCTTGCTGATTCCGAGGGTGATCGGGTGAAGCCGGGAGCCGGTACCGCCGGCCAGAATTATTCCACGCATGGGCCCAATCCTCCCGTACCTGTGCCCGTCACAGCAAACTCGGCGACGGCGCGGGTGCGCGCGAACGTGCCCCCGGGCGCCCGCGCCCGGGGAGCGGGGCCCCCGTGCAAGGTAGAATTACGGGTCTGGACTACGTTACGAAGGATACCCGGATTGAGCGCAGCTGTACTGACACCCAACGTGAGGCCGGCCCCGGCAATGGGCAACCGGCTGGACCCGCGGAAGAACAGCTTGAACCTCATCAGGCTGATTCTGGCGTTTTCAGTCCTGCTCGCGCATAGCTGGCACATCGTCGGTGACGGCAACGGCTGGGGCTTCCGCGGCGAAAACCTGGGCGGCTGGGCCGTGGCCGGATTCTTTGGCATCAGCGGTTACCTGATTACGGCCAGCCGGTTGAGCAGCGGGATCGGCAGGTACCTGGTTCATCGTGTCGCCCGCATCTTCCCGGCGTTCATCGTCTGCCTGGTGGTCATGGCCTTCGTCTTCGCCCCGGTTGCCTACGTGATCCAGCACGGTTCGCTGCACGGCTTCCTGCAGACGGCCACGACACCCTTGAATTCCATCTTCGCGAATCTGTCCCTCCGGATTGTCAGCTACGACATTGCCGGCACCCCGGCCGGCGTTCCTTATCCGGGCGCATGGAACGGCTCACTGTGGACGCTCTACTTCGAGTTCATGTGCTACCTCCTGGTCGCCATGATGGGTTTCATCCCCCTGGTCCGGAAGACCCCGTGGCCCGTGATCGCCGCGTTTATCGCGAGCGTGGTCCTGTGGGCCAATGTCGGGGTCCTCAAGCCCTACCTCCAGTCGAACCTGGACTTTGAACTCGCGGCACGTCTGATCCCGTACTTCCTCGGCGGCGCCGTGGTGCAGGTGCTGAGCCACAAGATCGGCATTCACAAGGTGGCCGGGCCCGCCGCGATCGTGCTCGCTGCCCTGTCGATCTTCTTCGTGGACGGCTTCGGCGGCCAGCTCGCCGCACCGTTCATTGCCTACGGGCTGCTTTGGATCTCCACGTGGCTGCCCCAGCCGGCCGTTGTGGGCCGCCACGACATCTCCTACGGCGCGTACATCTACGCGTTCCCAGTCCAGCAGCTGCTGGCCGTGTTCGGGGCCTACCACTGGGGCGTGTGGTGGTTCACCGTGGCGGCCACGCTGTGCACGATCCCGCTGGCAGCGGCCAGCTGGTTCTTCATTGAACGTCCCGTCATGCGGCGGGCCAAGAACGCGGGCTGAACAGCGCCGGCTGAAAAGCGCTGACTCCACAACGCGGGCCAAGAACGCCGGCTGAGCAGGACCTAACCTCGGGTGCGCCGTCCCGAGACGCCGCGGACGCCGTCCGCCACGCCGCGGAAGGCGTTCGCCAGCCTGATGCCGCGGCCGGGGGCCAGAAGCGTGACGATGGCCAGGTGGCGGTAGTCGGCCAGCAGGCCTTTGAGTGTCCATGCCGGAAAGCGCCGGCCGTACTGGCGGGCGAGCAGGATCCGGTTCCGGAAGAGGTAGTAGTAGCGCCAGTCGGCGGCCGTCCGGACATTCAGCGGCCGGCCCGCAACGGTCACGTCGCGGCCAAAGATGTTGGCTGCTGCCGGGCTGCCGAGGGCGTGGTTGAGCGCGGCGTTCGGCGCCAGTATGGTGCGGAGCCCCGCGCCCTCGCACCGGAGGTAGAACTCGCTGTCCACACCGTCGATGAACAGGGTGCCCTGGAACAGGCCGAGCCGTTCGAGGACCGGCACGGGCACCAGGAGTCCGGACTGGATCGGTTCCCCGCCGAGCTGGATGCCGTTCAGGACCGGGCCGCGGCGCACCGGCAGTCCCCGGACCGACGCCGGGGCGACCATGCCGACGGGGACGCCTGCTTCCCGGGCAGCGGCCGCGGCGGCGAGCAGGGCGTCGACGTAGCCGGCGTCCAGCAGCGAGTCCTGGTCCATGGTGAGGATGTAATCCGGCTTTGTCCCGGCCGCCAGGGCCGCGGTGATTCCGGCGTTGAGCGCGGCGGCGATGCCGGAGTTCTCGCTAAGCCGCACCACCTTGCAGCCCATGGCGTGCAGCTCGGCCAGGATCGGCGCGGGGTCTGAGGGGCTGCCGTCGTCGACCACCACTACGGAGTCGACCTGGGCGAGCAGCGCGGCGGCGTTCGCCAGCACGCCGTCGTCGGGGTTAAACAGGGAGACGACGGCGGCAGTCTGGGGCACGGGAGCGTCCGTCGGCGTCAGGCGGGCTGGACGTCGGGCTGGGCGTCAATCCAGTTGGCGAGCCGGTCGATGCCCTGGGCGAGGTTGTACTGCGGGGTCCACCCGAGCACGTCCTTCGCAGCCGTGATGTCCGCCCATGCGTGCCGGACGTCGCCCTGCCGGTACTGGCCGGTGACGTGCGGCTCGGGGGCGTCGTAATGCTGCGCGATGAGCTTCGCCGCGGTGCCGATGGTCTGGAATTCACCGGAGCCAATGTCCATGGGCTCGCCCTGGACGGTGGGGGAGACGGCGCCGGCAACAATCGCCGAGGCGACGTCGTCGATCAGGATGAAGTCGCGGCGCACTTCGCCGTCCTCGTACAGCGGGATGGACTTGCCGCCCATCGCCATGCGGCAGAACAGGCTCATGATGCCGGTGTACGGGTTGATCAGGGACTGGCCGGGGCCGTAGACATTCTGCAGGCGCAGCACGACGGTCTCGACGCCGTAGGACTTCGCCCAGGCCTGCAGGACGTGTTCCTGCGCCAGCTTGGTGGCGCCGTAGACGCTCACGGGGGCGGGGAAGGTTTCGGAGGCCTTCATCGGCAGCGGGGTGGCGCCGGGGAAGTCCCACTGGGACTGGTCCAGGGTGGTGCTGGTGCGCTGGCCCGGGTAGAAGGCCTTGCCGTTGGCGTCGCTCCAGGCGCCCTCGCCGTAGACGGCGCGGCTGGAGGACAGGACGATCCTGCGGGGAAGCTTGCCGTGGCGGTTGAGCCCGTCCAGCAGCTGGGACGTGCCCACCACGTTGACGTGGGTGTGCCGGGTCGATTCTTCCAGCGACTGGCCCGTTCCGGTCTCGGCGGCCAAGTGGATGACGACGTCGGGGGAGTGCCGTGCCAGGACGGTGTCCCAGGTCTGGGCTTCGGCGACGTCGGCCACGATCAGTTCCGCCCGCGCGTCGAGCTCTGCGGGACGCTCGCCCGTGGCGTGGATCTGCGGGTGGAGGCTGTCCACCACTACCACCCGGTCGAACGCATCGGCGAGGGAGGCGGAAATGGCACAGCCAATGAAACCGGCGCCGCCGGTGACAAGGACGGTTCCGCCGGGGCGTGCGGAGGTTTCGGAAGAAGTCACAACGGACCTTTCGTAGCGGGGCGTTTACTTGCCGAAGGAATGGCGCACGAGCGCGCTGACGGCTGTTTGGTTGCGGTCCAGAACGGCCCGCGGAAGCAGGGAGAGCGCGTGCGCCCGGGACGTGAGCCTGAGCCTGGCGGCGCGCTTTGCCCGGCGCCAGCCGAGCGCGTCGGCCTGCGACGCGGAGAGGGCGAAGTATTCGCGTTCGCCGGCGAACCGTGAGCCGTCAACGAGTTTGGTTGAGGAGGCGCTGTTGGAGTGGCGGCGGTACTGGAAGCACACCGTGGGCTCGATCAGCAGCTGGTCGCCCTTGTAGATCATGTCCATGATGAGGGCGAGGTCCTGGATGATCGGGAACCCGTCCCGGAAATCCACTTCGCGGATCTTGTCGGTCCGGAAGGCGAGCGAGGGCCAGTACAGCCAGTCGCCGTGCATGAGGTTGCTGGCAATGGCCTCGCCTGCGATGAGCTGCTTGCCGCGGCCCCGGGGGCGGACGATCTTCTGCTTGACGGCGTCCGCCAGCGTGGCCACGACCTGGCTTTGTTCATCGATGACCTGAACACCCGGCTGGATGATCGCCGCGTCAGGGAAACGCCGGTGGGCGGCCAGGATCACGTCCACGTAATTCGGCAGCAGGACGTCGTCGCAGCCCAGGATGACCATGATCTCCTGGCTGGCCATCCCGACGCACGTGCGGTAGTTCTCCGTGATGCCGGCGTTGATGTCCTTGCGCACGTAGCGGACGCGGTGGTCCTGGATTCCGGCCATGTACTCGGCAATTTCCGTGCCGGGGTAGGCGTCGTCCACCACGGTGAGGAGCCAGTCGCTGTTGTCCTGGGCGAGGACACTGCGGACGGTTTCCTTCATGTAGCCGGGGTCGCCCCAGTAAGGGATGAAAATATCGAGGGGCATCTTAGGATTCCGTGCTTTCAGCGGGGCGGTCGATGGTGTGCGCGCCGGCCGGAGCCGGCGCGGCCGCCTCCGGGCGGGGAGCAGGGACAGGACCCGGCTGGGAAGCAGTGCGGGGATTGGGCAGCGGGGCCGGGCGGGCCGAGTCAAGAACGGACAGGTGGCGGTGCTGTTCCAGGGACTCGAGCTGCGTGCGCAGGATGGCCACTTCCTCGGCGAGGGTCCTGGTTTCGTCCTCCACGACCGAGATTTCCCAGGACAAATGCAGGCAGACGCCGAGCAGCATGAGGATGCTCATGGCGAACAGCAGGTTGGAGGGGATCTGGACCCCGACGTATTCCGCGACGATGTTCAGCAGCCGGGGGAAGGCGGCGAGTACCAGGGTGGCGACGCCGACCACCAGCCAGAGGACGGCGTACTTCTCCCGAAGCTTCTTGCGCCGGAGCATTTCGACGACCAGGGCAACGATGGCGAGCGCCAGCAGGAAGGCGGCGATGTTTCCCATCCCTAAGCTCCTGCGGGTTCAGCGGCCCGGGCGGCCAGTCGAGTGGGTTTCCGGGTGAGGGCGAAGAGCAGGGCGAACACGGACCTTCCGAGGTAGATGGCGGCCTTGACGGGATTGTGGCTTGGCTTGCCGCCCTGGCGTGCCCGCATCTCAACGGGCACCTGCGTGACCGTGCAACCCGAGCGGATGGCCACGACGAGTGAGTCGATCGTGTCGCCCAGGTATTCGGCGGGGTAGTGGTCGAGATACTGGGCAACGGCGCGCTCGTTGGCGGCCCGGAAGCCGCTCGTGACATCCGTCAGGCGGGTCTTGGCAAGGCCGGAAATGACCTTCGCCAGCAGCTGCATGGCCCACTTCCGCGGGCCGGTGACCTTGTATTCGCCCCGGTCGGCGAAGCGGGCGCCGATCGAGATGTCCGCGTGCTGAAGGCCCGCGAGGACTTCGTCGATGTTCCGGGGATCGTGCTGGCCGTCCGAGTCCACCTGAATGACCTGGGCGTAGCCGAGGCGCTGGGCGTACTTGAAGCCGGCCCGCATGGCGCCGCCGACGCCAAGATTGAAGGGCAGGTTCAGGACGGTCGCGCCGGCCGCTGCTGCCTCTTCCGCCGTCGAGTCCGTGGAGCCGTCGTTGACGACCAGGACGTCGTAGCGGGCATTCTCGTGGAGGACTTCCCGAACGGTGCTGCCGACAACGGCGCCTTCATTCCAGGCAGGCATGATCACCAAGACGCGCGGGGAGGGTAGGGCTTCCATATCGTCCAAACTATATCAATTGCGTGCAGGTACCTCGGTGGCGGCGGCCGCCCGGGCGGCGTTGGGCGCCGCCCGGGTCACCGCAGGCGCCGCTCCAGCTCCGCCGGAATGCGCCCGGTGGAGCCCCTGAGCGCGTCAGTGAATCCTGCGGCTGCGGCGCGGAAGAGCTTGGTGCGGCCGGGGCTGAAGGTGAAGCGCAGGATGTGCGCTTTCAGTTCCTCCACGAGGCGCCGCAGCACCCAGCCCGGATATTTGCGCAGGTAGCGCAGGGTCAGCAGCGTTCCGTTCCGGCAGATGTAGTACACCCGGCTCGGGGAGTGGTAGTTGTAGGAAATTTCCCGGCCCAGGACCTTCAGCGGCCGGCCGAAGAGCCTGCCGGGCTCGCGTTGTCCGAGGTCGTGGGCGATGTCACAGCCGTCGCCCACGAGGACCGCGAGGCCCGCAGCGCGGGTCCGCATCGTGAATTCGGAGTCCACCCCGTCGATGAAGAGGGCCTCTTCAAAAGGACCGACCCTGTCCACGGTGGAGCGCGGGATGAGGAAACCGGACTGCATGGGATCGAACGCGTGAACGAACCGGCCGTCATGGTGCAGCACGGGGATGGGGTGTCCGCTGTACGACGCGGCCGTCACGAAGCCGACCCCCACACCGGCGGCACCGGCCTGCGTGTAGGTCGCCAGGCCCCGCCGGACGTACTCGCCGGCGGGACGGGAATCCTGATCCAGTGTGAGGAAGAAGTCCGGGTTCCAGCGTTCCCGCGCCGCCGCCACGCCGGCGTTCAGCGCGGCCGCGATCCCGGAATTCTGCTGCTGCCGGACCACCAGGGCGCCCGCCTCCGCGAGGGCCGCCAGGACGGCTTCGGACCCGGCGGGTGATCCGTCATCCACGACGACGACGTGCCCCACCTGCTGCTGGAGGGCCCGCACGGTGTCGGCCAGGGACGGGTCGGGGCGGTAGGCGGCAACGACGGCGACGACGCTGGGGGACGGATGATTCGGCGACGGCTCATTCGGCGGCAACGGGTTCCATGCTTTCTGTGGCGAGCAGTTTCGACCCCGGGATCAGCAAGGTCAGGAACAGGATAGCTTCGCTGAGGGCCATGCCCAGCGCGATGCCCGGGGCGTTCCCCATGAATCCGGCATAGATCATGGCTGCGACCCCGAATGCGGCCGAAATCAGCGTCCAGCGAAGCACCAGCCCCTGCTGGCCGGCCGGAATGAGCAGGTTGCGGATGAACGGGGTGCTCGCGCTCAGGAAGAGGAAGGCGATCCCGTAGTAGAGGCACAACTCGGTGGTGGCCTGGGCCTGCCCGGCGAAGAGGAGGCTGCTGACAAACGGTCCGGCGACCGTCAGGACGGCGGCGCCGATCACGCCCAGCCCGATGTGGGACCAGATGGCTGCCAGGTGGCGCCTCTTGCGGTCGGACGCTCCGCGTTCAAGGGTCCAGCCCTGGAAGGCGTTGCCGAGGGCCACCACGGTGAACAGGCCGAAGCGGTACAGGGTATCTGCCGTCGCCAGGCTGCCCGACGCCGCCGGGGCGGTGCTGGCGGTCGCGATCGGGGCAGGCGTGGAGGCGTAGGCATTGCCGGCGAGGCTGATGCCCGCCGTGCGGCCCTGGGCGCCCAGTTCGCGCACGGCGCCGCGAAGATCGCGGGGCCACCAGTTTCCGCCGGGGGAGTATGTCCGGTGGAACACGATGAGGGAGGCCAGGGTGGTGGCTGCGAGCAGGCCCGTGTAGTACCAGAGCTGGTGGCTGACCAGCAACACGGGGACGGCCAGGGCGGTGGCGATGAAGCGCGGGACGGTGTCGTAGACGGCCAGCAGCCGGGGTTGGCCCAGGCCGATGCAGAACCACGACGGCGACATGCCGGCGAGGGCGACCGCGCAGGTCATGGCCACGGCTTCCCAGCGGAACGCGGGAACGGCCACGATCGCGGCGACGGCCGCGGCGGCGGGCACGGTCACGACAAGGAGGATCAGCCGGGTCCGGATGCTGCGGAGGTAGACGCCGGCCCGGTCGGAGCTGCTGGCGGCCCGGGCGATGGCGACGGGCCCGTCCACGTTCCAGCCCCACATCAGCACGGTGGCGGCGAAGGTGCCGATCGCCTGCCCCGAGATGACGCTGGAGATTCCCTCGCCGCCGACGAAGCCCGAGATGACCGGGAGGAGCAGGAGCGGAGTGATCAAGGACAGCAGGGGCAGAATGGTGAACCCTGAAAGTCGCAGCAGTACGGTTCTCATTCGAGCCGGAATCCTTGTTTCTTAGACATCGTCCCTCGATCCTACGGGATGCCCGGCCGCCGTCCGCGGTCCCCTAGGATGGTGCAGATGAACGATCAGAACCGGTTGCCCGACGTTCCGCTCCGGGCCAGCATCTGCATGGCAACGTACAACGGCGCGGAATTCGTGGCGGAGCAGCTCGCCTCGATCCTGGCCCAGCTGGGCCCGGACGACGAGATCGTGATCGTGGACGATGCTTCCACGGATGACACAATCGCGAGGATCCGGGAGCTCACCGATCCGAGGATCCGCCTGATCGAGGCCGCTGCCAACCAGGGATACGTCCGTTCTTTCGAACAGGCCGTGCAGGCCAGCTGCGGCGCCGCAATCTTCCTGGCGGACCAGGACGACGTCTGGATCGAAGGCCGGCTGGACGCGATGCTGGACGCCCTGGCGACGCACGCCGTCGTGGCCAGCAACTTTGACGTGCTCGGCGGCGGTGACCGCCCCCCGATTCCCCGGCTCCGGGCGGCCGACAGCGGCCGGCACCGGGCCAACCTTTGGGGCATCCTGGTGGGCTACCGGGCGTACTACGGCTGCGGCATGGCGTTCCGCCGCGAGGTCCTCGGCAGCTTCGTCCCGGTGCCGCCCTACCTGCGCGAATCCCACGACCTCTGGCTTGCGATCCTCGGCAACACCGCCGGCTCGATCCGCCACCTGGACGCCTCGACCCTCCTGCGCAGGCTCCATGAAGGCAATGCCACCCCGCGCGGCTGGCGTTCACTGCGCGTCATCCTGGCCGCACGGGTGGTGCTCCTGCGCCTCATGGTCGAGGCCCGCCGGCGGCTCCGGGCCGCGTCCGGGCAGGCCTAGCACGGCGGGAGAGCAGGGCGCCCGGCGATGGAACAGGGTGCCGGCCCGGCGATAGACGAATGAAGGCCCGGGACCTCGCGGTCCCGGGCCTTCATTTGCCGCGGCGTTCCTGGAAGGGTGTGTTCCCAGGGGTGATTTCCTAGAAGTAGGAGATATCCACCGTCCGCTTGGCGAGGCTGTTGGTCAGCTGCCAGCTGTTGCCGCGCACAATGCCCACGGTTGTCAGTTTGTCGCCGTTCCAGTCGCCGGTGACGGGGCGGTCGGTGCCGACCCCGAAAGCGATGAAGTTGGACACAACCGGGGATTTGATGCGGTTGCTGAGCCACCACTCGCCCGCGCGCCAGACGCCGATGCTGGTCTTTCCGTCCCCGTCCCAGTCGCCGATGATCGGCGTGTCGGAGGGAATCCCGAATCCGGTGTATTCGTTGACCACCGGATTGTTGACGTTGTAGCTGACCTGGAAGCTTGAATTGCGCCAGATGCCGATCCCGTCCCGGCCGGAGCCGCTCCAGTCGCCAACGATCGGGGTGTCGGATCCGACGCCGAAGCCCACCACCTTCGTGATGGCCCTGGTGTTGATGTCATCCACGAGCCACCACATGCCGTTCCGGAAGATGCCGATCCCGGCACGGCCGTCGCCGTTCCAGTCCCCGACGACGGGCTTGTCGCCCGGGTTGCCGTAACCGAAGCAGCGCCGCGGCGCCGAGGGCATCTGCAGGCACCAGAATCCGTCCTTGAACCAGCCGGTGTAGGACTTGCCGTCGCCGGCCCATTTGCCGCTGAGCAAGGTGGCGCCCGGAATGAGGCCGATCGGGTACGTGTCCGGTGTCGAGGCGAGTTTCCGCAGCTGGTCCTGCGAGCCGTTGAAGACGTTCTGGTCGCCGGGGAACGTAGCCCGGACCGTCTGCGAAGCGTCCGCGAAGGCGTTGGCGTACTGCCAGACGGTGTAGGTGGGCCATCCGCCGGGAACGGCAGGTGCGTTCGTGTAGTAAGAGGCCAGCCACAGCGGGTTCACCTGGCTGAATTCGCTGGTGTTGCCCAGGCAGTCACGCCAGAAGTAGTAGCTGGTGTAGATCATGGCCTGCTTGTTGGTCATGCGGTACACGGTCTGGGTGAAGTCCCTGACCCAGGTGGCCAGCTGCCCCGGCGTGGCGCCATAGCAGCGGTTGAGGCCGGCGTAGGGGTTGTCCTCGATGTCGAGGACCGGCGGCATCGTCACGCCGTCGGCGGACCATCCGCCGCCGTTGTTGACGAAGAACTGGGCCTGCGCAGCGCCGCCGGAGACATCCGGGCGGCCAAAGTGGTAGGCGCCGCGGAGCAGGCCGACGGAACTCGCACCCGTGTACTGTGCGCCGAATTCGCTGTTGCGGTAGCTCGTGCCCTCAGTGGCCTTGACGTAGGCGAAGCGGGCGCCGTTGGCCTTGACGGAGGACCAGTTGACACTGCCCTGCCACGAGCTGACATCCAGGCCCAGGGGCTGCCCGCGGGTGTCGAAGGGCTGCTCCGCCACCCAGGGCTCGGTGGCCTGGGTCACGGGGACCTGCTGCGTCTTGGCTATGGCCGCGGAGGCCGTCGCCGGGTTCAGACCGGCGCGGCCCATTCGGGCCTGTCCCTGTTCCGGCGCGGCCTGCGCGGCGGCGGCCTGCGCGGTGCCGGCGGCGGCCGAAGCCGAAGCCGTCGATGCCGGCGCGGCAGGCGAGGTTGCCGCTTTGAGCGCGGGTGCCGGTACGGGGCTGCTGGTCGCCGTCGCCGTCGCGGTCGGTGTGCCGGTCACGGCGGCCGCGGAACCGGCGGGCGCGGGGGCGGTGGCGGTGGGGGAGGGGCTGGGCGCGGGAGCCGCGGTAGCAGGATTAGCCCAGGTCAGCGCCAGTGCGAAAGGCAGGCAGAGTGCCGCTGCGGTCCGTAGTTTGTGGATTTTGATAGTCTTCACCATTACTCCGGAGGATCTGGACAGAGGCCAAGATCACCCCCGTATGTGCGTAAAGAGTAACCAATTGCCACCTGCGTTACCACTGTGGCCAATGTTGCAGCTGAAGTGTCCGCCGTCGGAGGGGAGAATTTCGCCAGCCGGTAAGCTGGCCTCATGCAGAAACTCCTCGTCACCGGCGGTGCCGGTTTCATCGGTTCGAATTTTGTCCACTATGTACTGGAGAACACAGACCACCACGTCACGGTCCTCGACAAGCTCACCTACGCGGGCAACGTGGAGTCGCTGGCGGGCCTTCCTGCGGACCGCTTCACGCTGGTGCAGGGCGACATTTGCGACGCAGCGGTGGTTGACGGCCTGGTTGCCGGGACCGACGTCGTGGTGCACTACGCGGCGGAATCGCACAACGACAACTCGCTTCACGATCCCCGCCCGTTCCTGGACACGAACATCATCGGGACGTACACGCTGATTGAGGCCGCCCGGAAGCACAACAAGCGCTTCCACCACATCTCCACCGACGAGGTCTACGGCGACCTCGAGCTCGACGACCCGGAGCGGTTCACCGAGAACACGCCGTACAACCCCTCCAGCCCGTATTCCTCCACCAAGGCGGGCTCGGACCTGCTGGTCCGCGCCTGGGTGCGGTCCTTCGGCCTGCAGGCGACGATCAGCAACTGCTCCAACAACTACGGTCCTTACCAGCACGTGGAGAAGTTCATCCCGCGCCAGATCACCAACGTGATCGACGGCATCCGGCCCAAGCTGTACGGCAAGGGCGAGAACGTCCGCGACTGGATCCACGCCAATGACCACTCGTCCGCCGTCCTGGCGATCATCGCCAAGGGCCGGATCGGGGAGACCTACCTGATCGGCGCCGATGGCGAGAAGAACAACAAGGACGTCGTGGAGCTGATCCTCAAGCACATGGGACAGGCGCCGGACGCCTACGACCACGTGGTGGACCGGCCCGGCCACGACATGCGCTACGCGATCGACTCCGCGAAGCTTCGCGACGAACTCGGCTGGGAGCCGAGGTTCTCCAACTTTGACGCCGGCATCGAAGACACCATCGCCTGGTACCGGAACAACGAGGACTGGTGGCGTCCGCAGAAGGCCGCCACGGAAGCCAAGTACAAGGAACAGGGCCAGTAGATCATGTCGATCGAGTTCTCGAAGAAGCTCACCGCACACGAAACCCCGATTCCCGGCGTCGTCCTCTACGACCTTCCGGTACACGGTGACAACCGGGGCTGGTTCAAGGAGAACTGGCAGCGGGAAAAGATGGTGGCGCTCGGCCTGCCGGACTTCCGTCCGGTGCAGAACAACATCTCGTTCAACGAGTCGGCCGGCACCACCCGCGGCATCCATGCCGAGCCGTGGGACAAGTTCATCTCCGTGGCCACCGGCAGGATTTTCGGCGCCTGGGTCGACCTGCGCGAGGGCCCCACGTTCGGTGCCGTGTTCACGGCCGAGATGGACCCCAGCCAGGCCATCTTCATTCCCCGGGGGGTGGGGAACGCCTTCCAGACACTGGAGGACAACACCGCCTACACCTACCTCGTCAACGACCACTGGTCCGCCGACGCCCAGGGCCGGTACACGTTCCTGAACCTCGCCGACGAGACCGCGGCCATCAGCTGGCCTGTGCCGCTGGAGGAGGCCGAGCTCTCGGACAAGGACAAGGCCCACCCGCGCCTGGCGGACGTCACCCCGATGCCGCCGAAGAAGGTCCTTGTGGTCGGCGCCAACGGCCAGCTCGGCAAGGCCCTGCGCAAGGAGTACGACGGCGACCCGTCCGTTGAGTTTGCCAGCCGGGCCGAGTTTGACCTCGGCAGCGAGGACGCCTTCGCCGGGCGGAACTGGAAGAACTATTCGGCGATCATCAACGCCGCGGCCTACACCGCGGTGGATGCCGCCGAGTCGACCGAAGGCCGCGCCGCTGCCTGGGCGGCCAACGTCACTGCCGTGGCGCGGCTGGCCCGCGCCGCCGTCGAACACGATCTCACCCTGGTGCACGTGTCCTCGGACTACGTCTTCGACGGCACGCGCGCCAGCCACGACGAGTCGGAGGCCGTGGCGCCGCTGGGGGTCTACGGCCAGACCAAAGCCGCGGGCGACGCCGTCGTCAGCGTAGTGCCACGGCACTACATCGTGCGCACCAGCTGGGTGATCGGCGAGGGCAACAACTTTGTCCGCACCATGGCCTCATTGGCGGAGCGCGGCATTGAACCGTCGGTGGTGGACGACCAGATCGGGCGGCTGAGCTTCACTGAAGACATCGCCGCCGGCATCCGGCATCTGCTGGAATCGGGCGCCGGGTACGGCGTCTACAACCTCAGCAATGACGGCGCGCCCCAGTCCTGGGCGGACATCGCCGCGGACGTCTACGAGCTCGCCGGCAAGCCGCGGGAGGCCGTGACCGGCGTCAGCACGGAGGAATACTTCAAGGACAAGTCCGTGTCGCCGCGGCCCCTTAACAGCGCCCTGGAGCTGGACAAGATCAAGGCCGCCGGGTTCGTCCCGCCGCTGTCCTCGGACCGGCTCAGGGAGTACATGGGGGCAACGGTTCCCCAGCACTGAGGCCTGCGGCAGTACTGAGGCCCAGCGCAAAAAGACCCGTTCACGCTCAGGGCGTGGACGGGTCTTTGCGTTGGCGACGGGTTAGTTTCAGGCCGGCCGCCCGGGTGGCAGGTGCCTGGGTTCCGGTGCCCGGGTGTTAGGTCTTCCGGCTCAATTGTTCGGGTCCATCGCCCGGCTCAGCCCGCTTCAGCGGCGGCAGCGGGACGCTTGCCGGAGCGCTTCGCCCTGAGCCTCCATGGCCGCTTCGGGAGCAGTGCATGGCCCGGGAAGAGGTAGCCGAACAGCTTGGCGGCACAGAGCAGGAGCGCTGCCGTGAAGGCCAGGGTGAGGACCTCCCAGGTCAGCGGCGGCTGCCAGCCCGGCACCGTGAACATCGTCTGCCAGTTCGCCGTTTCCTGGAGTCCGACAACGTAGCGCCGGAGCACGTTCACAAAGGCGTAGGCATGCGCCACGCAGCCGGCCAGCAGCAGGATCCGGGCGATGCTCAGGCTCTGCGGGCGCCGACCAAACGGGCGGAACCGCATGGCGAGTCCCGCCGAGATGACCGCGATGGTGAACAGCGGAAGGCTGTACCGGCCCTGCCAGATGAAGCCGGCGGTGTTGATGAGGGCGGCCTGCACCACGGCTGGGACCACCGCCAGCAAGGCGATTGAGACCCAGAAAGCCGCCTGCAGCCGGTAGGGCCGCACCAGCAGGACGGTGAACATGAGCCCCAAGAGCAGCATGCTCCAGAACATGTGGACGGCCTGCGGCGCGGGCGCGTCCAGCCACCCGGCGACGCCGATGTACTGGCCGACAAAGTCAAAGGCCTTGTCCATCATGGTCAGGAACGCGTTGTACGGACGCACCTCGCCGGCGACGTTCGAGATCCCGGCCGGGGCTTCGCCGGCGGATGCCGGCGCCCGGAGCATCAGGAAGTTCCACGCCACGCCCAGGACGATTCCCACGGCGGTCAGGGCGGTCACCGCCAGAACCACCCGGTTCTTGAAGATGGCGATGAGGTCCGCGCGCCGGAAGAAGAGGCAGGCAACGATTGCTCCGCAGAGGAGCCACAAGAGGGACACGTTGCGGGTGTTGGCGAGGGTCGCGGCGGCGATGCCGACCGTTACGATGCCCGGGCGCGCCCGGTGCAGGTGCCGCGAATTCTCCAGCACCGACACCAGCCCGCAGAAGGCGGCCATGGAGGCCGCGATTTCCAGCGAATTGGGATTGATGCCGCTGGCAAGGAACAGGACCATCGGGGTCGTGGCAATCGCGGCCGCGGCGAGCGGCCACTTGGGGTTGCGCAGGCGAGAGAGTGCGGTGAAGCCGGCGGCGTAGAAGGCTGCGGACAACAGACCGCTGACGATCCGCATGGCGAAGATCGCCGGCGCCCCCGACATGAAGAGGCTGGGCAGCCCCACAAGCCAGTAGTAGAAGGGGTTGTAAAGCCCAGCCGAAGTCACACCGATGGTGAGGTCGTTGTCATCGAGGGGGATCGCCGGGGCACAGCCTGCCGGCTTCGTCACCTGGAAGGGGAAGCACATCTGCGCCTGCACGTTGGCGATGTAGGACGGAACCTGCACGTGGACGCCGTGTCCGTAGGATTCGCCGGGACCCGGGAAGAACTGGCCCCGGGCGACCGCGGCCGCCTTGATGGTGTGCGAGGGCTCGTCCGGATAGGCCATGAGCGGTGTGGCCAGGATCCACAGGGTAATGAGGACGGAGAGGAGGCCGAAGACTGACAGGAAGAACCCCATGCCGCCTCGGGTGTTCGGCGACGGCCTGAACCACCGCGTCATTCCGGTCCGGGCTCCGGGCTTGGGGCCCGCCGGGGAAGGCCGTTGGGCCTCGGTTGCGTGGATCACTGGGCGTCCCCGATCGTGTCAATCAGTTTCCTGGATTCCCGGATGGACTCTTCGCTGGGCGAGGCGACATTGGCGAAGTACGTTGAGGACACCTGGCCGTCGGAGCTGAGGATGAATTCGCCCCACGACTTCACGAGCGTGCTCAGCTGATGGTTGGGGTACTGGCTGCAGAAGGCCTGGTAGCCGACGACGCCGAGGGCGTAGCCTTGCTCGCTGGTCTCCGGCAGGGTGAATTCCACGCCGGTGGGCAGCGTCCGGGTGCTGCCCTCCTGGGCGGCCACCGCGGCCGAGTCTTTGGACATGCGGACGTAGCCTCCGCCGAAGGAGAGCAACGCGGTTTCAAATCGGCTGCCGATCGAGCCGAGGTCCATGAAGGCGATGCCGCCGGGGGTCTTGTCGACCTTGTCGGCAAGGTCGGAGTGTTTCTTGACCGTGACGGCGTTGTCGGTCTTCGGCCAGGTGGAGGACACTCCGGAGGTCCACGCGGGGTCGGCGCTGAGATACTTAGTGGCCGCTTCCGTTTCCACGCTGGGTTCCGTGGCCACGATCGGCGCGATGTCGTCAGAGGGGAGGGGGGTCCCCGGATTGATGTCCGCGACTTCAGGCGCGTCCCAACGGGTGATGGAGCCGGAGAAGATCCCGGCCAGGACTTCGCGGGTCAGCTTGACGTTCCGAAGGCTCGGATTGTTGAGGGCTACCCCGATGGATGTTACGGAGACCGGGACGGAAAATGCCCCCGCCGGACCGCACACGTCCTTGGTCTGGTTTTGCTGTTCCGGGGTAAGGGGCCCATCGAGCGCCGCGAAGTAGGCTTGGCGTGTTGCCAGGGCCGTCAGCCCGACGTTCGAGCCGTCCGGGGAGTAATTCAGCGACGTCGCGGTCAGTTCCTTGCTCCAGGCGTTGCTCCAGGCCCCGATCGGGTCCTTTTGCACGGGCGTGCCGATCGCCGTCAGTGATCCCCGGACCTCGCTGACCGGTGCCCCTCCGGAGCATCCGGTCACTCCGATTCCAAACAGCAGAATGCAGGCGAGAGCACCGCCCGTGGACCGATTGCGCAAAGAAAATCCCTTCCTGTTCCGGAGTACCTCCGAAACCGTTCCCTATTACCCTAGCCGGTCCCGCTGTGTCGAGGGGTTTCAGATCACGCCCCCGGGCACTCCGCGGGGCGGGCCGGGCTGGTCTAGACTTGACGGATGTCCACGCTGAACGAAGTGCCCGGACTCGTCAACGATTCCAGGCGGTATGTTCGAACAATGGGGATGAAACCGTGAGCCTGGCTCACCGCATGAGGACCGTTGTGCGTGAAGGTTTCCTGGTCAAGTTCCTCGTCGTGGGAGGGCTTTCCTTCGCCATCGATCTCGGACTCCTCGCCCTCCTCCATGAGGTGGGCAATGTCGATCTGTGGATCGCCACCCCTATCGCCTTCCTGGCCAGCCTGGTCTTCAACTTCTTCGTCCAGAAGAACTTCACCTTCCAGTCCGGCGCCCGGGCACACGTCAGTTTCCTCAAATACGGCGCCCTCGTGGCGTTCAACGTCGTGGCCACAGACCTGATCGTTAATCTCTTCGCAGGTGCCGGCCAGTCCTATGCGCTCGGCAAGGTGATTGCGACCATTGCCACGACCGTCTGGAACTTCCTGCTCTACAAGCACTGGATCTTCAAGGCCGCGCCGGCCCACGACGGCGATACCGTGGACCTGGATGCCTCCGCGGCTCCTGCCGGCGGCTCCCACCATCGCGACTAGCTGAGGCTGCGCTCGGCCTCCACGGGCTCCGCGGATCGTGCCCGGCCGGGGGACAGTTGGCGGTAGAGCAGCACACCCGCCACTGCAGTCACCCCCAGATAGGCCAGGGTCAGCGGCAGCCAGCCCAGCGGGGGCTCCCACTTGGTCGCACCGAACATGTCCGCCCAGTTGGCCTCCGTGGAAATTCCGACGCCGTACCTGCGCAGGGCATTGGCAAACACCGCCGTGTGCGCGGCCGCGGTGAGCCCGATCATCCACATGGATATTCTCTTGGCGAAAAGCGATTCCGGAAACGGAAGGACGCGGAGGGCAAGTCCCGCGGCCAGCAGCATCGGGACCACCACCGGCAGAAGATACCTGCCCTGCCAGATGTAGCCAAGCTCCGAGACCACCTGCGCCTGAAGGACGGGCGGGATGATGATCGATGCGGCGAACAGCACGATGAATCCCAGCCTGGGGCGCCATTGCTTGATGGATACCGCGGCGACCATGAGCGCTCCGGTGAGGCAGGACCACCAAAAGAAGACGCCGGTGGGGCCGTTGGTGTCCAGCCATCCGAGCTGGGCGACGTAGGAAGCCGCGATGTCGAACGTCCTTTCGACCATGGTGCCGAAGGCCTGCTCGGGAGTGACGGTGCCGGGTGTTCCCAGCAGGCTGGCGAGGGTGTTGGCGGACTTGAGCCACAGCAGGCCGCACACAGCCGCGATGGCGATCACTGCCGTCATGGCGAGGACCAGTTTGTTCTTCACGAGCAGCAGCAGATCCCGTGGCGGGAACATGAGCAGGGCGGCAGTAACCGCCAGCGCAAGCCACAGCAGTGACAACGCCCTGGTGTTGGCCAGGACGGCGGCGGAGACCCCCACGACAACAATGTTGAACCGGAACCGGGACAGGTCCCGCACATTGTCCAGGACGAGGCAGAGGTTGACGAACACCGCGGACGTGGTGACGATCTCCAGGGCATTCGGGTTTATCGCCCCGCAGAGATAGAGAACCATGGGAGTGACGGCGATCCCGGCCGCCACGACGGGCCAGCGTCGGTTGGCGAACTGTGTGGTTGCGAACAGCGTGGCGGCCAGGAACAGCGAGCAGACCAGTCCGCTGAGGATCCGCATGGCGTAGATGGCCGGCTCGCCGCTCAGGACCCGGGAGGGCAGGCCCGTTACCAGGTAGTACAGGGGGTTGTAGTTGCCGGCGGACGTGCCGGTCGTCGTCGGCTGCCGGTCTGCGGAATTCAGGCCGGGCGAGCAGTCCGCTGTCACGACCACCTTGAAGGCAAAACAGGTCAGTTTTTGGGTGTCGGCGATGTACTTGGGCACCACGACCTGCAGCTGTTCGCCCTGGGTCTGGCCGGATGTGCCGAGGAACTGGCCCCGGGCCACGGCGGCGGCCTTGATGGTGTGGGCCGGTTCGTCCGGGATCGACATCAGGGGAGAGGCGAGGCTCCACAAGGTGCTGAGCAGGGACAGGAGCAGGAAGATCGCGCCGAAGCGCAGGACAGGTGCGGGGATCCTCGTCCGCGCTGGGTCCGTGTGCGCCGGCATCCTTTGTGAGGGCTCAGTCCGGCGAGGCCGCGGCGCTCTGCGCAAGGGAAGACTCATGGTTTCAGTGCACCGTTTCACGATGGGAGACGCGTCCTGCGCCCTGGAAGCGCCCTGGCGGAATGCTGCCGGCTGAGATTAATGCAGAACACCGCGTCGGGACGCCGGGGCCCGTCTGTCCCCCGTCGATCGTAGGGCCATGCGGCTCGCCGTTCAAAAGTGCCGTTCAAAAGTGCGGTTCAAATGTGCAGGTCAAATCTGCGGTTCAAATGTGCAGTTGGAAAGTGCAGGTCAACAAGTGCGGTTCAAATGTGCTGTTCAATAGCGCGGGGCGCGGTGGGAGGCCTAAACGCGGCGGATGCGTGAGGCCAGTGGTCCTGTTGTGGCCGCTGGGAAAGATGTTGTGCCGTGATGAGGACTGTTATCCACATAAGAGCGCCGCACCTCTTGTCCGGCCGGTCAGGCCCGCCTAGGTTTAAGCCACTTTCATCGCCCCGGCACGGGGCGGCAGTCATTTGGGGGCCACGTGGAGGCTGTGCGCATTGTCGAGGACGAGGTCCGCGAGCTGATCCGCCGGCGCGGCCTGGACCCCCTGCGGCAGTCCGGGGAAGTCCGGCGCCTGGTCGAAGCCGCGGTCAGCGACTACGACGAGCGGGCCCTTCTCGCGCCGCTGCCTCCACTGGGCCCGTTGGAGTCGGCCCGGAGGTTCGTCTTCGACGCAGTGGCGGGCTTTGGCGCGCTCCAGCCGCTCCTGGACGATCCGGGCATCGAGGAGATCTGGCTCAATGCACCGAATGAGATCTATGTGGCGCGCAACGGCGAATCGGAACTTACCTCCGTGTCGCTGACGGACCAGCAGGTCCGGGACCTCGTGGAACGGATGCTGAAGAGCTCGGGACGGCGGCTGGACATGTCCTCCCCGTTCGTGGATGCCGCGCTCCCGGACGGCTCGCGCCTCCACGTGGTGATCCCCGATGTCACCCGGCGTCACTGGGCCATCAATATCCGCAAGTTCGTGGTCAAGGCCAGCCGGCTGGAACATCTGGTGGAGCTGGGAACGCTGACCCCGCAGGCGGCCAGGTTTCTCGGTGCGGCCGTCGCGAGCGGCCTCAACATCCTGGTCTCGGGTGCCACCCAGGCCGGCAAAACCACCATGCTCAACTGCCTCGCCGCGAGCATCGGCACCCGCGAGCGCGTCATCACGGTGGAGGAGATCTTCGAGCTGCAGTTTCCGCTCCGCGACGTCGTGGGGCTCCAGTGCCGGCAGCCGAACCTGGAAGGGCAGGGGGAGATTCCGCTGCGGCGGCTCGTCAAGGAGGCCCTGCGCATGCGCCCGGACCGGCTGGTGGTCGGGGAGGTCAGGGAGGCCGAGAGCCTGGATATGCTCATCGCTCTGAATTCCGGCCTTCCCGGAATGTGCACCGTCCATGCGAACTCTGCCCACGACGCAGTGACGAAGATCTGCACGCTGCCGTTGCTGGCCGGCGACAACATTTCCAGCGCCTTCGTAGTTCCGACTGTGGCGTCCTGCATTGATCTGGTGGTCCATTGCAGCAGGCACGCCAACGGGCGCCGGCAAGTCACGGAGATCCTGTCATTGGGGCGCCGGGTGGAAAACGGCATCATCGAATCCTCCATGGTCTTCGCGATGGCGGACGGGCAGCTTCAGCCCAAGGCCAACTCCATGCCCGCCGCGGAAAAGTTCGCCCGCTCCGGGTTCGACGTCGCGGCGTTGCTGGAGCAGCGCTGATGGCGCCGCTCCTGGGAATGCTGGGCGGGGCCGGACTCCTGCTGATCTGGTGGTCCGCGTGGGAGCACCCCGTGAGTGCCCGGCGCAAATCCCGGACCAGCCGGCTTGAAGACCTGCTGCGGACGGCAGGCATTGAAAAGGTCAGCGCGGCAGGGCTGCTCGCTTCGTGTCTGGGGGTCGGGGTGTTCACAACCCTCGCCTTCTATGCAGCGACAGCGTCATGGCCCATCTCTTGTTGCTTTGGCCTGTTCGGCGGATGGCTGCCGATGGCGATGGTCCGCTGGCGTGCCAGAAAGCGCACCGCTGTCCTCCGCCAGCTCTGGCCCGATGTCGTTGATCATCTCCGGTCGGCCATCAGGGCCGGCCTGTCACTGCCCGAGGCCCTTATCCAGCTTGGCGAGAAGGGCCCTGTGGAGCTTCGGCATGTGTTTGTGGACTTCGGCTCCGACTACCGTTCGGGAGGCCAGTTTGATCCCTCGCTCACCCGCCTCAAAGAGCGTCTTGCCGATCCGGTGGCGGACCGGATCGTTGAGGCGCTTCGGCTCACCAGGGACGTGGGCGGCTCGGATCTCGGGCGGCTGCTGGGCACCCTCGCAGAGTTCCTGCGGGAGAGCGCCCGGACCAGGAGTGAACTGGAGGCAAGGCAGTCCTGGACCGTCAACGCCGCACGCCTGGCCGTGGCGGCGCCCTGGATTGTGCTGGTGTTACTGGCAAGCCGTCCAGAAGCCGTGATGGCCTACAACACCCCGGCCGGGGCCGCCGTGCTGCTGGGCGGCCTCGCTGTCTCCCTGGCCTCCTACGCCATCATGCTGCGTATCGGTGCGCTGCCGGAAGAACAGCGGGTACTCCGATGACCGGGATGATGGCTGGCGCCACGGTGTGCGGGGTGGTGCTCGGCGCCGGCCTCTGGCTGTTCCTCGCGCGGCTTCCCTTCATGCGTCCGACGACCTTCACCGAACGTATCGGTCCACAGTTGAGAACCCACAACCTGGAATCCCGGCTGCTGCGCACTGCCCCAAGGAACCTCACCCCGTTTGGGCCGCTGGAGCGGATTCTCCGCCCGGCGATCCGCGACGGTGTCAGATCCTTGGGCCGCATCAACCTCGGCGCCACGGCGTTGAACCGCAGGCTTGCCCGGGCCGGGAGTGCCAAGACGGCGGTGGACTTCCGGGCTGAGCAGCTGTTGTGGGCGGCCGGCGGCTTTGTCCTCGCGGTCGGCGCCGTGGCGCTCGCCGGCTCTGCCGGCCGGTTCAGCCCGTTCGGCGCGGTGGTGGCCGTCCTGGCAAGCGCCGTTGGCGGGTTTCTGCTCCGGGATTATCTGCTGGGTGCGCACATCAAGAAACGCGAGGCCCGGATGATGGCGGAGTTTCCCAGCATTGCCGAACTCATGGCCCTGGCGGTCAGTGCCGGCGAGAGTGCCACCGGTGCGCTGGACCGGGTCTGCCGCAGTGCCCGGGGGGAGCTCTCTCAGGAATTCAGCCGCGTCCTCGCCGAGACCCGGGCCGGCAAGCCCCTCGTTGAGGCCCTGCGGGAGTTCTCGTCCAGGACGGACCAGGGGCCCCTGGTCCGCTTTGTGGACGGAGTGATCGTGGCCGTGGAGCGCGGAACGCCCCTCGCCGACGTCCTCCGGGCGCAGGCGCAGGATGTCAGGGACACAGCCAAGAGGGAACTCATGGAGTCCGCCGGCAAGAAGGAAATCGGGATGATGGTGCCGCTTGTCTTCGGCGTGCTTCCGCTCACGGTCATCTTCGCCGTCTTCCCCGGCCTGGCCGCAATCAGTCTCGGGCTCTAGGTACTGCCGGCATGGCGATGAAGCACAAGTAAGGGATATGCAGGCTCGAAGGAAAGGACCCAAGAAAAGCCACACGAGGAGGGAACAGGATACGCAGAGCGGAAGACCAGAATCCGGCGGGACCAGAAAACCAGGAATGAGGACATGGTGAAGAACTTCGGAACTCGGGTGTTGGCGGCGTGCACGCTGAGCATGTTGGCGTGGTGGTCGGCTGCGCCGCGACCACGGCCAGGGGAAAACCCTGCAGGGGGAGCGGACCATCCCGAGAGGGGGGACGTACCCGGCTGGGTGATGATCACTCTCATGTCAGCAGTCCTCGTGGCCGCCCTCCTGGCCCTCGCCGGTCCGGCGCTGGAGGGGCTCTTCAACCAGGCCATGGACAAGGTCGGACAGTAGCCGGTGGCGGTCCAGGACGGCCACCCCATCCGGCCGTTCCCGGTGACACGTGCCCGCAGTGGCCGTATGCGCAACCACAGCCCCCGCGAGGCGAGCGGCCGGCACGGCAAGGACCCGGGGCGCGGTCACGACCTTGAACACGGTTCAGCCGTAGTTGACTTCGTGCTGATCGGCTCCTTGCTGACGCTGTTCTTCCTCGCGATCGTCCAGCTCACTTTGGTCCTTCACGTCCGAAACACCCTGATCGACGCCGCCGCCTCGGGCGCCAGGTACGGCACGCTGGCGGACCGCGGCTCCGGGGATGCCAGGGACCGGACGGTCCAGCTGATCACAGCAGCCCTCAACGCCGAGTTCGCCGGGGACGTAACCACCAGCGAATCGACGTACCAGGGCATCCGCACACTGGAGGTGACAGTCCGCGCACCGTTGCCGGTCATCGGCTTCATCGGTCCCCGGGCGCTCCTGGAGGTGCGCGGTCATGCTGCCATCCAGCCGTGACCGGACGGCGTGCGTCCCCGCCACGGAACAGGGCAGTGCCGTGGTCGAGTTCATCTTCCTGTCCCTGCTGCTGATGGTTCCCCTTGTCTACTTCATCATCACCGTAGGCCAGATCCAGGGTGGTTCGTTCGCAGTCGTCGGCGCCGCTGACCAGGCCGCCAAGGTCTATGTCGCCCAACCGGACGCCGCAAGTGGCCGGGCCGCCGCCGAACAAGCCGTGCTCCTGGCGCTCGCGGACTACGGCCAGCCGACGGAAAACGCCAGTATCGACACGCGCTGCGAACCCGCGGACTGCCTGGCCCCCGGCTCGGCGGTTACGGTCACCGTCCACCTCACCGTGCCCCTGCCCTTTGTGCCCTTCAGCGATGCGCTTCATCTGAACGCTAGCCAACTCAGCGCATCGGCAACGCAGCTGGTGGGGAGGTTCCGGTGAGTCGTCCTGCCGGGGCCCCCGGGCACCCACGCCCCGGATATCCGGGTGGGGGACCCCGGCAGGAGGGCCAGGTGCTCGTGCTGAGCATCGGCTTCGTCGTGATTGCCCTGCTTCTCGCGACCGTTGTGGCGGCCGCCTCCAGCGTCTACCTTGAACACAAGAAACTGCTCTCCCTCGCCGACGGCGCGTCGGTGGCCGCCGCGGACAGTTTCACCCTCGGGCAGCTGGGGAACGCCGGCGGCACGCCCTCCGCGGTGCTCAGCGGGGCCAGGGTACGCAGCGCCGCCGTCGACTATCTGGACCGCAACGGCGCTTTCGGCCATTTCAGCGGGCTGAGCGTGGCACCGTCGACGGGCAGCCCGGACGGTGCCACCGCCGTCGTGGTGCTTAGCGCAGCGGTCCACCCGCCGGTGGTGAACTTCCTTGTCCCGGACGGCATCCGGATCGAGGCGACGTCGACGGCGCGGTCCCGCCTCAGCCGCTGAGCGGCAAATCCGCGTGACCGGGCAACCGGGTCGGCCGGCTAGGACACATAGCGTAGGCTTAAAAAACCATGGCAAACATTGATTTTCCCGCTGAAATCCGCGCGCTGCGGGCCACCTATGCGTCCATCGAGAATGTCTCGAACGTCGAGGCGCTCAAGGAAGACATCGCCGAGCTCAGCGAGCGGGCCGGCGAACCCAATCTGTGGGACGACCCCGCCGCGGCGCAGGTCATCACCTCCAAGCTCTCGCACAAGCAGTCCGAACTCGAGCGCCTGAACAAGCTGGCCGCCCGGATCGATGACCTCGAGGTCCTCGTCGAGCTCGGCCAGGACGAGGACGACGCCGACTCCATGGGCGAGGCCGCCGCGGAGCTGGAATCGGTCCGCAAGGCGCTGGCCGACCTCGAGGTGGTCACGCTGCTTTCCGGCGAGTTCGACGAACGCGAGGCCGTGGTGACCATCCGGGCCGGCGCGGGCGGCGTGGACGCGGCGGACTTCGCCGAAATGCTGCTGCGCATGTACCTGCGCTGGGCCGAACGCCACGGCTACCCGACCACCATCATGGACACGTCCTACGCCGAAGAAGCCGGGCTGAAGTCCGCGACCTTCGAGGTCAAGGCGCCCTACGCCTACGGCACGCTCAGCGTCGAAGCCGGCACCCACCGCCTGGTCCGGATCAGCCCGTTCGACAACCAGGGCCGCCGCCAGACCTCCTTCGCCGCCGTCGAAGTGATCCCGCTGATCGAGCAGACGGACTCCATCGACATCCCGGACAACGAGATCCGCGTGGACGTGTTCCGGTCCTCCGGCCCCGGCGGGCAGTCCGTCAACACCACCGACTCCGCCGTCCGACTGACCCACATCCCCACCGGCACGGTGGTGTCCATGCAGAACGAGAAATCGCAGCTGCAGAACCGCGCGGCCGCCCTGCGGGTGCTCCAGTCCCGCCTCCTGCTGCTGAAGAAGGAACAGGAAGACGCCGAGAAGAAGGCGTTCGCCGGCGACGTCAAAGCCTCCTGGGGCGACCAGATGCGCTCCTATGTCCTCAACCCGTACCAGATGGTCAAGGACCTTCGCACCGAGCACGAGGTCGGCAACACTTCGGCGGTGTTCGACGGCGAAATCGACGACTTCATCGACGCCGGGATCCGCTGGCGGACAGACAACCGCAACGCCGTGAAGTAGGCCTGCCGCATCGACTGTGCGCCCGGCTGGGAGGTCCCTGACAATCGTGCGACACACCCCGGCGTTCCGGCCGATCCGCCGATACCCGTGCGTATAGTCGAGGGGCCGGAGCTCAACTTCCCCCAAACGAAAGCCCTTGCGCCGGCAGCAGAACCGGGCCCCCAAGGCCTCGTCCTGCAGGGTACTAAGGGCCATGATCCGTTTCGAAAATGTCACCAAGGTCTATGACCAGAAGGCGCGGCCGGCGCTGGATTCGATCAACCTTGAGATCGACCGTGGCGAATTTGCCTTTCTCGTCGGCGCCTCCGGGTCCGGCAAGTCGACCTTCCTGCGCCTGGTCCTCAAGGAGGACCGCGCCTCCTCCGGCGCCGTCTACGTCGCCGGCCAGAACGTCGCCAACATCTCCAGCTGGCGCGTGCCGCGGCTGCGGCGCGGCATCGGCGTCGTCTTCCAGGATTTCCGCCTCCTGCCGCAGAAGACCGTCTTCGCCAACGTCGCCTTCGCCATGCAGGTCATCGGCAAGAGCCGCAGCGTCATCCGCGACACCGTCCCCGAGGTCCTCAAGACGGTCGGCCTTGAAGGCAAGGAAAACCGCCTCCCGCACGAACTCTCCGGCGGTGAGCAGCAGCGCGTGGCGATCGCCCGCGCCGTCGTAAACCGGCCCGGCATCCTGCTCGCCGACGAACCCACCGGAAACCTGGACCCCACGACCTCCATGGGCATCATGGGCGTGCTGGACAAGATCAACCAGAACGGCACCACCGTCGTGATGGCAACGCACGACGACGACATCGTCAACGAGATGCGCAAACGGGTGGTCGAACTCAAGAACGGCGTCGTGATCCGCGACGAGGCCAGGGCCCTCTACACCTCCATGATTCCGGTGGTGGGACAGTCGCGCCGCCTGCGCGACGCCAGCGGCCGGGACGAACCCCCCGTCGCCGTCTCTCCCCGTGCCGAAACACGCGCCGCAGCGCGCGCCGAGGTCCGCACCGCAGGGGAGGGTCAGGCGTGAGGCTGGCATTCGTTCTCAGCGAGATCGGCAGCGGCCTGCGCCGCAACCTGTCCATGGTCATCTCCGTCATCCTGGTGACCTTCGTGTCCCTGACGTTCGTCGGCGCCGCCGGCATGCTGCAGCTGCAGATCAACCAGATGAAGGGCTACTGGTACGACAAAGTCCAGGTGGCGATCTTCCTTTGCAGTGACGGCTCGACGGCGCCCGGCTGCGCCACCGGACCGGCCACACCGGAGCAGGAAGACAACCTGCGCCAGCTCCTGCAGTCGCCCGCGGTGGCCCAGTACGTCAACGACTTCCAGTACGAATCCAAGGACGACGCCTACAAGCATTTCAAGGAACAGTTCTCCAATTCCCCGATCGTAGACTCCGTGACACCGGACCAGCTTCCGGCCTCGTTCCGGATCAACATGAAGGATCCGGAGAAGTACGAGATCATCAGCGAGACCTTCTCCTCCCAGGCCGGCGTGGAGACCGTGATCGACCAGCGGCAGCTGCTGGAGCGCTTGTTCTCGGCCATGAACGCGGCATCCCTGGTGGCAGTCAGCATCGCCGGCGTCATGATCATTTGCGCCATCCTGCTGATCGCGACCACCATCCGGCTGTCCGCGTTCAGCCGCCGCCGTGAAACGGGCATCATGCGGCTGGTGGGCGCGTCCAAGATGGTCATCCAGCTGCCGTTTATCCTCGAAGGCGTCATCGCCGCGGTAATCGGCGCGGCCCTGGCCTCCGGAACCCTCTGGGCCGTGGCCCACTTCTTCCTCGGCGAGGTCCTGTCCAAGCAGTATCCGGACACCGCATTCATCTCGCCCGGGCAGACCCTGATCCTGGCACCCGCCCTGATTGGCCTGGGCGTCGTCCTGGCCGGAATTTCCTCCCTGCTGACCCTCCGCCGGTACTTGAGGGTCTAGCTGTGCGCAACGAAAAGGGAATGCTTATGACACCGACGGCCCGCCGCTCCCTCCGGCAGTCCCTCCGGCTTCGCCTGGTGGGACGCCGCAGCCGGATGATCAGCGCCACCCTGGCGCTGGTCCTGGCCGGAACCATGGGAGCCTCGAGTCCGGCGGCATTCGCGGACGACCTCGAGGACCAGCAGGCCGCGCTCCGCGAGGAGGCGGCCCGGGTCCAGCATTCCCTCGAATTCGTGGACGGCCGGATCGCCCAGGCCGCGGCGGACCTGGTCCTGTACCAGGGCCAGCTCCCCGGCGCCCAGCAGGCACTCCTTGACGCCCAGGGCCGGGTAGCCGGAGCGGTCCAGGAGGTGGAGGCCCTCGCGGCCCGGGTGGACCTGGCGCAGCAGAACAAGGCGAAGATCACGCAACAGCTCGAATCGGACAAGCAGAAAATTGCTGACACAAGGAAGCTGATCGGGCAGATCGCAACCCAGGCCTACAAGTCCGGCGGCGTCCCGTCCAACCTCTCGTTGTTCTTCGGCTCGAACCAGGGCGGCAGCCTGACGGACACCATCGACCTGGCGGACCAGGCCCTGCGGAGCCAGAACTCCGCGATGGACAAGCTCACCCAGCAGAACGCCACCAACGTCAACGCGCAGGCCCGGCTGGCGGCAGTCGAGGCCGAGATCACGGATCTCAAGGCCAAGGCCGACGCCGCGCTGGCGCGGGAAAAGGCCGCCCGGGACGAGGCTGAAGCCAAGAAGGCCGCCGTGGACAAGCTCATCGCCGACACCACCAGGCTGGACGCCGAACTCCAGGCCGCCAAGCCCGGCATCCAGAACCAGCTCGCCCAGGTCAAGGCGCAGCAGGACGCCGTCGCCGCCGAAATCGCCGAACGCGACCGGAAGCTGCGTGAGGCCTGGGAGGCCGAGCAGCGGCGCATCGCCGAAGCCGCAGCGGCCGCGGCCCGGGCGCGGGGACAAGCCGTCCAGCCTTATGTCCCGCCCGCCCAGGGCTCGCCGTCCGCCTTCGGCCTGCGGCACCCGTTCCCCGGGAACATCCCGATCACGTCCGGGTTTGGCTGGCGCGCCACGCCGCCGGGCACCATCGACTTCTACGGCCAGGGCGGCTACATGCACACCGGGATCGACTTCGGCGCCGCCTGCGGCACGCCCGTCTACGCCGCGGCTGCCGGCACCGTCTTCTCGGCCGGCTGGGCCAACGACGGCGGCGGCAACAACGTCAAGATCTCCCACGGCGTGGTCCAGGGCAACTCGCTGACCACGATCTACTACCACAACACGTCCGTGACGGTCTCTGTCGGCCAGCACGTTGCGCAGGGTCAGCTGATCGCGTATTCGGGAACCACCGGCAACTCCACGGGCTGCCACTCGCACTTCGAGACCTGGCTCAACGGCCGCGCCGTGGACCCGATGAACCTGCTGTAGCCCGGCCCGTGGCGGCCGCGGCGGCGGTTGCCCTGCCGTAAACTGGAAGACTGTACTGGAAAGATTCCGTCCCACCCGGCCGGAGTGAACCACCAACAAACCAAGGAGTCCTACCGTGCCCAAAGAAAGTGGCCGTAAGGTAGTGGCCACCAACCGCAAGGCCCGGCACGACTACCACATCCTGGACACTTACGAGGCCGGCATCGCGCTGATGGGCACGGAAGTCAAGTCCCTGCGCGAAGGCCACGCCTCGATGGTGGACGGCTTCTGCACCTTCTATAACGACGAGCTGTGGATGGAGGGCATCCACATCCCCGAGTACCACCAGGGGAGCTGGACCAACCACGCCGCGCGCCGGCGCCGGAAGCTGCTGCTGCACCGCGAAGAGCTCACGAAAATCTCGCACAAGATCCGGGAATCCGGGTTCACGATCGTGCCGCTGCAGCTCTACTTCGTGGACGGCCGCGCGAAGGTGGAAATTGGCGTCGCCCGCGGTAAGAAGGAATACGACAAGCGTCAGACGCTGCGCGAGCAGCAGGACAAGCGTGAGGCCCAGCGGGTCATGCGCGAACGGAACCGGCGCTAGCGCGGCCGGGCCCCGGGAATGTTTCCCGGAGCCGGTGCGTTATGATTGGTAGTCCGGGAAGGATACGAAAGTATCCGGTTCCGGTTTGATAAAAAAATACGGGGATGATCGGTTTCGACGATGTTAGTCGCGACAGGTGAAGCGGGCCGAGGATGCAGAATTATCTCGTAAACGCTGTCTGCAAACCAATAAGTGCCGAATCAAAACGCACTGACTTCGCTCTCGCTGCCTAAGCAGTAAGACAGTCCGTCAGCCCGAGGTTGCTATTGCCCCGGATCCTGGCGTCATTTAGATAGCCACTGCTGTTTACCTCCGTCATCGGGGTAAACGGGACTCTTAGATGACTGGGCCCGGATCAGCCAGCTGTTTGCAGCATGGCTGGGGCCGAGAAAATCCGACGCAAACTGCGCCCGGAGAAGCCCTGACAACACGACATCGGACGGGGGTTCAATTCCCCCCATCTCCACATCGGAGCACCGGCAACGGTTCTCCACCCCGTATTGGGAACACATAACTCCCCGCTGACTTCGGTTGGCGGGGAGTTGTGCGTTAACAGGCGTCCCCGGGCGCTCTTTGAGACACTGCGAACCCGTTGGCCCTTCCGCGGCGCGGACGAATTGTCCATACTGGGCTATGTTTTCCAGCATCAATAACATTCCGTGGACGAAGCTTCTGAAGCAGAACCACTATCACCCGTCGCCCCGCGACTGGTCGGACCAGGTGATCTACTTCCTGTTGATAGACCGTTTCTCCAACGAGTTGGAGGATGGCTACCGGGATGCTGCCGGCCGGATCGTGCAGGGCAGCACGCCACTGTTTTCGCCGGCGGACGCGAACAACGCCGTCCAGACCACGGCCGAGGTCCAGAACTGGGAGAATGCTGGCACCCAGTGGCTCGGCGGCACCCTGAACGGGATAAAGTCCAAACTTGGCTACCTGAAGCGGCTGGGGGTTACCGCGCTCTGGATCAGCCCGGTACTGCGGCAAAGGCCCGGGGTGGATGACTACCACGGCTACGGCATTCAGAACTTCCTCGAAGTTGATCCCCATTTCGGCACCGCCCAGGACTTCAAGGAGCTGGTGGGCGCCGCCCATGCGGCCGGGCTCTATGTCATCCTCGACGTCATCCTCAACCATTCGGCGGACGTGTTCCAATACGACACCGTGGATCCTGCCACCGGGCAGCCCTGCGTTCCGGTGTGGACCGGCGCCACCTATCCGGTCGCCGGCTGGCGGGATCCCGGCGGCGTTCCAAGCCTGCCCTTCCCCGCTCCGGTGAATCCGCCCGATGTGGACAGCGCTGTGTGGCCCCGCGAGCTCCAGGCCGACGGCGTCTTTACCTGTAAGGGCCGGATCGCCAACTGGGACGCCATCCCGGAGAAGACCGAGGGGGACTTCATCGGGCTGAAGGACATCCATCATGGAACGGGGCCGGTGGACGAATACATTCCGTCGGCGGCCTTTCACACCGTCATCGACGCGTACCGGTACTGGATCGCCTTTGCCGACGTGGACGGCTTCCGCGTGGACACCGTCAAACACATGGACCCGGGTGCCACGCGCTACTTCGCCTCCGCAATTCACGAGTTCGCGCAGTCCATCGGCAAGGACGCGTTCTTTCTCGTCGGGGAAATTACCGGGAGTCGAGACGAAGCCATCGGGCTCCGGGACGCTACCGGGCTGGATGCCGCCCTGGGCCTAGCGGACGTTCAAGGACGGATGGTCGAGGCGGTGAAGGGGTGGGCCAACCCGGCCGAATACTTCGATCTCTTCCGCAACTCGATCCAGGCCGGCAAGGAAAGCCACACCTGGTTCCGCAATCACGTCGTCACGGCCTTCGACGATCACGACCTCGTCCGCCAGGGATCAAGCTACAAGGCGAGGTTTGCCGCTGATCAGGACGGCCGCGCCCTGGAGCTTGCCATTCTTGCCATGAACGCCGCCACGCTGGGCATCCCGTGCATCTACTACGGCAGCGAACAGCGCTTCGACGGGAAATTCCCGCCGGAGGTCAATCCCCGGCCCGCGGACGATTTCAAGGCAGACCGGTACATCAGGGAAGCGATGTTCGGAGGTCCTTTTGGATCGTTTCGAAGCCGCGGACGGCACTTTTTCGATGAGTCAGGGGCCACGTACCAGCATCTTGCGGACATCCTGGCGCTTCGGAAGAGGGAACTCGCGCTCCGCCGCGGACGCCAGTACCTGCGCCCCCTCTCCGAGGACGGCCTCAGCTTCTGGTATCCGGAGCGCATCGGTCTTGGGAGAATGACGTCAATAGTGGCGTGGAGCCGGATCCTGTCGAACAGGGAGGTCGTCTGCGCCGTCAACACTGACTGGGCCGCCCCGCTTACAGCCTGGGTGACCGTTGATGCGGCTCTGCACTCGGCCGGTGACCAGTTTGAGTGCATCTATTCAACTGACAAAAGCACGATAGGGTCGCTTGTCGCAGCCGAGCCCCGGAACGGCCTGGCGATCAGGATCGACGTTCCTGCGGCGGGTTTCGTCGTCCTGGCGCCTAAATAGAAGTCAATGCGTCGTAGGACGTCCTCGAGCAGGAGGTCCTCAAAGAGCACATCAGAGCACCGAAGAAGAGCTCATGCCAGCAGGGAGGGGAAATGTCGGAAGACATTTCCCCTCCCTGCTGGCACGGCAAACTGTTTGCCTACGTCCCGAGGATCTTCGCCTTTTGGGCCACGAACTCTTCCTCGGTGAGGATCCCTTGCTCCTTCAGCGCTCCGAGCTCCTTGAGCTGCTGGATGGCGTCGTCGGTGATGCCGCCCGCGGGGGCCGCAGGCGGGGGCGGGGGAGCCGGCTGCTGGTAGACGGGCTGCTGATAGGCAGGCGGCGGCTCCTGCTGGGCCATCTGCGCATCGTAGGCCTCCTGCTGCTTGGCTGCCGTCGCGGCGTCCTTCTCAGCAAACTTGTTGGCCTGCCGGCGCTGGACCCGGCCGCTGACCGCGGTTGCCGTCCCGGCCACCACCGCAGTCCGCGCCATACCCCTAAGAAGTCCCATAATTCCTCTCCTCTCACATCACTTCTTCTGCGTCAGGTCTTATGCGTCTCTTATGCGTCCGCCGCCGGCGCGGCGTCGCGGGCCTCGAGGGCGTCGAGTGCTTCCATGACGTCCGGCGCGGGGATCCGCGTGCTCGCGACGAGCTCGCCCCCGCTTTCACGCACGGCCGCCACGAATGGTGCCGCCCAGGTGTTCTCATAGACAATGAGCGCGGCGACCGTCCCCGGGAGCAACGCGGCAGCCGCCTCGGCGATATCGTCATCGCCCAGAAGCCCGGTCCGGGCCCCCTCGAAGTAGGAGAAGCCTGCCGCCGGACCGCCCGGGTCCGTCAGTTCGAGCACCTCGACGGTGCCGTCTTCGTTTTTCATGACGACGAGGAGGTCGAAGAGGCGGACCACGCCCTGTTCGATGAGCTTAGCGAGTTCCTCGCTAGCCCGTCCTGTCAGTCCCGCCATGGGGAACTCGAGGAGTACGAAGTCGACCGGGCCGTGCGCCTCGGTCTCCGGTGTGGTTGTCACTGGCTTTCCTCCGGTCTGGTTAGGGCGCACCGTCCAGCGCGCTGATCTTAGTGTGGACGTCCTGTCCGGGGGCGTCACCACCCGCGCCGGGTGATTCCGCTACCGGGACGCCGGCCGGGCCGCACCGTCGGGCACGGCCCCCGGGCGGAGCAGCGGCCGCAGCCACGGTCCCGGCCACAAGGATCTCATCACCACTAAAGCGCCAACACCAGGGAAGCCGCATCATCCGTTGAGGGTGAGCCCAAACCCCCGCAGAACAAGCAAAAAAACAGCACAGATGCAGGGCAGAGGCATGTCAAATGCCCGGCAGACGCACGGGCAGAGGCACGTCAGACGCACGGCAGACGCAAAGCAGAGGCACGTCTACGGAACACGACGCGGGGCCGGAAGCAAGGCTTCCGGCCCCGTGACATTTCAGCGCTTTTTGATGTGTGCTACTGGATCGGTGTGGGCATCAACGATGTGCTTCGCTTTTTTCTCGGCCCGTTTTTCCTTGATCGTTTTAACCGACTTCTTCGACACGCTCTGGTGCGGCGTCTTGTCAGGCATGGTGCTCTCCCTCACGGCAGGGGCCCGGAATAGCCCCGCTTTCTAAGCTACGCTTCGGGAACCGCGGCGTCCACGATGCCCGCGAAACGGCTGCCGACGCCGTCGTACACGCTGCGCACGAGCCCGGGCCCGAGCACCGGGATGTCCCGGGCCTCGTGGTGGGCACAGCAGACGTAGGTGAAGTCCGGCCACCATTTCTTGGGCCGGGCCGCTTCGGAAAATCCGCAGACGGCGCAGGTCAGCTGGACCCAGACGGGCCTTTTGCCTGTCCGGTTCGCCTTGGACTGGACCAGCCACGCCGGGGGATTGTCGAGCAGCTCGCCGAGCTCGGCCTCGGACAGGCGGGAGGGGATGCCGTGACGGTGCGCCATTTCCAGCGGGATGTCGAGGATCTGGGCTGCTTCACGTCGGGTAACCATCCTTCAACGATACGGGAACGACGGCGGCCCGGAACCACTGGAACGGCCCGGTGTAAGGCTCGACACACCACCGCCGGCCGGCTGACGTCCTCAGCCGGCGAGGAAGAGCCCGAGGCCCGCGGCGGCGAGGCCCGCGACGAGATTTGCGCCTATGTTTAGCGCTGCCGCCCGGTATCGTGTCTCGCTGACGAGGCGCACCGTTGCGGTGCTCCAGGAGCTGAAAGTTGTCAGGCCGCCGGCCAGTCCGGTCGCGACGCCGGCATGCCAGTCGGCTCCCAGCTCCAGGTGGCCGGTCAGGCCCACGGACAGTCCGATGATGAACGATCCTGCGACGTTGACTGCCAGCGTTGCCCATGGCCAGTGCGGACGGGTGCCCTGGTGGTGGGCGAAGAAGGAGTCGACGGCGAACCGCAGGAGGGCGCCTGCCACACCGAAGACTCCCACCAGGAGGGCGGTCATCATTGGGCAGCCCCGCCGGCGTCCGCGATCGCCTTGCCGGTTTTCCAGCCGGCGGCCGCGGCACCCAGGCCCAGGACGAGCGAGAGCCCGAGGTAGGCCAGCCATGTGGCATGGAGGCCGCCGCGGATCTGCTGGTCAATGACTATCACGAGCGCCGAAAAGGTGGTGAATGACCCTAGCAGGCCCGGACCGATCCCGGCCCGCAGCCAGAAGGCCGTCTTGGGCCGCGCGATCCAGATGGTGGTCAGGGTGGCCAGGACGAAACTCCCGGCCACATTGATGGCCAGCGTGGTCCAGGGCACCGCGCCGGCACTTTCGGGGAACATGAGGCCGGCGCCGAACCGCAGCTCCGTTCCGATCAGCCCGCCGACGGCGACGGCGGCCCAGGCCTTCCAGCCCGGAACGCCGGGGCGCGGCACGGCCCGGCGCTCATCAAGCGCACGCTTCACTCAGCGCCCTTGTCACTCATGGGCCGCCACACTGCAGCCTGCGTGCACGGCATCGCTGTGGACCCAGAGGGATGAAGCGACTTCCTCGGCAAAATCAAATTCGCGGGGCGCTGCGGCGGAACCGATCCGCACCACGAGCGGGCCGCCGAACGGCCTGCGGCCCACAACCTCCACTTCGGCGTCGAGATCAATGTCCTCGGCGGCAAGATAACGCAGGAGCTCCGGGTTCTCATCGCTAATCCGGGTGATCCGGCCGGTGTGGCCGTCGTCGAGTTCGCTCAGGCGGTGGGCGGAGGGCATGAGCACGGAGCCGTCAGCGGCCGGAATGGGGTCGCCGTGCGGGTCGCGTGAAGGGTTACCCAGCTTGGCCGCCATCCGTTCGATGAAAGTGTCGGAGACGGCGTGCTCGAGGAGCTCGGCTTCGTCGTGGACCTCGTCCCAGCGGTACCCGAGCTCCTGGACAAGGAACGTCTCGAGCAGCCGGTGCCGCCGGACCATGGAGAGGGCGAGCCGGACACCGTCGCTGGTGAGGGTGACGGCGCTATAGGGCTTGTGGTCTACGAGGCCTTGGTCCTTGAGTTTGCGGACCATTTCGGACACCGAGGAGTTGGCGACCCCCAGGCGCTGCGCCAGCTGCGTGGAGGTGATGGGCTTCTGCTGCCACTCGGTGAAGGAATAGATGACCTTGACGTAGTCCTCGATCGAGGAGGAGGGCGTACTGGTCTTCACAGGCCCAAGCCTACCGTCAGCCGCGCCCGGAGAAGGTGAGCCACAGCAGGACCAGGTTTAGCGCCACCACAAGTATCACGCTGATGATGGCCGCGATCCGCAGTGACAGGCCGTCGGCAAAACGGCCCATCAGGGTCTTGTTGCTGGTCAGGACCACCAGCGGGACGAGGACAAAGGGGATCCCGAAACTGAGGACCACCTGGCTCAGGATGAGGCCCCAGGTGGGGTCGAAGCCGACCGCCAGCAGCACCACGGCCGGAATCAGGGTGACCACGCGGCGGGCCATGACGGGGATCCGGATCTTGAGCAGGCCCTGCATGATGGTTCCGCCGGCATAGCAGCCCACCGAGGTGGATGCCAGGCCGGACGCGAGGAGCCCGACGGCGAACACCACACCCACGATGGGGCCCAGGTTGGCGGTGATGGCCGCGTGCGCGCCCTCGATGGTGTCCGTTCCTTCTTCGCCGCCGAGCGTCGAGGCGGCAAGCAGCAGCATGCCGATGTTGACGATTCCGGCGATGGCCAGCGCGGCCACGACGTCGAAGCGGGTGGCACGGACCAGCCGGGCAACGGCGGACGGGGGGACATGTACGTGTTCGTCCGGGCGGTGCCGGTCGCGGGACAGGGCCGAGTGGACGTAGATGGCGTGCGGCATGACCGTGGCGCCGAGCATGCTGGCGGCCAGCAGGACGGTGTCCGGACCCTGGAAACCGGGCACGAGCCCGGCCACGGCCGCCGCCGGATCGGGCGGGCTGATGAACAACCCGGCCAGGAAGCCGATGGTGATGATGCCGAGCAGGAACATGATGATGAACTCGAAGGGACGCTGCTTCTCCCGTGCCTGCACCGCGAGCAGGAGCATCGAGACCGCGCCGACGATCACGGCACCCAGAGGGAGGGGGAGGCCGAACAGCAGGTGCAGCGCGATTGCTCCGCCCACCACTTCGGCGAGGTCCGTGGCGGCCGCCACGATTTCGGCCTGCAGCCAGAAGGCGCGGCGCCAGAACGGCCTGAGCCGCTCGCCCAGGATCTCCGGAAGGCTCTTGCCGGTGACGATCCCGAGCTTGGCGGACTGGTACTGGACGAGCACGGCCATGACGTTGGCCACCACGAGGACCCAGACCAGAAGGTACCCGTACTGGGCTCCGGCGGTCAGGTTGGCGGCCACGTTTCCAGGATCCACATAGGCAATCGACGCCACAAACGCCGGCCCCAACAGGCCGATCAGCGCCCTGCGGGCACCCGGATGCTTGTAGGTGCGTGCGCCCGGCGGCTGTTGTTCGTGTCCCTTTACGTCCAGCACTGCCAGCTCCCGTGATTTTGCGCGTCCGCGTTGACGCGATGATCGTCACCGACGGAGGAAGCCGCCGGCGTCAAAGTTGATTGCCCACAAAAAGTTCCATATGCCTACAACTAATTATTAGGCATACCGAAACAATAGCTCCGACGGAGGCCTCATGCAATCCGGACGGCCCGCCACGTCTGGGTGAGGTAGGGAAGCCGGAGGGAATCGCCGGGGGCGTGGCCCAAGTGCTCGTGAAGGTACCAGTCGAGATTGGCCATGACCTTGTCCCGGGTGGCCGCCGACGCCGCCAGGTAGTAGCTGCGGGACTTGGCCAGCTCCTGGATGTCCGCGGTGGTGACGGAATCCTCCCACCGGGTCAGGTGGCCCTCCAACCCGGTGAACTCGGGGCCCACGGGAGGCCGGAAGTGGGGTTTGTGGACGTCCCCGGCATGCATGATGCGTGAGAGGCGGTGAACCCAGGGCACCGCCGTGTCCAGTTGATTCCAGATCAGGCCCAGCACGCCGTGCGGCCGCAGGATCCGGGCGATCTCGGCGCTGGCCAGGCGGGGGTCGCACCAGTGCCAGGCCTGGGCAACCGTGACGAGGTCGAATGACCCGGACTCCAGTCCCGTGTGCTCGGCGGTGCCCTCGACGGCGGTAACATCCGGTAGCATCCGGCGCAGCTGCGCAAGCATGTCGGCTGAGGGATCGACGGCCACCGTGTGCAATCCCCGTGCGAACAGGAGTGCCGTGAACTTTCCGGTGCCTGCGCCGATATCCGCGGCGTCCCGCGCTCCCGCAGGGATCAGCCAGTCGGCCGATTCCTGCGGATAGCCCGGGCGGACGCGGTCGTAGTGTGCTCCGCCGTCCTGGAAGCTTTGTCCGAGTTCCTGGCGCCGCTCGCTCTGCAGTTTGGGGCCACTGTGCAGTTTGGGGCCACTGCTCGCTTTGGGGTCGCTGTGCAGTTTGGGGTGAGTGTGCATTTTGGGCACGCTGTGCAACGTGCGATCTCCTTCTGAAAGGTCCTGACGGGTTCAGTTACCTTTCGAATTTACCGCACCGGACCGCGCCAGGATTCTGCCGTGGTTGACGGTCCCTGGCCCGCGGTCCCCGGCCCGCGGTCCCTGGCCCGCGGGCCCCGGTCCGCTGTCCGCAGGCGCCAAATAGTCCACAGCCCTAGTCCGCAGTCCTAGTCCACTGTGCAGGGCGCGGCGCCGGCAGTGCCGGGGGTGTTCGGTGCCCAGTGCGGGTAGATCCGGGTGTCGTTGGCCGGAACCCAGCGTCCGGCGTCCA
Source organism: Arthrobacter sp. NicSoilB8 (assembly GCF_019977355.1). Taxonomy (NCBI): domain Bacteria; kingdom Bacillati; phylum Actinomycetota; class Actinomycetes; order Micrococcales; family Micrococcaceae; genus Arthrobacter; species Arthrobacter sp. NicSoilB8. The sequence goes on along the minus strand of NZ_AP024655.1, from coordinate 3,362,024 downwards.
CGACGTAGTCCCAGCCGAGCCCCGTTTGCCGCAGCTGACGCAGCCCGGCCAGGAGCCGCTCGGCATCCTCCAGACGGGAGCCGAGACCGAAGCTGGCCCGCAGGGAGCCGGCGGGCAGGCCGAGCCGCTTGAGCAGCGGATGGGCGCAGAAGCGGCCGTCGCGCAGGCCGATGCCGTGCTCGGCCGACAGGTAGGCGGCCACCAGCCCGGCGTCGTAGCCTTCCACGGAAAAGTTCACGACTCCGATGGTGCCGGTGCCCGGCTGATCGTCTCCGGGGGCACCTCCGGGGGAAGAAGCGGGAGCGGAATCGGCAAAGATCTGGTGTACGGTCACGCCCTCGATGCCTTGGAGACCCTCGACCAGGAAGGACCGGATGGCGTCCTCGTGGGCGTACCACTGTTCCGTGTCCAGGGCCGCGATCACCTGGGTGGCACGGGCCAGGGCGGCCGCACCCAGCACGTTCGGCGAGCCGCCCTCGTGCCGGGCCGGTCCGGTGGTCCAGCTGACGGAGTCGAGCCGGGCATCCTTGACGGCCCCGCCGCCCGCGAGGTGCGGGGTGCCGGCGTCGAGCCAGTCCGTCCGCCCCACCAGCACGCCGGCGCCGAAGGGGGCGTACAGCTTGTGCCCCGAGAACGCGAGGTAGTCGACGTCGTCCGCGGCAATGTTGATCCGCCGGTGCGGGGCCAGCTGCGCGGCGTCGACGACGATCCTGGCGCCGTACTCGTGCGCCAGTGCGGCGAGGGCGGCGATGGGCAGGATTTCCCCGGTGACGTTGGAGGCGCCGGTGACGGCCAGGAGGCTTACGCCGCCGCGGGCGAGCTCGTCCCGGAGGCGGTCCACGGTGGCCGCGAGGGTGGCGGCGGCCACGACGCTGCGGTGCGGGACATTCTGCCAGGGCAGGAGGTTGGCGTGGTGTTCGATGTCGAGGTAGAGGACCTCTCCGGCGGGCCGGCCGTCGAGGAACGGCAGGCAGCCGGCCAGCAGGTTCAAGGAATCGGTGGTGTTGCGGGTAAAGATCACCGCATCGTCCGGTCGGCCGCCCACGAAGTCCCGGACGATGTCGCGGGAGTTCTCGTAGACCGAGGTGCTGATCTGCGACGCGTAGCCGGCGCCGCGGTGGACGCTCGCGTAGTACGGCAGGATTTCGTTCAGGTAGGCCGAGACGACTGACAGGGCCGGGGCCGAGGCGCCGTAGTCGAGGTTGGCGTAGCGGGCGTGGCCGCCGTGGATCAGCGGGGCCTGGATTTCGGCCCCGGTGACGGCGGCCAACGGACGGGCCGCGGCGGCAAACCGCGTGTGGAATTCGGGGGCAGTGGGAAAAACGGCAGTAGTCATGGGACCTCACTCGACCAGGACCCCACATCGTGGGAGTCCGCGCTTGCCGGGTCCGTTCCGGACCGGCCAGGTCGTCACCCGGGGCACCCCACCGCGACTGGAGGGTTGCCGGCCAGCAAACCGGGGTTTAGCGCTGGCACTCGTGACCTGCATCGAGCGTAGGACATCGGCGCCGCCGGGGAAAAGGCGGCCGCCGAATGTGAAGGGAATTGTTACGCGCGCAAAACCCGCACTGGCCGAACAAAGAACGGCGGCGGCCCCGGGATGGGGGCCGCCGCCGCAGTTTGTTCGGCCGGCGCCGGATTTCGGTTGAAGCCTAAGCCGGGTTGTGCCTACAGGAGGTCGTCGAGTCCGGGGTTGAGCCGCTTGAGGACTTCCGAGTGGAGGATCGAGTTGGTGGCGAGGGCGTTGCCGCCGAAGGGCCCGTCCTCGCCCTCGAGCGAGGTGAAGCGGCCGCCGGCCTCGGTCACGATCGGCACGAGGGCGGCCATGTCGTAGAGGTTCAGCTCGGGCTCGCAGGCGATGTCCACCGCCCCCTCGGCCACGAGACAGTACGACCAGAAGTCGCCATAGGCACGGGTGCGCCACACCTCTTCGGTGAGGCCCAGGAACTCGTCCAGGTTCCCGCGTTCCTTCCAGCCGCCGAGGCTGGAATAGGACAGCGACGCGTCCTCGAGCCTGGACACGTTGGACACCTTCAGCCGCGTGGCGGCCGCCAGCGAACGGCCCGTGTAGGCACCTGCCCCTTTGGCCGCCCACCAGCGCTTGCCCAGTGCCGGCGCGCTGACGACGCCGACCACCGGCTCGCCCTCATCGACGAGGGCGATCAGGGTGGCCCAGACCGGGACGCCGCGGACAAAGTTCTTGGTGCCGTCGATCGGGTCGATGATCCAGCGGCGGGAGCCGTGGCCCGAGCTGCCGAATTCCTCGCCCAGGACGGCGTCGCGGGGACGGGACCGGGAGAGCTGGCCGCGGATGGCCTCTTCGGCGGACTTGTCGGCATCGGTGACCGGGGTGAGGTCGGGCTTCGTTTCAATCCGAAGGTCCAGCGCCTTGAAGCGGCTCATGGTCTGGGAATCGACGGAATCTGCCAGTACATGGGCAAGGCGCAGGTCATCGTTGTAGCTCGAAGCGGTTTGGCTCATGGTTCCAAACTACCGGCAAAGCGGGCCGCCTGCCGGGAGGCCGCGGCGCTGCGCCGCGGGCCGGGGGAGCGGCACCGCCTAGGACACGGTACCCAGTTCTTTCGTTTCCTGTGCTTCCTGCCGCGGGTCGGTGCCCAGGAGCCGGCGCAGGGACGCAAGGCGGGCGGGTCCGGAGGCTCCCGCGTGCCCGGCCGCGACCCAGGCGTCCACGCCGCAGTTGACGGCGGTGGCGTCGTGTTTGCAGCCGCGTTCGCAATCGTCGGTGCCCGGTTCCAGATCGGGGAACGAACGGAGGATCCGGTCCGGATCCACGTGGGCCAGGCCAAAGGAGCGAATGCCGGGGGTGTCGATGATCCAGCTTCCGGCCGGGGAGTCGTTGACCTTGAGCGCCAGCGCGGAGGAGGAGGTGTGGCGGCCGCGGCCGGTCACGGCATTGACGCCGCCCGTGGCACGCTCGGCCCCGGTCAGGGCGTTGACCATGGTGGACTTGCCGACGCCGGAGTGGCCCAGCATGACCGTGACCTTCCCGTCGAGGTAGCCGCGCAGCTGGGACACGGCGTCCTTGTCCAGCCGGGCCGAGAGCCCGTCGTCGGAGCGGGCGTCGATGCCGGACGCGGCAGAGTCTGCCGTCTTGGAGATGATGACCGGGAAGTCGAGGTGCGTGTAATTGGACAGCAGTTCGGCGGGATCCTTGACGTCGGCCTTGGTGACCAGCAGCAGCGGCTCAATGCCGGCGTCGTAGGCCGCCACCAGGGCTCGGTCGATGAAACCGGTCCGGGGCTCCGGATTGGCCGCGGCGACCACGACCACGAGCTGGTCTGCGTTGGCCACCACGGCGCGTTCGATCGGGTCCGTGTCGTCGGCGCTGCGGCGCAGCAGCGTCTTGCGGTCCTGGATCTTGACCAGCCGCGCGAGGGTGTCCGGCTCGCCGCTGACATCACCGACGAGGGAGACGAAGTCACCGGCCACCACGGGATTGCGGCGCAGTTCCCGGGCCCGCGCCGCGATGATCTTGCGTTCCTCGTCAGTTCCTTCCCCGACGACGGCGGTGTAGCGTCCGCGGTCAACGGTGATGATGCGCCCGGTGACGGCGTCGTCGTGGCTGGGCCGGTCCTTGGTGCGGGGCCGGGTGCCCTTCTTGTTGGGGCGGATCCGGACGTCGGACTCGTCCCAGGAGTCAGTGCTGCGTGCCACCGGCGGTGTCCTCGTCTGCGGCGGTTCCCTGGGCCAGCATGGCGTCCCAGAGCTGCGGGAAATCGGGCATGGTCTTGGCGGTGGTCCCGATATCCTCGACTTCCACGCCGGGCACGGCAAGGCCGAGGATGGCGCCGGCGGTGGCCATGCGGTGGTCGGCGTAGCTGTGCACGACGCCGCCGTGCAGCCGGGCCGGGCGGATGATGAGTCCGTCGGCCGTCTCTTCGGCGTCGCCGCCGAGGCGGGTGATTTCCGCGACGAGGGCGGCGAGCCGGTCCGTTTCGTGGCCCCGGAGGTGCGCGATGCCGCTCAGTCGCGAGGGGCCGGCGGCCAGGGCGCAGAGCGCCGCCACGGTGGGGGCGAGCTCGCTGGTCTCGTCGAAGTCGCCGCCCTTGATCTCCGGTCCGCCGCTCACGGTCAAGGTGCCGCCGTTGAGCGTCACAGTTGCGCCCATGGCAGTCAGGATGCCGCGCCAGAGATCGCCGACCTGGGTGGTCCCGGCGGGCCAGTTCGGGATCCGCACGGTGCCGCGGGTGGCGAGGGCCGCCGCGAGGAACGGTCCGGCGTTGGAGAGGTCCTGTTCGATCCGCTGGTCGAAGGCGCGGATGGGGCCCGGGGAGACAACCCAGTGGTTCGGCACCGAGTCATCGACCGCCACACCGACGCCGCGCAGCACGGCCACTGTCATGTTGATGTGGTCCAGGCTCGGCACGGGCTTGCCGGGGTGTTCGGTGCTGCGGTGCTCGAGGTGGAGTCCCTCGGTGAAGCGGGCGCCGGCCAGCAGCAGGGCGGAGACGAACTGGGACGAGGCGCTGGCGTCGATGATGAGGTGGCCGCCGCGGACTTCGCCCGTGCCGTGCACGCTGAAGGGCAGCGACGACGCCGGGCCGCCGTCGGGCGCGCTGACCGCCACGCCCAGCCCGGTCAGGGCCTCGATGATGGTGCCCATCGGCCGTTTGCGGGCGTGCGGGTCGCCGTCGAAGCCGGACTCGCCGCGGCGCAGGGCGGCCACGGGCGGCACGAAGCGCATGACCGTCCCGGCGAGGCCGCAGTCGATCGCCGTGTCCGCGGCGGCGTCGTCCATGCTGATCGGGAGGATTTCGAGGTCGGGGCCGAAGGCGCCGTCGCCGGGAACCTCGGTGACGGCGGCCCCCAGCTTCCGCAGCGCCTCAATCATGAGCGCGGAATCCCGGGAGTGCAGGGGCGCCCGCAGGCGGGACGGCCCGTCGGCGAGGGCGGCGAGCACGAGGTACCGGTTGGTCAGGGATTTGGAACCCGGAACGGTGACGGTGGCGTCCACCGGCCGTGCGGCATAGGGCGCCTTCCAGTGCGGACCGCCGTCGGCAGTATGGGAGCCGGCAGAGTGGGAAGGGACAGTTTCGGAGGGGGTGGCGCCAGTCATTACCGTCTTAGGCTCCGGCCGCGTGGGTTGCCTTGCGCACGACTTTGTCGGCCTTCTTCAGCTTCTTGTTGGTCGACTTCCGGGCATCGGCGGCGAGGTGACCGGCGCTCTTCTTGGCGTCCGCGGCCAGGTGCCCGGCGCGCCAGGCCAGGCTGGGCTTTCCGGCGGTGTCGACGGCGGCGAGGAGCACGCCGCCGGTCAGCGAAACGTTCTTCAGGAGCTGCTTGCGGCGGGCGTCCCGGGCTTCCTTCGAGGAAATGTCCGCGCTGCGCCATTCGACGTAGCCGTTCAGGGCCGAAGTGACGGCCAGGACGGTGGCTGCCAGCCGGGCGGACTTGCCGAGTGCGAAGCAGATGCCGGCACCGATCTGGGTGCCGCCGATCACGCGCGCCAGGACTTTTTCGTTCGTCTGGAACGGCAGTGCGTCGGCCGTGCGGCGCAACAGGGGGGACAACTGCGTCGCGGTGTCATCCGCATTCTTGAGCTTGTCCATGCCGGCGAGGACGAAACTGGAGGCGAGCATGGGCCGGGCGAGAAAGCGGACAAACGACATGAATTTCCTCCTGGATGGACGAACCGCGGATTCACTGCGGGGGAACCGGTTCTAGTCTTGCACTTTTGCGGAATATTTGCCCGCCGGACGTGGTTGTGAAAGGCAGATTCCAGCAGGCTGAGGAAGGCGGAGATTTGACGCGGGTTTTGGACAGGAGGGAACTGGAAGCCGGTTCCGGGCAGCCGTGGGCCGTCGTGCTTCCGGCGGTTCCGGGTGCCCGGCAGAAGGTGACAGTAGACTTGAAGGCAATGAGCACCATGGACCCGGCCGTTGCGGCCATGCACGAGGTTGCCGGAAACGACGCCACGCCCACCGAAACACCTGAGGCCAGTACGGCTGCCGCCCTGGAAACCGAGGTGGACGGCAAGCCTCTGGACGTCTCCACCGAGTCCGCGGAGGAGCGCCGGGTGCGCTTTGAACGCGATGCCATGCAGTACGTGGACCAGCTGTATTCGGCGGCCATGAGGATGGCCCGGAATCCCTCGGACGCCGAGGACCTGGTCCAGGAGGCGTACACGAAGGCGTTTTCCGCGTTCCACCAGTACAAGCCCGGCACCAACCTGAAGGCCTGGCTGTACCGCATCCTGACCAATACCTATATCAATCTGTACCGGAAGCGTCAGCGTGAGCCGCTTCAGTCGAACTCGGACACCATCGAGGACTGGCAGCTTGCCCGCGCGGAGTCGCACACTTCGTCCGGACTCCGTTCGGCGGAGGCCGAGGCCCTCGACCACCTGCCCGATTCCGACGTGAAGCGCGCACTCCAGTCGATTCCGGAGGAATTCCGGCTGGCGGTGTACTTCGCCGACGTCGAGGGCTTCGCCTACAAGGAAATTTCAGACATCATGAACACCCCCATCGGAACCGTCATGTCCCGGCTGCACCGCGGCCGGAAGATGCTGCGGGACATGCTGGCCGATTATGCCGCCGAGCGGGGATTCAGGGCCGCCACCGAGTCAAGCACCGCGGCCGACAGCAACAAACAGGAGAACAGGAAATGAGCGACTGCCAGGGACTGGGCGATTGCGACGACGCCCGGATGCAACGTATCTATGAATATCTGGATGGCGCGCTCACGCACAGTGACATCGCAGAGATCAAGGACCACCTGGACAGTTGCCCGGAGTGCCTGGAGCAGTACGACCTCGAATGTGTCATCCGCGTGATGGTCAAGCGTTCGTGCACCGAAGCGGCTCCGGAAAACCTCAAGAACTCCATCCTGGACCGGATCCACTCCATCCGGACCGTGGAGGCCTGAGGCCGGGTCGCTATGGACATAAACGAATGACCCCGGAAGCCGTAAGGTTTCCGGGGTCATTCGTTTAAAGCTGTCAATCAAGCTTTGCTTAGGCGTTGGGGCGCTTACCGTGGTTCGCGCCGCCACGCTTACGGTCACGACGTTTACGTGCACGTTTGCTCATAGCTGGCCTCCTTAATCTTGGTACTCAAAAGAGCTGCCCTCAAGTCTCCCACATCGCGGCACCCGCCGCGAACCGGGGACCCGTACTACGAGTTAGCGTGGGGTCAGTCCTCCAGTGAATTGCGGATTGAGATCCGGGCCTGGTCCAGCACTGTCCTGACCGTTTCGAGCGTGACGGCGGTGACGGGGCGGCTCCCGGCATGGCGCCGCAGTTCCACCCGCATGTCGTCGCGGAAGGCCTGGACGAGCATTTCCGCTTCCTTGAGCCGTCGCTCGCCCTCCGGGGAGTAGCGCGAGCCCGCTCCGCCGGCAGAGCCCGAGCCGGCTGCCCCCGCGGCGCGGGCCGAGGTCCGCGCCGCCTCAGCGGTTGCCGCGAGATCGGCCCGGAGGCCGCGCATGTTGACCCGGATGTCCTGGCGCAGGTTGTCGGCGAGGCGGCGGACCGAGGCGGAGATGTCGTTCTCGACGCCGGCGAGCTCGTCCCGCCGGCTGTTCAGTTCCTGGAGTCCCGCCGGGGTGATGCTGTAGTTGGTGCGCCGGCCGTCCGTGTGGGTGGCCACGAGCCCTTCCTCCTCGAGCTTGCCCAAGCGCGGGTAGATGGTTCCGGCGCTGGGGGAGTAGGTGCCGCCGAACCGCTCGCTGAGGGCTTTGATGAGCTCGTAGCCGTGCTTGGGACCGGATTCGAGCAGGGCCAACAGGTACAGCCGCAGCGCCCCGTGGGCGAAGACGGGAGGCATCAGAGGGCCGTTTCGGTGTCCGCGGTGGGCCGGCCGTGGAAGATCGAGGTCTTGCCCGAGACCGAGTTGGTCCGGACCAGCATCAGCTTGGTGTCCGGTCCCGCGATGGTCTGCACGGTGCCGCTGGACTGGACATATTTCTGGTTGTCGATGACCACCGCCCCGCTGGCGGATTTGGCGATGATGTCCACCCCGACGTCGTACGGAAGCCGGATGGTGACGTCGCCGGAGACCGAGTTGGCGCCAAAGTCCTGGGTGAAGCCGTGCAGGTCGAAGTTCAGGTCGCCGCTGACGGTGTTCGCGCGGATGTGGCTGAAGTCGCCTGACGCCGTCACTTCGCCGGAGACGCTCTTGGCGGTCAGGATCCCGCGATGGTTGCGGGCAATCACTTCGCCGCTGACCGTATTGACGGACAGGTCGCCGGAGGTGCCGTCGGCCAGGACGGACCCGGAGACCGTGTTGAGCCGGGCGTGGCCGCTGATCCCGGAGACCATCCCGTCGCCGCTCACCGTCCCGGCCTCCACCTCGACGCCGGCCGGCAGGGCGATGCTGATGACGATCGAGTTGCTGCTGTTGTTGTTGACGGTCCCCATCAGGTTCCTGAACCAGCCCTGCGGGCCGTGGAGCTGGTGGCGGACTTCCAGGCGGCCGTCGATGACCTCGACCGACAGCGGATCGCCGCTGATTTCGGAGACTTCGACCCTGGCAACGTCTTCGTCATGGGTGACGATATCGAACCGCCCGCGCACGATTCCGAGCTTGAGCGAGCGGACGCCGTCGACGTCGATGGTCTGCGGACCGGTCACGGTCCACGTGCTCTCTGACATGGTTCCTCCGGAAAACGAAAAATGGCTGGACAACTGACGATATATCGCGACTATGAAGTCACGATATATCGCACCTGCCGTCCGGTCAAGATATATCGCGAATTATCCGGGCCCATGCCGGGCCGGGGCTACTCCGGCGCGTCGATGCCCAGCCACTGGAACCAGCCGCGGTGCAGCACGAGCCAGGCCATCAGGCCATAACCGGCCTGGCCGGGCGTGCCGCCGTTGGCCGCGAGGTCCTGGCGCCACTGTTCGTGGTTCAGCAGCGGCGAGAACGTGTCCACGTACAGGTGCTTCCGGCGCGTTGTGACGTCCGCGAACGCGGTGTTGAGTTCGCCGAGCCTGCGGTTCTGGGCGGGGTCAAGGGTGGGCGGCGGCCCCACCACGAAGACCTCGATCTTGTTCTGGGAGGCGGAGTCCAGGATGTTGGCCAGGTTCAGGCGGCTGCGCGCCGTGGACAGGCCGAACTCGATATCGCGCCCGGACAAACCGATGATGAGGCGGTTCTCGTGGTGGTTGCCGAAGCGGCGGCCCGCCTCCTCGAGCCAGCGCGCCGCAATTCCCTCGGTGCCCTCTTCGGGGCAGGGCAGGGAGTAGCACTCCAGCGCTACGCTGTCCTGCGGCGTGCGGGCCAGGACCCGGCCCAGCCAGCCCAAAGCGCGCGGATCACCCAGCCCGGCCAACAGCTCGTCCCCAACGGCCGCGATCCGCAGCTTCCGATCTTCCACGACTACCTCTTCACTTCCACACTGTGCATCAAGCTGACCACTAACAGTCCATTAAACAGAACTGCCCGGCCGGAGTGTTGTGTTTCAATCTCCGGCCGGGCAGCAATGACGCTATTTACGCGCGAATGCCTGCTTGAGCAGGGAGTCCTGCTCCGCCGCGTGGCGCTTCATCGATCCTGCCGCGGTGGAAGCCGAGGCGGGGCGCGAAATGAGGCGGACGCGGCGGTCCAGGGCATCGGGCAGGTTCAGGCCGATGAACGGCCACGGACCCTGGTTGGCCGGTTCGTCCTGCGCCCAGACCACTTCGGCGTTCGGGTACTTGGCCAGCTCCGCGGCAATTTCGGCGGCCGGCAGCGGGTAGAGCTGCTCGACGCGCACGATCGCGGTGGTCTTGTTCTCGGTCTTCTGCCGGGTGGACAGCAGATCGTAGTACAGGCGTCCGGAGACCAGCAGCACGCGTTCGACGGCGTCCGCCTGCAGCTGCTCATGTTCCGGGATGACCGGGCGGAACGAGCCGGTGGTGAAGTCTTCCACCGAGGACGCCGCGGCCTTCAGGCGGAGCAGCTGCTTCGGCGTGAAGATGATGAGCGGCTTGCGCGGCTTGCTGTAGGCCTGGCGGCGCAGCAGGTGGAAGTGCGAGGCCGACGTCGTGGGGTTGGCCACGATCATGTTCTCTTCAGCGCACAGCTGGAGGAAACGCTCGATGCGGGCGGAGGAGTGGTCCGGGCCCTGCCCCTCGTAGCCGTGCGGCAGCATCAGTACGAGCGAGGACCGCTGGCCCCACTTCTGCTCGGCGGAGGAGATGAACTCATCGATGATGGTCTGCGCACCGTTGACGAAGTCACCGAACTGCGCTTCCCACAGCACCAGGGCGTCCGGGCGCTCCACGGAGTAGCCGTACTCGAAGCCCATGGCGGCGTATTCGGAGAGCAGGGAGTCGTAGATCCAGAGCTTGGCCTGGTCCTCGGACAGGTGCGCGAGCGGCAGCCACTCGTCGCCGTTGGCGCGGTCGTGGAAGACGGCGTGGCGCTGCACGAACGTGCCGCGGCGCGAGTCCTGGCCGGCGAGCCGGACGGGGACGCCCTCAATGATGAGCGAGCCGAACGCGGCGAGTTCGCCGAAGCCCCAGTCGATGCCGCCTTCGCGGGACATGACTTCCCGCTTCTCCAGCAGCTGCTTGAGCTTGGCGTGGACCGTGAAGCCCTCGGGGATGTCGGTGTGGGCCTTGCCGATGCGGGCCAGGGTCTCCGCGGAGATCGCGGTCGACGCCGGGGTGCTGACGCCGGAATCGGACTGCTGGGCCATGGGGCGCTCGAGATCGGACACCGCGGCCGAATCGGCCGTGATGATCGGGATCGGGGACGTCTGGGCGGCGTGCGTTTCGGCGAAGACGCGCTCCAGGCGTTCCTGGTAGTCGCGCAGCAGCTGCTCGGCTTCTTCCTCGGTGATGTCACCGCGGCCGATCAGCGATTCGGTGTAGAGCTTGCGGACCGAACGCTTGGCTTCGATCAGGTTGTACATCAGCGGCTGGGTCATCGAGGGGTCGTCGCCCTCGTTGTGGCCGCGGCGGCGGTAGCACACCATGTCGATGACAACGTCCTTGTGGAACCGCTGACGGAACTCGTAGGCGAGCTGGCCGATGCGGACCACGGCTTCCGGGTCGTCGCCGTTCACGTGGAACACCGGCGCCTGGATCATCTTGGCGACGTCCGTGGAGTAGGTGGAGGACCGCGAGGAGGACGGTGCGGTGGTGAAGCCGACCTGGTTGTTGACCACGACGTGGATGGTGCCGCCGGTGCGGTAACCACGCAGCTGGGAGAGGTTGAGCGTCTCGGCCACCACGCCCTGGCCGGCGAAGGCGGCATCGCCGTGCACCATGATCGGGAGTACGGGGAATGCCTCGCCCTGGTCCAGACGGTCCTGCTTGGCGCGGACAATGCCTTCCAGGACCGAGTCGACGGCCTCGAGGTGCGACGGGTTCGCGGCGAGGTAGACCTTGGTCTCCTTGCCGTTGTCCGAGGTGAACGTGCCCTCGGTGCCGAGGTGGTACTTGACGTCACCGGAGCCCTGGACCGAACGGGGGTCCTGGGTGCCTTCGAATTCGCGGAAGACCTGGGCGTAGGTCTTGCCCGCGATATTGGTGAGCACGTTGAGCCGGCCGCGGTGGGCCATGCCGATCGCCACTTCGTCGAGTTCGTCGTCGGCGGCGTCGGAAATGATCGCATCCAGCAGCGGAATCAGGGACTCGCCGCCTTCGAGCGAGAAGCGCTTCTGGCCGACGAACTTCGTCTGCAGGAAGGTCTCAAAGGCCTCGGCCGCGTTGAGCTTGGAAACGATGCGCAGCTGCTCGTCACGGCTCGGCTTCGAGTACGGGTGCTCGATCTGGTCCTGGAACCACTTGCGCTCGGCCGGGTCCTGGATGTGCATGTATTCGATGCCGGCGGTGCGGCAGTAGGCGTCGCGGAGGACGCCGAGGATGTCGCGGAACTTGAGCATCGGCTTGCCGCCGAAGCCGCCGGTGGGCCATTCGCGGTCCAGGTCCCACAGGGTCAGGCCGTAGGTCAGGACGTCGAGGTCCGGGTGCTTGCGCTGGACGTACTCGAGCGGATCGGTGTCGGCCATGAGGTGGCCGCGCACGCGGTAGGCGTGGATCAGCTGCTGGATCCGGGCGACCTTGTTGATCTCGTCCGCCGGGTCCACCTGCAGGTCCGGGCTCCAGCGCACGGGCTCGTACGGGATGCGCAGGGACTCGAAGATTTCGTCGTAGAAGTTCTGCGCACCGAGCAGGAGCTGGTGCACGAGCTTGAGGAACTCGCCGCTGCCGGCGCCCTGGATGACGCGGTGGTCATACGTGGAGGTCAGCGTGAGGACCTTGCTGATGGCGTTCTGCGCAATGATCTTCTCGCTGGCACCCTGGAACTCCGCCGGGTAGTCCAGTGCACCGACGCCGATGATGGCGGCCTGGCCCTTGGACAGGCGGGGCACCGAGTGCACGGTGCCGATGCCGCCGGGGTTGGTCAGGGAGACGGTGGTGCCGGAGTGGTCGTCCGCGGTCAGCTTGCCGTTGCGGGCGCGCTTGATCAGGTCCTCGTAGGTGTGCCAGAACTCGGAGAAGTTGAGGGTCTCCGCCTTCTTGATGTTCGGCACCATGAGCAGGCGGGTGCCGTCGGGCTTGGGCATGTCGATCGCAATGCCGAAGTTCACGTGCGCCGGCTGGACCGCCACCGGCTTGCCGTCGATCTCGTCGTAGTAGACGTTCATCGACGGGAACTGGGACAGGGCACGGATGACGGCGTAGCCGATCAGGTGCGTGAAGGAGACCTTGCCGCCGCGGGCGCGGGCCAGGTTGGAGTTGATGACCACGCGGTTGTCGATCAGGAGCTTGGCCGGGATGGCGCGGACGCTCGTGGCGGTCGGCACTTCCAGGCTGGTGACCATGTTCGACGCGATGGCCTTGGCAGGGCCGCGCAGGACAGAGACGACGTCCTCTTCCGGCGCCGTCGGGGCCTTGACGTTCTTGGGCAGCTGCGCCGGAATCGGCGCGGTGCCGGGACCGGCGTCGGAGGTCTTCGAACCGTCCCGGGCGACGGTGGCCGGGGCTTTCTTGACGGCGGGAGCGGGCGCGGGCGCGGCGGCAGCGGGTGCAGCAGCTGCCGGGGCGGCCGGCGCAGGTGCTGCCGGTGCGGCGGGAGGCGCTACCAGGGGAAGTTCACGGGTGGCAGGTTGCACAGCTGTCGCTGTGCCGGACGTTCCGTTGGCGGAAGAGGCGTCACTCGCGGCAAAGGATTCGAACAGGGGCCACCACTTGGCGTCAACCGTGTTCTTGTCCTGCTGGTAACGCTCGTACAGTTCGTCAACGAGCCACTCGTTTCCGCCAAATTCCTCTGGTAGACGGTGGCTAGGCTGCTCTGGCACTTGAAATACGCCTCTTCCATGAGTTTGATTCCCTCTGGCTTCCACGGTGCGTGGGCACAACGATCGAGCCAGTCTCTGCGTCCAGTGAACCCAGACCCATGCCAGTCTAGTGACGATTCTTGCCAAACCGCCAATAAGCGTGACTCAAATCATGGTCTGCTGTCTCGGCCGCCGAATTCGGGCCAAGAAGTCGTGCAGAATGGGCGCAGAACCGGTCCCGACCCGGTGCCGGAACGGATCCCCAGGCGGTGCCGGAGGCGGCCCGGGAGCGGTGCCGGGATGGGCCCCGTCCCGCACCGCGGAAGCGCCCTAGAATCGAGGGAGAACCCGTTTGGCGCCGAAGGTGCCAGCTAAGGAGCAGCCGTGCGTTTCCTCAATGAGCCCACCACCGATCTGACCTACTCCGACCTCTTCCTGGTGCCGTCCCGTTCCGATGTCACCTCGCGCCTGGACGTGGACCTCGCGGCGGACGACGGGACCGGCTCGGCGATTCCCCTGGTCGCGGCGAACATGACGGCCGTGACCGGCAAACGGATGGCCGAGACCATGGCCCGCCGCGGCGGCCTGGGCGTCCTGCCGCAGGACATCCCGCTCGATGTCATCCGGGACGTTACGGCCTGGATCAAGGGCCGCCACCCGGTGCTGGAGACGCCCGTCACGCTGGCGCCCACGGACACCGTGATTGATGCCCTCCACCTGATGGGCAAGCGGCCGCACGGGGCCGTAGTGGTGGTGGACGCATCCGGCGCGGTGACCGGGGTGGTGCGCGCCGCCGACTGCGAGGGCCAGGACCGTTTCGCGTCGCTGGGCTCCGTTGTCCGCCACCAGCCGCTTGTGCTGGACGCCGGAATGCTGGGTGCCGGAATGCTGGGTGGCGGGACGCCCGACGGCGGATCCGCCGCCGCGGATGCTGTGCAGGCCCTCCGCCGCGCCTTTGAGGCGATGGATGCTGCCGGAACGGACTACGCGCCGGTGCAGCAGGACGGAGTCCTGGCCGGGGTGCTGACCCGCAAGGGCGCCTTGCGCTCCACGCTCTACCGCCCGTCCCTGGACGAGGACGGCAAGCTCAAGGTGGCCGCCGCCGTCGGGATCAACGGCGACGTTGCCGGGCGGGCGGCCGAACTGCTCGCTGCGGGCGTGAACGTGCTGGTCCTTGATACCGCCCACGGCCACCAGCAGAAAATGTTCGACGCCCTGGCCGCCGTGAAGGGACTCAACCCCGGCGTGCCCGTGGTGGCCGGCAACGTGGTCACCGGCGAGGCCACCCGGGAGCTCATTGAAGCAGGGGCGGACATCGTCAAAGTCGGTGTGGGGCCGGGCGCCATGTGCACCACCCGCATGATGACGGCCGTGGGCCGCCCGCAGTTCAGTGCGGTCCTGGAATGCTCCGCGGCCGCGCGGGAGGCCGGTGGCCGGGTATGGGCCGACGGCGGTGTCCGCTACCCGCGCGATGTCGCCCTGGCCCTGGCCGCGGGTGCCAGCCAGGTCATGATCGGCTCCTGGTTTGCCGGCACGCACGAAAGCCCCGGGGACTTGCAGTTCGATGCAGGCGGCCGGCAGTACAAGGAGAGCTTCGGCATGGCGTCCGCCCGCGCGGTTCAGAACCGCAACCAGCGCGAGGGTGCGTTCGAAAAGGACCGCAAGGCCCTTTTCGAGGAGGGCATCTCCACGTCCCGCATGTACCTGGACGCCGCGCGGCCCGGCGTCGAGGACCTGCTGGACATGATCACCGCCGGCCTGCGCAGTTCCATGAGCTACGCCGGCGCTGCCGATCTCGCCGCCTTCCGGGAACGTGCCGTGGCCGGCATCCAGTCCGCGGCCGGGTACGAGGAAGGCCGTCCCGTCCCGCAGAGCTGGTGACGCCGCACGGCTGGTGACGCCGCACGTCGGGGGCTGGCGGCGGCTGCTCCTGTAGACTGAAATCCTTATGGACAGTAAATCTAGGTGCCGGCCTGGGGGCTGTCAGCGGAGAACGGAAACCGTTCCCGCGCAGTCCACCCGCAGAGCCGGCAAACCCCGTTCACGCGCCCATCATTCTCCGGCCTCCCGCCACTCCGGAGCCTTCCAGGAAATAGGGTCGGCCTCCGCCGACCATCCTCCGCCGGGCAGACACGTCCAGCCATCACGTTCGGTGCGGCGGCACCGGCTGTGCGCCGCTGCACCGGAAGCAGGCAGTTAATATGGAATGGCTACTCCTCGCAGCAGGCCTCCTGCTCATCCTCGGCACCGGCTTCTTTGTCGCCGTGGAATTTTCCCTGGTGGCCCTGGACCAGGCCACCGTGCAGCGCGCCGTCGACACCGGCGATACCGCCGCCGAGCCATTGCTCAAATGTCTCAAATCCCTCTCCACCCAGCTCTCCAGCTGCCAGCTGGGCATCACCATGACCACGCTGCTGACCGGATACGTCATGGAACCGTCCGTCGGCAAACTGCTCGAAGGTCCCCTCGCCGCGCTCGGAGTCCCGGCCGCGGCGGCCGCCTCCCTGTCGCTGGTCCTTGCAATGGCGCTGGCCACCCTGCTCTCGATGGTGATCGGCGAGCTGGTGCCCAAGAACATGGCGATCGCGCTGTCCTTTCCGATCGGCAAGGCCGTCGCCCGGCCCCAGCTGGTGTTCACCGCCATCTTCAAGCCCGCAATCGTGGTGCTGAACGGTTTCTCCAACAAGGTCCTGAACGTCTTCGGCCTGGAGGCCAAGGAGGAAATCTCCGGCGCCCGTACCCCGGCCGAACTGGCCTCGCTCGTGCGCCGCTCCGCTGCCATGGGCACCCTCGACGCCGGAACCGCCAACTTCATCGCCCGGACCCTGAAATTCTCCGGACGGACCGCGGCGGACGTCATGACCCCCCGCATCCGCGTGGAAACCATCGACGCCGACCAGCCGGTCTCGGACATTGTCGAGGCCGCGAAGCGCACCGGCTACTCCCGTTTCCCGGTGATCGGAGAATCCTCCGACGACATCCGCGGCGTGGTCCACATCAAGAAGGCCATCGCCGTTCCCGCGGACCGGCGCGCCAAGCTGCAGGCTGGCGCCATCATGACCGATGTGCTCCGCGTGCCCGAGACCATCCATCTGGACGCCCTCCTCGCCGAACTGCGGGAGGGCAACCTGCAGCTGGCGGTGGTCCTGGACGAATACGGCGGCACCGCCGGCGTCGCCACCTTGGAGGACCTCGTGGAGGAAATCGTCGGGGAAGTGGCCGATGAACACGACAAGGTCCGGCCGGGGCTGCTCCAGAGCGCCTCGGGGGACTGGTACTTCCCCGGCCTGCTGCGGCCCGACGAACTCTCCGAACAGATCCCGGGCCTGACCGTGCCTGACGAAGCTGCCTACGAAACGGTGGGAGGCTACGTCATGAGCCAGCTCGGCCGCATCGCGGCAGTCGGGGACACGGTCGACGTCGTCGGCGGGACACTGAGCGTGACCCGCATGGACGGCCGGCGGATCGACCGGATCTGCTTCCGGCCGTCCCGGGAACCCGGCGCCGGCCAGCCCGCGACCCAGGCAGGTGCGGCATGAACGACTGGGCCGGAATTCTCTGGCTTGCCGTCCTGCTGGTCGGCAACGCCTTCTTCGTGGCGGCTGAGTTCGCCGTCATGTCCGCCCGCCGGAGCCAGATCGAGCCGCTGGCCGAGGCCGGTTCCAAGCGCGCGCAGACCACGCTTCGGGCCATGGAAAACGTCTCCCTCATGCTCGCATGCGCCCAGCTCGGCATCACGGTCTGCTCGCTGCTGATCCTGCAGGTGGCCGAGCCCGCCATCCACCACCTTCTGGCGGTCCCGCTGGAAGCGGCGGGCATCCCGATGGAGGCCGCCGACATTGTGGCCTTCACGGTCGCCCTGCTGGTGGTGACGTTCCTGCACGTGACCTTCGGCGAAATGGTGCCCAAGAACATCTCCGTGTCTGTGGCGGACAAGGCGGCCCTGCTGCTGGCGCCGCCGCTGATGTTCATCGCGCGGATGGTGAAGCCGGTGATTGCGGCCCTTAACTGGTCCGCCAACCACATCCTGAAACTCATGCGGATTGAACCCAAGGATGAGGTCACGTCCTCCTTCACCCTCGAAGAAGTGCAGTCGATCGTGCAGGAATCCACCCGCCACGGGCTCGTGGACGACGACGCCGGGCTCATCACCGGAGCGCTGGAGTTCTCCGAACACACGGCGTCCCACGTGATGGTCCCGCTGGGAAAACTCGTCATGCTCAAGGCGGCCACCACGCCGGCGGAATTCGAAAAGGCGGTGAGCCGGACCGGGTTCTCGCGCTTCCCGATGCTCGATGACGACGGCATGCTGTCCGGGTACCTCCATATCAAGGATGTGCTGACCATTCCGGATGCCGGGTATCACCAGCCGATTGCCGAAAGCCGCATCCGGTCGCTGGCGAACCTCGCAATGGAGGACGAAATCGAGAAGGCCATGTCCGTCATGCAGCGCACAGGCTCGCACCTTGCCCGTGTGATCGGTCCGGACGGGCTGACCCAGGGGGTGCTGTTCCTGGAAGACGTGATCGAACAGCTCGTCGGCGAAATCCGGGACGCCACGCAGGCCACCGGCTACCGAAGGCTGGGACAGGACCAGTAGCGGAGGCGAGGCGGCGCACCGTGTATCCCTAAATAGGAATGATTCCCATTTAGGGATACACTCGGGCTGTTGCTATTGCTCCTGATTCTCAATAACAGATCCGAGGTTTTCCGTGCGTCGTCCCGCTGCCCGAGCCATGCTGGCCGGTTTTGCCGGCTTAGGCCTCCTGCTCACGGCCTGCAGCCCGACGGCGGGAAGCTCCCGGGGGACCGCCGCTGACGGCGTCGTCGACGTCGTCGCCTCCACCAGCGTCTACGGCGACATAGTCTCCAGCATCGGCGGCGACAAGGTCCGGGTCAGCTCGATCATCAACCGCACCAGCCAGGACCCGCATTCCTACGAGGCCACCACGCAGGACAAGCTGGCTGTGTCCAAGGCCGAGCTCGTGGTGGAGAACGGCGGGGGATACGACGCCTTCATCGACACGCTGGCGACCGACACCGGGCTGGACCGCGGCAGCGTCATCAACGCCGTGGACGTCGCCGGCGTCGCCTCCGAAAGCCCGGCAGCGGCGAGCCCCGATTCCTCCGGCCACGCCCACGAACATGCCGGGCTGAACGAGCACGTCTGGTACAGCCTGCCGGCCATGTCCCGCCTCGCGGACGCCGTCGCCGACAAGCTGGGTGCCCTGGAACCGGGCTCGGCGGAGACCTTCCGGCGCAATGCGGCGGCCTTCAAGGACTCGCTGGGCGGCCTGGAAGCCAAGCTCGCCGCCATCAAGGCCTCGGCAGGCCACACGCCCGTGGCCGTCACCGAGCCGGTGCCGCTCTACCTGCTCGAGGATGCGGGACTGGAGAATGAGACCCCGGCCGAGTACACGGCCGCGATCGAGGAGGACGCCGACGTCCCGCCGGCCGTGCTCAAGGCAGCCGTCGATCTTGTGGCATCCCGTGGCGTCCGGCTGCTGGCCTACAATACCCAGACCGAGGGACCGCAGACGGTGGCGCTGAAGAACGCCGCCAAGACCGCCGGCGTCCCGGTGGTGAACTTCAGCGAAACCCTCCCGGACGGCCAGTCCTACGTGCAGTGGATGACCGGGAACGTTGAGAGCATCAGCAAGGCCCTAGGATGATCGCACCAGCAGGAGCAGCAGTCTCCGCAGAAAATCGAGGACACCTCATTTGACACCGGTAGTGAGCCTGCGTGGCGCCTCCCTGACGTTCGGCAAGCGGACACTGTGGGAGGGCCTGGACCTGGACATCAATCCGGGTGAATTCTTTGCCGTGCTCGGTCCCAACGGCAGCGGCAAGACCACCTTCCTGAAGGTCCTGCTGGGGCTCCAGGCGTTAAGCACCGGCACGGCCGTGCTCGACGGCCGGCCCGTTGAGCGGGGCAGCCGCCGGATCGGCTACGTGCCCCAGCAGAAATCCTTCGACCCCGACACGCCCCTGCGCGCCCGTGACCTCGTGGCCCTCGGCGTCGACGGCCACCGCTGGGGGATCCGCCTGGGCGGCGCGAAGGTGAACCGAAAGGTCGACGAACTCCTGGAACTTGTGGGCGCCAGCGACTACGCCAAGGTGCCGGTGGGCCAGCTCTCCGGCGGCGAGCAGCAGCGCCTGCGCGTGGCCCAAGCCCTCGCCACGGATCCCAACGTGCTGCTGTGCGACGAGCCGTTGCTGTCCCTGGACCTTCAGCACCAGCAGGCCGTCAGCGCCCTGATCAACAAGCAATGCCATGAAGCCGACAGCGCCGTGGTGTTCGTGACGCACGAGATCAACCCGATCATGGACTACGTGGACCGGGTCCTGTACCTGGCCGGCGGACGGTTCCGCGTGGGCACGCCTGCCGAGGTCATGACCACCGAGGTGCTCTCCGATTTGTACGGCAGCCACGTGGAAGTCATCCAGACCAACGGCCGGCTGATCGTCGTGGGGCTGCCGGATGCAACGACGCACCACCACCAGGACGCGCATTCGGTCGCAGGGGAGATGGGCTAAATGGACCTGGGCAACCTGCTGCATTCAATTTTCAACTTCGAGAACTACGGCGAGCTGCTGGTCCTGGTGCAGAACTCGATCTGGGCCGGCGCCGTCCTCGGGCTGCTCGGCGGCCTGATGGGCACCTTCGTGATGAAACGCGACCTCGCCTTCGCGGTCCACGGAATCTCGGAACTGTCCTTTGCCGGGGCGGCGTTCGCGCTGCTGATCGGCGCGAACATCGTCCTCGGCTCACTGGCCGGATCGGTCATCGCGGCCCTGGTGCTGGGCGTCATGGGGGTCCGCGCGCGGGACAAGAACTCAATCATCGGCGTCATCATGCCCTTCGGGCTGGGCCTGGGCATCCTGTTCCTGTCCCTGTATGAGGGCCGGGCGGCCAACAAGTTCGGCCTGCTGACCGGGCAGATCGTGTCCGTCGGGACCGTCCAGCTGCAGGTCCTCGCGGTCGCCGCGGTGGTGGTGATGGTGGCGCTGGTCGCGATCTGGCGGCCGCTGACCTTCGCCAGTGTGGACCCCGACGTCGCCACCGCCCGCGGCGTGCCGGTGCGGGCACTGGCCCTTGGGTTCATGGTGCTGCTGGGCATCAGCGTGGCGCTGTCCATCCAGATTGTGGGCGCCCTGCTGGTCCTGGCCCTCCTGATCACGCCGGCGGCGGCCGCCATGCGGGTCACGTCCTCGCCGCGGCTGGTGGTGACGTTGAGCATCGTCTTCGCCATGACCGCCACCGTGGGCGGGATCCTGCTGGCGCTCGGCGGCCGGCTGCCGATCAGCCCCTACGTGACCACGCTGTCTTTCCTGATCTACGTGGCCTGCCGCATGATCGGCGGCGCCCGGGCCAAGCGGGGGCTCAACGGCCGGATCCTGCCGGCGGCCGCTGCCTAAGGCCTCCCCGGTTGCCTTGTCGGGCCCCGCCCCGGCGTCTGGGCGGCGTAATCTCCCCATGTTTGGCGGCGGCCGACGGCGGGTCCCTGCGACCCGCCGGTGCATTCCGGCGTCGCGACGTCAAAGCAGGGGAATTTCCGCGGCCTCGGCTAGCGGCCGGCCTGCAACGCCGTGCATTCGGGGCACAACCCGAAGATTTCCACGGTGTGCTCCACCGCGGTGAAGCCGTGCTCTTTCGCGATCCGCGCGGCCCAGGCTTCCACCGCCGGGGCTTCCACTTCCACGGCCTTGCCGCAGTTGCGGCACAGCAGGTGATGGTGGTGCCCGGTGACGGCGCAGCGCCGGTACACCGCCTCGCCGTCGGCGTTGCGCAGGACATCCACCAGCCCGTCGTCGGCGAGTGACTGCAGGATGCGGTAGGACGTGGCGAGGGACACGGCCGTGCCACGCTCGTGGAGGATGCGGTGCAATTCCTGGGTGCTGACAAAGTCCGCGAGATCGTCGAGGGCGGCGCTGACGGCGAGACGCTGCTTGGTGACGCGCTGCTCCTTGCCCTGCGCGGGCGCCGAGGCCGGACTCCGGCTGCTGCCGGCGGTGGCGCCCTGGGACATCATGGAACTCGCTTCATCTTAGGTTTCGCGGGTGGGACCCGCCGAGGTGGTGGCAATGTCCAAGATTACCAGCGTGCGGGATCGCCGGCAGAGCTCCGTGGACACCGTGACTGCCGTTGCCTAGGCTGGCCGGATGAAGCTGACCAAATTCACGCACGCCTGTGTCCGCCTCGAGAAGGACGGACGGGTGCTGGTGTTCGACCCGGGCACATTCTCGGAGACGGATCAGGCCCTGGCCGGAGCGCAGTCCGTGCTGATCACCCACGAGCACGCCGACCACGTGGACGTCGACGCCGTCGCCGCGGCGCTGCAGTCCAACACGGCCCTTGAGTTATTCGCCCCGGAGGCAGTGGCTGCCGCGCTCCGCAGCAAGGCTCCCGACGCCGGAAGCCGCATCCATGCGGCGGCCGCGGGCGAGGAATTTGAAACCGCGGGCTTCGCGGTCCGGACCTATGGCGGCCAGCATGCCCTCATTCACCCGCAGATTCCCGTGGTGGCAAACGTCGGCTACCTTGTGGATGGGAACGTCTACCACCCCGGGGACTCCTTCGCCATTCCCGACGGCGTTGAGGTCCGGACGCTGCTTGTGCCCATTCACGCCCCGTGGAACAAAGTGGGCGAGGTGGTGGACTTCGTGATCGGCGTCCGAGCGCCGCAGGCTTTCCCGATCCACGACGCGCTCCTGAACGAGATGGGCCGCGGCCTGGTGGAAGGGCACGTGACGCGGATCGGCGCCAAGTACGGCACCGAGTACCGGCACCTTTCCAGCGGCGACTCCGTGGAGGTTTAGCCAACTGGCTTTAGCCAACTGGCGGCTTAGGCCGGCCAGACTCCGCTCGTGAAGAACTCGCGGAGCACGGCCTCGTGCGGTTCCGGATCCAGGCCCTGGGCTGCCAGCCACTCCGGGTTGTAATAGTTCCCGGCGTAGCGGTCCCCGGCGTCGCACATCAGCGACACAACACTGCCCCGGCGGCCCTCGGCGATCATTCCTGCGATGAGCTGCCACACGCCCCAAAGGTTGGTGCCGGTCGACGGGCCGGCGTGCAGACCGGCGTGCTCCCTGAGGTGCCGCATGGCCGCCACGGACGCGGCGTCCGGAACCTGAATCATGTGGTCAATCACGGCGGGCACAAAACTCGGCTCCATCCGCGGCCGGCCAATGCCCTCGATGCGGGACGGCAGTCCGGCAGCCGTCCCGCCTCTAGTTGTCGCCCCTGTGATTGTCCCGTCTGTGATTGTCCCGCCTGCGGCGGGTGTCCCGCCGCCGGACTGGCTGGCCTCCCAGCCCGGAAAGAACGCGGAATTCTCCGGATCGACGACGGCGAGCCTCGTCTCATGGCGGTGATAGCGCAGGTAGCGTCCGATCGTGGCGCTGGTCCCGCCGGTGCCGGCCCCGACCACTACCCAGCGGGGAACCGGATGCTCCTCCATCGCCAGCTGGCCGAAGATCGACTCGGCGATGTTGTTGTTCCCGCGCCAGTCCGTGGCCCTCTCGGCGTACGTGAACTGGTCCATGTAGTGGCCGCCGGTGCTGCCGGCCAGGTCCGCGGCCGCCTCGTAGACCTCGGAGGCGTGGTCCACCAGGTGGCAGGACCCACCGAACTGTTCGATCAGGGCGATCTTTTCCCGGCTGGTGGTCCGTGTCATCACCGCGATGAAGGGCAGTCCCAGCAGCTGCGCAAAATAGGCCTCGGAGACGGCGGTGCTGCCGCTGGAGGCCTCAACGATCGTGGTGCCTTCCCGGATCCAGCCGTTGACGAGGCCGAAAAGGAACAGCGAACGTGCCAGCCGGTGCTTGAGGCTGCCCGTGCGGTGCGTGGACTCGTCCTTCAGGTACAGCTGCACACCCCAGTGCTCGGGAAGCGGGACCGAATACAGATGGGTGTCGGCAGACCGGTTGTTTTCGGCATTGATCCGGCGGACGGCCTCGTCGGCCCAGGCCCGGTCCTGCTGGTGCGCGGTGTTCACCGCTACAGCCTACCGGGGACGGCAGGACGGGCGAAGATAGAGTGGGCGCATGGACACCCTCATCGATGCAGCTGCCCTGAAGGACCAACTGGACGGCGCCCGCGAAAATGGACCGCGCACAGCGCTCCTCGATGTTCGCTGGGCGCTGGGTGACCCCCATGGGCATGACCACTATGTGCGCGAACACATTCCCGGAGCCGTCTTCGTGGACCTCGCCACTGAACTCGCCGGACCCGCGGAACCGAGCCGCGGACGGCATCCGTTGCCGACGCTGGAGCAGTTCCAGGAGTCCGCGCGGCGCTGGGGCATCAACGACGGCGACACCGTGGTGGCGTACGACGACAGCGGCAACATGGCTGCCGCCCGGCTGTGGTGGATGCTGCGCAATGCCGGTGTCCGTCCCGTCCACCTGCTCGACGGCGGCCTTGCCGCCTGGCGTGCCGCCGGTTTCGAGCTGGCCGCGGGAGCCGAACAGCCCGCGCCCGGAAATGTCACCCTGTCCGAGGGTGACATGCCCGCGATCGACGCCGGACAGGCAGCTTCCTGGGCTCAGCAGGGGCTGCTTCTCGATGCCCGGGCGGGGGAGCGGTACCGCGGAGAATTCGAACCGGTGGATCCTCGCGCCGGCCACATTCCGGGCGCTGTCAGTGCACCCACCACCGGCAATTTGCAGGCGGACGGGCGGTTTCTGGCTCCGGAAGAACTGCGGCAACGGTTCGAGCTGCTCGGTTACCGGGCCGGTGTCCCCACCGCCGTGTACTGCGGTTCCGGAGTGACCGCCGCCCACGAAATCGCAGCCCTGGAGATCGCCGGCTTCTCCGCCGCCTTGTACCCGGGCTCGTTTTCGGAATGGTGCCACGGTGTCTCGAACGACGTCGTCACCGGGCCGCAACCGTACGGCGAGGACGCGGCGTCAAACTAGTGCCCGTGCGCGCACCGGCTGGTTCGAGTGCGGCCGGAGCACGGCGTCGCAGAGTATGTGCGCCATCAGTCCAGCGTTCCCAACCCCCGAGGAAGCTGCCCGGCAGAGATTCTCCACGGGGACGAAGTCCAGATAGTTGTAGTGCCGCGCTAACAACAATGAACCCGTATCCGTAAGGGGATCCCGCAGCAGCTGAATGCCTTGGGAGCGTCAGAGTTTGTGCAGGCTTCCGAAGGACCCCTGCACGCGGGCCCCTCGCGGACCCCTGCACGCGGGCCCCTCGCGGGCTCCGGCACGCGGACCCCGGGACCCGGGCGCGCGGCGGCCGATGCGCGTGCCAGCAGTGTGGCGTGGGGCTCCAAAGTGGAACAGACGCCGGGACCGGGGGTAGCGTCGACGTATGACACCTGGACGCCCTGTACCCCCGCCCCTGGCCAAGCCGCTGCCGGAACCCGACGCCACCTCGCACACCACCGCCGACAAAGTCGCGCAGACCGCCGGACCGACCCTGGCCGCCGCCTACGGTGCCACCTCACCGGACAGCGGACTCGTTCCTTTGACGGTGTCCCGCCGGGCGCCCAAGGCGGACGACATTGAGATCGCCATCGAATTCTGCGGACTGTGCCACTCTGACGTGCACGCCACCCGCGGCGAATGGGGCGGCGACACCTACCCCCTGATCCCGGGCCATGAGATCGTCGGCCGGGTCAGCCGGCTCGGTTCCGGCGTGGACGACTTCACGGTGGGTGAGCGCGTGGGCGTGGGTTGCATGGTGGATTCCTGCCGCGAATGCGACAGCTGCCTGGACGGCCTCGAGCAGTACTGCGAAAACGGAATGGTGGGAACGTACGGGGCCAAGGATCCCCGCAATGACGGCGCCATCACGCAGGGCGGCTACTCGACGTCGATCGTCGTGGACCGCAACTATGTCCTGCGCGTGCCGGAGAGCCTGGACCCCGCCGCGGCCGCACCCCTGCTGTGCGCCGGCATCACCACGTACTCGCCCCTGAACCACTTTGAAGTTGAGGAAGGCGACGTGGTCGGCGTCGTCGGTCTCGGCGGTCTCGGCCACATGGCCGTTAAGATCGCCAAGGCCATGGGTGCCGAAGTCAAGGTCTTCACCACCTCGGAGAAGAAGTTCGCCGCGGCCCGCGAGCTGGGCGCCGACGACGTTATCCTCTCCACCGACCCGGCCGCGATGGAGGCCGCGAACCGCAGCATCGACGTCATCATCGACACCGTCGCCGCGCCGCACGACCTCAACCCGTACTTCCGCACGCTGCGCCTGGACGGCGCGCTGTTCCAGCTGGGCCTGCCCTCGGAAGCGATGCCTCCCGTCAATCCCGGCGCGCTGATCCGGCGCCGGATCGCGTACGCGGGGTCGCTGATCGGCGGCATCGCCGAGACCCAGGAGATGCTGGACTTCTGCGCCGAGCACGGCGTGGTGTCCGACGTCGAGGTGGTGGGGGCAGACCAGCTCAACGAAGCCTACGACCGCATGGTGGCGGGCGACGTGAAGTACCGTTTTGTTTTGGATGCCAGCACCCTGGGGTCCCCGGCGGAAAAGGCGGACGCATGAGCACTCTCTTCACCAAAATCATCAACGGCGAGATCCCGGGCCGCTTCGTCTGGCGCGAGGACAACGTCGTGGCGTTCCTGACGATGGGGCCGCTGGCCGACGGCCACACCCTCGTGGTGCCCACCGAGGAAGTGGACCGCTGGACGGACGCCTCACCTGAGGTCCTCGGCCGGGTCATGGAGGTTGCGCGCAAGATCGGCGCCGTCCAGGTGGACGTGTTCGACGCCGCGCGGGCCGGCCTGATCGTGGCCGGCTACGAAATCAACCACATGCACGTCCACGTGTGGCCCTCCAACTCGATGGCGGACTTTGATTTCGGCTCGGTCGACCAGCACCCGGATCCGGCCAGGCTGGACGCCAACGCTGAGAAGCTCCGCGCAGGCCTCCGCACCGCCGGGTACTCGAAGCACGTCCCGGACGCCTAGCTCCCGGAGACGCAGCCCCCGACGCCTGAGTGGCATCTGGGGACGGCCAGGAACTGGCGCCGGCGCAGCACCCCATGGGGGTCTACGCCGGCGCCAGTACCTTGTTAAGCGCCGCCCGGATGCGCTTTTCGGACACCGAATAGGCGGTGCCCAGTTCGACGGCGAAGAGGCTCACCCGCAGCTCTTCGATCATCCAGCGCACGTGGGTTAACTCCGCACCGGCCCGCCGTCCGGGCAACAGGGCGGAGACGGCGTCGTCGTAGTCGTCCTCGAGCGCCTGGACCGCGGCCATGTGCTGGGCGTCCCGCTGGACGTTGCCCGGAAGCTTCTCCAGGCGTTTCTCGATCCCCGCTAGGTAGCGCGGCAGCTGGCTGAGCTGGGCGTAGCCCGTGCGTGCCACGAAACCGGGATAGACGAGCTGCTCCAGTTGGCTTTTGACGTCGTTGAGCGCGCTGATGAGCGCCAGGCTCGTGGTTCCCTTGAGCTGCTTTTCGATCCGGCGCGTGCTCGCCAGGATGCGTTCGACGACGGCCGTGACAGTGAAGACGGTGTCGATCAGTTCCGCCCTGACGGTCTCGTAGAGCGCCTTGAAGGACGCCTCGTCCCACGGCAGCCCGGCCGGCGTGAGCTTGTCGATGGCGGCCAGGGCGCAGTCCGCGATCAGCGCGGTCACGGAGCCGTGCGGGTTCTGGCTGAACGTCAGCTTCTCGGTGTTGTTCAGGTGCTCCAGGACGTAGCGGTCCGGCGGCGGCACTTTCAGGGCCAGGAGCCTGATGACGCCGCCGCGCATGGCTTCCTGCTGCTCGGACGGCGTCTGAAACAGCCGCAGCGCCACGGACTTTCCCTCGTCCACCAGAGCCGGGTAGCCGGTGACGGTGTGCCCGCCGACGCTGCCCTGAACCTGGCGCTGTACTGTTCCGAACGTCCAGTCCGTGAGTCCGGACAATTCGGTGAACCCGCCCGTCCCCGCGGAAGTTGCAGCCGCCAGGGCGGCCGACGGCGACGAGCCGGCCCGTGATGTCCGGCCCGTGTCCCTCCCGTTGCCAGTGCCGCCCCTCACGGTGTCCTGCCCACCGGACTGCCCCTTCGCCGCCTGCCCCTTCGCCGGAGCCGTGGTGGCCGGTGTGGCTCCAAGGGATTCCGCGATGGCCCGGCGGGTGGCCGGGGCCAGCCGTTCCTGCAGCGCGCCGAGGTCCTTGCCCTCGTCCAGCACCTTGCCGCGGGAATCCACCACCTTGAAGCTGACCCGCAAGTGCGGCGGCACGGCGTCCCAGTTCCAGGACCCCGGCGGGATGACTTGTCCGCGGATGCGGCGCAGCACGAGTTCGAGCGACGGTTCGAGCTCGTCGGTGGCGGGATCGAAGTCGGCTTCCAGCGCCGCGACGGCCTGGCGGGCCACATCCGGGGCGGGGACGAAGTTTTTGCGGACCTGCTTGGGCAGCGACTTGATGAGCGCCGTGACAAGTTCCACCCGCTGGCCCGGGATCAGCCAGCGGAACGCTGCGTCGTCGAGCTGGTTCAGGAACAGCACGGGAACCTCGGCGGTGACGCCGTCGGAGGGATTCGGCGGTGAACCGGGCGCCACGGGATGGAACTCGTAGCTTAGCGGCAGCTCGAAGCCCTTGTGCAGCAGGGTCTTCGGGTAGGCCGAGTCGTCCAGGGCCGCGGCGTCCTCGCTGATCAGCAGGGACTGATCGAAGTCCAGCAGCGTCGGATCCTGCTGCCGCGCGTCCTTCCACCACTTGTCGAAGTGCCGCTCCGAGACCACTTCCTGGCCGATCCGGGCATCGTAGAACTCGAACAGCGTCTCATCATCCACCAGGATGTCCCGGCGCCGCATCCGGGCCTCGAGCTCCTCGACTTCGTGGAGCAGGGCGCGGTTGCGGTGGAAGAACTTATGGTGGGTCTGCCAGTCGCCTTCCACCAGGGCGTGGCGGATGAAGAGCTCCCTGCAGAGCTCCGGATCCACATTGCCGTAGTTGATGCGCCGGCTCGGGATGATCGGCACGCCGTACAGGGTGACCTTTTCATGGGCCATCACCGAGCCCATCTTCTTGGACCAGTGCGGCTCGCTGTAGCTGCGTTTGACCAGGTCCGGGGCCACCTGCTCGGCCCAGAGCGGATCAAACTTCGCCGCGACGCGGGCCCAGAGCCGGCTCGTCTCCACGAGTTCGGCGGCCATCACGAAGGTGGGGGATTTCTTGAACAGAGCCGAACCCGGGAAGATCGCGAAACGGCTGCCGCGGGCACCGGCGTACTCGCGCTTGCGTTCGTCGAGGATGCCGATGTGGCTCAGCAGCCCCGACAGCAGGCTGATGTGGATGCCGTCGTGGTTGCCCACGGGATCGGCCAGGCGCTTGTTGTCCAGGCTGATGCCCAGCGGCCGGGCAAGCTGGCGCAGTTGGGCGAAGAGGTCCTGCCATTCGCGCACGCGAAGGTAGTTGATGAATTCGTTGCGGCAGAGCCGGCGGAACGCGGTGGAGGAGAGTTCCTGCTGTTTTTCCTGCAGGTAGTTCCACAGGTTCAGGTAGCCGGTGAAGTCCGAGTTCTCGTCCCGGAAGCGGGCGTGCTTTTCCGCGGCGAGCTGCTGTTTATCGGTTGGGCGCTCACGCGGGTCCTGGATGGTCAGCGCGGCGGCCAGGATCATGACTTCGCGGACGCAGCCGCGCTTGCCCGCCTCCACGATCATCCTGCCGAGCCTCGGGTCCACCGGCAGCTGCGCCAGTTTCTGCCCGACGGCGGTGAGTCCGCCGCCGTTCCTTCCGAGGGAGCCGCCAGACGCGCCGGCGGGCCGGCGGCCGGTGCGGCCGTCGCCGTCGTCCGCTGGTTCCTGCCGTGCGGCACTGAGGGCGCCGAGCTCGCGCAGGAGGCTGACGCCGTCGTTGATGGCGCGTGAATCCGGCGGTTCGACAAAGGGGAAGTTCTCCACGTCCTTCGGCCCGCGCGCCACGCCCATGGCGGTCATCTGCAGGATGACGGCCGCGAGGTTCGTGCGCAGGATCTCCGGGTCCGTGAACAGCGGCCGGGACTCGAAGTCCTCCTCGGAGTACAGCCGGATCGCGATGCCGTCGGAGACACGGCCGCAGCGGCCCGAGCGCTGGTTGGCCGAGGCCTGGGAGACACGCTCGATCGGCAGGCGCTGGACCTTGGTGCGGTGCGAGTAGCGGGAGATGCGGGCCGTGCCGGTGTCGATGACGTACTTGATGCCCGGGACCGTGAGCGAGGTCTCGGCGACGTTGGTGGCCAGCACGATCCGGCGTTTGCTGCCGGGGTGGAAGACCTTGTGCTGCTCCTGCAGGCTCAGCCGGGCGAAGAGGGGGAGGACCTCGGTGCCGGCCAGCCGCCGGTTGGACTGGATGCGGGCGTTGAGGGCCTCCGCAGCGTCGCGGATTTCGCGCTCTCCGGAGAAGAAGATGAGGATGTCGCCGGGGGCTTCCAGAGCGAGTTCGTCGACGGCGTCGCACACCGCGTCGAGCGGGTCACGGTCCTCCTCGAGTTCGTCGTCCGCGACTGCGCCTTCTCCGTCTCCATCTTCGGCGCCTGCGCCGCCGGCCGGCTGGGAGAGCGGGCGGTAGCGGATCTCCACCGGGTAGGTCCGGCCCGAAACTTCAATGATGGGGGAGGGCTCGTCCTCGCTGCCGAAGTGCTTGGCGAAGCGCTCCGGATCGATCGTGGCCGAGGTGATGATGATCTTCAGGTCCGGGCGCTGCGGCAGGATCCGCTTGAGGTAACCGAGAATGAAGTCGATGTTGAGGCTGCGCTCGTGGGCCTCGTCGATGATGATGGCGTTGTACTTGCGCAGCAGCTTGTCGCGCTGGATCTCCGCCAGCAGGATGCCGTCGGTCATGAGCTTGACCTTCGTGGAGCGGCTGACCTCGCCGGTGAAGCGGACCTGGAAACCCACCTCCTGGCCGATCTCGACGCCGAGTTCCTCCGCAATGCGCTCGGCGACAGTGCGGGCCGCGAGCCGGCGGGGCTGGGTGTGGCCGATCAGCCCGTTCTCGCCCAGGCCGAGCTCCAGGCACATCTTCGGGATCTGGGTGGTCTTACCGGAACCGGTCTCGCCGGCGATGATGGTCACCTGGTTGGCCGCGATGGCGGCCATCAAATCTTCGCGGCGCTCGGAAACCGGCAGCTCGGCGGGGTAGGAAATATGCAATGTCATGGCTGGAGACAGTCTACTGCGGCAGGGACTGCCCGCTGCCTTCCGCGGGTTCCGCCACTTTTCCGGGGTAGGCAGCGGCGAGCCCGGAGCGGGATGTCACCCGGAGCTTGGCGTAGATTCTCGTGAGGTGGTACTGGACGGTCTTGACGGAGATGTAGAGCTCGGCGGCGGCTTCCCTGTTGCTTAGCCCCGACGCGACGAGTGCTGCCACGGATTTTTCCTGCTCGGTCAGGTCGTCCGGGCCACCCCCGGCCGTCGGACCCCCCGACGAGGCCTGGCTGGCGCTTCCGGTTGTGCTGACACCGCTGGCCCGCAGTTCGCGTGAGCATCGGTCCACGTACGCCTCCGCGCCCAGGACGGCGAACAGTTCACGGGCCTCAGCCAGCGTGGCGGCGGCTTCCTTCCGCTTGCCGGCGCGCCGGAAGGATTGGCCGTAGGCGAATTTAACCCGGGCGCGGGCAAAAGGCATGGGGAGCGTGTCCAGTTGCGCGAGGCCGCCTTGGAACGTCGCGCGGGCGGCGTCGAGGTCGCCGGCCGCGGCCTGGATCCGGCCCCTAACGTACGACAACCGCGCCAAGGTGGACCTGTGTCCACGCCGGGCTGCCAGTTCTTCATGCGGGACCAGGAACGCGTCCGCTTCCGCCACCCGTCCCACCATGACCAGGGCATTGGCGTAGTGGTCCTGCCAGGGCCAGAAGCCCGGCTCGTCGATCCCGCCGCCACGCTGCATCCGCACCACGGGCAGCAGCGCACGGATGACGCCGTCGTAGTCCGCCTTCGTCTCGGCCACCTGGGCCTGTGCGAGGCAGTAGGGCAGCAACATGGTGGGGTAACTGTCTGTCGCGGCGGCGCCACGGTCCAGGTGGTGGGCGGCAGCGTCCCAGTTCCCGCGCAGCGCATGGATTTGGGCGCCGCTCCAGTGCAGGAGCGGCCGCAGGAGGTCGATCCCGGACTCTTCCTGCATGGCCACGGCGTTCTCCACGGTCCGGAGGGCTTCGTCCCAGGCGCCCAGGGTGAAATCTGCCCGGGCGAGCCAGCCCTGGGCCCACAGGGATATCCGCTGTGAACCCTGGGCGAATTCCGTGGGGACCGCCCCGGCCAGTTCTGCACGTGCCTCTTCCACGCGGTCCATGGCCAGGTGCAGCCAGCCCCTGCCCATGTCGATCCGCTGATGTTGCGCGGCCCGCTCCGGCCACTGATCCGCGGCCCGGTAACTCATTTCGGCCTCGTCATACCGGCCTATTGCCCCCAGGCCCAGTCCCTCGATGGCCTGCGCTTCAACCGCCGGGGGACTGCCGGCAGACGCCAGCCGTCTGGCACGCCCGGCCCATGTCACCAGGTCCCTCCCGTGAAAGCGGGCCAGCGCGTGCAGGACTTGCCGCTGGCAAATGCCGCCGGCCGTCGCGGCGTCGGTGGAGGGGTCGACGGCGGTCCAGGCCTTGTGGAGCAATGCGTCCGCTTGGGCGGGGCGGCCCCTAAGGATGGCGAGGTAGCCGCGCACGGCATCGCTCCTGGGACTCGGGGCAAAGGAATCAAGAGCTTCCAGGGCCGCCTCGGCCCGGGGCAGTTCCCCGGCTCCCACCATGGCATCCACGGCCTTGACGAGGAGCAGTTCCCGCTCGGGGAGCTCGGGGTTCAGGCGGGACGCCTGGGCATACGCCTCTGCCGCCCGGTGCCAGGCACCGTTCGAGGCAAAGTATTCTGCGCTGCTTTCGAGTTCGGCCGCGAGGGTCGCATCCGGCAGCAGCGCGGCGGCGGCCCTGTGGCTGAGACGTTGCAGCGGGTCTGTCATGATCGCTGCCGCGGCCGTATGCAGGGCGACCCGGCGGCCGGGGCCGAGGTGCTGGTAGACGGCCGCGCGGACGACCGGCAGGGGAAATTCCAGGCGCGTTTCGGCATTGGCCATGGTCAGGCGGAGGAGCCCGGCGGCGTTGGCGGAGTCGACGCCGGCGACCGGATCCGTGACCCCGGCCAGTTCCACGGCGAGGGCAAGCTGGGACCGCACACCCAACACAGCTGCCGCCTCCGTGAGTGCGGCGCCCTCCGGAGACATCCTTTTCAAGGCGCTTGCCACCGAAACAACGTAGTCCGCGGGCGCGGGCAGGTGCTCCGGACTGCCGGACCATACAGCGGTGCTGAACTGCTCCAGAAGCGGGCGCACCAGCGCAGGGCTGCCGCCGGTATGTTCCACAAGGGCCCGGGCGGCCGGGGCTGTAAGCCCTGGCCCGGGGGAATCGCGCCACATCGAGAGTATGTCATCGGCTGTCAGCGGCCCCAGCCGGATGGTGGTGGCGCCCGGCAGGCGGAGGAGACCCGCGAATCCGTCGTCCGGTTCCACGTCGTGTGCTGCTGCGGCGTCCTGATCGACGCAGAGTATGGTCAGCAAACGGAGGGGACCAATCCTGCGGAGTGCGTAGAGGATTGTCCGCAGGGAAGCGATGTCACCCAGTTCGAGATCATCCAGCCAAAGGACCAGTGTGTGATCTGGCCCGGCCAGCTCATGAACAGCGGACAGAAGGTTGTCGCCAACCTGGCGCAGCCGCGCCGCGCCGTTGTCGCCTTCCGTGCCGGCGGTCCGCGCCCCATCAGAGGCCGTTGCGGCTGCGGAACCCGGCGCGACCGGACGTTGGGAAAGAAGTTGTTGGACGAGGCCGAAATCGAACGGTTTTTCCCACGCGGCCCCGGCAGCCCGGAGGACAATGGTCGCCTCCCGGCTGACCTCGTCTTGTCGGAGGAAAAGTTCCACCAGGGACGTTTTGCCCATTCCGGGGCGGCCGCAAACGATGGCCAGCGCGGGGACGCCGGAGCGGGCGGACCGCAACAGTCCCAGCAGTTGCTGGGACTGTGCGGTCCGCCCGCTGAGGAAGGGGCTGGCGTCATTGTCAGGCATGGATTTCAACAATATCCGACCGGCTCACGATCCCCACTGGCCGGTCCCCTGCTGAACGGTCTCGCGGGACTCGCCGAAGCCGGCCGGGTTGCCTGGAAAGGCGGCCGCGTGAACACCTGCCCGGTGTCTGCGGACGAACACCGTGACGAGGCCGCCAAACAGGGCCACGGCGGCGAAAACGATAAAGGCCACATTGTTGGGTGCATGGGCGCTGATCAGGAACCCGCCCACCAGCGGACCCACGATGCCG
This sequence comes from Arthrobacter sp. NicSoilB8, assembly GCF_019977355.1. Classification (NCBI taxonomy): domain Bacteria; kingdom Bacillati; phylum Actinomycetota; class Actinomycetes; order Micrococcales; family Micrococcaceae; genus Arthrobacter; species Arthrobacter sp. NicSoilB8. The sequence continues at coordinate 3,328,559 of NZ_AP024655.1, read as the reverse complement.
CCCAACCGGCCGAAGCCCGCGCACCAGGCGACCCCAGCCGCGCGCGCCGGCGTCGGGTAGTAGTTGGAAACGAACCCGTATACGAGCACCTGCGTGCCGAGGCTGCCCACTCCTGCAAAAGCGACGGCGATCAGCAGCACGGGGAGCGGGAACTCCAGGGTCAGCAGAACCAGGGCAGCTGCCGCGATGACGAAAGTGGTGGCAACGATGGCCCTGGGCCCCAGCCTGTCCGCGGAGCGGGATGCGACGAGTCCGCCGATCACCGCGCCGGCGTTGAGCGCCAGAAGGAACGTCAGCGAGTAGGTCTTCCCGTAGCCGTGCTGGCCCATGATCTCGGGAAGCCAGGTGTTCAGGCCGTAGGTCAGCAGCAGCCCGCAGAAGCTCATGAGGCCAAGGAGGATAGTGGGTGTGCGGTAGTTTCCGGAGGCGAGGGCCGCGAAACCCGTGAGCGGACGTCCGTCCTGGCGGACGGCGGCCGGGGGTTGCGTGGACAGTCGCGGGTCGGGGGAGGCGCTGGCGGCCTGGGCATCTCCATCCGCCAGACTGATACCGGTCTTCACGGACAGGAGGCGGGCATCCTCTGTCCGGCCCCGGGCGAGGAGCCACCGCGGCGACTCGGGCAGTTTCAGGTACGCCAGCGGGAACAGGACCACGAGGGGGAGCGCACCGATCATGAACAGCCCGCGCCAGTCGGTCACGCCGCCGAGGACGATGGCCAGCAGCGACGCGAGCAGCCCCCCGGCGGGGACGCCCGAGTAGACAATGGCGTTGTGGAAATTGCGCTTGCCGGCCGGGGCGAATTCCGCGACGACGGCGCCCGCGGTCGCGACGAGCGCACCGACGCCGATGCCGGTCAGGAACCGGAGGAGGCCAAAGACCGGAACGCTGGTGGCCGTGGCTGTGAGGGCCATGCCTACGGAGAACCAGACGATGTTGATGAGCATCAGCTTCCGGCGGCCCAGGGCATCACCCACGGCTCCGGCGGTGATGGCACCCACCATGACGCCCATCAGGGCGTAACTGCCCAGTGCGCCGGCCTCGGCAGCATCGAGAGTTCCGAGTTGGCTGGGGTCGCGTAGCAGCGAGGAAACGACTGTTCCATAGACCACGAGGTCATAACCGTCAAAGAGCAGGGCTGCGGCGGCAATTGCCATCACCCAGCGGACGGTTGTCTTGCGTGTCGCATCCGCGGATGCAGGGAGAACGTTCATAGGTGGCTCCAGTGGCCTGGGCCGCGTCATTGCGGCAGGGTGGGGTCGAACGGGATAACCGGGGCAGTAGGGCAGCAGGGCAGGTACGGGGCGGGCGGGGGGATCAGCCCAAATCGCCGCCGGCCACGGCGAGGACGCTGCCGGTGATGTAGGAAGCCTCGGCAGAGGCCAGAAAGGCGATGGGGCCGGCCTGTTCTTCGAGGGTTCCGTACCGCTTCATCAGGGAGGAACCGATGGTCTGGTCCACAATCTGCTGGTACCAGGCCTTTTCCGTTGCGCCTTCGGGTTGCGGGCCCCGGGCCACGCGGCGGGCCGGTGCCTCCGTTCCGCCCGGAGCGGTGGCCACCACGCGGATGCCGTGGGGGGCCGCTTCCAGGGCCAGAGCGGCGGTGATGGCTTTGACGCCGCCCTTGGCCGCGGCATATGGGACGCGGTTAATGCCGCGCGTGGCCACGGAGGCAACGTTGACGATCACGCCGCCCGCCTGGCTGATCATGTGGGGAAGCACCGCGCGGCAGGCCCACAGCGTGGGAAACAACGAACGCTGTATTTCCTTGCTGATTTGTTCAGGTTCGTAGTGTTCAAACGGCTTGGCCCAGATGGTGCCGCCCACGTTGTTGATCAGCACGTCGATGCGCCCGTGGCGGTTCAGCGCCGCCTCAATCGCGGCACTGGCGCCGGCATAGTCTTCGAGGTCGGCCGTGACGGCGAATGCGGAGCCGCCGTCCGCGCTGAGCTCGGCCGCCGCCTCATGGACGAGGTCGGCGCGGTCCACCAGGACGGTGTGGGCGCCCTCCGCGGTGACGCGGGAGGCAACGGCGCGTCCGATGCCCTGGGCCGCTCCCGTCACAACCACCACCTGGCCGGCGAACCGGCCCGGGCTGATCGCCCGGGCCGCGCTGGACCCCCGGCCGCCGGAGCTCAAGCGACTGCCCCTGCGAGCGCCGGGGCAGCCGGCGCCGGTGCCGCCGTGGCCCCCACCGCGAAGCGCTCGTAGTAGAAATTCGCGGGCGTGATTCCCTGGGCGTCCCAGTACTTCCGGACGGCGTCCACCATGGCCGGCGGCCCGCAGAGGTACACGTCGACGTCACCGTCGTTCAATTGCGCTGCCGTAATGTACTGGGTCACGTAGCCCTTGTTCTCCGCGGCGCTCGCCGGATCGGCCACGCAGTAATCAAAGGAGAAGTTCCCGACGGCGTCGGCATAGCGCTGCAGCTTGTCCAGTTCCACCAGGTCCTTGTCGAAAGTGACCCCATAAACCAGGTGCACCGGGTAGGCGGGCGCCTCCTCCAGCCCGGTGGCGATCTTCTCCAGCATGGACAGCAAGGGGGCGACGCCGGTACCGCCGGCCAGCATCAGCACCGGACGTTTGATATCGCGGAGGAAGAAGCTGCCCATGGGGCCCGTCAGGGGAACGGTGTCCCCGACGGCGGCGCGTTCCTTCAGGTAGGTGGTCATGGCGCCGTCGGGAGCCGTGCGGATCAGGAAGCGCAATTCATCCGCGGCCGGTCCGCTGCTGAACGAATATGACCGTACGGCGTCCGTGCCCGGCACGGCGAAGTTCATGTACTGACCAGGGAGGAACAACAGGTCCCCGCGGTTTTCGACGGCGAGGGTGACGGCGGCGGTGTTGTCCGCGAACCACGTCAGTTCCTTAACAGTGGCCGCGAAGGTGGTGGCGCCAACCTTCGCCATCTCCGAAGTGCCGGAGATCTGAAGCACAAGATCACTTTCGGGCACCATCTGGCAGGGGAGGCAGAAGCCGTTCCCGGCTTCGTCCTCGGTGAGGGCCTCATCGATGTAGTCGCCGCCGTCGTACTTGCCGGATTCGCAAAAAGCCTTGCAGGTGCCGCAGGCCCCGTCCCGGCAGTCGAAGGGGATATTGATGCGGGCCTTGTAAGCGGCGTCGGCCACTGTTTCGTTGGGATGTGCGGTGACAAAACGGGTGACGCCGTCTTCGAAGCTGAGGGCAATCTGGTGGCTCATGGGGGACTCGATTCCAGTCGTTCGGATCTTAGATGTGGTAGATATCCACGACGTGGTGGATGTAGTCGTTCTTGAGGACGACTTTCTTCTTGGTGATGACGGGTTGCGTGCCCGAAAAGTCGATGGTGTAGAACGATGTTCCGAAGTAGGGATCAATGTTCTGATAGCGGTAGTAGAGCGTGTGCCAGTTGAAGCGGACATCAACCTGGCTGCCGTGAGCATCCACGATCTCGACGTTCGTGATGTTGTGGCCGGTGCGCGGCTCCGGCAGGCTTGTGGCGCTGGAGCGGTCGGTCTTGATGCGGAAGACCCTATCCTCCAGGCCGCCACGGTTGGCGTAATAAATGAGGGAGATTTCGCGCTGCGGGTCGTTGGTGAGCTGATCGTCGTCCGCCCAGGCGGGCATCCAGAACTCGGCTTCCGGGTGGTAGCAGTCCAGCCAGCGGTCGAACTCGCGGTCGTCGAGGAACCTTGCCTCGCGGTAGAGGAAGGAACGGATCTCTTCCAGGGAGGCCGGGCTGTCTGTGCCGGCGCCCTGAGTGCCGACGTCGATGGTCTGTGTCATGTGCTGTGGTTCTCCTCGGGCCTGGTGCGGGCTAGTTCTGGGCTGCGTTGTTCGGTGCCGCGTTGTTCTTTTCCACGGTCCGCGTGGTGGGTGAGGCTGCTTCTTCGGCGGCTGATTCTTCCGCGGCTGCCGCTGCGCGCATCGTCTGCACCCAGTAACCGTGCTGGATGGGGTACAGCCCCTCGTCCTCGGTCCGGACGCCGCTGGAGATGGGCTTGAGGCCGATGACGTCAGCATTGGCGTCGGGGCCCGCGATCTGGTGGGTCGCGCCGCGGCTGAGGTCATTCCACGCTGCGGCCGTGGCCTGGTAGGTCTTCTGGCAGGATCGGAATTCCTCGAGGTCGTCCGGCGTAGCCATGCCGGAGGCGTTGAAGAAGTCCTCATACTGGCGGATGCGGCTGGCGCGTGCCTCCGCGCTCTCTCCCTTGGGGGCGATGCAGTAGATGGTCACCTCCGTCTTGTCGACGGAGATGGGGCGGAAGTGCCGGATCTGCGAGCCGAACTGGTCCATCAGATACACATTCGGGTAGAGGCACAGGTTGCGGGAGATATTGATCATCCAATCGGCCTTGGCTTCGCCGTACTTCTCCACGAGTTCGGCCCGGCGATCAAACAGGGGACGGTTACTGGGATCCAGCCACTCGGTCCAGAGCAGCAGATGGCCGTGGTCGAAGGAGTAGTAGCCGCCCTTCTGCTTGGCCCAGCCGCCCGCATCCATGTTCTTGGTCTCGTTGGCAGATTCGCCGGTGGTGCGGCGGGCGGTGGTGGCGGCGTAGTTCCAATGGGTCGCGGAGACGTGGTAGCCGTCGGCACCATTTTCTGCCTGCAGCTTCCAGTTGCCGTCGTAGGTGTAGCTCGAAGCGCCGCGGAGGACTTCCAGGCCTTCGGGGGACTGGTCCACGATCATGTCGATGACCTTGGTGGACTCGCCCAGGTGCTCCTCAAGGGATTTGACGTCGGGGTTGATGCTGCCGAAGAGGAAACCGCGGTAGCTCTCGAACCGGGCCACCTTTGTAAGGTCGTGGGAGCCCTCCTTGTTGAACTGCTCCGGGTAGCCGGCGTCGCGGGGGTCCTTGACCTTGAGGAGCTTGCCCGTGTTATTAAAGGTCCAGCCATGGAATGGGCAGGTAAACGTGGTGCGGTTGTCCGTCTTGCGGCGGCACAGCATCGCGCCGCGGTGACTGCAGGCGTTGATGAGTGCATTGAGGCCGCCCTGCTTGTCGCGGGAGATGATGATCGGCTGGCGGCCGATGTACGTGGTGAAGTAGTCACCCACAGTGGGGATCTGGCTGTCATGCGCCAGGTACACCCAGTTGCCTTCGAAGATGTGCTTCATTTCCAGTTCGAACAGGTCTTCGTCGGTGAAGATGCTGCGCTTGGCGCGGAAGATGCCTTTTTCGTGATCCTCCACAAGGGCCTCGTCAAGCTGGGCTCGGATGCCCACCAGGGTCTCAGTCATGTTGGCTCCTATCGGTATCGGGCAGCGTCGCCCGGGTGGCCGGGCTGCGCTGCCCGGCGGACCGCCGAACGGTCGGTCGGTCGATGGTGAATGCAGCCAACTTTGCCAGCTGGTGGCGAGCGTCACACTAGGCATTTGCCTAGGCTCACCTAGGCCTATATTGAGACTTTTGAAATCTGAATAATGCGGAATTTGGTATTTGCTGAATACTAAATTCGGCCCTACGCTGTTGAACCAACAACCAATAACCATGACCCGGGCAGCGTCACAGGCCCGGGCCGGCCGGCCCCTTCAGTGTTGCGGGCCGTCCCGCCCACGGAAGGAGCCATTGCATGGAACTGCGTCACCTGCGCTATTTCGTGGTGGTTGCCGAGACCTGCCACTTCGGTCAGGCGGCTGAGCGCCTGCAGATGGCGCAGCCGCCGTTGTCCCAGCAGATTCGTCAGCTCGAAGCCGAACTGGGCATCGAGCTTCTGGCCCGCACCACGCGCAGCGTCAGGCTGACTCCCGCAGGGGAAGTCTTCCTCCTGGATGCCCGGCGGATTCTGCGTAGCGTCGACGAGGCTGCGCGCCGGGCCCGCCGTTTCGCAGATGGGACAGCGGGCACGCTCCGGATCGGACTGACCGGCACGGCGTCCTACTCGCAGCTGCCCCTCCTGGCCCGGCTGGTCAAGGAGCAGCTGCCCGGCGTGGTTCTGGACATTCACACTGAGATGCTTACTCCCGCCATCGAGAAGGCGCTCGTTGCCGGGGAGCTCGACGTCGGCGTACTGCGGCCGCCGCTCAAGGACACCTCGCTGGCGCTGCGCCCCATAGTCCGCGAGCAGTTTGTGGTGGCCCTCCCGACCGGCCACCGGCTCACGGCGGGGGAACCCGTGACCATGGGTGAGCTGCGCGCCGAGGATTTCATCATGTATCCAGCGGGTTCCCATTCGGTGGTCAACGATGCGGTGATCCGTGCGTGCCGGGCGGCAGATTTTCATCCCCACGTGGCCCACGAGTCCGCGAAGACCTCCACCCAGCTCTCGCTCGTGGCGGCCGGCCTGGGCGTGGCTGTCTTGCCGGAATCCGTCAGGGGCATAGCGCTGGACGGGGTGCAGTACCGTGCGGTTTCCGGAACCGAACCCGTGGAACTGGGGCTGTCCTGGCGGCGCAACGACGACTCACCGCTCGTCGACTCGTTCCTCGCGATGCTCGAGGACAACAACATCTTCATCGACTCGACCTATGCCGGAGGGCTCCCGTGAAAATCACAGCCGTAGAGGCGATCCCCTTCGCCATCCCCTATACGAAGCCCCTGCGCTTCGCGAGCGGCGAGGTCCACACCGCGCTGCACGTCCTGGTGCGCGTCCATAGCGACGACGGAGTCGTGGGCGTCGCGGAGGCTCCGGCCCGGCCGTTCACATACGGCGAGACCCAGGAGTCCATCGTGGCAGCGATCCAGACGCTGTTTGCGCCGCACCTCGTGGGGATGTCCGTGATGGACCGGGAGGCTGTTCATGCCGTCATGGACAGGACCGTCGGCAACCCGACCGCAAAGTCGGCCGTGGACATGGCCATCTGGGACGTTATCGGTAAGACACTCGGCCAGCCCGTTACGGCCCTGCTTGGCGGCTATTCGGACAGCATGAGAGTCAGCCACATGCTGGGTTTTGCGGAGCCGGCGAAGATGGTGGCCGAGGCGGAACGGATGCGCGAGGCCTACGGGATCACCACGTTCAAGGTGAAAGTGGGCAGGAAGCCGTTCAGGCTCGACGTCGATGTCTGCCGCGCCCTGCGCGAAGAGCTCGGCGAGGAAATCGAACTGTACATCGACGGCAACCGGGGCTGGACGGCGTCGGAATCGCTCCGGGCGCTAAACGCCATGGCCGACCTCGACCTCACCCTCGCCGAGGAACTATGCCCGGCTGACGACGTCCTGGGACGCAAATGGCTCGTGGAGCGTTGTCCCGTGCCGTTCGTGGCCGATGAGAGTGCGACCCGGCCTGGCGAGGTCACCCGCGAACTGCTCAATGGCGCCGCCAATGCTGTCAGCATCAAGACGGCCCGGACCGGCTTCTCGCACTCCCAGCGTGTGCTGTTCCAATGCGACGGGCTGGGTGCCGAAGTGATCATGGGCAACCAGATCGATGGCCAGCTGGGCACGCTGTGCACGGTCACCTTTGGCGCTGCCTTCAAATCCACCACGTTGCGGGCCGGCGAACTCTCCAACTTCCTGGACATGAGCGATGACCTTCTGGCGGAGCCGCTGGAGATCGTGGACGGGCGTCTGGCCGTCCGCCAGGTGCCGGGCATCGGGATCAGCATCGACCCGGAAAAACTTTCCAAATACCGCCTCGACCAGGGCAACTAGGCCCTAAACCACCCCCGATCAGGCGCCCACACCGAAGTGGCGCCGGATAGAAGAAAGTGAGTCAACGATGACGACCGAACTGAGTGAATTTGATGCCAAGGCCGCGGAATCCGGCAGCCTGGCCACTGAGCGCTTCCGCGACAGTGGCAAGACGGCGGCACTCGAGGTTCCCAAGGAACGTGTGTCCCTGCTCGCCAACGAGGTCCTGGGTGCGGTCTATGAGACCATCCGCAAGCACAAGGTCACCTACGACGAGTTCAACGCCCTGAAGTCCTGGCTCATCAGCGTGGGCGAAGACGGTGAATGGCCGCTGTTCCTGGACGTCTGGGTGGAGCACGTGGTCGAAGAGGTTTCCACAGAGGACCGCGAAGGCAACAAGGGCACCATCGAGGGCCCGTACTACGTGCCCGGTTCACCCCGGCTCGAAACCCCGGCCACGTTGCCGATGCGTGCGGATGAGGGCGGCACGCCGTTGTTGTTCCAGGGCCAGGTTCGCGCCGTTGATGGCACCCCACTGGCCGGTGCCAATGTTGAAATCTGGCACGCGGATGATAACGGTTTCTACTCGCAGTATGCCCCCGGGCTGCCCGAGTGGAACCTGCGCGGCACCGTCGTGGCTGATGGCGAGGGTAACTTCGCACTGAACACGGTCCAGCCTGCGCCCTACCAGATCCCCACGGATGGTGCCTGCGGGAAGCTCATCGCTTCTGCCGGATGGCACGCCTGGCGCCCCGCGCACCTCCACCTCAAGGTGTCTGCTCCGGGTTACCAGCTGCTGACTGCACAGCTCTACTTCGAAGGTGACCAGCACCTCTCCGACGACATTGCCTCGGCCGTCAAGCCGGAGCTGGTCCTGAGCCCCACTGCCCGTGTTACTGAAGCGGGCAACGAGGTCACCTACGATTTCGTACTCGACGCCGCCCGCGCCTGACTCAAGCGCCGAGACCCAACAAGGCTCACCTGACCAAGGAGCAATAGGTGCTATACGCAGTCCGAATGAACGTTGATATCCCGCGCGACATGGATGCGCAGGCCAAGGCTGAACTGCTCGCCACGGAGAAGGCGTATTCCCAGAAGCTGCAACGCCAGGGCGAATGGCAAAGCATCTGGCGTTGCGTAGGCGAATACGCCAACCTGAGCATCTTCGATGTCACCGGCAATGAACGCCTGCATGAGATCCTGTGGGGACTGCCGCTGTTTCCGTACATGACCATCGACATCACGCCCCTGGCGGCACATCCCTCGGACATCGCCCACGGGTGACATTGATGGCCGGATGAGTGGCTGTGATCCAGGGCTGGTCCTCGTTTCCTGAACTGAATCCGCAGATGCAGGGGACCCGGTTCGCGCTGAACCGGGTCCCTTTGCATTGTCCGCGTTTCTGGAGGGAATGCTGCCCCGCGGACTCAGAAGATCCGCAGAGTGTAGTTGACACTGGGCAGATCCCGGGCCATCCAGTACTCGTCCGAGCGGACCGGCGGGGTGTGGCCGAGTCCGTCCTTGCGGAGAGCGGAGATGGTGGCGGTGATAACGGCGAGGATGAGGATAATGACTGCGATTCCGAGGAGTTCCATACCTCTATGGTTCGCCAGCCCGCCTGCGAAAAAAAGTGGCAGAAATGCCCAAAAAGCTATAATTTCTGCCACACTGGAAACATGATCAAATCAGTGGCAATGATCGTCGTCCCCCACTTCTCGATCTTCGAGTTCGCGACCGCCTTCGAGGTCTTCGGCATTGACCGTTCAGCCCGCGGAAACGGCGTGCCTGCCTTCGATTTCCGCGTGTGCGCCCCGGAGCCAGGCGACATTCCGCTTAAGTCCGGGCTGTCCATGCACGTCGGATTGGGGCTGGAAGCGGCCGCGGACGCGGATCTGGTGGTGATGGCGCCGTACGGCCGGGACGAGGACGTCCCCGAATCCGTCCTGGACGCGCTGCGGGCCGCCCATGCCCGGGGGGCCTGGGTGATGTCCATCTGTTCGGGGGCATTTGCCCTGGCCCGGGCCGGCCTGCTCGACGGCCGCCGCTGCACCACCCACTGGCATTACTCCCAGGAACTCGCCAGCAAGTATCCTGCCGTCCTGGTGGACGAAAACGTCCTCTACGTCGAAGACGGCCGGATCATCACCAGCGCCGGAACGGCCGCCGGGATCGATGCCTCCCTGCATCTGGTCCGCGTTGAATTCGGCGCCAAGGTTGCCGCGGCGATCGCCCGGGACATGGTGGTCCCGCCGCACCGGGACGGCGGCCAGGCCCAGTACATCGACCGGCCCATTCCGCAATGCGGCTCGGAGCCCATGGAGCAGCTGCTGCAGTGGATGGTCCGGCACCTGGACGAGGAGCACCCGGTCAACGAACTGGCGGCCCGGGTCCATATGTCCCCCCGGACGTTCGCGCGGCGTTTCCGCTCCGAAACGGGCGCAACCCCGGCGGCGTGGCTCAACTCCCAGCGGGTGCTGCGCGCCCAGGAGCTGTTGGAAACCACGGAGCTCAACATTGACGAGGTCGCACGGGAATCCGGCTTCGGGCATTCCGTCCTGTTGCGGCACCACTTTGCGAAGGCGCTGGATACCAGCCCGCAGTCCTACCGGCGCACCTTCCGGGGACATCTGGCCACGGCATAAAGGGCCACGGCACAGGGGGATACAGCGCAGGGGGATACGGCGCAGGGGATACGGCGCAGGTCACGGGCTGGGGGGCGGAGGCTAGCCGGGATCCGGCGCCGCCGCGTCCTCGGCCGCAGCGCGGGCACGTTCGACGAGGTCCCGCCACGGACCCGTCAGTTCTCGCTCCGGCAGGACCGCCCGGCGCTGATCAGCCCGGATGCTGTACATGAACCGGTCCGGCTGGCCGGTTGGACCGCTGGTCCCGGCGACGTCGTCCCACGGACACGCTTCGATGAGCGGCTGCCACCGGTCGGTGTCCTCAGGCGGCTCGGGCCGGACGGTCCACGTCCGCTTCATTCCGGCCACGCCGCCGCTGCGCTGGACAGTTATCTTCATCGGACTCGGATCTTCATCGGACTCGGATCTGCAGGAGCCGGGCCTAGCGTCGGGCTCCCGGGACCTTGACCTTCACAGTTTCCCACGCCGAGCGCACGGCGTCATGCTCCTTGGAATCCTCTCCGAAAAGCTCCTGGGCCGAGGCGGCAGTGGCCCTGGCGAAGGCGCCGAACGTGGCGGTGGGGGACAGCGTGCCGCCCGTCAGCGTCTCGTACCAGATCTGCGCGGGGGCTTCCCAGGCATTGCCGCCGAGGGCCGTGGCAACCAGGCAGAACGCGCGGTTGGGGATTCCGGAGTTGATGTGCACGCCGCCGTTGTCCGCGCTCGTGCGCACGTAGCCCTCCATCGAGTCCGGCTGCGGGTCCTTGCCGAGCACGTCGTCGTCGTACGCGGTTCCAGGCGCCTTCATGGACCGCAGCGCGGTCCCCTGCACTTGGTCCGTGAAGAGGCCTTCGCCGATCAGCCAGCTGGCCTCCGCGGTGGACTCCTTCCGGACATACTGCTCCACAAGCGCCCCGAAGACATCGGACAGCGACTCATTCAGCGCGCCGGCCTGGTTGCGGTAGACCAGCCCGGCGGAGAACTGGGTGACGCCGTGGGCGAGCTCGTGGCCGATGACGCTCAGGGATTTCGTGAAGCGCTCGAAGACCTGGCCGTCACCGTCGCCGAAGACCATTTGCTGGCCGTCCCAGAACGCGTTGTCGTACAGGCGGCCGTAGTGGACCGTGGCATCGAGGTGGAGGCCGTTGCCGTCGATGGAATTCCGGCCGAAAGCCTCCGCGTAGAGACGGTGGGTGTGCCCCAGCCCGTCATAGGCCTCATCGGCGGCGTGGTCGCCGTTAGGCGGTTCGCCTTCTTTGCGGACCACGTTGCCGGGCAGCCGTTCGGCGAACTTGGCGTCATAGACCGTCCGCTCCGGCGGGGACGGCTTGAGCTCCCGCATGCCGGGGAGCGCCACGGGGGACGGGGCGGCCCGGGAGGCCTGGAAGCTCGGGACGTGCTGCAGGGCTTCCCTCGCCGCGCGGGCAGCCTGGGAGAGTTCGGGCTCGCGCTGCGCGGCCAGGCGGCGGAGCAAATAGGGCGGAACGATGGAACAGTACGGAGTTGGAAAGAACATCTGAGACCCCCTTCATGCTTCGGGGCGGGCAGGGTAGCCCGCCGCCGATGAACACAGCCTACGAGCGGGCACCGACATTGGGCAGAGACAAGGCCGCAGGGTTTCGGCGTTGCCTTGGGCCAGCAAACACAGAAAACCCCGCCACTTCTGTGAAGTGACGGGGTTTCGTTTGTGCCCTCGATAGGATTCGAACCTACGACCTTCTGCTCCGGAGGCAGACGCTCTATCCCCTGAGCTACGAGGGCATCCAGGGATCCTGCCGTTACCGGCGGGACGTCCTAGAGCTTAGCAGGAAGGTGGCCTCGAACGGAAAATCGGCACCCGTTTCGCGAGTTAAGCCCGGGGCAAGTGCGTGTGTAGTGCGTGAAAGTCCCGCTCAGTAGCCGGCGAAGGAATCCACATGGACCCGGCGGGCACCCGCACCGCGCGCCGCGGTCCGGAGCGAACGGACACTCGCCGGCGACCCGGAGACGAAGACTTCCCTGCCGGCGATGTCGGGGACCAGCTCCTTGAGGGCCGCGGCGTCGATTCTTTGGGCGCCGGTGTCCTTCATGAAGGCCGGCGGCACCGAACCATCGGCAAGCCGCGCCAGGATGCGCGCCCCCGAGCGCTGCAGCTCCTCGGCATAGGCGAGTTCGGCGGCATTCTTTGCCAGATAGAGCAGAATGACGTCCCTGTCGGCGGTGCCCGTCCCGGATGGCGTTCCGGTGGCCGCCCCGGCTGCGGTCCCGGACAGGTGGGCCAAATAGGGGGTGATGCCGATTCCGGCCGCGATGAACAGCACGGGGATCGCCGGGTTCCGGGGCAGGACGAAGTCGCCACCCACCATGGTCGCGGCGAGGCCTTCCCCGGGCGTGAGGGCCAGCAGCGATCGCTTGGCCGCCGAGACGGGTTCCGCGGTCCCCACCCCGATCGTCAGCAGCGGGGTGCCGGGTGCGCTGGTCAGGCTGAAGACACGGCGGATTCCCCTGCCGTCGCCCCTGATGTCACTCTTGCCAGCATTCCTGCCGCCGGCCTTGGCCGGCGGCAGGTGCAGTTCCAGGTACTGCCCGGCGGTGAAGCGCACCGGGCGCTCCGGACGGAAGCTGAATTCCGTCGTCGTGGGCGTCAGCGGCCGCCTCCCGACGAATTGCAGCCGCACCCGGCCGCGCTGTCCGGCGGCGAAGGCGAGCACGTTGCCCGCGAGGAGCGCCAGCTCGGGGGAGTTGGCCACAAACCCCAGGTTGTAGGGGACCGCGAAGAGCACCCCGACGACGGCGGCCAGCACCAGTTGCTGCCATCGCCGCGGCGGCAAAGTCAGTGGCTCGATCAGCATGAACCCGACGAAGAAGAGCACCGGACGCTGCGCTATCGGCTGCCACAAGGCCTCGGACAGCTCCATCCCGGACCGGAGTAGTTCCGCGGTCACGATGAACACCGCCACAACGGTGAAGACGGCCGCCATGGGCAGCTTCCGGATCCGGTAGAGCACCAGCAGCGCTCCCGGCAGCACCAGCAAGAGCATCGGCGGCGTCGCGGCCCACCACGTGGCGATGTTGAGCCCGGTCAGCCCGGCGAGGAATGCACCGGCAGCGGCCGGGTTGAAGATGTGGCGGCCGCGCCAGGCCAGCGCATATTTCGAGGCCGAGGCCAGCACGCAGGCCAGTGCGACGCCGGCGAGCTCAGCCAGCTGAAGGCCCTGCGTCAGCTGGCTGGGCCAGAAGAGGAAATACAGCAGCAGGCCGGTGATGAAGGAGGATTCCGTGTGCGGCCGCACGTGAAAAAACGCGGCCAGCGCCAGGTTGGTGGCGTACGTCACGCCAAGGCACAGGCCAAGGTGGGCCAGCATTTCCGGCAGCCCGAAGGTCAGCCAGCCCAGCACATTGAGCAGCAGGCTGTAGCCGGCCAGGACGGCCAGGACCCACAGCACCAGCCGGTACATCGTGAGCCGGCCCAGGGCGGTGTCAAGCTTCGAGCCGAGCGGAGTGGTGGTGATGGCGGTCATGTGAACAGTGCCCCTTCAAAATCGGCTGAATATTCCGCGTGCCCGTCCGAATAGGCCGTGAGCCAGGCAAACTCGAACTCCTGCTCCAGCCGCGGACCGTCGACGAAGAACAGGGCGGTGGCGAGCGCGTCGGCCACCATCGCCGTCCCGGCCAGGGCCCAGCTGGCGACGACGGTACGCACCGGCGCTCCCGTGGTGCCGTCCAGGACATGGTGGAACCCGTCGCCCCAGGCCCGGCGGTTGGCGGCGGATGCGCACAGGGCGCCGGCCCCCAGCTCGACCGTGCCGATTGCCCGGGTGGGATCGTAAGGATGCTCGAGGGCCACAGCCACCGGCTCCGGTCCCGGGTTCAGCAGGTCCCCGCTGGCATCGATGAAGTGCTCCGCGCAGCCGCTGTCCCGGAGCTGGGCCGAGAGCAGGTCCGCGAGCTGCCCCTTGCCGGCCGCGCCGACGTCGATCACCACCGGAGCCGTGGTGGTCAGCACCGTGCCCTGCCAGTCCAGCACGTCCTCCCAGCGCGGCGCGGGAAGCGGAGGGCCGCCCGGGCGCAGGGAATAGGCGGCATCGTAGCCAAGGCGCTCCAGGCTGCCGCCGATGAGCGGGGTCATGGCACCGCCGGTAAGCCGGTACAGCGTGCGGTACAGCTCGCCCAGGGCAGCCGCCTCTGCGGGCAGCCCAAACCGGCCCGGGGAGCGGGCGGCGCCGGCCACAAGCGAGTCGGGCCGGAATCGGGACCACGCGGCGTCGTACCGCTCCACTGTCGCGAGCAGCGCACGGCGGCGGTCGCCGGACAGGCGCGACGGCGTGGAAATCTCCCAGCGGGTCCCGATCCCGTCGAAGCCGAAGTGCGTCCAGCCCGGATGCGGCACGATTCCTCTGTCCCTGTCGGGCTATTGGGCCTGTGACTTGATCTTTGCCACGGCCTGGTTGAAGCCGCCGCTGGTCAGCGAGGAACCGGCAACCTTTGACACCTTGATTTCGTCGAGTTTCTTGCCGACAACCTGGGACTGGATTCCGCCGGCGAACTCGCCCTGGAACTTGCGGGTGTTCGGATTCGACGGGTGCTGGGTGATTTTCACATCGGACACGGCACCGCCGGCCAGGGTCAGCTCCACGCCCACGGTTTCCGTGCCGTTGGGGGAGGTGTAATTGCCGTCGGCGCTGTAGGTGCCATCCTTGTAGGAACCGGTGCCGGCGGCGGACTCGGACGCTGCGGGCGCGCCCTGCGCGGCCGGCGGCTGCGCGGCCGGGGCGCAGCCGGCCGCTGTTCCGGCCACGGACAGGCCGGCAATGCCGACGAGGACGCTCTTGCGGAAGGCGGTATTCATGCGGGGCTCGATTCTTGGTGCGGATCGGACAGCGTGGACTCGGACAGCGGGGGCTCGGACAGCGGGGACTCGGACAGCGAAAGAGGCACCGACAACTTTCAAGACGTTGGTTTCAGGGTAACGGTTCACCCTTGGCGCCAAACCCTGAAGACCTGTGAGTGTTCCCTCCCGCCGGCGCCGGCCGTCACGCCGTGCCCGGATTCCGCCACACCACGGGCCCACCGGTAGGCTAGAAGTGTGACCCCAGAAGAACTCTCCCTTGCCATATCCGCCTGCCTGAAGGACGCCGTCGCGGCCGGTGACATTGCCCTTTCCGCGGCCGACATCCCGGATGAGGTGCGCGTCGAGCGCCCGAAGAACAGGGACCACGGGGACTGGGCCACCAATGTCGCCCTCCAGTTGGCCAAGACGGCAGGGATGAACCCGCGGGAGTTCGCCTCCGTCCTGAGCGCCCGGCTGAAACTGATCGACGGCGTTGCCGCCGTCGACATCGCCGGCCCCGGCTTCCTGAACATCACGGTGGACGCCGCGGCCGCCGGTGCCCTCGCCAAAGCCATCGTCGAGGCGGGTTCCGGCTACGGCACCAACACCGCGCTCGCCGGCCACGTGGTGAATATGGAGTTCGTCTCGGCCAACCCCACCGGCCCGCTGCACATCGGCCACACCCGCTGGGCCGCCCTCGGCGACGCAATCGCCCGCGTCCTCCGGGCCTCCGGCGCCGACGTCACGGCCGAGTACTACATCAACGACGCCGGCTCCCAGATGAACGTCTTCGCGAACTCCGTGTTCGCCAGGCTGCACGGCCGGGACGTGCCCGAGGGCGGATACCCGGGCCAGTACATCGCCGACCTCGGCCATGAGGTGCTCACCGAGCACCCCGGCATCCGCGAACTCACCGAAGTGGCCGCCCTGCCGGTCATCCGGGGCGCCGCGTACAAGGCGCAGATGCACGACATCAAGCAGACACTGGCCGAGTTCGGCGTCGACTTTGATGTCTTCTTCTCCGAGCAGGAACTCCACGACGCCGGCGCGATCGAAGACGCCGTCGCCCGCCTGCGCGAACAGGGCCACGTGTTCGACGACGGCGGCGCGGTCTGGCTGCGCACCACCGACTTCGGCGACGACAAGGACCGCGTGATGATCCGCGCGAACGGCGAGCCGACGTACTTCGCCGCCGACGCGGCCTACTACCTGTCCAAGAAGGACCGCGGCTACACCGAGAAGATCTACCTCCTCGGCGCCGACCACCACGGCTACATCAACCGGCTCAAGGCCATCGCGGCCGCCGCCGGCGACGATCCCGAGGTCAACATCGAGGTCCTGATCGGCCAGCTGGTCTCCGTCAACGGTGCCAAGCTGTCCAAACGGGCCGGCAACATCATCGAGCTCAAGGACCTCATCTCCTGGCTCGGCAAGGACGCCGTGCGCTACTCGCTCGCCCGGTTCCCCGCCGATTCGCCGCTGACCCTGGATCCGGACCTGCTGAAGAAGCACAGCAACGAGAACCCGGTGTTCTACGTCCAGTACGCCCACGCGCGCTCCCGCGGCGCCGCCCGCAACGCCGTCGCCGCGGGCGTGGAGCGCCGGGTAAACGGCCAGGACAGCTTCGACGCCGCCCTGCTGGACCACGCCACCGAAAACGAGCTGCTCTCGCACCTGGGCAGCTACCCCTCGGTGGTGGCCAAGGCCGCCGAACTGCGCGAGCCGCACCGCGTGGCCCGGCACCTGGAAGTCATAGCCGGCGCCTACCACCGCTGGTACGACGCCTGCCGGGTGGCGCCCCAGGGCGATGAACCCATCACCGACACCAACCGCACCCGGCTGTGGCTCAACGACGCCACCAGCCAGGTACTGGCCAACGGACTGGAACTGCTGGGCGTCTCGGCGCCGGAACGGATGTAACCGCCATGACTGCAAAATCAGGACAGCCGGCCGAAGCTCACAACCCCGGTGCCGCAGGCTCGCCCCTCGCGCCGGGCTGGCTCGAGGTCCCCGCCGACCTCAACGCCCTCCACGAACCGCTGTGGGCCGGCGGCGTCGCACGGAACGACGACGGCGAGCTCACCATCGAGGGGCTGACGGTCAGCGAGCTGCAGCGCCAGTACGGCACGCCGCTGTTCGTGCTGAGTGAGACCGACTTCCGTTCCCGCGCCCGGGCCTTCAGCGACGCGTTCAACGACGCCTTCGCGGACATCTGCGGGGGAGTGGACGTCTACTACGCCGGCAAGTCCTTCCTGTGCACCTCCGTGGTCCGCTGGGTCGAGGAAGAGGGGCTGCGCCTGGACACCGCGTCCGGCGGCGAACTCGCCGTTGCCGCCCGCGCCGGCATCCCCGGCGCCGACGTCGCGCTGCACGGCAACAACAAGTCCGACGGCGAAATCCACCGGGCCCTGGACATGCAGCTGGGCCGGATCGTGGTCGACAGCCTCGACGAGCTCGACCGCGTCGCGGCGATCGCCGCCAACCGGGGCGAAACCGCGAGGGTCATGCTGCGGCTGACCCCCGGAGTGCACGCCCACACTCATGAATTCATCGCCACCGCCCACGAGGACCAGAAATTCGGCCTGTCCATGGCGGGCGACTCCACCGACCAGGCCGGGCTGTCCGCCGCCGAGGAGGCCGTGGCCGCGGCCACCCGGCACGAGAGCATCGACCTGCTGGGCCTGCACTGCCACATCGGGTCCCAGATCTTCGAGCCGGACGGCTTCGCCCTCGCCGCGGAAAAGCTGCTGGACTTCCTCGCCGCAATGCAGTCGAAATACTCCATCGTGCTGCCCGAACTGGATCTCGGGGGCGGCTACGGCATTGCCTACACACCCGTTGACACCCCGCGCCCGGCCGCCGAGATCGCGCAGGCGATGGCCGCCGTCGTCCGTTCCAAATGCGCGGCGCTGGGCATTTCCGCCCCGCGGATCTCGATCGAACCGGGCCGCGCGATCGTCGGAAGCACGACGTTTACGCTGTACGAGGTCGGCACGCTCAAGACCGTCCGGGTGGATTCCCCGGGTTCCGAAGCCGGCGAAGACGTTACGTACCCCCGCCGGTATGTGTCGGTGGACGGCGGGATGAGCGACAACCCCCGGCCGGTGCTGTATGACGCGGATTATTCGGCCATTCTCGCCTCGCGGAGCTCCGACGCGGGTCCGCAGCTGTCCCGAGTAGTGGGCAAACATTGCGAGAGCGGCGACATAGTTGTTAGAGATGTATATCTGCCCGAGGACGTGGCAGCCGGTGATCTGCTTGCTGTACCGGGTACCGGCGCCTACTGCTGGGCCCTGTCAAGCAACTACAACTATCTGGCCCGGCCGGGCGTTGTCGCTGTCCGCGACGGATCTGCCCGGCTCATTGTCCGCGGGGAAACCGAAGAAGATCTGCTCAACCGCGACATGGGAGTCTGAATGACCGAATTGCGAACCCTGAAAGTGGCCCTGCTGGGCTGTGGCAACGTTGGGGCCCAGGTTGCGCGGATTCTTATTGACGACGCCGACGCCCTCGCCGCCCGCACGGGCGCCCGCCTCGAACTGAGCGGGATCGCGGTGCGCAACCTCGACGCCGAACGCGACGTCGAACTGCCGCAGGAGCTGTTCACTGCGGACGCCGAAACCCTCGTCAAGGACGCCGACGTCGTGATCGAGCTCATGGGCGGGATTGAACCGGCCCGCACCCTGATCCTCACCGCCATGCGGCACGGCTCCTGCGTTGTCACCGGCAACAAGGCGCTCCTGGCGCAGGACGGTCCCACGCTGTACGAGGAAGCGGACAAGGCGGGCGTGCAGCTCTCCTACGAGGCCGCCGTCGCCGGTGCCATCCCCATCCTGCGGCCCATCCGCGACAGCCTCTCCGGCGACCGGATCACCCGGGTGCTCGGGATCGTCAACGGCACCACCAATTTCATCCTCGACCAGATGGATTCCACCGGGGCGCAGTTCGCCGACGCCCTGGCCGAGGCGCAGCGCCTGGGCTACGCGGAAGCCGATCCCACGGCCGATGTGGAGGGTTACGACGCCGCCGCCAAGGCCGCGATCCTTGCCTCACTGTCCTTCCACACCCGGTTCGCCCTCGAAGACGTCTCCTGCGAGGGCATCACGGCGGTCAGCGCGGCGGATATCGCCGCCGCGAAGGAAGCCGGCTTCGTCATCAAGCTGCTCGCGATCGCAGAGAAACTCACCGACGAGGACGGCAAGACGGGCGTCTCCGTCCGGGTCCACCCGACGCTGCTTCCGCGCGAACACCCCCTCGCCGCCGTCCGCGGCGCGTTCAACGCCGTCTTCATCGAAGCCGAGAATGCCGGCGAGCTGATGTTCTACGGCCAGGGTGCAGGCGGCACCCCGACGGCGTCCGCCGTGCTGGGAGACCTCGTCTCCGCGGCCCGCCGCATTGTTTTGGGCGGCCCCGGCCGGACCGAAACCACCACCGGGCACGTGCCCGCGCTGCCCATCGACGCATCCATCACGAGCTACTACATCGGCCTCGACGTCGCGGACCAGCCCGGCGTCCTGGCGCGGATCGCCCAGCTCTTCGCTGAGCACGGCGTATCTATCGAAATCATGCGGCAGACCATCCACCGCGACGCCGACTCCAACGTGGAGTCGGCGGAGCTGCGGATCGTGACACACCGTGCACGCGAATCCGCACTTGCAGCAACCGTCAAGGCCGTCAAGGGCCTGGACGTCATCAATTCCGTCACATCCGTACTGCGGGTAGAAGGGGTCTAAGTGGCTCACCAATGGCGCGGTGTCATCCGCGAATACGCTGATCGTCTTCCTGTCACGGAAGCCACTAAGGTCATCACCCTGGGCGAGGGCGGCACCCCGCTCGTGCACGCCCGCCACCTCTCCGAGCTGACCGGCAGCACCGTCTACCTCAAGGTCGAAGGCATGAACCCGACCGGCTCCTTCAAGGACCGCGGCATGACCATGGCCATGACGGCCGCTGTGGCGGCCGGCGCCAAGGCCGTGGTCTGCGCGTCCACCGGCAACACCTCGGCATCCGCCGCGGCCTACGCCACGGCGGCAGGGCTGCAGTGCGCGGTCCTGGTCCCCGAGGGCAAGATCTCCATGGGCAAGCTCAGCCAGGCGATCGCGCACGGCGCCACGCTGCTGCAGGTGGACGGCAACTTCGACGACTGCCTCGACATCGCCCGCAAGCTCGGCGAGTCCTACCCGGTGTTCCTGGTCAACTCCGTCAACCCGGCCAGGATCGAGGGCCAGAAGACCGGCGCCTTTGAAGTGGTGGACTCGCTCGGCGACGCCCCCGACTTCCACGTCCTGCCCGTGGGCAACGCCGGCAACATCAGCGCGTACTGGAAGGGCTACAAGGAGTACGCCGCGGCGTTTGAGTCGCCCACCGCCGGGTCGCTGCCCGCCGTCGCCACCAGGACCCCGGTCATGTGGGGCTTCCAGGCCGCCGGGGCCGCCCCGTTCGTCGCGGGGCACCCCATCACCGAGCCCGACACCATCGCCACCGCCATCCGGATCGGCAACCCGGCCTCCTGGGACACCGCCGTGGCCGCCCGGGACGAATCCGGCGGCGTGATCGAGGCCGTGACGGACGAGGAAATCCTGTCCGCGCACCGCTGGCTCTCCGCCCGGGAAGGCGTCTTCGTGGAGCCCGGCTCCGCCGCCGGCGTCGCCGGACTGATCAAGAAGCACGCGGCCGGCGAAGTGCCGGCCGGCAAGACGATCGTGATCACGGTGACGGGTCACGGCCTCAAGGACCCGCAGTGGGCCCTGCGCACGGAGGACGGCAGCGATGTGCAGCCGGTCAAGGTCTCCAACGACGTCGTCACCGTCGCCGCAGCACTGGGACTGGAAGAAAAATAACGTTGGAAACCACCCTCACCGTCCCGGCCGAATCAGCTGCCGGCTCCCCGGCCGTTCCGGCCGGCCAGCTGGTCACCGTGCGGGTGCCGGCCACGAGCGCCAACCTGGGCCCGGGGTATGACAGCCTCGGCCTGGCGCTCACGCTGCACGATACGCTCACCGTGGAAACCCTGGCCAGCGGCGAACTTGAGTTCGAGCTCAGCGGTGAGGGCGCCGAGTCGTTGCCCCGGGACGCGACGCACCTCGTGGTCAAGGCCCTCACCGAGGCGCTGCACCGCCTCGGATTCCGGCACGAGGGCCTGCGGATCACGGCGGACAACGTCAACCCGCACGGGCGCGGCCTGGGGTCCTCGGCCTCGGCGGTGGTGGCTGCCGTCAGCGCCGCGAACGCCCTGGTTCCGGAGGCATCGCGGCGCGGACGGGACTGGATCCTGCAGCTCACGAGCGAAATGGAAGGCCACCCGGACAACGTCGCACCCGCCATTTTCGGCGGACTGGCGCTGTCATGGCAGGACAGTGACCAGTACAGCAGCACGTGCGCGAGCGTGGCCGCCTCGGTGATTCCAGTGGTGGCCGTGCCGGACTATGAGCTCTCCACCGAAGCGGCACGGGCGCTCCTGCCGGCCTCGGTGGGCCACCATGCCGCAGCCATGAACTCCGGCCGTGCCGCATTGCTCATCCACGCCCTGACCACCAACCCGGAATTCCTGCTGCCGGGCACCGAGGACTACCTCCACCAGTCCTACCGCGCCGAGGCCATGCGGCCCAGCGCCGAACTGATCGCCGCGCTGCGCCGGGCAGGCCACGCCGCAGTCGTCTCCGGCGCCGGACCCACCGTGCTGGTCCTGGCCAACGGGGAAACGGAAGCCCGCGAGGTTGTGGACTTCATCGGCGCCCACACCACGGACAACACGCCGGAAGTGGGCTGGCGCGTGATGAAGCTGGCCGTGGACGTCGAAGGTGCTAAAGTGGAAGTGCACCGGCGGTAAATACGCAGGCGGTAAATTAGTAACCGTTCTAAGACCGCGATGTTGGCCACGTAGCCTCTCTCATCTTTCACTGCGCTATATTTTCCGGTGCCACCTGCTTTTGGTCTGACGCAGGAATCAGCAGAATTGCTCTGCCCCCTAAAACGTCAGCCCGCCGTTCCTCTTTTCTCGGATCGTGCATGGTGAAGCAGTATCCGGCCCTGCTGGCCGAAATCCATCCGGCAAGGCCGAAATCACGGCTGCAGATCTGAACTGCAGCCCAGATCAAATCACCGCGTCCAGCTCTTAGCCTGGACGCCGTCGAGGGGGAAGGATCCTTCGTGACCGAAACCACTGAGCTGTCTCCGGCTGTGGATACAACTTCTGCTGCCGCAACAACGGCAGCACCCGCCAAGAGCAGCGGCCTTGCAGGCCTCAAGCTCGCCCAACTCCAGGCCCTAGCCAGCCAGTTGGGGATTTCCGGCGGTTCCCGCATGCGCAAGGGAGATCTGGTCACGGCCATTTCCGCCCACCGCGCGGGCACCCCGGTAAGCAAGGCTCCGGCCCGTACTGCCGAGAAGGCGAGCGACAACGGCACCGTTGCCCGCGCCGCGGCCCCGGCAGCTGCTCCTGCAGCCGCGCCGTCCGCCGCCGGCGAGGAAGCCCCGGAAAGCCCCCGCGCCCGCCGCGGCCGCAGCCGCCGTGCAGGCAGCGACGGCGTCGTCACGACCGCCGCCGCGGAAGCACCCGCCGCGGCTCCGGCTGAGGCCCCCGCGGTTTCCGCTGAAAGCGGCCCTGCCGCTTCCGGTACCGCCGAATCCGGGACCGAAGTCAGCGACCGCACACGGCAGCCGCGCACCCGCAACCGCCGCCGTGGCGAAGCCGCAGCCCAGGCCCCCGAAGCCGCCGGCCAGAATGTTGCCCAGAGCGTTGGCGAGGTCCAGGCCGAACAGCCCGCGGCCGAGCAGCGCACTGAAACCCGCACGGAGCAGCGTGAACAGCGCACCGAACAGCGTGAACAGCGCACGGAGCAGCGCCAGGGCGAACAGGGTAGCGAAGACGGCCAGCGCCGCGACAACACCCGCACCCGCGGCACCCGCGACGAAACCGCCGGCAGCCGCGATAACACCCGCGACACTGATGATTCTGACGGCGGAAGCCGCCGGAACCGCCGCAACCGCCGTGACCGCAACGACCGCGGTGACCGCCAGGGCGGCCAGCAGGACAGCCGGGACAACTCCTCACGCAACGACCGCTTCCGCGACCGCAACGACCGCCGCCGCGGGCGTGCGCAGGGACCGGACGTCGACGACGTCGAGGTCACCGAGGACGATGTCCTCCTGCCCGTCGCAGGTATCCTCGACGTGCTGGAGAACTACGCGTTCATCCGCACCTCGGGCTACCTGCCGGGCCCGAACGACGTCTACGTCTCGCTCGCCCAGGTCAAGAAGTACAACCTGCGCAAGGGCGACGCCGTCGTCGGCGCCATCCGGGCACCGCGCGAAGGCGAGGACCGCAGCCAGCAGTCCGCGCGCCAGAAGTTCAACGCGCTGGTCCGCGTCACCTCGGTCAACGGCAAGACCCCCGAGGAACTCAAGGACCGCGTCGAATTCGCGAAGCTCGTCCCGCTGTACCCCTCCGAGCGCCTGCGCCTCGAGACGGACCCGAAGAAGATCGGCCCGCGTGTCATCGACCTCGTGGCCCCGATCGGCAAGGGCCAGCGCGGCCTGATCGTTTCGCCGCCGAAGGCCGGCAAGACGCTCATCCTGCAGTCCATCGCCAACGCGATCACCACCAACAATCCTGAGGTACACCTCATGATGGTGCTCGTTGACGAACGCCCCGAAGAAGTCACGGACATGCAGCGCACCGTCAAGGGCGAGGTCATTGCCTCCACCTTCGACCGTCCCGCCGATGACCACACCACCGTGGCCGAGCTCTCGATCGAGCGCGCCAAGCGCCTCGTGGAAATGGGCATGGATGTCGTAGTGCTCCTGGACTCGATGACCCGCCTGGGCCGCGCCTACAACCTGGCAGCGCCGGCCTCCGGCCGCATCCTGTCCGGTGGCGTGGACTCCGCGGCGCTGTACCCGCCGAAGCGTTTCTTCGGTGCTGCCCGCAACATCGAAAACGGCGGCTCGCTGACCATCCTGGCCACCGCGCTCGTCGAGACCGGCTCCAAGATGGACGAGGTCATTTTCGAAGAGTTCAAGGGCACCGGCAACATGGAACTGCGACTGTCCCGCCAGCTGGCCGACAAGCGCATCTTCCCGGCCGTGGACGTCAACGCGTCCGGCACGCGCCGCGAAGAGAACCTGCTTTCCCCCGAGGAAGTCAAGATCATGTGGAAGCTGCGCCGCGTCCTCTCCGGACTCGAAACGCAGCAGAGCCTTGAGCTGCTGACCAACAAGATCCGGGAGACCCAGAGCAACGTCGAGTTCCTCATGCAGGTGCAGAAGACGACGCTTGGTGCGAAGTCCGACAACGACAAGTAGCTGCGCATAACCGCTCGAGAATTGGCGGCCCTTCCCGGGCCGCCAATTTCCCGGGCGGTTGTTGCGTTAACCGGCCCCTCCGCTTTTAAAGCAACGCGGGGTCACCTAGCGCCCGTCAGGGCCGTTGGAATGGGCGGTAAGTGACCCCGCGTTGCAAGTAACTAGACTTGTAAGAGTCGAAAGAGGTTTGAAAATGTTTGAGTCCGTACAGGGCCTGTTGGATGAGCATGACGCCATCCAGGCGCAGCTTGGCGATCCGGCCGTTTATGCTGACCAGCGGCTCGCCCGGAAACTGGGGCGGCGTTCCGCCCAGCTGAACGGCATTGTGGAGGCCTACCACCGCTGGGAAAGCATCCGCGATGACCTGGCGGCCGCCAAGGAGATGGCGGACGAGGACCCCGAGTTCGCCGCGGAGGTTCCCGAGCTGGAGGCTGCGCTGGAGACGGCGGCGGCCAAGCTGCGCCGGCTGCTGATCCCGCGTGACCCGGACGATGCCCGCAACGTGATCCTTGAGGTCAAGGGCGGCGAAGGCGGCGACGAGGCTGCGCTGTTCGCTGCGGACCTGCTGCGGATGTACAGCCGTTACGCGGAATCCCGCGGCTGGAAGACCGAGATCATCTCCGCCACCGAATCGGACCTGGGCGGGTACAAGGATGTCCAGATGGCCGTCAAGGGCAACTCGAACGACCCTGCCGAGGGCGTCTTCGCGCGGCTGAAGTTCGAAGGCGGCGTGCACCGGGTGCAGCGCGTCCCCGTGACCGAATCCCAGGGCCGCATCCACACCTCGGCCGCCGGCGTGCTGGTGCTGCCCGAAGTGGACGAGCCCGAGGAACTCGAGATCAACCAGAACGATCTCAAGATCGACGTCTACCGGTCATCCGGTCCCGGCGGGCAGTCGGTCAACACGACCGACTCGGCCGTTCGCATCACCCACCTTCCCACCGGCATCGTCGTGGCAATGCAGAACGAAAAGTCGCAGCTGCAGAACCGTGAGGCCGGCATGCGCGTGCTGCGCGCCCGCATCCTGGCGCACCAGCAGGAGCTGATCGACGCCGAGAACTCGGCCCAGCGCAAGTCGCAGATCCGCACCATGGACCGCTCGGAGCGCATCCGTACCTATAACTACCCGGAAAACCGGATCGCGGACCACCGCACCGGCTACAAGGCCTACAACCTGGACCAGGTCATGAACGGCGACCTGGAACCGGTGATCCAGTCGGCCATCGAACTGGACGAGCAGTCCCGGCTCGACGCCATCGGCGAGTAGGCTCGAGCTACCCGTGATGACAGCAGGCAATGGCCCGAGCCTCGCGGACGCCGTCGGCGAGGCGACGGCAGTCCTGGCCGCCGCCGGCGTGCCCAGCCCGCGCGTCGACGCCGAGCTTCTGGCCGAGCATCTGCTCGGCGTCGGGCTCGGCCGGCTGCGCGCGCTGATGCTCGGCGACTCGCCGGCGCCGGAAGGCTACGCCGACCTGGTCGCCGAACGGGCGCAGCGGATTCCGCTGCAGCACATCACCGGCGTGGCGCACTTCCGCTACCTCGAACTCGCCGTCGGCCCGGGGGTCTTCATCCCGCGGCCGGAAACCGAGTCCGTGGTGCAGCTGGTCATTGACTGGCTTGGCGACAGGAAGCGGCTGCAGGGCCTGGCGCACCCCAAAGTGGTGGACCTGGGCACCGGTTCCGGCGCGATCGCCGGGTCGATCGCACACGAGGTTCCCGGTGCGGAAGTCCACGCGGTGGAGTACAGCGAGTTCGCCCATGCCTGGGCGGCGAAAAACCTGACTCCCCTGGGCGTCCACCTCCTCCGCGGCGATCTGCGCGACGCGCTGCCCGAACACAACGGCACCTTCGACGTCGTCGTCTCCAACCCGCCCTACATTCCCGCCGAAGCGATCCCGAACGAACCCGAAGTGGCGTTGCACGACCCGCCCGAGGCGCTCTACGGCGGGGGAGCGGACGGGATGGAACTTCCGACGGCGGCGGCCGCCTCGGCGGCCCGGCTGCTGGTGCCCGGCGGCTACTTCGTGATGGAGCACGCCGAAGTCCAGTCTGAATGGATCGCCGCGATGCTCAAGCGCACCGGGAGGTTCGCCGAAGTGACGACGCACCGTGACCTCAACGGCAAGGACCGTGCCACGAGCGCAGTGCTGGCACCGTCCGAATCGTGTGACAAGTGATGAAAGAATAGGCCAGTGACGACTAGCTACGATTGCACGGCAGCTGAGCAGCGCGCCGCAGGACTTGAACACGCCCAGCGGGCCATCCGCGAGAACAAGTGCGTGGTCTTCCCCACCGACACTGTTTACGGCATTGCCGCCGACGCCTTCTCGCCCCTCGCCGTGACCCTGCTGCTAGCCTCCAAGGGCCGCAGCCGGAAGATGCCGCCGCCCGTGCTGATCCCCAGGCTGAACGCCCTCGATGGCCTCGCCACGGATGTTCCGGCCGAGGCGCGGCGCCTGGCCGAGGCCTTCTGGCCGGGCGGCCTGACCCTGATCCTGCACGCCCAGCCGTCCCTGGACTGGGATCTTGGCGAGACCAAGGGGACCGTGGCCCTGCGGATCCCGGCCGACGAGATCGCCCAGGACCTGCTGACACTCACCGGACCCCTCGCCGTGTCATCCGCGAACCGCACCGGACACGCCGCGGCGCAGACCGCCGCGGAGGCCGAAGCCCAGCTGGCCGAATCCGTGGAAGTCTACCTTGAGGGCGGCCCGCGGCCCGCCGAGGGTGCCGAGGCCCTCGCCTCAACCATCATCGACGCCACCGCCCTGCCGTTGCGTGTGGTCCGGCAGGGAGCCATCAGCCTCGACCGCCTGCGCGCCGTGGTTCCCGGCCTGGTAGATGTGGACGGCAACGCCCCGGTGGCTGTGGACGCTCTGCCCGCCGAGGCTGAGCCTGCAGAAACCGTGCCTGCCGAAACCGTGCCTGCAGAGGCTCTGCCTGCCGAAGCCGTGCCTGCACAGGCTCTGCCTGCCGAAGCTGAGCCCGGCGCTGCGCCGGGCGCAGGGTCCGGCTCCGCATGACGCTGGAGCGCCAACCCGTCCCGTTCCTCGACGTCGAAGCGACCCCCCTGACGGTGTCCGAGCTGACCGCCGTCCTCAGCACCTACGTCGCCGAGGGCGGGACCCGGACAGTGGTGGGGCACAACCTGCACAGTGTGACCCTGTTCCACGCCGACCCCGCCTTCCGGTCGTTCTACGAGCACAGCGACGTGGTGCTGATCGACGGCGCCCCGGTCCTGTGGCTGTGGGCCAAGACCGGCGAAGAGGAAGACGGCCGGGGGCCGGTGATGGACTACCGGCTCGGCTCGACGGACTGGATCCCCGCCCTGGGCCATGTCGAGGGCCTCGAACGGATCGCGGTGATCGGCGCAGGCGCCGTGGCCAACGCCGGAGCTGTGGCCAGGCTGCGGGAAATCGTTCCCGGGGCGCGCGTCGACGGCATGCCCGGTGAAGGCTGGAACCAGGAGCTTGAAGAAGCCGCCGTCGAATGGCTTTCCAGGCTTCGCCCGCAGCTTGTGCTCCTGGGCCTCGGCATGCCGCTTCAGGAACAGGTCCTGGCGCGCAGGCGGAACACCCTCCCGCCGGCTGTCTACTGCACCGTGGGCGGCGCCATCGACCAGATCGCCGGTGTCCAGAAGCTGGCGCCGCGCTGGATCGGGCGGCTCGGGCTCGAATGGGCCTGGCGGCTCATGCTCCACCCGCAGCGGGTGGCCTACCGGGTGTTCGGCGAGCCGTGGGTCCTGCTGGGCCTGCTGCTGCGCCGGCGGCTCCGCCGGCGCCCCGAGAGTTAGAGCTAGAGCTGCAACCCCTCCCGCCTGCGGCGCGGACGCCTAGAATTTCTGGTCCTCCAGCGGACCGAAGCCCTTGCCGCGGAGGCCGCTGGAAAATGCCCGGAACCAGTCGGCGAGGCCGCGGAAGTCGCCGCTGCGCAGGAAATAGCCGAGGTACCCTCCTACATCGGCGATGAAGGACTTCACCCGGAAGTGCCGGCGGATCATGTAGCCGCGGTTCCGGTAGTAGAAGTAGCGTTTGAAGGCGGAGTCCGGAACGATCACGTGCCATCTGGCGCCGAAAACGTGCTTGGTCTCGGAGAACGCGTGCGGGTGCGTGATGGCCGCGGTGGTGACCGTGCCGAAGCGGATCCCGGCCTTCCGCAGCCGCAGCGTGAAGTCCACCTCGTCGCCGCGGATGAACAGGCGCATGTCCGGCAGGCCGACCTTGAAGAAGACACCGGCGCGGATCAGGGCGCCGTTGAAGAAGTGTCCGTCGTCGGGCAGGAATCCGACCTTTTCCACCTCGGCGCGCTCGTGCGTGACCTTGCCGTTGAGGCGGAAGAAAAACGACAGCCGGTCCGGATGGCCGGGGGCCACCACGAGGGGAACCACGGCATCCAGGTTCCGCGCCTCGGCCTCGCGCAGCAGCGTGGCGAGGCATTCGGGATCGGCCGGCTCGGCGTCGTCGTCCATCATCCAGATCCAGTCAGCCCCGCTGGCCACGGCCTTGAGAATGGCCAGCGAAAAGCCCCCGGCCCCGCCGAGGTTCGCCTCGGACCGGACGTAGTCCACGTTGGCGTGCCGGGCGGCCACATCCTTTGAGGGAGCAGTGCCGCTGTCGACGAGGCAGATGGAGCGGACCGGAGCGGTCTGGCTGTTGATGGCATCCAGCAGGACTGCCAGCTCCCTGGGACGGTCAAACGTCACGGCAGCGACTGCAACCGAGGGGGTCATCGCGGGGTCCTTTCAGAACGACCGTCAGTGGTTTTCCCGCCGGCGGAGGCCCGTGTGACGCGAAGACAAGTGGCCGTTGGCATTAGTATCTTGACTAGAGTCCACTGTAATACAGCCCTGTCAGGCACTACGCACTGCCTGCCCTGCGCACGGCGACGGAGAAGTTTCATTTTTCGAAAGACAGTCCCACGGCAATCCAATACACCCTATTTCCGCAGCTCACCGGTGCCCCCGGCGCTGCGGAGCGTGCCACCGTGTGCTGCCTGCACTGACATTTCCGGGCCGGTGGTCTCCCCGTGATCATGTACCTGCTCATGATGCTGACCGCGGCGCTCGTGAGCTACGCGGCCACCTGGGGTGCCCGGCTTGTCGGCAACAAGCTTGAGCTGTATTCCCCGATCCGCAGCCGCGACATGCATTCAACGCCGATCTCCAGGCTGGGCGGGCTGGGCATCTTCGCGGGAGTCCTGGTTGCGCTGGTCGTGGCCAGCAACTCATTCTTCGTCAAGGACATCTTCCGCAACAACACGGCGCCGTGGGGCATCCTGGCCGGTGCCGGCGTGATTGTGCTCGTCGGCGTCGCGGACGATCTGCTGGACCTGCGCTGGTGGGTCAAGCTGATCGGACAGAGCGCCGCGGCACTGGTCGTGGCCATCTGGGGCGTGCGCATGACGATCATCCCTTTCGTTCCGGAACCGATCGTCGTCCAGGCACCGGCGCTGAACATCATCCTGACCGCCGGACTGATCGTCACCACGATGAACGCCTTCAACTTCATCGACGGACTTGACGGCCTCGCCGCCGGCGTGGCGATCATCGGGGGAGTGGCCTTCTTCCTCACGGCCTACTGGGTCCACCGGAACGCTCCGCTGACCGACTTCTCCGACCTCGCCACACTCCTCACGGCCATCCTTGTCGGCAGCTGCGTGGGCTTCCTGCCTCACAACTGGTTCCCGTCGAAAATCTTCATGGGGGACGCGGGCGCCATGCTGATCGGACTGCTCATGGCCTCGGCCGGCGTCGTGTCCACGGGCCAGATCACGTCCGGACTCTATGACCGGGCCAACGGTATCCCCACGATCATCCCGATTCTGTTGCCGTTCGCCGTACTGTTCCTGCCGCTCCTGGACCTGGGCCTCGCGGTGGTGCGGCGGACCGCACTGGGCCGTTCCCCGTGGTCGGCGGACCGCGGGCACCTGCACCACAAACTGCTGGACATCGGGTACTCGCACCGCGGCGCCGTCGTGCTGATGTACCTGTGGACCTGCGTCCTGGCCTTCGGCGGCCTCGCATTCGCAATCTTCCCGTGGCACATCGTGCTCGCCGTCGATCTGGCCGCCGCTGCAATCATGGCCGTCGTGACGGCCTGGCCGTACCTCCGGCAGCGCGGCCCGGGGCAAATGGCTGCCACGCGGGAGTAACGCGTTCCGCTTGCCGGAGTAACCCCCGTTGGGACACGCTTTTCCGAATAATTTCTATCTAATGTAGAATTCAGGGGCGGCACTTCGCCGCCCCGCCTTCACCAGCACACCTTGACCAGCACCGCACCGCGACGATTGGGATCTCATGACCTCCAACGCCGAACCCGGATCCGCATCCGGCGCCGGACCCGTTGGTGTCTCGGGCCCCACAAAATCCTTGTGGCTGAAGCTTCTGGCCATGAGTTCGGCCGTATCTGCCGTCGCCCTGCTGCTGACGGGCATTGCCGCCTTTGTCTTCAACGGTGCCGTGGGATTCTGGTCTTCCCTTTTCGGCGGAGCCCTGGTGATGGCGTTCTTTGCCATCAGCCTCGCGGTGGGCCACTTCGTTGGCCGCAACAACCCCTCAGGGGCGATCGGACTGTTCGTCGCGACGTACTTCGTCAAGGTCGTCGGCTTCGCCGTGGTGCTCTTCGTCATCGGCGCTCCTGCCTGGCTGCACGGCCGGTGGTTCCTCATCGGTGCCGTCGTGACCGTGGTGTTCTGGCAGGCGGCGGAAATCTACGGCTTCAGCAAGGCAAGGCTCCAGATTTACAACGACCCCGAACCCCGAAAAGGCGGCACCGATGTTTAGCCGCAAAGCGGGCCGCAAGCCACTCTCCGGAGAAGATACCGGACCCATTAACAAGGCTGCCAAAACACCTAAAACCACAGCCGGTGCCCCCGGTGTATCCACTGACGGGAGCGACGGCGGATACAACGCCGGAATCGCCGTCTTTAGCTACATTATTGGCGGAATCATCGTCTGGAGTTTGATAGGGTGGGGACTGGATAATCTGTGGGGAACCCGCTGGATTGTGCTCGCAGGAGCGCTGCTTGGAGCTGCGGGAGGGTTCTATCTTTCTCATATGCACGGCCTCACCAGTAACAGGACTTTAGCTGATGGGGACAATGCTGCACGTGGCCCGTCCAAGGACGAGGAACAGTAATGCCAAATAATTTCACAGGGGGAGAGGCGGGCAGCAATGTCGCCGGTCCCCGACCAACGCCCAATGATGGACACTGCAGAGAGGAAACGCGTTGATCGCGCTTGCGCTCCCGGCCCAAGATTCAGGAACCTTCACGCCTCCTGGAATTGAAGAACTTCACCTGCCGGCTATCATCCCGTGGGGTGCCGCCGAAGGATTCTCCAAGCAGATGCTGCTGGTAATCCTGTCGGTTGTCATTATCGCTACATTCTTTCTGCTAGCTGCGCGGAAGCAGCAGCTCGTCCCCGGCAAGCTGCAGTTCGCTGGCGAGGCCGCCTACAGCTTCGTCCGCAACGGCATCGCCAAGGACATCATCGGCGGCAGGGACTTCATGAAGTATGTCCCGCTGCTGTTCAGCCTGTTCTTCTTCATCCTGGTGAACAACATCTACGGTGC
This sequence comes from Arthrobacter sp. NicSoilB8, assembly GCF_019977355.1. Classification (NCBI taxonomy): domain Bacteria; kingdom Bacillati; phylum Actinomycetota; class Actinomycetes; order Micrococcales; family Micrococcaceae; genus Arthrobacter; species Arthrobacter sp. NicSoilB8. The sequence goes on along the minus strand of NZ_AP024655.1, from coordinate 3,296,701 downwards.
AATCCCGCTGATCCAGCTTCCGACCTTCTCGCACGTCGGCGGGGCCTACGTGCTCGCGCTGATCGTGTACGTCACCTGGATCGGCATCGGCATCAAGAAGAACGGCCTGCGCTACTTCAAGCTGGCCACGGTTCCTTCCGGTGTGCCGTTCTACATCCTCCCGATCGTCGTCCCGATCGAAATCATCTCCAACTTCCTGGTCCGCCCGGTCACGCACAGCCTCCGTCTGTTCGCCACCATGCTGGCCGGCCACTTGATCGTGATGATCTCCGGTGCGGGCATTGAATTCCTCGTGATGCAGGAAAACGTACTCCTCAAGGGCGCGTCCGTACTCGTCCTTGGCGGCGCCATCGCCATGTACATGCTTGAAGCGCTGATCATGGTGCTGCAGGCCTACGTCTTCACGCTGCTGACCGCGATCTACATCGAAGGCGCAATGCACGCCGACAGCCACTAGGCACGCAGGCAGGCGCAACGCAAGCGGGCATAAAGCCAGCAGGCGCAACGCCAGCAGGCACAACGCCAGCAGGCACAACGCCAGCAGGCACAACGCCAGCAGGCACAACGCCAGCAGGCACAACGCCAGCAGGCACAACATAGTCTTCCCCTCACGGGGATGAAGCAACCCAAACAACCTGCCACATGGGTGGCATCTTGAAAGGAAGAAAAATGGAAGGCTCCATCAACGGCTCCCTCAACCTCATCGGCTACGGCCTCTCCGCCATCGGCGGTGGTATCGGTGTGGGTCTCGTGTTCGCCGCGTACATCAACGGTGTGGCACGTCAGCCGGAAGCCCAGCGCGTCCTGCAGCCGATCGCATTCCTCGGCCTCGCGCTGACTGAAGCCCTCGCCATCCTCGGCCTGGTCTTCGCGTTCGTTCTTAAGTAAACAGAACAACCGAACATCCAGAACCGAGTAGATAAGGACGGGTGAAATATGAATCAAGCGATCATCTCAGCCGCCACCGAAGGCGGTACTAACCCCCTCGTTCCCAATCCTTGGGAAATGCTTGTCGTCTTCGCCGGCTTTGCTGTCCTCATGTACATCGTGGTCAAGTACGTTGTCCCGATGTTCGAGAAGACCTTTGCCGAGCGGGCCGAGGCCATCGAGGGTGGTATCGCCAAGGCTGAAAAGGCCCAGGCCGAAGCCTCCGCAGCACTCGAAGAGTACAAGCAGCAGCTCACGGAAGCCCGCACCGAAGCCAACCGCATCCGTGAGGAAGCACGCGCCGAAGGCGCCCAGATCCTTGCAGAGCTGAAGGAGAAGGCGGCTGCCGAGTCTGCCCGCATCACCGCACAGGCCCACGCGCAGATCGAATCCGAGCGTCAGGCGGCCGTTGTGTCCCTCCGCGCGGAGGTCGGCACGCTGGCCACGACGCTGGCGAGCCGCATCGTCGGCGAGGCCCTGAGCGACGATGCACGGTCGGCCCGAGTGGTGGACCGTTTCCTGGCAGATCTGGAGAACCAGGACGCGGGTGTAGCTAAGTAATGGCAGGTGTATCGAGCGAATCGCTGGCCGCTGCGCTGGCGGCCCTGGAGGCCAAGCTTCCCACCGCGTCGCTGCAGTTGGCCAAGGACCTCTTCGGAATCCTGGGAACGGTGGACAGCTCGGCTGGCTTGCGCCGCGCCCTGACTGACCCGTCCCGCAGCGGTGACGAAAAGTCGGCGCTGGTCAAGCAGCTCTTCAGCGGGAAAGTTTCCGCAGACGCTGTTGAGATCGCTGCCGGACTGGCCAGCTCCCGCTGGGCATCGGCACGGGATATCGGCGATGCACTCGAGACTCTTGCCGCTTCGGTGGTCATCGCTGTTGCCGAGAACAAGTCGGCCGTCTCTGCCTCCGGGCTCAACGGACTGGAAGCGCTGGAGAACGATCTGTTCTCCTTCAACCAGTCCGTCGAGTCCAGTCACGAGGTCCAGCGTGCTCTGTCCGAGCCGCAGGCCAGCCCGGCCGCCAAAGTGACCCTCGCCGAGAAGCTCGTACCCGGTGCGAGCGAGGAAGCGAAAGTCCTGATCGGGCAGGCCGTCACGGCTCCCCGCGGGCTCAAGGTCACCAAGCTGGTTCGCCGTTTCGCCGAGCTTGCCGCCAAGCGCCAGCAGCGCTGGATTGCGACGGTCAGCGTCACCCGTCCGTTGACGGCGACCCAGACCAGCCGCCTGCAGGCAGGGCTGAACGCCCTCTACGGGCGCGAGCTCAAGATCAACATGAACGTTGACCCGGCACTGATCGGTGGCATCCGGATCCAGGTGGGTGACGAAGTGGTTGACGCTTCAGTCGCCGGCCGCCTGGGCCAGCTCCAGCGCCAGCTTGCCTAGCAAGCCGGACACGCACAACCTAACGACAAGAAACCCCGATCATCGTGAGCAACGATGATCACGAAAACAGGAGAGCAGGGACTGCAGATGGCCGAATTGACCATCAACGCCGACGACGTCCGTAATGCGTTGAACGAGTTCGCGGCGTCCTACGAACCCGGAAACGCAGAGCGCGTAGAGGTCGGCCGTGTAACAACCGCAGGTGACGGCATCGCCCGTGTTGAGGGCCTTCCCTCGGTCATGGCGAACGAGCTGCTTCGCTTCGAAGACGGCACCCTGGGCCTGGCCCAGAACCTTGACGTCCGCGAGATCGGTGTGATCGTCCTCGGTGACTTCACCGGAATCGAAGAAGGCCAGGAAGTCCACCGCACCGGACAGGTTCTGTCCGTGCCGGTTGGCGACGCCTTCCTCGGCCGCGTGGTTGACCCGCTGGGCCAGCCCATCGACGACCTCGGCGAGATCAAGGCCGAGACCACCCGCGCCCTGGAACTCCAGGCGCCCGGCGTGACCCAGCGCAAGTCGGTTCACGAGCCGATGCAGACTGGCCTGAAGGCCATCGACGCGATGATCCCGATCGGCCGCGGTCAGCGCCAGCTGATCATCGGCGACCGCCAGACCGGCAAGTCGGCCATCGCGATCGACACGATCATCAACCAGAAGGCCAACTGGGCTTCGGGCGATGTCACGAAGCAGGTGCGCTGCATCTATGTAGCCATCGGCCAGAAGGCATCGACGATCGCTGCCGTCCGTCAGACCCTCGAGGACAACGGCGCACTGGAATACACGACTATCGTGGCTTCCCCCGCGTCCGACCCCGCAGGCTTCAAGTACCTGGCACCGTACGCCGGCTCGGCAATCGGCCAGCACTGGATGTACGGCGGCAAGCACGTCCTCATCGTGTTTGATGACCTGTCCAAGCAGGCCGAGGCCTACCGTGCAGTGTCACTGCTGCTCCGCCGCCCGCCGGGACGCGAAGCCTACCCGGGCGACGTCTTCTACTTGCACTCCCGCCTGCTGGAGCGTTGTGCCAAGCTCTCCGACGAGCTCGGTGCAGGCTCGATGACCGGCCTGCCGCTGATCGAGACCAAGGCGAACGACGTGTCCGCCTACATCCCGACCAACGTGATCTCCATCACCGATGGCCAGATCTTCCTGCAGTCGGACCTCTTCAACGCCAACCAGCGCCCCGCTGTCGACGTCGGTGTGTCCGTCTCCCGTGTTGGTGGCGCCGCCCAGGTCAAGTCCATGAAGAAGGTCTCCGGTACCTTGAAGCTGGAACTGGCCCAGTACCGCGACATGCAGGCCTTCGCCATGTTTGCCTCGGACCTGGACGCCGCATCGCGCCAGCAGTTGACCCGTGGTGCACGCCTGATGGAACTGCTCAAGCAGGGCCAGTACTCGCCGTTCCCGGTCGAGAACCAGGTTGTCTCCATCTGGGCCGGCACCAACGGCTACCTCGACGACGTTCCGGTTGAGGACATCAACCGCTTCGAGACCGAGTTCCTGGAGCACCTCAAGCACAAGTCCTCCATCCTGACGACGCTGGCCCAGACCAACGTCATGGACGATGACACCGCCGAAGCACTGAAGACCGCGATCGTGGACTTCAAGAAGGGCTTCTTCGGCGAGGGAGACAACCTCCTGGTCGGTGCGGGGCACGAGGAGCACGCCCCCATCGGCGAGGATCAGGTCGACCAGGAAAAAATCGTCAAGCAGAAGCGCTAGTTTCGCTGGCAGGGACTGCCGGGACCCGCACGGGTTCCGGCAGTCCCGGCCACCGGGATCTTAGGAAAGGATAAGTATGGGAGCCCAGATCCGGGTCTACCGCCAGAAGATCAGCTCGACGACGTCGATGCGCAAGATCTTCAAGGCGATGGAACTGATCGCTACCTCGCGCATCGGCAAGGCCCGCGCACGCGTAGCAGCTTCACTGCCTTACGCGAACGCGATCACGCGTGCCGTTTCTGCTGTCGCAAGCCAGAGCGAAATCGACCACCCGCTGGTCACCGAACCGGCGCAGATCCGCCGGGCCGCTGTCCTGGTCATCACCTCGGACCGTGGCCTCGCAGGGTCGTACTCGGCGAGCGTCCTCAAGCAGGCCGAAGGCCTCAACGAGCTGCTCCATGAGGAAGGCAAGGAAGTCAAGACGTTCCTGGTCGGCCGCAAGTCGCAGGCGTACTTCGACTTCCGGAACCGTCCGTACCACCGCGTATGGACCGGCAACACGGATGCACCGGAGTTCGCGACCGCGCGGGAAATCAGTGAGGCACTGCTGGCTGATTTCGCAACCGCCTACGAAGAGGGCGGCGTCGACGAAATCCACGTCGTGTACACCCGCTTCAAGTCGATGGTGACCCAGGAGCCGACGGTCGTCCGTCTGCTGCCGCTCGAGGTTGTCGAAGAGACGGCGGCGTCCGAATCGGACCTGCTGCCCCTCTACGAATTCGAGCCGGAAACGGAGCAGGTTCTCGATGCCCTGCTGCCGCGCTACATCGAATCACGTATCTTCGCCGCCATGTTGCAGGCAGCAGCTTCCGAGCTCGCAGCCCGCCAGCGGGCGATGAAGTCCGCCGGCGACAACGCGACGGATCTCATCAAGAAGTACACGCGTCTGCGCAACACTGCCCGCCAGGCTGAAATTACGCAGGAGCTTTCCGAAATCGTGGCCGGTGCCGACGCGTTGTCCGCGTCCTAGCCTGCTCGAGTCCGGATCCAGCTGTACCTGCAACAAAAGATAAACTTAACCCCACGCCATCTACTGAGTGAAGTGAGAGAGATGACTGCCACTGCTACCGAACACGTAGCCGCAACGTCCGGTGCTACCGGCCGTATTGCACGTGTTATTGGCCCGGTTGTCGACGTCGAATTCCCGGCTGACGCAATCCCCTCGATTTACAACGCACTCACCACCGAGATCACACTCAACGGTGAGACCAAGACCATCACGTTTGAGGTTGCCCTGCACCTGGGCGACAACCTCATCCGCGCCATCTCCCTCCAGGCCACCGACGGACTTGTCCGCGGCACCAACGTGGTGGACACCGGCGGACCCATCTCCGTGCCCGTGGGCGACGGCGTCAAGGGGCACATCTTCAACGTCCTCGGCAAGCCGCTGGACGTCGACGAGTCCGAGATCCAGGCTTCTGACTACTGGCCGATCCACCGCAAGGCCCCCGCCTTCGCGACTCTGGAAGGCTCCACCGAGATGCTGGAGACCGGCATCAAGGTGATCGACCTTCTCACCCCCTACATCAAGGGTGGCAAGATCGGTCTGTTCGGTGGCGCCGGCGTCGGCAAGACCGTGCTGATCCAGGAAATGATCACCCGTGTGGCCCGCAACTTCGGTGGCACCTCGGTGTTTGCCGGTGTCGGCGAGCGTACCCGTGAGGGCAACGACCTCTGGGTCGAAATGGAAGAGGCAGGCGTCCTGAAGGACACCGCCCTTGTGTTCGGCCAGATGGATGAGCCGCCGGGAACGCGTCTGCGCGTGGCCCTGTCGGCCCTGACCATGGCGGAGTACTTCCGCGATGTGCAGAACCAGGACGTGCTGCTGTTCATCGACAACATCTTCCGCTTCACCCAGGCAGGCTCCGAGGTTTCCACCCTCCTCGGCCGCATGCCCTCGGCCGTGGGCTACCAGCCCAACCTGGCTGACGAGATGGGCCTCCTCCAGGAGCGCATCACGTCCACCAAGGGCCACTCCATCACCTCGATGCAGGCAATCTACGTTCCCGCGGATGACTACACCGACCCGGCTCCGGCCACGACCTTCGCACACCTCGATGCGACCACGGAACTTTCCCGTGAAATCGCCTCCCGTGGTCTGTACCCGGCCGTTGACCCGCTGACGTCGACCTCCCGCATCCTGGATCCGCAGTACATCGGCCACGACCACTACAACACGGCCGTGCGCGTCAAGCAGATCCTGCAGAAGAACAAGGAACTTCAGGACATCATCGCCATCCTCGGCGTTGACGAACTCTCTGAAGAGGACAAGATCGTCGTGTCGCGTGCACGCCGCATCCAGCAGTTCCTGTCGCAGAACACCTACACCGCCAAGCAGTTCACCGGCGTCGAGGGCTCCACCGTGTCCATCAAGGACACCGTTGAAGGCTTCACCGCTATCTGCGACGGCGACCTTGACCACGTTGCAGAGCAGGCGTTCTTCAACGTCGGCGGCCTGGACGACGTCGAGCGCCAGTGGGCCAAGATCCAGGAACAGACCAAGTAATATGGCTGAGCTTGAGGTTGAGATTGTCGCAGCGGACCACTTCGTGTGGTCCGGAGCGGCCAAGATGGTCAAGGCCCGCACCAGCGATGGTGAAATCGGAATCCTGCCCGGCCACTCGCCCCTGCTGGCGATTCTGGCCGAAGGTGAGCTGGCAATTGAGCCGGTGTCCGGTGACCGCATCTCCGTAGCTGTCGACGGCGGATTCTTCTCCGTCGACAACAACAGGGTGGTCATTGTTGCTGACAACGCCCAAATGGGCGAAGCGGCTACTGCGGGGATCCGCTAGCACGACCTTGATGAACGATATCGGTTTGCCGTTCATCCTCCTGGCAACTGCGTTTGCGTTGCTGGTATTTGCACTGTGCCTCTCGGGGGTGCGCCGCTTCAATCTGCGGCGTGCCCTCGGCACGGTGGACGCCTCCATCTGCACGGCTGGAAAGAGCTGGCAGATGGGGGTTTGTCGTTATCAGGACAACGACCTTGAGTGGTTCCGCCTGGTCTCACTCAGCGTCCGTCCCAAGCACACCTTCCGGCGCAGCTCCCTGGAGCTGCTCGGGCGGCGCAAGCCTACCGAATCCGAGCTACTCAAGGTCCAGCCTGACGCCGTGATCGTGGAGCTCCGCTATGAGGGCCAGCAGGTCCTTCTCGCAATGCGCTTTGACGCCTACACGGGATTGTCGTCCTGGCTTGAGGCCGGACCCGTCATCGGCGTCGGCACCTGGCGCTAGCCCCGGTGGACTTCATCGAAGACCTCCGCCTGGTCGACGGCCCGGCGGTGTGGGTGGCATGGGCCGCCGCTGCGGCAGGCATGGCCTACCTCCTCTGGCGCGCAGCGTTCCGGCGGCGTCGGCCCGGTCCAGCCGCCGTCGTCGTCGTTGCGGTGTCCCTGCTCGCCGTGGCGCTCGTCGCTGCCGTCCACTGGCTCCTGATCTACGGCATTTCAGTCTTCCCGGACGAGCTTCCCGGCGAGACCCTCGCGTGGTCCGTTTCTGCCGTCGGCGCCCTGCTGTTGTGGCTCCTGTGCTTGGTCGGCCTCTGGGGCCGCGGGCGGAGCCGGACCACGCCGTGGCGGTCCGCCGCCGCTGCCACTGTTATGGCCACGGCCGCCTTTCTGGCCGTCCTGGTGCTTTCCGCCGTCCAGATCAACATCTACTTCGGCCTGAACCATACTGTCGCCGACCTCACCGGAACAGCCGTGGCCCGGATACAGCCGCTCGAGGCCGGCCTCACGCGGGCGGCCGGCGGCCCGCCCGCCACCGGGCTCGCCGAGTGGGACGCGCCCGCAGAGCTTCCCGACGGCGTCATCCGCAGGACTGTCATCCCCGGCACGGTCTCCGGCTTCCAGAGCCGCGAAGCCTACGTCTACCTTCCGCCGGCCTACTTCAGCTCCCCCCGGCCCGCGCTGCCGGTGCTCGTGCTGTTTTCCGGCCAGCCTGGCGGCCCCGCCGACTGGCTGGTCGGCGGCGCGCTCCGGAGCCGGCTGGACCGGTTCGCCGCAGAGCACGCCGGCGTGGCACCCGTGGCGGTCGTCGTCGATCCCAACGGCTCGGCGTCGGGCAACACGCTGTGCATGGACAGCAGGATTGCCCGGGCGGACACCTTCCTTGCCCGGGACGTGCCGGACTGGATCAACCGCACGCTCGACGTCGACCCGGATCCGCGTCAGTGGGCCGCGGGCGGCTTCTCCTTCGGCGGCACGTGCGCCATGCAAATGGTGACCAGGCACCCCGATGTCTACAGCTCGGCGCTGGCGTTCTCCAGCGAAGCGGAACCGGCCCTGGCGAAGGAGCGCGAGAAGACCATCCAAGCCTCCTTCGGCGGCGACACCGCGGCCTTCCACCGGCTCACTCCGCTGCACCTGATGGCGGAGACCCGCTTCGACGGCCACGGAGTGTATTTCGCCGCCGGGGACCACGACCCGGAATTCACCGGTTACATGGACGTCCTCTCCGATGCGGCACGGCATGCGGGGTTTATGGTCGAGACCCGCCGGATCGCCAACGCGGGGCACTCGTGGGACACCGCGGCCAGCGGGCTGCCCGGCGGCCTGGACTTCCTGGCCCGGCGCTGGGGGATCCCGGGATGAGCCAGGACACCACCAGCCGCACGCGGACCGCCCGGCCGCTGCCGGAGGGCCCGTCCTGGCTGGGCGTCTGGAAGCACGGCATGCGGCAGATGCTGGCACACTTCCGTGCCGTACCTTTCACGCTGGCGGTCCTGGCAGTCTTCCTGATCGCCGGGGCAGTGACAGGCAGCTTCCTCTCCGGACCGCCGAACGCCCTGCTGCCCATCGCCTCTGTCACCGCTCCGGCGCTGAGGGCAGGGCACTGGTGGTCGCTGTTCACCTCCCTGTTCTTCGCCACCAACCTGCTCGCCTACCTGGCGGCCTCGCTCATGATCCTGCTGCTCCTGGGCCTCGCCGAACGGCACCTGGGCACGCTGCGGACGGCCGTGTTCTTCTTCGCGGGCCAGTTCGCGGCCGTAACGCTGTTCCTGCTCATCACCCAGGTGGCCCGATACGTGGGCGACGGCTGGCTCGGCCTGATGGTCAATGCCCGGCTGATCGGCCCCTACGCGGCTGTCCTCGCCGTGGCCTTGGCCGCCAGCGGGCTGCTGCCGACGCTGTGGCAGCGGCGCCTGCGGACCGCCATCGTCTCGGCGTCCCTGCTGCTGGTGCTCTACGTGGGGCACGCTGAGACGGTGGTCGGGCTCGCCGGCGCCCTGGCCGGCCTGGCAGCCGGCTGGTGGATCCAGGGCGACCGGGGGACCCTGCACCGCCACCGTTCCACGGGACGGGAAACGCGCAACCTGCTGGCCCTCACGGTGGCCATCTTCGCGGTGGGGCCGATCCTCACTGCCGTTGTCAGCACCCCCACCGGGCCCCTGGCCCTGCTGCGCGACGTCGTGCTCAATCCGCTGCCCACGCTGAGCCAGCTGGAGGAAAACTGCGGCGGCACCGTTGACGTCAGCTGCCTGGAGGCGGGCCGGGCCGGGCTCGCCGGTCCGCTGAGCCTCGCTCTGGCAGTGGTGCCGGTGGTCCTGCTGTTGATCTGCGCGGACGGCATGCGGCACGGCCGCCGCCTGGCCCTGCGAATCGCCATCATCGTCCAGCTGGGGGTGACGGCCCTGGCCGCCGTCTACCTTGCCCTGTTCGCCCGGATTCCGCACTATCCCAACCGGCCGCACACGGCCGTGATGGGTTCGGGTTTCGTCCACGTCCTGCCGCTCGTGGCCGTTCCGCTGCTGCTGGTGGTGCTGCTGTGGCTGAACCGGCGGCAGTTCCGGGTAGAGACGACTCCGCGGGCCCGGGGGATCCTGGGCCTGGTGGTGGGCGGCACGTGGCTGGGGCTCGCCGGGGCCTACACGGTGGCGTGGCTGACGGCCGGCGGGATGGACCGCGACGGCGGACCGCTGGGCCTCGCGGCTGAACTGGCCCGGCAGTACCTGCCGCTGCCCATCCCGGGCGCCTACAGCCGGCTCTTCCAGAACCGCAATGCCGTGGAGGCGTTTCTGTTTGCCTATGCCGGCATCATCTTCTGGGGTGTCGCCCTGGCTGCGGTGTGGCTGGTCCTGCGGCGGCGGCTGCACGGTACCGGGCTGAACAGTACCGACGCCGGCGTGGGGGAGCGGGACACGGCCCGTGAGCTCATCCGCCAGGGCGGCGACTCCCTGTCCTGGATGGCGCTCTGGGAACCGAACAAATACTGGTTCACGCCCGGCGCGCGCGGCGGGGTGGCCTATCAGCAGCACGGCAACGTGGCCCTCACCCTGGCGGGCCCGTTCGGACCCGCCGCCGGCCATGAGGAGACCGCGGCGGGCTTCATGCGCTACTGCGCCGAACACGCGCTGATCCCGTGCTTCTACTCCTGCACTGCCGAACTCTGGCCGATGCTGCGGGCCCGCGGTTTCCGCCGGGTGGCGGTAGCCCAGGAAACCAGGCTCGCGGTGCGCGAACTGGAGTTCAAGGGCAAGGAATGGCAAAACGTGCGCACCGCGCTGAACCGTGCGGCAAAGACCGGTGTCCGTGCCGTCTGGGGGCGCTACAGCCAGTTCCCGGCCCCGCTGCGGGCCCAGCTCAGCGAGGTCTCCGAGGAGTGGGCGGCCCAAAAGCACGTCCCGGAAATGGGCTTCACGCTCGGCAGCATCGACGAGCTCGACGACGACGAAGTGCTCTGCTGTCTGGCGGTGGACGCCGCCGGACGGGTCCAGGGCGTCACGAGCTGGCTGCCGGTCTACGAGGACGGCCGGCTGGTGAGCTGGACCCTGGACTTCATGCGGCGGCGTGGCGACGCCTTTCCGGGCGTCATGGAGTTCCTCATCGCCTCGGCCGTGCAGGAACTCAAAAACACCGTCGAGGTCATCTCGCTTTCCGGCTCGCCGCTGGCGAAGGACCGCGCCGGCAACGATCAGCCCGGGGACGTGTTGCGCGGCAACGATCAGCGCGGGGACGAAGTGCGCGGCGCGGGGCCGGAGGGGCTGGCCGGAATCCTCGACGTCGTGGGCCGGGCCCTGGAACCCGTCTATGGCTTCCGTTCGCTGGCAACCTTCAAGTCGCGCTTCAAGCCGGAATACCGCACGCTTTACCTGTACTACCAGGATCCGCTGCAATTGCCTGCCATGGGCCGCGCCCTGAGCCGGGCCTACCTTCCCGGGCTGTCCGTCCGGCAGAGCGCCCGCCTGCTGCGTACCTTGGTGCGTTAGCAGCAGGGTCCGGCCGGTAATTGCGGCGCCCGCAATTCGGTTGACAATGTCCCGTGACGAAAGAAACGGGGTCCTATAACGCAAGAAGCGTGCCCCGAATGCGGGCCGGAACCGCCGGGCCCAAAAAAATGATCCCCGGCACAATTGCCGGGGATCATTTAGTGCAGGAATGCCTGGGGCAGTTCCCTGCGGGAGACTAGACCAGCGTCACGCCGGTAGCCTGGGGGCCCTTGGCGCCCTGACCGATCTCGAACTGAACGCGCTGGTTCTCGTCGAGGGTCTTGAAACCGCCGGTCTGGATCTCGGAGTAGTGAACGAAGACATCGCCGTCAGCGTCATCCGGGGTGATGAAGCCGAAGCCCTTTTCAGCGTTGAACCACTTGACAGTTCCCTGTGCCATTTGTTTCTCCTCATTGTGGATCTTGAATAAGTCCGGTGCACTTCACACCGCACTTGGTCACTCTGCGAGAAGAACCGTGGCTTCGGATCCGGGTCACGGACCGTGGCGGCAGGAGCTTCACGCTCGCAACATGTCTTGCGAGCATGAAAAACACCTACACAAAGACTCGTATAAGAATTTCATGACACGTGCGTCAGGTCAACGGGCTCACGGGAGATTTGCATAAATTTTGTGCAAAGAATGGCGGAACGGCATTCGCCCCCGGAAGGCGGCCGCGGAGTGGGCTCAGAAGAGCCGGGATTCGCTGTCGTCAACGCCGCGCATGGCGTCGTAGTCCAGGGTCACACAATCGATTCCGCGATCCTTGGCGAGCACCTTGGCCTGCGGTTTGATCTGCTGGGCTGCGAAGATTCCCCGGACCGGGGCCAGTAGCGGATCCCGGTTGAGCAGTTCGAGATACCGCGTGAGCTGCTCGACGCCGTCGATGTCGCCCCGCCGCTTGAGTTCAATGGCCACGGTGGCGCCGTCGGCGTCCCGGGCGAGGATGTCCACGGGACCGATCGCGGTGAAGTACTCGCGGCGGATCAGCGAGAACCCGGCGCCGAGCAGTTCAATCTGGGCGGCCAGCAGGCGCTGGAGGTCCGCCTCGACGCCGTCCTTGATCAGGCCGGGGTCCTGGCCGAGTTCGTGGGAGGTGTCATGAATCTGCTCATGGATGTTGATGATGAGCCGGTCGTCGGTCTTGGCGGACTGGACCGTCCACTGCTCGATGACGCCGACCTCGACGTCGACCTCATCCGGCGTGGAGACCCGCAGGGACGCGGGCGGGCTCATCCAGTTCAGCGGCTTGTAGGATCCGCCGTCGGAATGGACCAGGACGGAGCCGTCGGCCTTGACCAGCAACAGACGGGTGGCCAGCGGCAGATGGGCTTTGAGGCGGCCGACGTAATCAACGGAGCAGCGGGCTATGACTAAACGCACCCGGTCCACTCTACCGTCTGCGGCACGCTCCCCGGGCTGGGGCAGAATGGAAGCATGCCCCGTTCCAACCGACCCCGCCGCCCAGCGTCCGGAAAACCAGCGTCCGGAAAAGCAGCGTCCGGAACCGCAGGTTCCGGGCGGACGGCCAGGCCCGGCGGCAAGCACGGTCCGGCGCCGGAGCTGGACCTGGAGCGCGCACGCTCAGGTTTTGCCCGCCGGGAGAGCGCACCGGACGGCGAATGGATGGTCCGCGCCATCACGGCGAGCCGCGCCGGGAAGACGTACATCTGCCCGGGCTGCTCCACGGCCGTGCTGCCGGGGATTGCCCATCTCGTGGTCTGGTCCGAGGACCACCTCTTTGGTCCCGCCGCGGGTCTCGCGGAGCGCCGCCACTGGCACAGCAACTGCTGGACTACGCGGACGTACCGGTATCGCTAACCGCTTTCGCTAAGCTGGAGAGCATGACTTTTGATCCCGCGTCGTACGTCTATACCCAGCCGTCTGCGCCAACACCCATCCGCGCGTCCACCGTCCTTCCGGCCCGCCGCGAGAACGTAGAACTCCGCACCTCGGACGGACACCGGCTGGTGGGCGAACTCGCACTGCCGGAATCCGGCGAGATCAAGGCAACGCTCATCACGCTGCACCCGCTGCCGACGCACGGCGGCTTCATGGACTCGCATGTCTACCGCAAGGCCTCCTACCGGCTGCCGGCCCTCGCCGGGATCGCCGTGCTGCGCTTCAACACCCGGGGCACGTCCTCGCCGCGGGGAACCAGCGGGGGAGCCTTCGAGGAAGGCATCGGTGAGCGTCTGGACGTCGAGGCTGCTGTGCAGTTCGCCGTGGACCGGGGCCTGCCGAACCGGTGGCTCGTGGGCTGGTCCTTCGGCACTGAGCTTGCCCTCATGTACGGCGCCACGGAACCCGTCGCCTCGGAGATCGAAGGGGCGGTCCTGCTGTCACCCCCGCTGCACCGGGCCACGGACGTGCATCTGAAGGAATGGGCCACGGCGGGCAAGCCGCTGAAGGTCCTCGTCCCCGAGCACGACGACTACCTGCAGCCGGCCGCCGCGGCCGCGAGGTTCGCCGTCGTCCCGCAGGCGCTGGTGGTGGGGGTCGATGGCGCCAAGCACCTGTGGGTGGGGGAGAAGTACGCCGGGCGCGTGCTCAACGAGATCGTGGACGAGGTCCTCCCAGGCCGTGCCGGAACTGAACATGCCAGAACCGAACATGCCAGAACCGAACATGCCGGAACCGCGCTCCCGCAGGAGTGGGACGGACCGGTCGCCACGGCGCACGCCTAGGCTGGGAAAACCGCGCCCCACAGTTGAAACCGCGCCGCACGGCTAAAACCGCGCCGCACGGCTGAAACCGCGCCGCACGGCTGAAACCGCGCCGCACGGCTGAAACCGCGCCGCACGGTTGAAACCGCGCCGCACGGCTGAAACCGCGCCGAAAAAGGACAGCCGCACCGTGGAAAATTTCACGGTGCGGCTGTCCTGATTCGCGCTAATCTGCCGCGCAAGACGAACTAGCGGCTGTCCTGCCGGGCGATGAAGATCTCCTTGACCAGCAGCAGGACCGCCGCGGCCGTGGGGATGGCGATCAGGGCTCCCAGCACGCCGAGCAGGCTGCCGCCGGCGATGACGGAGATCACGGCGACGGCCCCCGGCACGGCCACGGCCTTCTGCATGATCCGCGGGGAGATGAAGTATGCCTCGAACTGGAGGTAGGCGAAGTAGCAGATGGCGAAGACGAGTGCCGTCTGCCAGCCGGCGGTCAGGGCAACGAGCGTCACCAGGAACCCGGCAATCATGCCGCCCACGAGCGGGATGAACGCCAGCAGGGCCACCACGAACGCCAGCAGCGTGCCGAACGGCACTCCGATGATCGACATCACGATGAAGGCGAACGTGGCGTTCAGCAGTGCCACGGCGGCCTGGCCGATCACGTAGTTGCCCACGGAACCTGTGATCTCCTCGGACAGCGCTTCAACCCGGTGCCGGCGCGAGCGCGGCGCGAGCCGGTAGCCCCACTTCTTCATAGAGGGAAGGGCAGCGAGGAAGTAAAGGCTCAGGACCAGCACGATCAGCGCACCGAACAGCCCGTTTGCCACGGTGGAGCCGAAGCCGACAACGCCGCCGAAGATGCCGCCCATGGCCTCCGGATTGTTGACGAACTTCGCGAGTTCCTGGGAGATGCGGTCCCTGATGCCGAACTGCTGGTCAACGGTCCGGAAGAAGTCCGAGTCAATGAACTCCTGGACCCATTGCGGGGCCTGCTGCACGACCTGCGTCACCTGCTGCACGATCGTGGGGATCAGTGTGGCGAAGAAGGCGGCGACCGCCAGGGCCAGGGTGGCCACGGCCATGAGGATGCCGGCGGCCCGGGGGATGTTCTTGCCTTCGAGCCAGCGAACCACCGGGTCCAGTCCGAGCGTGATGAAGAGCGCCGTGACGATCCACAGGAGCAGTTGAGTCGTGTTGGAACCGATCCAGTAGACCAGAAGCGCGACGCCGACGCCGACCGTACCCATGAATCCCATGTACAGCGGATGCTGGGCGGACATCCGGGGACCGGGACTGCCGAAGCGGGGGCTGGTACCGTCCTCGGCCGCAGCGCCGGCCTCGTCCTCATGCTCCGGCGGCATCTCGAAGCGGAGCCGCGGCTGGGCTCCCGGCAGCGGCTGGCGCAGGCGCCGGGCGACGGACAGCAGCACACCTGCGGCGGCAAGCCGCGGGCTGGAGAGGATTGGTTGGGGGCCGCGTTCCTGGGGGCCGGATTCCTTGGTTTCTTCCGGTCCGGCGGAGGATGAATCCGTATGTTCAGTCACTGCGTTGAATGCCCTTAAATCTCTGCGGTGCCACTGCCGCGGCGCTGGTGTGATGATCACCGCAAACACTATCAGCAGGCTTGTCAGCTCAAGGGCGGGGCGCCTGCGGGGACGTCGGAGACGGGGGCGGATCGGGTCCCCGATCTGACTCGCGGGTAACAAAATGGTTACTATTGAGGCTAAGTGTCCGCTGATGATAGGTGTATTTTGCGTTTCAAGACTGCAGTCGCCCTGGTGCTGCTCGGCCTCCTGACACTGCTGGCTGGAATTGGCCAGAAGACTTTCTGGGCTCCGCCGGAGACAATCACGGCCACGGCTCCTGCCGGTACCGCCGCGCCGCTGACCGTCTTCGACGAGAAGCTGAGGACGCTCCACCCCGGGACCGTGAAGATCAACGTCAAGGGCGAGGGCAGCTTCATGCTGGCCGCCGGCCGGCCGGACGACGTCGACGCCTGGGTGGCGAAGACGGCGCACAACACTGTTGCCGGCGTCTCCGACGACGGCACGTCGCTGCAGCTGGTGCACACCGACGGCGAAGCCACCGCGCCGTCGCCCGCCGGGTCGGATCTGTGGGTCACCACCGAGAACGCCAGCGGTGAAATGAACTACTCCTGGAACGCTCCGGCCGACGGCGACTGGTCACTGCTCCTCGCGGCGGACGGCACCAAGCCCGCCCCGAGCTCCATCACGATGACCTTCCCGAACGATACCTCCACGCCCTGGGCCATTCCGTTCATGGTGCTCGGCGGCCTGCTGATCATCGCCGGCGTGGCGCTGATGGTCCTCAAGCCCAAATCCGGCAGCCGGGGCCCGGGCGCCAGCGGCGGAGACGGCGGCGGCACCCTGTTTGCCCGCCGCGCCCAGGCCAAGGCCGAGGCGCGCCGCACGAGCCGGGATTCGCAGGATTCAACGGCCGGCACGACGCAGCCCGCCGCGCCCGGGCAGGCCGCACCGGAAACGACTGCTCCCGAAAAGACAACTCCGGAAAATACTGCACCCGAAAAGACGGCACCCGGGAAAACGTCACCCGCGACGACCTCTGCCGGGCAGGCAAAGCGGGCCGGCGGCATGGCCCGCCGCTCCGGCGTCGTGGTTGCCCTGCTGACGGCCGCCGCCGTCACCGGAACGTCAGTGGCCGCCCAGGCCAGCCAGACGCCCGCGCCGAGCCCCAGTGCCCCGGCTGCCAGTGCCCCGGCTGCCAGCGCCCCGGGCTCCACGGCCCCGGCCTCCGGCGACGCGACGCCGGGCG
Source organism: Arthrobacter sp. NicSoilB8 (assembly GCF_019977355.1). Lineage (NCBI taxonomy): Bacteria > Bacillati > Actinomycetota > Actinomycetes > Micrococcales > Micrococcaceae > Arthrobacter > Arthrobacter sp. NicSoilB8. The sequence continues at coordinate 3,279,994 of NZ_AP024655.1, read as the reverse complement.
ATTCCGCCGCAGACCAGGCGGGCGATGCCCCGGTGCTGCTGGACGCCCAGTTCCGCCGTGTCCTGGAACAGGTCGCCGGTGTGGTCGATGCCGGCGACGCAGCCAAGGACGCCGCCAAGCTGGCGCCGCGCGTGGCAAAGTCCGAGCTCGAGGTGCGCACGCAGAACTACAAGATCCGGTCGCAGGTCGGCTCCTACGAGGCCCGCATGCCCGTCCGTTCCACGAAGCTGCTGACCACCGTGGTCACCAACAAGCGCAGCTGGCCGCGCTCGGTCATGGCCGTGACGCAGGGCGACGGCAACGTCGTCCCGCAGCTGCTGACCCTGAGCCAGGCTTCCCCGCGGGAGAACTACAAGCTCATCAACACCACGCCGCTCCAGCCGGGGGCCACGTTCCCGGCGATCGGGCGCGACGGCACGGAGACCCTGGCACCCGCGGACAAGTCCGGACTGCTGTACAGCGGTGAGGAAGCGCTCGCCGGCCTGGGCGACCGCCTCACCACGGCCGACTCCGCGTTCAAGGACAAGCTGGTCGAGGGCCAGTCCTCCCCGTACATCGCGGACACCCTCGCCTACCAGGCCGACGTCGTCGCGTCAGGGGTCAACGGCACCTTTGCCTTCACGCACAACGTGTCACCCGGGAGCACTGTGGTGTTCCGGACGGCCGACGGCGGCGCGCTGGTCCTGGGCCGCCTGAACTTCGCGTTCGACGGCACGCCGAAGGCCGCGGGCGACAAGCTCGCGATCGGCGATGACGCGGCTGCCCTGGCCGGCGGCAAGGAAACCAGCACGGGGATGGTGCTGAACTTCGCCGAGTCGGTGGCTGTCTACGTTCCGCCCGCCGGTTCCACAGATCCGATGAAGCTCGTGGCCGCCACCCGGGGCCTGGTCGGGGCGGCTTTCAAGTAGCCCCCGCCGGCAGCCAAAGTGGCGCCGGGCCGGTCTTCAATGGCTAGAGTGGAGCTATGACTACGCCAGCTTCCCGACCGGTCCCGCCAGTTGCCGCCAGCCCGCTGAACCTGCGCGGCGCCGTCGACCTTTCCGCCCTGAAACAGCGGCCGGCGCCGTCCGCGGCCGGCCCCGCCGACGCGGGCCCGGCAGGCTCCGCGGGTGCCCCCGAAGCGCCGGGAGCCGGCGCCGCCGAGCACTCCGCCCGGCCGTTGCGCGTGGACGTAACTGAGGGCAACTTCCAGGAGCTCGTGGAGCTCTCGGCCCAGGTGCCCGTGGTGATCGCCCTGTGGGCCTCCTACTCGCCGGGCTCCGGCCAGCTGGTGGACGTCCTCGAAGACATCGTCGAGAGCTACGACGGCCAGCTGGTGCTCGGTGCAGCTGACATCGACGTCTTCCCGCAGCTGGCCCAGGCCTTCCAGGTCCAGGCCGTGCCAACAGCCGTTGCGGTGGTCAAGGGCCAGCCCGTTCCGCTCTTCCAGGGCGGGGCGGAAGAACAGCAGATTCGCAGCCTGTTCGACGAACTCCTCAAGGTTGCGGCCGCCAACGGCGTGACCGGGCGGATCGGTGCCGGCGGTCCCGGCAGCGCGGAACCGGAGGCCCTGCCGCTGCCGCCGCTCCACCAGGCGGCGTTCGACGCGATCGAGGCCGGGCATTACGAGGCCGCGGCCGCCGCCTACCGGCAGGCCCTGAACGAGATGCCCAGCGACGCCGAGGCCAAGGCGGGGCTGGCGCAGGTGGAACTCATGGCGCGCCTGCAGTCCCTCTCCGGGCCCGAATCTGATGACCTCCGCCGGCTCGCAGCCGATGAACCGGACAACCTCGACGCCCAGCTCGGCGTCGCGGACCTGGACATCGCCGGCGGCCACATCGAGGACGCCCTGGGCCGGATCGTGGCGTTCATCGGCCGGAACTTCGGCCCGGAACGGGAGACCGCGCGGGTCCGGCTGCTGGAACTGTTCGACGTCGTGGGCACCGGTGACGAGCGCGTCGCCAAGGCCCGGCAGGGCCTGGCCCGGGTGCTGTTCTAGTGGGATCCGCGCTCTTCGCGCCGCTGGAGCTGAGGTCCCTGCGGCTGCAGCACCGCGGCTGGGTGTCCCCGATGTGCCAGTACAGCTGCGAGCCCGGGACGGGCGAGGGAGTGCCTACCGACTGGCACCTCATGCACCTGGGTTCCTTCGCCACCGGGGGAGCGGCCCTCATCCTCACCGAGGCCAACTCCGTGAACGCCGCGGGCAGGATCAGCCCCCGGGATGCCGGCATCTATAACGACGACCAGGCCGCCGCCTGGGAACGCATCACCTCCTTCGTGCACCGCCACGGCACCGCGGAGACCAAGATCGGCACCCAGCTGGCGCACGCCGGCCGGAAGGCGTCCTCCTACTGGCCCTTCTCGGGCAAGTCGGGCAGCGTGCCGGCCTCCGACGGCGGCTGGGACACCGTGGGCCCCGGCACGGGCGCCTTCGACGGCTACGCGCCGCCGTCGGCCATGACCGAAGCGCAGATCGACGGCGTGATCGCCGACTTCGCCGCCGCCGCCGTGCGTGCCGTCGGGGTGGGGTTCGACACGATCGAACTCCACGGCGCCCACGGCTACCTGCTGCACCAGTTCCAGAGCCCGCTCGTCAACGACCGCACGGACCGCTGGGGCGGCGACGAGGCGGGCCGGAACAGGCTCACGCTTGCCGTCGTGGACGCCGTCCGCGCCGTCATCCCCGACTCCATGCCCCTGCTGCTGCGGATCTCTGCCTCCGACTGGGCGCCGGGCGGGATCGACGCCGAGGCCTCGGTCCGGATGGCCCGCGCCGCCGCGGAGCACGGCGTGGACCTGGTGGACGTTTCCAGCGGCGGGGCCGTTGCCCACCAACAGATTCCGATCGGGCCCGGCTACCAGACCGGGTTCTCTGCCCGGATCCGGCGCGAAACCGGGGTCAAGACCGGCACTGTGGGGCTCCTGACGTCGGCCGGACAGGCCGAGCACGCGGTAGCCACAGGACAGGCCGACGGCGTGTTTATCGCCCGGGCCGCCCTGCGGGATCCGCACTGGTGGCTGCGGGCCGCTTTCGAGCTCGGCCACGACCTGGCATGGCCGCCGCAGTACGAGCGCGCCATACCCCGGCACTCGTTCTAGGACACCCCCTTCCGGCACCCCTCGCGCCGGGCAGGTGCGGTGCAAACCTACCCCTTGCGGACGACCCTTTTCGCGGCCGGGGCCGGTTAGTCTAGCGTCATGACTTTCCAACCCCCCGCCCAGCAGGAACAACTTGCCCAGCAGGAACAGCTTGCCCAGCAGGGACAGCCTGCCCAGCCGGGAGCGCCAGCCCCGCACGGCGCGTCCGCGCCGCAGGCGCCTGCCCTGCAGGTGCCTGCCCTGTCCCTGCTCGGGCTCGCCAAGCGCTTCGGTGACAAAATCGCCGTCGACGGCATCAGCCTGGACGTCCCGGCCGGGTCATTTTACGGTGTGGTGGGCCCTAACGGCGCCGGCAAAACCACCACGCTGTCCATGGCGACGGGCCTGCTGCGCCCCGATTTTGGGACCGCCCTGGTCCACGGCGTCGACGTCTGGCAGCATCCGCTGGAGGCCAAAAAGCTGATGGGGATCCTGCCCGACGGCGTCCGGCTGTTCGACCGCCTGAGCGGCGAGCAGCTCGTCACGTACGCCGGCCTGCTGCGCGGGATGGACCGGGACATCGTGGCCTCGCGCGTCGTGGAGCTGCTCGCGGCCCTGGACCTGGCCAACGATGCCGGCACCCTGGTGGTGGACTACTCCGCCGGCATGACGAAGAAGATCGCGCTGGCCTCGGCGCTGATCCACGCGCCGCGGCTCCTGGTCCTCGACGAGCCGTTCGAATCCGTGGACCCCATCTCCGCGGCGAACATCCGCGACATTCTGGACCGCTACGTGTCCTCGGGCGGAACCGTCATCGTCTCAAGCCACGTCATGGACCTTGTGCAGCGCATGTGTGACCACGTCGCCGTCGTCGCCGGCGGCCGGCTCCTGGCCGCCGGCACAGTGGAGGACGTCCGTGCCGGGGCAAGCCTCGAGGACCGCTTCGTGCAGCTCGTCGGCGGCAGGAGCCACACGGAAGGACTGGAATGGTTGCGCACCTTCTGAGGCTCAAGCTGACCCTGCTGCGCAACAGCGTCCGGCGCAGCCCCTGGCAGCTGGTGGGACTGGGCATCGGCGCCCTCTACGCCCTGGGCATCGTCGGGATCTTTGTGGCCGGACTGTTCTTCCTCCGCGGCCAGGAAATTGAACTTGCCCAGACCGTGGTGGTCCTGGGCGGCGCCGCGGCCCTTCTGGGCTGGGCCGTCATCCCGGTCGCGGTCTCCGCCGCGGACATGACCCTGGACCCCGCCCGCTTCACCACCTTCGCCGTGCCCATGCCGCAGCTGCTGGCCGGGCTGGCGCTCGGCGGCCTGATCGGCATCCCGGGCCTGGCAACCACGCTCGTGGCGCTCGCCACGGTGGGCACCTGGTCCCGCAGCGTGCCCGCCGCGGCCGGCGCCTTCGCGGGTGCGGTCCTGGGTGTGCTGAGCTGCGTGGTGCTGTCCAAGGTGGTGACCACGGCAACGGCGGGCCTGGCGAGCTCCCGGCGCTTCAAGGACATCAGCGCCGTCGCCTTCCTCATCCCGCTGGTGCTCACGGGCCCCATCGTGGCGGGCATCGCGCGGGGAATCTCCGGTTCGGGCGATTTCCCGGCCGCCCTGGCACGGGCCCTGTCCTGGACACCCGCCGGTGCGGCCTTCGCGCTCGGCGGGGAGCTCGCCGCCGGCAACTACGCGGCCGCGGCCGCGAAATTCCTCATCGCGGCGGCGACGCTGGCGGGACTCGCCCTGGCGTGGAAGCTGCTGCTGCAGCGGGCCCTGGTGAGCCCGCCCTTCGCCGGAACGTCCAAGCGGCGCTCCGGCGGCGCCGGATTGTTCGGGGTGTTCCCCGCGACGCCGGCCGCGGCTGTTGCGGCGAGGTCGCTGTACTACTGGCTGCGCGATCCCCGCTACACGGGCGCGCTCGTGGTGGTTCCGCTCCTGCCCGTCCTGTTCCTTTTCCAGGGCAGCCAGAGCGGGTTCTACGGCCCGTTCCAGTTTGTGGGCCCGCTGACGGCCTTCCTGCTGGCCTGGTCCATCTCCACCGACGTCTCCTATGACAGCACCGCGTTCGCCCTGCACGTCGCCACCGGCGTGCGCGGCGCGGACGACCGGCTCGGCCGGGCGTTGGCCTGCCTGAGCTTCGCGCTGCCCGTGGTGCTCATCTTCAGTACGGGCCCGTTCTTCGTCACGCGGGACTGGGACAAGCTGCCCGCGGTCCTCGGGCTCTCGCTCGGCGTCCTGTTCAGCGGCCTGGGCCTGGCCTCGGTGATCTCGGCTCGCTACACCGTGAGCGTGCCGCTGCCGGGAGACAGCCCGTTCAAGAAGCCGCCGGGCAACGTGGCCCAGACCCTCGCCGTGCAATTGGGCGGCATGGCCGTCCTCATGGTCCTCGTGGCGCCCGAAGCGGCGCTCGTGGCCGCGCAGTTCATGACCGGCAACCCCGTGCCGGGCTGGATCACCCTGGCCCTTGGCCCCGCGCTGGGCCTCGCGCTCTTCGCCGCCGGTGTCCGTGTGGGCGGGGCGTGGCTCGACCGGCGGGCGCCCGAGCTGCTGGCACAACTGGCAGTCAACCGCTGACGGGTGCATGCTGGGAGTGCGCAATCCCGAACGCCAGGTAAGCCAGGTAAAGGCAGGGACCATGGAAGTTGTCATTCTTCACGGCAGCAAGCAGATCGCAGCCCTGGCGGCGGATGCGGTGGAGGCCCTGCTGCGCCGCAAGCCCGACGCCGTCCTGGGCCTGGCGACGGGTTCCACACCGTCGCCCATCTATGCGGAGCTGGCCCTGCGGCACGAGCGCGACGGACTCGACTTCAGCAGGGCCAGGGCGTTCGCCCTGGACGAGTACGTGGGACTCCGGGCGGGCCACCCCCAGTCCTACAGCGAGGTGATCGCGCGCGAATTCACCGCGCGGGTGAACATTGATCCGGCCAACGTCCACGTGCCCGACGGCGCGGCAGCCGATATTCCCGCGGCCTGCCAAGGGTATGAAGACGCCATCCGCGACGCCGGGGGAGTGGACCTGCAGCTCCTCGGCGTCGGAACGGACGGCCATATCGGATTCAACGAACCTGGCTCGTCACTGGCTTCCCGGACTCGGATCAAGACCCTGATCGAGCAGACACGCCGGGACAACGCACGGTTTTTCGGCAGCCTGGCCGAGGTGCCCCACCACGTCCTGACCCAGGGCCTGGGCACCATCCTGGACGCCCGCCACGTCATCCTTGTCGCCACCGGCGCGCAGAAGGCCCAAGCAGTGAGGGACCTCGCGGAGGGCCCTGTCGCCGCCATCTGTGCCGCCTCCGTGCTGCAGCTGCACCCGCACGCCACAATCCTCGTCGACGAGGCGGCGGCGTCCTCGCTCCGGCTGGCCGATTACTACCGCCACAGCTACGACCACAAACCCGCCTGGCAGGGCCTGTAGACACGGCCCTTGGCGTCCGGCGGGTCCGGCGGCACGCTTCCAACGGCTAAGATGGGTGTCATGACTAGCATGACCGATCCTCTCGAAAACGACCCGATGCGCGAGCTCTCCGGAGCCGGGACGTCAACGGCCACGATCGAGCGCGAGGAACTGCGCCAGGAAGTGGAACCCGGTGACCGGGAGCGCTTCTCGCACTACGTGCGCAAGGAAAAGATCATGGAATCCGCGCTGACAGGTGAACCCGTCATCGCCCTTTGCGGCAAGGTCTGGACGCCGGGCCGGGACCCGCAGAAGTTCCCCGTCTGCCCCGAGTGCAAGGAAGTGTACGAGGGCCTGCGTCCCGGGAACGACGGCGGCAAGGGCTCCGGCGATAAGTAACGGCGCGTAACGGCCCGCACGGGACCCGTTAGCCGTTCCCCGGCGGCGCCAGGTGATGCCGCCTGTCAATGGCGTCTCCCGGTGCCTCCTTCGATCGTGCCCGGTCCCGGCGTCCGTTCATCACGCCTTGGTACTGTGTCTGTTTGTACGCGGTGTCTGTCTGTACGCGGTGTCTGCTTGAACGCGGTGTCTTTTGATGGCGGTGAGCCATTGCGCGCCGTTGTCCTGTTTTCTGTTCTCCTGCTTTCCGGTCCACGCTGTCCGGTTTTCGTACCTTACGGTCCATCCGAAAAGATTGGTGTTTTTGTGCTTATTTGGGTTTCTCCGTCGGCTGCAGCCATGCGCGGATGGAGGGCGCCCCGGTGACAGAGACACTCTTCGGCGGACCCACGCTTCCCCCCGCGTATCCCGAGCGGGCCGCCTGGGGCACCGCCCCGAAACTGCGCGCCTGGCAGCAGGAGGCGCTGGACAGCTACTTCAGCACCCATCCCAAGGACTTCCTCGCCGTCGCAACCCCCGGCGCCGGCAAGACCACCTTCGCCCTGCGGGTGGCATCCATGCTCATCGATTCCGGCGTGGTGAACCGCGTGACCATCGTGGCGCCCACCGACCACCTGAAGCGCCAGTGGGCCGACGCCGCCGCCAAGGTGGGCATCGCGATCGATCCCAACTTCAAGAATGCCGACGGCCAGCACGGCCGCGGCTTCATCGGCGTCGCCGTCACCTACGCACAGGTGGCCAGCAAGCCCATGCTGCACCGGGCCAAGACCGAGGCCGCACGCACGCTCGTGATCCTCGACGAAATCCACCACGGCGGCGAGGCGCTGTCCTGGGGCGACGGCCTCCGCGAGGCGTTCGACCCCGCGGCCCGCCGGCTGTCCCTGACAGGCACCCCGTTCCGCTCCGACACCTCGCCCATTCCCTTCGTGGAGTACGCGGAGGACCGGGACGGGATCCGGCGCTCCAAGGCCGACTACACCTACGGCTACGGCAAGGCCCTGCGGGACCACGTGGTCCGTCCTGTCATGTTCATGGCCTATTCCGGCCAGATGCGCTGGCGCACGAGCGCGGGCGATGAAATGGCTGCCTCCCTCGGCGAGTCCGCCGTCACGAAGGACGTCACCTCGCAGGCCTGGCGGACGGCCCTGAACCCGGCCGGCGAATGGATCCCCGCGGTCCTCGCCGGAGCGGACAAACGTCTCAGCGAGGTGCGGCGCAGCGTCCCGGACGCCGGCGGCCTGGTCATTGCCACCGACCATGAGGGCGCCCGCGCCTACGCCGGCCAGTTGAAGAAGATCACCGGCGAATCACCCACGGTCATCCTTTCCGACGACGCCAAGGCCTCCAGCAAGATCGAGGAGTTCTCCGCCGGCGACAAGCGCTGGATGGTGGCGGTGCGGATGGTCTCCGAGGGGGTGGACGTTCCTCGGCTGTCCGTCGGCGTCTACGCGACCTCGACCTCCACCCCGCTGTTCTTCGCCCAGGCCGTGGGCCGCTTCGTGCGTGCCCGCAAGCGCGGCGAGACGGCGTCGGTCTTCCTGCCCTCGGTGCCGCAGCTGATGGCGCTGGCCAACTCCATGGAGGCCGAGCGCGACCACGCCCTGGACCGGCCGGAGAAGGAAGACGGCGACGGCCTGTTCAACCCCGAGGACTCGCTCATGGACGAGGCGAACCGCGAGGAGAAGGCCTCCGACTCCCTGATGAAGGGCAAGTTCGAGGCCCTCGACTCGCAGGCCTCCTTTGACCGCGTGCTCTTTGACGGCGGCGAGTTCGGCACCGGCGGCGAGGTGGGCTCGGAGGACGAACTGGACTTCCTCGGCATCCCCGGACTGCTCGACGCCGAGCAGGTCGGCACGCTGCTGCGCCAGCGCCAGCACGAGCAGCTGAACCGGAAGAACAAGCGCGCCCCGGCCGCACCCGGGACGGCGGCCCCGGCCGTGCCCGACCACCGGATGCTCATGGACCTGCGCACCGAGCTGGCCAAGAACGTCGCGGCGTGGTCAGCCCGGACGGGGACCCCGCACGGCGTCATCCACACCAAACTCCGCACCGTCTGCGGCGGCCCGGCCGTCGCACAGGCCAACGAGGAGCAGCTGCAGACCCGTCTGCGGAAGCTGCAGGACTGGTTCATCGGGCGGAAGTAGCACCACGGCAGTGCAGCAGCAGAGCAGTGCAGCAGCAGAGCAGTGCAGCAGCAGAGTCAGTGCAGCAGCAGAGCAGTGCAGCAACACGGCAGTGCAGCAACAGAGCCGCCGGTGGCCGGGGCCACGAATGCGAAAGGGAAGGGACCAGGCTGTGTCGCCTGGTCCCTTCCCTTTCATGCACCATTACGCGGCTTCATGCGCTTCCATGCGCTTCCATGCCTCTTTGCGCGCCGGGCTGCGGTTACTGGCCGCCGGCGCCGCAGATCTGGCCGTAGGTCTGGCCTGCCTGGGTGTAGCCGGCCTTCATGTTCTCAAGCTTGGCGGTGTCCGGGGAGGGCTTGGCCGATTCGTCGAAGTACTCGATGATGGTCTGCAGCGGAGCGCGGAGGTCCTCGGACGCCGATGCCTTGATGGGCCGCAGCTGGTTGGCGACCCTGGTCATGCCGGCCTTGTCGGACGTGGCCGACTGGGCGGAGACCACAGTCTTGACCCGGGCGCAGGTTTCCTCATTGGTCAGCTGCGGGGTGGCTGAGCAGCCGGCCGCGGCGAGCAGCGCGCCGGCGGCAACGAGAACGGTCAGGGTCTTCTTCATGGTGTACTCCGGGGTTCTACGGGTCGGTCAATAGGGTAAGACTGGCGATATGGCAAGGATTTCGAGTCTACTGCGGCGGCCGGCCCACAGGATATCGGCCCAGGGGACATCGGCTCAGAGGACATCGACGCCGCCAAGCTCCATCTCGGCCACGGCGTCCTCGAGGTCTTCGGCGATTCCGACGGTGAGGCCGCGCAGCACCGTGACGGAGTAACCGGCCTGGACGGCGTCCAGGGCGGTCGCCTTGACGCAGTAGTCCGTGGCGATCCCCACCACCACGATATCTTCGACGTCGTGACTCTGCAGCCAGTCGTCCAGCCCGATCGCATCCTCGCCCGCGGAGACGACGCCCTCTTCATCCTCGGTGCCGGACCCGGAGACGGGCATGGCGCCGGGCTTCCGGTCCCCGGTGGGGACGTCCTCGTCGGGGGCCAGGAGCCCTTCAAAGCCGGAGTACGCCGCGGCGAACTGGCCCTTGCGGAAGTACGCCTGGATGTACTCCGGATCGAGGTCGGGGTGCAGTTCGGCCCCGCGGGTGCCCGCCACGCAGTGCGGCGGCCAGCTGTCCACGAAGTCAGGTTCCTCCGCGAAATGCGCCCCCGGGTCGATGTGCCAGTCCTGGGTGGCCACGATGTGGTCGAACTGGCCGTGGTGCGCGTCAACGTACTCGCTGATCTCGCCGGCGAGGTTAGCGCCGCCTTCGACGGGCAGGGCACCTCCCTCGCAGAAATCGTTTTGGACGTCGACGATGATCAGGGCGCGGGACATTCAGTCCTCCTCGTAGATGGTGGGGATGGCAGCCTCGCCGCGCTGCAGCCGGTTGACGACCGCGGGGAGCTCCTTCATGGTCTCCGCGTGGCGCCGGCGGGCGCGCTGGACCCCCTCCGGGCCGGTCCACCCGGGCAGGAGCTCGCCGTTCTTGACGAACTGCTGCAGCAGCGGGCGGTCGTTGCCGTCGTCCTCCGGGTGATGGCCGACGCCCACGATTTCCTGGGTGGCGGTCCCGCGCTCGTCGAGCTTGCGCAGCGCGTACTTCCGCCCGCCTTTGCTGGCCTTGTTCTTGGCGGCTTTGGCGACGGAGATGAAATCGCCCGCGTCGTCAGTCCGGCTGACGAGCTTGTAGACCATGCTTGCCGTCGGGGCGCCGGAACCGGTCACGAGGGACGTGCCCACGCCGTAGGAGTCCACCGGGGCGGACTGCAGGGCCGCGATGGCGAATTCGTCGAGATCGGAGGTCACCACGATCTTGGTGTGGTCGTTGCCAAGGTCGTCGAGCAACTGCCGGACCCACTGGGCCTGGGCCACGAGGTCTCCGGAGTCCAGCCGGACGGCGCCCAGCCGGTCCCCGGCTAGGTCGACGGCGGTGCGGACGGCCGCTTCGACGTCGTACGTGTCGACCAGGAGCGAGGTTTCCGGTCCGAAAGCGGCAATCTGGGCCTCGAAGGCCTCGCGTTCGGTGTCGTGCAGGAGGGTGAAGGAATGGGCGGCGGTGCCCACCGTCTTCAGCCCGTAGCGCAATCCGGCCTCCAGGTTGGAGGTGCTGTCGAACCCGGCAATCACCGCGGCCCGCGCCGCGGCGGCCGCGGCCTCCTCGTGCGTCCGGCGCGACCCCATCTCGATGCACGGGCGGGTGCCGGCCGCGGAGATCATCCGGGAGGCGGCTGAGGCGATCGCACAGTCATGGTTGAGGACGGAGAGCAGATACGTCTCCAGGATGCAGGCCTCGGCGAACGTGGACTCCACGATCAACACGGGGGAGTTCGGGAAATACGCCTCGCCCTCCGGATACCCCCAAATGTCGCCGGAGAAGCTGTATCCGGCCAGGTATTCCAGCGTCTGGTCGTTGACCACCTTGGTGCGGCGCAGGAAGTCCAGTTCCGGTTCGCCGAAGCGGAAGTTCGCGATCCCCTCCAGCAGGCGGCCCGTGCCCGCCACGATCCCGTAGCGGCGACCGTCCGGCAGCCGCCGGGCGAAGGCCTCGAAGACGGATTTCCGGTGCGCCGCGCCGGACTGCAAAGCACCCTGCAGCATCGTCAGTTCGTAGTGATCGGTATACAGGGACGTGCGGGGACGGTCCCAGCCTGCTGAGGTACTCACAAATTCACTCTAGTGTGCATCCCCATAGAATGGACAGATGACCCTCAGCGTTGCCCTCGGCCCGGACACACGGGAGAGCACCCAGACAGGAACAGCGACGTCCACCGACGTCCTGACCGCCCCGGACATCCCCTGGAACCTCGTGATCTGGAACGATCCCGTGAATCTGATGAGCTACGTGAGCTACGTGTTCCGCAGCTACTTCGGATACTCGGAGACCAAGGCCAACAAGCTCATGATGGAGGTCCACAAAAAGGGCCGCTCGATCGTGGCGCACGGGAGCAAGGAACAGGTGGAACAGCACGCCGTCGCCATGCATGGCTACGGCCTCTGGGCGACGGTGGAAAAAGCCACCGGCGGCAACGGGAGTGGTTCCGGCAAAGGCAAAGGAAAACGTGGCTAAGGCATTCAAGTACGGGCACAAAGGCATCCGGGGTCATCTGGAGCCGGCCGAGCGGGAACTGCTGCGAAGCCTGTTTGACGACGTCATCTCCATGCTCGAGCCGGAGGAGCGCGCCAACGAGGACCCGCTGGCCGCCATGGTGGGCCTGGACACCGAGGCCCGCGAGCCCTCGGACCGTGCCCTGCGCCGGCTGCTGCCGAACGTGATGAAGAACGACGACGACGCCTCCCTTGAGTTCCGCCGCTATACCGAGCGGTCACTGCGCGAAGGCAAGATCGGCGCGCTGAAGGCAGCCGCCCTGAGCCTGGACCGGGACGACCTCGTCCTGACCGCCGCTGACGCCAGGCACTGGGCCACCGCGCTCAACGATGTCCGGCTGGTCCTGGCCGAACGCCTCGACATCCGCGACGACGCCGACGCCGACAACGTCCACCTCATGCAGGACTGGTCCCAGGCCGAGGACGTCGAAAGCTACCTGGCGCTGGTGTACAACTTCACCACCTGGCTGCAGGAGTCACTGGTCCAGGCCATGGCCCACTCGCTCGATGCCCGGCACTGAGCGCAAGGGTGTGACCCATGAGACACGAGTTGCACGCCACAATGTGATGGCCGCCCCGCTGGCGTTGTCCTATCCTCGAATAATCATGACTTCAGCATCGAGCACGGATCAGGCAGCGGCGGCTGCGGACTCCCCAGCGAGCAGCACCGCAACCGGCCCCGCGGGACCCGCACCGGCAGCAGAGCTGGCATCGCGTCCCATAGGCGTTTTCGACTCCGGCGTCGGCGGCCTCACAGTGGCCCGGTCGATCATCGACCAGTTGCCCAACGAATCCATCCTCTACGTCGGCGACACCGCGCACGGCCCCTACGGCCCCCTTCCCATCGCGGAGGTCCGCGCGAATGCCCTCGGCGTCATGGACGAGCTCGTCGATTCCGGCGTGAAGCTGCTGACCATTGCCTGCAACTCCGCGTCGGCCGCCGTGCTGCGCGATGCCCGGGAGCGGTACACGGCCCGGTACGGGATTCCCGTGATCGAAGTGATCCAGCCGGCGGTCCGCCGCGCCGTGGCGGCGACCCGCACCGGCCGCGTGGGCGTGATCGGAACCTCGGCCACCGTTGGTTCGCGTGCCTACGAGGACACCTTCGCCGCAGCCCCCGACCTGGAGATCACCTCCGTGGCGTGCCCGGCGTTCGTGCCCTACGTGGAGGCCGGAATCACCACGGGGCCGGAACTGCTCGCCGTCGCCCGTGACTACCTGGCACCGCTCATCGCCGCCGGCGTGGACACCGTGGTGCTCGGCTGCACCCACTACCCGCTGCTCACCGGAGTGCTCTCCTTCGTCCTGGGCGAGGACGTCACGCTCGTGTCCAGCGCCGAGGAGACCGCCAAGGACGTCTACCGGGCGCTGGCCTCCCGGGGCCTTGAGCGCACGGACGCCGCGGAGCCCGAACACCACTTCATCGCCACCGGCGACGCCGCCCAGTTCGAGCACCTCGCCCGGCGCTTCCTTGGCCCCGAGGTCCTCAGCGTCCGCCACGTGGACCACGTCGCGGCGCAGTACCCCACCGGAAGCCTCGCCCGGATCACCCCGGAAATGATCGCCGCCGCCCAGGCCGTCGCAGGCCGGCCGCGGATCTCCAACTTCGTGGCGCCGTCTTCCCTGTGGGGGCCCGGCCTGTGAAGCTGACCATCGTGGGCTGTACCGGGTCCTTCCCGGGGCCCGGCTCGCCGGCGTCGTGCTACCTGCTGACCGCCAACGACGGCGAGCGGAACTGGAAGATCGTCCTGGACCTCGGCAGCGGGGCGCTCGGCGCCATCCAGCGCTACACGGACCTTGAGGACATCGACGCGATCTTCCTCACCCACCTGCACCCGGACCACTGCATGGACCTGTGCGGGCTGCACGTGGCCGTGCGCTGGAAACCGGGCGGCTGGGAACGCGGCAGGATTCCGGTGTGGGGGCCCGCCGCCACCGCCGACCGGATGGCCACCGCCTACGGCCTGGACCTGGACCCCGGCATGCACGAGGAATTCGACTTCAGCAACTGGTCCGAGCGCAAGCCCGTGGCCATGGGCCCGTTCACGGTCACCCCGTACGCCGTCAACCACCCGGTGGAGGAGGCCTACGCGCTCCGCGTGGAGGTCACCGAACCGGACAAGGACGGCAACCCCGTCACCCGTGTGCTCAGCTATTCGGGAGACACCGACTCCTGCGGCGGCCTGGAGGACGCGGCCCGCGACGCCGACCTCTTCCTTTGCGAAGCGGCCTTCGAGGAAGGCCGCGACGACGGTATCAAGGACGTCCACCTGACCGGGAAGCGGGCCGGCGAGGCCGCCGTCGCCGCCGGCGCGCGGCGGCTGCTGCTGACGCACATTCCCGTCTGGACGTCCCCTACCACCGTCATGGCCGAGGCCAAGGAGGTCTTCGGCAAGGACGTGGCCGTCGCCGTCGCGGGCGTGCACTACACCGTCTAGCCGCGGGCCGGCCTGCGGCAAAGTCCGGCGTGGGCCGGGCCGGGGGAGTCGATAAGCTAAAGGCATGACTTCCCAAGCTCCTACTGTCCCCGTCATCCGCGCCGACGGCCGCGCCACCGACCAGCTCCGTCCGATCAGCATCACGCGCGGCTGGTCCAAGCAGGCCGAAGGATCGGCCCTGATCGAGTTCGGCAACACCCGCGTCCTGTGCACGGCCTCCCTGACGGAGGGCGTTCCGCGCTGGCTCAAGGGCGAGGGCCGCGGCTGGGTCACCGCCGAGTACGCGATGCTCCCGCGGGCCACGAACACCCGTTCCGACCGTGAATCGGTCAAGGGGAAGATCGGCGGCCGCACGCACGAGATCTCCCGGCTGATCGGCCGCTCGCTGCGATCCATCATCGACACCAAGGCCCTCGGCGAGATCACGATCGTCCTGGACTGCGACGTCCTGCAGGCCGACGGCGGCACCCGCACCGCCGCCATCACCGGCGCCTACGTGGCCCTCGCGGACGCCATCCGCTTTGCCCGCGAGAAGAAGATGATCGCCAAGAACGCCGAACCGCTCATCGACACCATCGCCGCGGTGTCCGTCGGTATCATCGACGGCGTGCCGATGCTCGATCTGCCCTACGTCGAAGACGTGCGGGCCGAGACGGACATGAACGTCGTGGTGACCGGGTCCGGGAAATTCGTGGAAGTCCAGGGCACCGCCGAGGGCGCACCCTTCGACCGCGACGAGCTGAACCAGCTCCTGGACCTGGCGCTGCTGGGAACGGAGCAGCTCGCCGCGATCCAGCGCGACACCCTGGCCGAGGCCCCGTGACGCAGGCGCCATTCGCGGGAGCGCCGGTTGCCGGCAGTACTGACGCCGGCGGCCCGGCGCCCCGGCTCGTCCTCGCCACCCACAACAAGGGCAAGCTGCGCGAACTCCGCGAGCTGCTGCGCGGCCAGGTGCCCGGGCTCGACGTCGACACCCAGGTGGTGGACGCCGGCGCGGTCGGTGCCCCCGACGTCGCCGAGACCGGCGTGACCTTCGCCGAAAACTCGCTCCTGAAGGCGCGGGCCGTGGCGGAGGCCACCGGGCTCGTGGCGATCGCCGACGACTCCGGGCTTTCCGTGGACGTGCTGGGCGGCGCGCCCGGAATCTTCTCCGCGCGCTGGTCCGGCCGGCACGGCGACGACGCCGCGAACCTGCGGCTGCTGCTGGCCCAGCTGGCCGACGTGCCGGACGAGTACCGCGGGGCCGCGTTCGTGTGCGCCGCGGCGCTGGCGGTGCCCGCGTCACCGGCCGGGGACGGCCGGGAAGTGGTGGAGTACGGCCAGCTGGAAGGGGTGCTCCTGCGCGAGCCGCGCGGGGACGGCGGCTTCGGCTACGACCCCGTCCTGCAGCCGAGCGGGCTGGACCGCAGCTGCGCCGAGCTCATGCCCGAGGAGAAGAACGCCATCAGCCACCGGGGCCACGCGTTCCGGGCGCTGCTTCCGGCCATCGTCGAGGCCCTGGCCGGGACGTAGGCCGCCGCCGCACCGGCCGCGATTGCCGTCAGACGCGGAAGGCGCCCCACACTGTGGGGCGCCTTCCGCGTCTTATTCACTTTGTGCCGGGCACTTTGCCCCGGGCACTTTGCCCCGGGCACTTCGCGCGGGGCACTTTGCGCCGGTGCGCTTCGCCTGGTGCGCTGTGTGGAGGGTGTCAGGGCGTCCGGCGCTCTTCTTCCGGTTCGTGCTCTTCGATGAACTCCTCCACGACGTCCGTGCCGTACTTCTCGGCCTGCCGCTTGGCGATGGCGCCGCGGATGACCTCGATGGCGATCGGGATCACGGAGACCAGCACGATGGCGATGAAGATGATGTCGAGGTTGTCCTTGACCCACGGCACCTTGTCCCCGAGCACGTAGCCGAGGAGGGTGACGCCGCCGCCCCACAGCACCGCGCCGATCACGTTGTAGGTGAAGAATTTGCGCTTGCTCATCTGCGCGACGCCCACGATCACCGGGACGAAGGTGCGGATGATCGGGACGAAACGGGCCAGGATCAGGGCCTTGCCACCGTGCTTTTCGAAGAAGGCGTGGGCGTTTTCCACGTTTTCACGCTTGAAGAGCTTCGAATTGGGCTTGTTGAACAGGGCAGGTCCCGCGGTGGACCCGATGAGGTACCCGACCTGGTTGCCGACAATCGCGGCGACGATGATCAGGGCGGTCAGGACCCAGATGTTGACCTGGATGGTGCCGGTGGCCACGAGCAGCCCGGCCGTGAACAGCATGGAATCGCCGGGCAGGAAGAAGCCGATCAGCAGCCCGGTCTCGGCGAAGATGATGCCGCAGACCAGCAGCACCACCCAGGGCGCGAAGGCCGGGTTCGCCAGGAAAACCTGCGGGTTGAGCCAGTCGGGCAGGAAGGAGGCCAGCTGCGGCTGCACGGGGCCGGCGCCGCCGAGGGCGGACACGGCGAGGTCGCTCATTGCTATTGGGTTCACCAGTTAAGGGTACTTGACAGCCGGCGGCCGCCCCCCGGCGGGGCTGCCGCTTTGCCGCAGCGGGGCGGCCGCGGTGGCCCCGTGTGCCCTCTGCGGTGACGCTGCGCGGCCGCCAGGCGACGCCGACGGCGGGACGTCCCGCCGTCGGGCGGTAAAGTTGAGCCGTGGGTTTGGACTTTACGGCGATCGACTTTGAGACCGCGAACGGCTTCCGCGGTTCACCGTGCGCCGTTGGCCTGAGCAAGGTCCGCGGCGGTGTCGTCGTCGAGGAGGCCTCCTGGCTGATGCGGCCGCCGGAAAACCATGACGCTTTCGATCACCACAACGTCCGGATCCACGGCATCCGCCCGGACCAGGTGGCAGGCCTGCCGCGCTTCGGGGAACTGTTCCCGGAGATCGGGGCGTTCATTGGCGGGGACGTGCTGGCGGCCCACAACGCGGCGTTCGATCTCGGCGTGATCCGCTCCGGCCTGGAAGTGTCCGGCCTGCCCGGACCCGCCTACGACTACGTCTGCACGGTGATGCTGTCCCGGCGCTGTTACTCGCTGGTGTCCAATTCTCTGCCCTACGCCGCCGAGGAAGCCGGCGTGCCGCTGGTCAACCACCACGATGCCGCCGAGGACGCGCGTGCCTGCGCCGGCATCCTGATCGACATCGCCGGCCGCAACGGGGCGGCGAGCATCGCGGAACTCCACCTGTCCCTGGGCCTGGCGTTGTCCCACCAGCCGGCCTTCGATCCCCGGCGCGACCCTTTGTCCAAGGCCACTCTGGCCGCCCTGGAGGCGCTCGCCGGCGGAAACGCCGGCGGAAATGTTGGCGCACCGGGCCGTTCCTTCCGGGCAGGATGGCCGGAGGAAGGCCCCAACCCTGTCCCCAATGCCGAGGCCAGCCCCGGCCACCCGCTGTTCGGCCAGACCGTGGTCTTCACCGGCGAACTGGCGATTCCCCGGCCCGAAGCCAAGATCCGCTCGGCCGAGCTCGGCGCCCGGCCCGAAAGCCGGGTCACGGCCCGCACCACCGTCCTGGTGGTGGGCGACGGCTTTGTGGCCGCGGACCTGCGCTCCGGCCGGCTCACCGGCAAGGCACGCCGCGTCCTGGAGCTGCACGAACGCGGGCAGCGGATCGAAGTCCTGTCGGAGGGAGAATTCCTCCAGATGGTCGGCGGCCACGTGGCCGCCACACCCGCCTGAAACACCCCCTTCTGAGCCTCCCCGGCCCTACCGGGCAGTCACATGGCGCAACAATCATTCCCGCCACGGCGCGCCCGCTCGTAGCCTTGACCGATGAGCAAACTGCCGGATGCACAGACTCCCGCCATGCCTTCAGCGTCAGTGGCGTCCAAGCGCGGCATTGACTGGCGCGCGGTGTTCGCTTTCCCGAACCCCGTGAACGAGTACGCCGCCCGCATCACCGCCGCGCTGGTCGTGGCGCTGTCCGCCGTGACCCTGCTGACCGGTTTCGGGTGGGGACTCGCCATCATCGCGGCCGGGTTCTGGCTGCGTGTGCTGTTCGGCCCGCGGATCTCGCCCCTGGCCCAGCTCTCGGTCAAGGTCCTGACGCCCCGGTTCGGACGGACCCGGCTTGTTCCCGGTCCGCCCAAGCGGTTTGCGCAGGGGATCGGCGCCGCCGTGTCCACCACTGCGGCGCTGCTGCTGGCGGCCGGCCTCGCGCCGGCGGCCTGGATCCTGCTTGCCGTGCTGATCGTGGCCGCGTCCCTGGAGGCGTTCGCCGGGTTCTGCCTCGGCTGCACCATCTTCGGCTTCCTGCAGCGCCGGGGGCTCATCCCCGAGGACGTCTGCGAAGCCTGCAACAACATCTCGCTCCGGCGCGCCTAGTACGCGCTCGCCTCTGACTCGCTCGCCTCTGACTCGCTCGCCTCAGACTGGCTCCGCGGCGTCACCGCGACCCGGTGCCGGTGCCCCCGGCGTCTATGAGCCGTGACTCTATGAGCCGGTGACGGCTGCCAGCCTCGACGCCATGCCCCGGATGACCTCCGGGGCCTCCAGCGCGGCCAGCCAGCCCGCCGGCAGGCACTGCTCGCCGTAGTATGCCCCCAGGATGTTCCCCGCGATCGACGCCGTCGAGTCGCTGTCCCCGCTGTGGTTCACCGCGACGGGGATCGCCGCGCGGAAGTGGGCCTCGCCGGCGCCTGCGCCTGCGGACGTGTCAGGTTCGGCTCCCGTTTCCGGAGCCGTCGCCAGCACGGCGTACAGCGCGACCGCGAGGGCTTCCTCGGCTACCCATCCCTCGCCGAGTTCGCTGACGAGGTTCTCCGGGCTCAGGATGCCGCCGGTGCCGGGCAGGTCTCCGGCGAGCCGCAGTGCCGCCTCCAGCCGTGCCACCACATCCGCATCAGGGTCCTCGCCCTTCCGCAGGACCCCGCCGTGCAGGTGCCCGAGGGCCGATTCCGCCGCTTCGCGGAGCCCCAGGCCGGCGGACAGGGCGTGGATGACCAGGCTGAAGACCCCGGCGCTCTGCCGTGCCGCAGGGTGGCCATGGGTCAGTGACGCGGCATCGGCACTGAACTTGTAGACCGTTTCGGGCTCGAGGTGGGGGATCAGGCCGAACGGTGCCGAGCGCATCACCGTGCCGCAGCCCTTCGAGCCGGGGTTGACCGGCCGCTGAACGGTTCCCATCTCGCCCGTGGCGAGTCCGCTCAGGCAGGCGTTGCCGGGTGCGCGGCGGTGCTTCAGGACCTCCTGGCCATCGATCCAGCGCGGCGGCTGGAAGGGGGCCGACGTCGGCACCGCGACGCCCTGGGTGCCCAGCCAGCGCAGGTACGCAAGCCACAGGCACGCGTTGAGGTCGGCCGCCACACCGTCGTTGGCCCATTCCAGCGCCTCGAGGAGGCCGTCCGCCGTGTACAGCGTCATTTGGGTGTCGTCCGAGAACGGGCTGCCGGCGTCGAGCGCGGAAAACTCCTGCAGGCCCGCGGGACCGAACCGGGCGCGGATCGCGGAAATGTCGTCGAATTCGACGGCGTAGCCGAGCGAATCGCCGAGTGCACCGCCCAGCAGGCAGCCGTGGATGCGCGAGCCGTGGGCGGGGGCCGCGGCGTCCGACGGGCCGGGTGCTGGGGCTGGGGCGGGCGTGGTCCCGGGCTCGATGCTCATACCTCAAATTTACCCGGCACGGCCCGTCACTACCGAATGCCGTCACTACCCCATGCCGCAGTAGGCAATCCCGCGGCACCCGCCGCTGGCGCCCATGCAGCGGGCAGCCGATGCGGAACGCCGGTAGGGTGCTGTTAGGGTCCGGCCGGCGGTCAGGTGAAGCAACCGCCGGCGGTGTCCCGGCCGGGCACAACAAGCCAAGTAAGAGGAATCGAATGCGTGAACCAGCGTGGCGGAAGACCGGAAACACGCCCGACTACAGGTTCTCCCTGGCCAACGAACGGACGTTCCTGGCCTGGATCCGCACGTCCCTGGCCCTGATTGCGGGGGCCCTGGCGATTGACCAGCTGGCCCCCGAGATTGCCCCCGGACCTGTCCGGATCGTGCTGTGCGTCATCCTCGCGTTCCTGGGCGCGGGCCTGGCCGTCCTGTCCTACCACCGGTGGGGACTCATGGAGGCCGCCATGCGGAACGACCGGGAGCTGCCGTTCTCCGCCGTGATGCTCGTGATGACGATCGGCGTCGCAGCCGCGGCGCTGGTGTTCGCAGTCCTGATCCTGGTGGCGCGGTGAGCCCCGAGGCGGCCCGGGATCCCGGGCTGCAGCCCGAACGGACCTCCCTGGCCTGGCGCCGGACCCTGCTGGCACTCGTCGTGGCGGACCTGCTGATCTGGCGCAGCTGGGCTCTCGCCGCTTCCCGGGGCGGCGCCCCGGGGCCCGTTGATTATCTTGGTGTCTGTGCGCTCGTCGCCGTGGCCGCGACCGTGGTCCTGGGCCTGTGCGTGCTCGTGCGCGGACACGAACTCCGGCGGTCCTCCGTCGCGCCGCCGGCAGCACTCCTGCGCTGGTCGGCCGCCGCCGTCGTCGGCCTTGCCTCCAGCGCCGTCGCTGCGGTGGCGCTGGGGCACTGAAATCGGGCACTGAAATGGGGCCCTGTGTGTGGGGCCTTGTGTGTGGGGCCCTGAATTGGGGCACTGCCCTGGAACTCCGTGCCGGTCCCGCAGCCGGGTGGCTATTCGCCAGCCGTGCAGCGGGAATCCAGCGAACATCCAGATTCCGCTGGCAGACTGCTGGCGAAGCTATTCTCCGGCGGGCCGATGCCGCCCCCGGACCACAACCCGGCGGCGGGCCGGCGCCGGCGCAACTGCACCCCGGGCGCGCCGCCTCCAGCAAAGGAACTTCTGACTATGACTCTGCTTGAGCCAGCCCCCGGGGCCATTGGCGTCCAGCCCGCCAGCGACGAAACAGTCCGGCCCGGACTCGTGGCCCGGCTGTCGGCCGAGGCATTCGGAACCCTGATCGTCGTGGTGGCAGGCCTGGGCGTGCCGCTGTTCACCATTCCGCAGTCGAACCCGCTGCCCGGCGCCCTGGCGGCTGGTCTGGCCCTGACGGCTGCAATGCTGGCCGTCGGCTACATCTCAGGCGGGCACTTCAACCCTGCCGTCACCCTGGGGAACGTCATTGCCGGACGGATCCGGCTGGCCGATGCAGCCGCGTACCTCGGCGCGCAGCTCGTGGGTGCCGTGCTCGGCGCCGTCGCCCTGTTCGGCGTCCTGCGCACCGTGCCGAAGATCGACGACTCCCAGGCCGCGTTCGCCACCGTGACGGCCGGGTTCGGAGAGCACTCGATCATCCAGGTGCCCATGGCCGGCGTCCTGCTCGTGGAGGTTCTCGGCACGGCACTGCTCGTGGCCGTCTTCCTCGCCACCACGGCCGCCAGGAACCCGGCGAGGGCGGCCGCCCCCTTCGCGGTCGGCCTGACGACGGCGATGCTCCTCCAGCTTGGGCAGGCGATCGGCAATGTTCCGTTCAACCCGGCCCGGGCAACGGCGTCGGCCATCTTCAGCGGCCCGGATGCGCTGGGGCAGCTGTGGCTGTTCTGGGTTGCACCCGTGGTGGGCGCGGCCATCGCCGGGCTGGTATTCCGCGGCTTCGCCCAGTCGACCGGGCGCACGGCTCCCGCGTCTGAGGCCCGGTCTGACGCCCGGTCCGGCGACCGGCGCGCGGGTGACACGGCAGCCGTCGCAGATCAGGACGACTCAGGCCTGGATGACGCAGAGTTGGCCGCGGAGGGCCTGGATGACGCAGTTCTGGACGACGCAGAGTTGGCCGCCGTCACTACCAACACCGACACCTACCTTGGCGCCGCCACCCGCAGGAGCGACGTCAAGGCCCCGGCCGAGGACGAGGCACGCAGTTTCTTCGACCGCAAGGGTGGCCAGTAACCGCCGTCACCCTTCCGGGGTGGTGGCGCAAGAGTGTCGGTGCCAGCCGATACCGTAGGAATATGCGGTTATTGCACACTTCCGACTGGCACCTGGGCCGTTCGTTCCACGGCGTTGGCATGCTGGACGCCCAGCGCGACTTCATTGACCAGCTCGTGACGTACGTCCGGGAAGAGGCCGTGGACGTCGTCCTCATCGCCGGAGACGTCTATGACCGCGCCCTGCCGGGAGTCGACGTCGTCCGCCTGCTGGACGACGCCCTGGTGCGCCTCACGGGCGCCGGTGCCCAAGTTGTCCTGACCAGCGGCAATCACGACTCCGCCATCAGGCTGGGGTTTGCCTCGCGGCTGCTCGAACGCGGGGGAGTGCACCTGCGCACGCGGCTCGACGAACTGGACCAGCCCGTGGTCCTTCCGCTCGGTGACAGCGCAGTGAACGAAACCGGCGTGGATGATACGGCGCCCGTGCTGGCCATTTACGGCATCCCCTGGCTGGAGCCCAGACTGGTCGCCGAGCAGTTGGGGGCCGGGGCCGCAAGCCACTTCGAGGTCACGCGCGCCGCCACCGAACGGATCCGGGCGGACGTGCGCCACCGGGGCGCAGCCCGGACCGTCCACTCAGTGGTCCTGGCGCACACGTTCGCCAGCGGAGGCATCAGCTCTGACAGCGAGCGGGACCTGAGCATCGGGGGCGTCGGCGCGGTCCCGCTGGATCTCTTCGACGGCTTTGGCTACACAGCCCTGGGTCACCTGCACGGCCGGCAGGAGCTCTCGCCGTCGGTGCGCTACTCGGGCTCGCCGCTGGCCTACTCGTTCTCCGAAGCAAAGCACCGGAAGGGCGGCTGGCTTGTGGAGGTCGACGCCGATGGCATCGGACAGGTGCGCGAGGTGCTGTGGGATGCGCCCCGGACGCTCGCCGTGCTGCGGGGGAAGCTGGAGCACCTCCTGGAATCGGAGGACTTTGCCTGGGCCGAGGGCGCCTATTGCCAGATCACGCTGACGGACGCCGCGCGCCCCGCCCAGGCCATGGACCGGCTGCGGGCACGATTCCCCGACACTTTGGTGCTCGGCTTCGATCCCGAGGGCGCCGGCGCGGCGCCGAAGGCCAGCTACAGCAGCCGGCTGGCCGAAGCTGATGACGACCTCTCCGTCTGCTGCGGCTTCCTGGAGCACGTCCGGGGCCGGCCCGCATCCGACGCCGAATCAGAGGTACTCGCCGAGGCCCTCGAAGCCGTGCGCCTGGCAGGGGTGTCACTGTGAGGATCCACCGCCTGGAGATTTCCGCCTTCGGCCCGTTCGCCGGCACGGAGCGGATCGACTTCGACCGGCTCAGCGCGCACGGATTGTTCCTGCTTAACGGCGCCACCGGTGCAGGCAAGACCAGCGTCCTGGACGCCATCTGTTTCGCCCTGTACGGGCAGGTTCCCGGGGCCAGGCAGGACGGCAAACGGCTCCGCAGCGACCACGCGGAAGCCGCCGCCGAGCCGCGCGTCACGTGCGAGTTCTCGGCCAAGGGCCGGCACTTCGAAGTCTCCCGCTCTCCCGCCTGGGACAAGCCGAGCGCCCGGGGCAAGAACGGCTTCACGCTCCAGCAGGCCAACACGCTGCTGCGCGAACGCATTGACGGTGTCTGGGTGGAAAAATCCGGCCGGAATGACGAGGCCGGAGCCGAAATTACCGATGTCCTGGGCATGAACCGGGAGCAGTTCACACGCGTGGTCATGCTGCCGCAGGGCGACTTCGCGGCGTTTCTGCGCTCCAAGGCATCCGACCGCCTGGAACTGCTGCAGAGTCTTTTCGGCACCCAGCGCTTTGAAGCAGTGGAACAGGAACTGACCCGGCAGGCCCAGGCCGCCAAGGCGGAGGTGGCAAGCCTGACCGCGAGGCTTGACCTGCTGCTGGCCCAGGCCGAGTCCGAAACCGCGGCGCTCGAACTCGACTCCGCGGATGCCCCCGGCAGGGACGCGCCCGATGCACTTCTGGCCTGGCTTAACGACGCCGCGGCAACCGCCGCAGCGGATCGCCGGGCCGCGGCCGCCGCAGCAGAGCGAGAGTCCGCTGAACAGGCCTCCCTGGTGGAGACCGCCAATGCGCGGGCAGGCCGCCACGCCAAACTTGCTGCCGCGGAACAGCGCCGGAACGCCGCCGACGCCGCCGTACCCGTCCTGACGGAAAAGGCCCTCACACTGGGACTTCACCGCAAAGCCGAAGTGCTCGGCGGCCAGTTGCGCGCCGTCGAAAGTGCCGCGGCAGCCGAGGCCCGGGCGCGAACGGCCCTGCTGGAGGCCGCGCGGCTCTTGCGGTCGGCCGCTGTCACGGACCCCGAGCTCGCCGGGCTGGAGCTCGCCGGGCTGGAGCTCGGCGGGTTGGAGCACGGCGGGTTGGAGCACGGCGGCGCCAGTGACGGCAGTGCCCCGTTCGACAGTGCAGCCCTCCGGAACGTCCTCGAGGAACTGCGGTCCCTACGCGCCGTGCTCACCGAACGCCTGCCCGACGAATCCCGGCTCACAGGGCTCACGGACCGGCGCCGCCGGCTGCGCCTCCAGTTGCAGGAGCTGGAAACCGGGCGGCAGGCGGGCGGTTCTGCGCTGGCTGCCCTGCGCTCTGAATCGGCGGCCCTGTCCGCCGGAACGGGCTCGCTTGAGGAGCTGGCCGCGGAAGTCCAGCTGCGCACCAAGGAGGCCACAGCGGCAGACGAACTCGTGGCCATCGTGGGCCGCTACCTCGCCGCCGCGGCCACGTGCTCGGCAGTCACCGAACGGCACGCCGCGGCCCGGTCCGAGCACCAGGACCTGAGGCAGCACTGGCTCGACCTCCGCGAACAACGGCTCACCAACGCCGCAGCCGAGCTCGCCGCCCAACTCCTCGCCGGAGTGCCATGCCCGGTCTGCGGCAGCCCGGACCACCCGGAGCCGGCCCCGGCCGCGGACTCCGCCCTGGCCGTCGCCGAGGCTGAGAAGGCCGCGCAGGAGGCCAGCGACACGGCGGAAGAGGCGCTCGCCGCCCTCGGCCGCGACCTCGCCGAGGCCCGGCAGAACGTTGCCGTCCTGGCCGCCCAGGGCGGCAGCACGCCTCCCGAAGAAGCCCGGGCCGATGCAGCCCTGGCCCGGGAGCGGGCGGACGATGCCAGCCGCGCGGCATCGGACCTTGCCGAACGCCGGGCCCGGCTGGCGGATCTCGAGACGGCGATCACCGCCGCCGACCGGGCCCAGGCCGAAGCCGCCTCGGGTATCGCCCAAACGCATTCGACCATCGCCGAAGTCGACGAACAGGCCGGGGCCCTCGAACACGCCCTGGACGCGCTGCGGGCCGGCCACTCGAGCCTGGATCAACGGATCGCGGCGATTGCCGGAACCACCGCGGTCGTGGAACGGGCCGACGCCGCCCAGTCGGCGCTGGAGCAGGCCGGCAGCCGCGCCGCGGAGGCGCACCGGCAGCTCGAACAGGCACTGCCCGCGGCCGGTTTCACCACAGAAGCCGCGGCCCGGGCAGCGCTGCTGCCGGGGACGGAGGCAGCCGGTCTTGAGGCAGCCGTCCGGGCCGGGCAGGACGAGGCCGCCAGGCTCCAGGAACTGTTCGCCGGAGAGGAGCTCTCTCTGGCAGCCGCCGAGCGGGCCGCCGGGGACCTCGTCAGCGATGCCGCCCTTGAACAGCTCCGCGCGGAGTCGGCCGCGGCGGAACGCCATGCCCGGGAAGCCGTGCTCGCGGCCGGGCTGGCCGAAAACACCGTCCGCACCCTCGGACGCCTCGCCGGTGATTACGCAGAACTCGCTGGGGCCGGCCGGGAACCGCGGGAACGGGCCGCGCTGCTCGCCGCCGTGGCCGACGCGGCCAAGGGCGGAGGCGACAACACCTACCGGATGAGCCTGAACAGCTATGTCCTCGCCGCCAGGCTTGAGCAGGTGGCCGTCGCCGCCTCGGAACGCCTGATCGGCATGAGCGACGGCCGGTACACCCTGCAGCACACCGACGCCAAGGCCGCGCGGGGCGCCAAATCCGGCCTCGGCCTGGAAGTGGTCGATGAGTGGACCGGCCAGCGCCGGGATACCGCCACCCTCTCCGGGGGCGAGTCCTTCATGGCCTCACTGGCCCTGGCCCTCGGCCTGGCCGACGTCGTGCAGCATGAGTCCGGCGGCGTGGACATCGAGACGCTCTTCGTGGACGAGGGGTTCGGGAGCCTCGACGAAGCGGCTCTGGAGCAGGTCATGGACGCCCTCGAGGGCCTCCGGGACGGCGGCAGGGTAGTGGGACTCGTGAGCCATGTTGCGGAGATGAAACAGCGCATCGGCACACAGCTCCAAGTCATTAAGGGCCGCAACGGCTCCACCCTGGACATCAGCGACGACACACCGGTCTGAGCCGGCTTTCAACCAGAGCCCGTCGGTCGCGGACCTGCGTCCGCCAGCCCGGCGTCCGCTATCATTGATCTGTTACCGGGTCGCGCGCATCGGGAGGAGGGACGATGCGCACTATTGAGCGAACCCGGAAACCATGAATCCTTCACCGTCTTCACTGGCGACTCCTCTTGACGTCCCAAATTCGGCCTCCGCGCCACCGCTGATCGCCGTTTCGGCCGTCGGCACCAGCCAGGCCGATGCCCGGCCCGTGCCGGCCCTTCAGGCGCCCGCACCCGCACCAACCCACACGGCAGCCCCCGCCGCACTGCCGGCACCGGCGCCCGGCAAGGGCGGCCGCTTCGCACGGTTGCCGCTGCTCGCCGGCCGCGGGTTCATCCCGCTGGGGCTCTTCGCCCGCCTGCCGCTGGCCATGCTCACCGTCGGCGCCCTGACGCTCGTCACCGCCGTCACCGGCTCCTATGCCATCGGCGGCGCCGCGGCGGGCGCCGTCGGCGTCGGCTCCGCGCTGGGTGCCCCCGTCCTGGGCATCCTCGCGGACCGGCTCGGCCAGCGCGGCGTGCTGCTGGTGTCCGCAATCGCCAATACCATCGCCATCGTTGCCCTGATCCTCACGGCGTACCTCATCGCCGGGGTGCAGGACCTGGCCGCCGCCGTCCCCGTACTCGCCGCCGCCTTCGTGGCCGGGGCCAGCTGCCCCCAGGTCGGCCCGCTGGCCCGGGTCCGTTGGATGGCGCTGACGTCCCGGGCCGCCGGGGCAGGACGGGGAGCCGGTGCTAACTCCGCGGACCTGGACACCGCCCTGTCCTACGAGAGCACGGCGGACGAACTGACCTTTGTGCTCGGCCCCGCACTCGTCGGTATCCTCGCGAGCCTGCTCGCGCCCTGGCTGCCGCTGGCCCTCGCCGCGGCACTGACGGTTGTCCTCGTGCCCGCCTTCGCGGTCCACCCCACGCACCACGCGGTGGTCCGCACGCCGCGGCGTCCGGCACCCGGATCGGCTGCCGGCCTGGCCGGCCACCCGACGGGGGAACGGCACTGCGGAACGGGCGCGTCGACGCGCGTCGGGACCCTGGCCGCCGTCGCCCTTCCCGTGCTGGCAATGGTGTGCATGGGAACGTTCTTCGGCTCCACCCAGACAGCGCTGAGTTCGTTCTCCGCCAGTTTCGCCACGTCCGAGGTCGCGGGCCTGCTCTACGCCGTCATGGGGCTGAGCTCGGCGGCCGCCGCCCTGTCGGTCGCGTACTGGCCCCGGCGCTTCCCGGTGAATGCCCGCTGGATTGCGTGCGCGGCACTCATGGCCGGCATGGCCCCGCTGTTGCTGCTGCCCTCAACGGCGCTGCCCATGATTCTCGTGCTGCTGGTCCTGGGCCTGCCCGTCGGGCCGCTTATGGTCACGGTTTTCGCGATCGGCGGCCTCGTGGCCCCGGCCGGAAAGCTTGGCACGGTCATGACGGCCCTGGCCAGCGGCATCGTCGCCGGCACCGCGCTCGGATCCTCCATTGCCGGACAGCTCGCCCAGAGCTTCGGGTATTCAACCGCATTCCTGGTCCCGGTGTGCGCCGCGACGGCGCTGTTCCTGCTGGGAACGGCAGCCGCCGTCGTGCTCCGGAAGCAAGGGCGGAAGACGGCACCGGCCGCCTAACCCCCAACTGACTCGCAGCAGGGGCCGTTTTGAGCCCTGAAAACGGCCCCTGCTGCTAGTTAGTTGGGCACACGAGGGGACAGCTGCGGCGCTCAGACCCGCGCAGGTGCTCAGCCCAGCTGCGCCTCGATGCGCCGTGCGGCCTCCCTGAGCGCGCCGGCGACCTCCTCCGGATCCTGTGCGGCGCGGATGTAGACGACCGCGAGGGCAGCGGGCCGGCCGCCCGGCACGCGCAGCGGAACCGCAATGGAGGACACCCCGGGGATGACCTCGTCATGGCTGGCGGCATAACCGCGGCGCCGGGCCTCGGCGGCTTCGGCCCGGTACGGGATACCCGGGGCCGCCGCCTGCCACTCGTGCTCCGGGAAGGCGGACTGGATGGCGATGCCCGGCGCCCCGGCGCTGATGGGATGACGGGACCCCGGGTGCTGCACCACGGCGGCGCCGCTGTGCCGCGGATCCACGGTCACCAGCGTCACACACTCCTCGCGGTCCCAGACCGCGACAAAAGCACTCATTGTCAGCGCGTTGGCCAGCTGGGTCAGCTCCGGCAGGGCCGCGGACTGCAGGTCGCGCGATACCCCGCGCGCCAGGACGGCCAGGCCCGGGCCGGGCTGGACCCGGCCGCCGTCGTCGCGCACCAGCAGCGAATGATCCTCGAGGGTGCGCAGGATCCGGTAGGCGACGGAGCGGTGCACGCCCATGGCGTCGGCGAGTTCGGCGATGGTGAGCGGCTGCTGCGCTTCGGCGAGGATTTCCAGCGCCCTGATGCCGCGCGAGAGCGTCTGTGACGGGGAGGCCTGGGCGGTGCCGGCGTTCGGGGTCATGAGGTCCATCCTAGGTGCGGGGTCGCTGGAAGCCGGTCGCACCGGACGGCTCTTGTGTTCCGGCCCACGGTCCGCTAGCGTTCTATATGGGAACTATAAGTTCGATTATAGAACACACCACCGAAGAGGCCTAGAGTCGGGCAGGCCTAGACTCACGTAGACCGAGAACCGCCGCCACTGAACGCAAGGGATCAAGGATGATTGCCAAGCCGCGGGACCACGCCGGAGACGTCCAGGGCCGGGCGGCTTCCCCGCGGGCGAGCCACTTCCGCGGCAGCCTTGGCAGGTTTGCCACCGGTGTCGCCATCGTGACCTTCGACGGGGTTACCAAGCGCCACGGCATCACGGTGAACTCCTTCACATCAGTCTCGATGGACCCGCCCCTGGTGCTCGTGAGCATCGCCCGCGCCGCCAGGGCCCACAATGAACTTGCCGGCCGGCCCTTCACCGTGAACATCCTCGGCGCCGAGCAGCAGCAGCTGGCCATGCACTTCGCCGGCCGCCCGGGCCCCGAGCCGCTGTGGGTGGAGGGGGACACTGCGCCACGGCTGTCCAACGTGCTCGCCTACTTCACGTGCCGGCCCTGGGCGGCGTACGACGGCGGCGACCACACCCTGTATATCGGCGAGGTAGTGGACTTCAACTACCGCAACGGCGATGCCCTGGCGTTCGCCAACGGCGCGTTCACCACCATCCCGGAAAGCCAGCTGGGCATGGAGGACCTGCTGTAGCCCCGCACCGCAACCATCCACAACAGTTCAGCTCAACATCAACGACCCATCAGCCTAGCGACTGGAGAAAGACCAATGGGCATCCGAACCGGACAGCAGTACCTGGACAAGCTCAACGCCATGTCCCCGCACGTGGTGATCGACGGCGAGGTGGTCAGCAAGAAGATCGCCGAACACCCCGCCTTCCGCAATGTGGCCCGCTCCTACGCCAGACTTTTCGACATGCAGCACGACCCGGAGTACCAGGAGGCGCTCACCTACACCTCGCCGAGCACCGGGGATCTTGTCAATGCGTCGTTCCTGGTGCCGAAGACCATCGAGGACCTCCAGCGCCGCCGCCGCGCCATCTCCACGTGGGCCGAGTCCTCCAACGGCTTCCTGGGACGCTCCGGCGACTACATGAACTCCTCGCTCACCGCGCTCAGCACGGCCGAGGAGTGGTTCTCGCAGGCGGATCCGAAGTTCGGCGAGAACATCCGCAACTACTACGAGTGGGCCAGGGAGAATGACGTCCTGGCCACGCACACCCTCATCCCGCCGCAGGTGAACCGCTCGGTCTCGGGTTCGGAGCAGCTCGGCGGCCAGCTCTCGGCCCGGATCGTGGAGGAGCGCGAGGACGGGATCGTCATTCAGGGCGCCCGGATGCTCGCCACCATCGCCCCGATCGCCGACGAGCTCCTCGTCTTCCCGTCCACTGTCCTCCGCGGCACCCCGGATGACGCGCCCTATTCCTACGCCTTCGCCATCCCCAACGACGCCCCGGGCCTGCGTTACCTCTGCCGCACCTCGCTCTACAACGGCGGCAGCACCCACGATGAGCCGCTGGCCTCCCGCTATGAGGAAATGGATGCCGTCGCGGTGTTCGACCACGTCTTCGTGCCTAACGAGCGCATCTTCATGCTCGGCCACCCGCAGCTGTGCAACAGCTTCTATTCCGAGACCGGTGCCGGGGCGCTCATGACCCACCAGGTGGTCACCCGCACCATCGCCAAGAGTGAGTTCTTCCTGGGCCTGGCGTCCGAACTCGCCGAATCGATCGGCATCGACGGCTTCCAGCACATCCAGGAGGACATCGCCGAGCTGATTATCGACGTCGAAATCGGCCGGGCGCTGGTCCGCGCCTCGGAGGCCGACGCCGAGCTCAACGACGCCGGAGTCATGCTGCCGAAGTGGTCCACGCTGAATGCTGCCCGCAACTGGTATCCGAAGATCGCGCAGCGTTTCCCGCAGATCATCCGCAAGTTCTCGGCGTCGGGCCTCATGGCGCTCCCGGGCGAGGCTGACCTCAACAGCGAGGCCCGGGCGGACATCGAGCTGTATCTGCAGGGCAAGACCCTGACCGGCCCCGAGCGGGTCCGGCTGTTCAAGCTGGCGTTCGATGCCTCGATTTCCGGGTTCTCCGGGCGCCAGTCGCTCTATGAGTACTTCTTCTTCGGGGATCCGGTCCGGATGGCCGGCGCCCTCGTCAACAGCTACGACCGCGGGCCGGTCCGGGCCAGGGTCCGCGAGCTGCTCAACCGCACGGACTGACAGCGGGAGACACTCCCCAAAAAATATGTGTGCCCTGTCACATGTTTCATAGTAGTATTCAGGATACTAACTGACCGTTCGATCAGTAATTCCAGAGGCATTCAGTTACCACTTCGCACCCACTTCGGGCAGTACCTCTGCCCCCAGCAACGGAGTTCCAATGACCGCAACTTCATCCGTAGATTCCCAGGCGGGTCCCAGCAGCAAGCACGAGGAACGCAAGGTCCTCGCCGGGACGTTAGTCGGCACCACGATCGAGTGGTACGACTTCTTTATTTTTGCCCAGCTGACAGCAACGCTGCTGTCGCCGCTGTTCCTCGCCCCGCTGAACGCGTCCAACCCGGGCCTGGCGCAGATCCTGTCCTTCGCCCTCATCGGCATCAGCTTCCTGTTCCGCCCGCTCGGCGCGATCGTTGCCGGCCACCTCGGCGACCGGCTCGGCCGCAAGGCCATGCTGGTCTTCACCCTGATCATGATGGGTGCCGCCACGGCGCTGATCGGCATGCTGCCCACCTACGCGCAGATCGGCGTCTGGGCCCCGATCCTGCTGATCCTGCTCCGTGTCATCCAGGGCTTCTCCGCCGGCGGTGAATGGGGCGGCGCGGCGCTGATGGCCGTTGAGCATGCTCCCCTGAAGCGGCGCGGCCTGTTCGGCGCCTACCCGCAGATCGGCGTTCCGGTCGGCATGATCCTCGCCACCGGCCTGCTGTACTTCCTCAACACCAGCATGTCCAAGGAAGACTTCGCTTCCTGGGGCTGGCGTGTGCCGTTCCTGCTCTCCATCGTGCTGATCGTCGTCGGCTACCTGATCCGCCGGGCGGTCGCCGAGAGCCCGGTCTTCAAGGAGATGCAAGAGCGCAAGGAAGAAAGCAAGGCGCCCCTGGGCGAACTGCTCCGCAAGCACAAGAAGGCGGTGCTGTACTCCACGATGATCTTCATCGGCAACAACGCCGCCGGCTACCTGCTGATCGCTTTCTTCATTTCCTACGCCACCAAGACGCTGAAAATGCCCACCCCGCAGATCCTGCTGGCCACCACGCTGGCTTCCTTCGGCTGGCTGATCTTCACGCTGGTCGGCGGCTGGCTCTCGGACAAGATCGGCCGCGTCAAGACCTTCCTGATCGGTTACGGCATTGTCTTCGCCTGGATGATCCCGATGTTCGCGCTTATCGACACCAAGGACATTGTGCTCTACGGCGTCGCCCTGTTCGTCCTGACGGTCGGCCTGGGCCTGTCCTACGGGCCCATGTCCGCCATGTACGCCGAGATGTTCCCGGCGAAGGTCCGCTACTCCGGCATCTCGATCGGTTACGCGTTCGGCGCCATCCTCGGCGGCGCGTTCGCGGCCACCATCGCGGAAGTCCTGCTGCAGGGAACCCACTGGACCGGCTCCATCGGCATCTACATCATGATCCTCTGCGTCATTTCCGCCGCGGGCGTCCTGCTGGCCGGGGAAACCAAGGGCCGCCCGCTGGGCGTCAGCGGCCACCACTAGCCCGCACCAAAGCAACGCGGGGTCACTTAGCGCCCATCCGGAGCCTCCGGACCGGCGCTAAGTGACCCCGCGTTGACCTTTTAAGCTGGGCCTAGACGGCCAGGAAGCTGATGGCCCCCTGCTTGAAGGCGCGGCTGGTGACGGCATTGTTGTGGTTCCGGCCGGGCAGGGTCAGCTGCTCCACCATCGCGCCGGCCTTGGTGCCGAGGGCGGCGAGGTCCGGCATGGAGGCGGCGCGGTCGTCGTTCTCCCCGGCCACCAACAGCATGGGCACGGTCGGGACGGCCTCGGCGGGATCGAAGGGTTCGCCCTTGATCGCCTCAACCAGAGAAAGCAGCGCGAAGATGTTGTTGCTGGGCAGCAGCATGGCCATCTTCAGCAGCCCGGCGGTCGATTCGTCCGCGATCGGCGTCCCGTCGGCCAGGTACCGCTGCGCGGCAACCAGGTCAAAGTCCGCCAGCGGATCTGCGGTGTTGGGCCCGCCCAGGACCAGCCGGTGCACGAGTTCATGCTGGGTGGCGCCGAACTCCCAGGCGAGCCGGGACCCCAGCGAATAGCCGATCACATCGAGACCGCTGGACGGGTCGCCGTCGCGCAGGGGGCGCGCGCCGGCGTCGAACGCTATCTGCAGCAGATCCGCCCGGATCCGGCTGGGGGAGTAGGAGTCCAGGTCCTCGGGGGCGCCGCTGCGGCCGTGGCCGGGCAGATCGACGGTGATGACGCGCCGGCCTGCGTCCAGGAGCGCGGTGAGCCAGCCGGTGTCCTCCCAGTTGAGCTTGGAGGAGGAGGAGAACCCATGCAGCAGCAGGACCGGACGGAGCCCGGCGTCGTTCTGGGGCTCATGCACCTCCACGTACAGTTGGGGGTCCGTGCCCTCCACGGTGTGGGAATGCTGTTCGCCGGTGTGTCTGCCGCTCATGGTGTCAGTCCTCATCAAGTACGGCGCTCAGGCGGACCCGGCGCTTCGGTGCCTCTTCCTTCGGGACCGTGCCCACGATGCCGGCGGTGTTGTCCGGCACCTCGAACACGATCAGGGGCTCGCCGACGTTGATTTTGTCACCGGGCCCGCCGTGGATACGCACTACCTTACCTGCCTGCGGGCTGGGCAATTCAACGGCCGACTTCGTGGTTTCGACCTCCACGAGCGGCTGGTTGCGCTCCACCTGCTCGCCCGGGGAAACCAGCCATTCCAGCACGGTCGCCTCGATGAGCCCTTCGCCCAGATCCGGGAGCGGGAAGGATATTTCAGCCACGTTTGTACTCCAATACTCGCTGGATCCCGAAGAGGATCCGGTCAATGTTCGGGATGTATTCGTCTTCCAGATCACCGGAGGGATACGGCACGTCGAAGCCGGTCACGCGCTCCACCGGCGCCCTGAGGATGTCAAAGCAGCTCTGCGTGATCAGCTGCGCCACCTCGGCGCCGAGACCGGAGGTCAGCGGGGCCTCGTGGACGACGACGGCGCGCCGCGTCTTGCGCACGGAGGCGGCCAGCGCCCCGGCGTCGATCGGCTTGAGCCAGCGCAGGTCCAGGACCTCGATCTCGATTCCATCCTCCGCGGCGAGTTCGGCCACCTGCAGGCAGCGCGAGACCATGGCTCCCCACGCGACGAGCGTGAGGTGGCGGCCCTCGCGCATGACCTTGGCGCCTTCGGGGGAGCCGCCGGCTGCGTCGCCCCGGGCGAGGTCGACCTCGCCCTTCTGCCAGTAGCGGGACTTCGGTTCCATGAAGATCACCGGGTCCGGTCGTGTGGCGGCGTACTTGAGCAGGTGGTAGGCCTCGTGCGGGTTCGACGGCGAGACCACCTTCAGGCCCGGCACGTGGGCGAACAGCGCCTCGAGGCTTTCGCCGTGGTGTTCGGGGGCGCGGATGCCGCCGAAGCTGGGCACGCGCAGGGTGATCGGCATGGGCACGGTGCCCCGGCTGCGGTAGTTCATCCGGGCGATCTGGCAGACGATCTGGTTGATGGCCGGGTAAGCGAAGCCGTCGAACTGGACCTCGGGGATGGGGTGGAACCCGGCCATTGCCAGCCCCACGGACATGCCGAGGATGCCGGATTCGGCCAGCGGGGTGTCGAAGACGCGCTGCGCGCCGTGCTTGGCCTGCAGCCCGTCGGTGATCCGGAAGACGCCGCCCAGCCGGCCGCAGTCCTCGCCGAAGATCAGGGTTTTCGGGTGTTCCGCGAGGACCTCGTCGAGGGCGCGGTTGAGGGCCTGCTGCATGGACATTACGGTGGTCGCAGCGGGGGTGCCTGCGCCCGTGCTTGCAGCGGCGTCGCTTTCGAGAATCGAGTTAGACATGTTCGGACTCCTCGCGCCAGTTGGCGGCCTGGGACTGCAGGGCAGGGGTGGTTTCCTGGAAGACCAGGTCAAACATTTCGGTACCGGGGCGCGGGCCGAGGGCCTGGATGCCGGTGCGGATCTGCTCCTCCTCGGCCTTGGCCGCGGCCAGGGCCCCCGCGAAGAATGACTCGTCGGCGATTCCTTCGGCGAGCAGCCGCTGCCGGAACCGTTCGAGCGGGTCGATGCCGGCGCCGTCGCGCTCCTCGTCGAGCGAGCGGTAGCGGCCCGGATCATCCGAGGTGGAGTGCGGGCCGCGGCGGTAGGTCATGGCCTCGATGAGCACGGGGCCGTTGCCGGTGCGGGCGTGGGCGAACGCCCGGCGGGTGGCCTCGACGACGGCGACGACGTCGTCGCCGTCGATCTGCAGCGCGGGCATGCCGTACCCGGCGGCGCGGGCGGCGACGGAGCCGCCGGCCACCTGGCGTTCGGTGGGGACCGAGATGGCCCAGCCGTTGTTCTGGACGAAGAACACCACGGGCGCCTTCATCACGGCGGCGAAGTTCATCGCCTCATGAACATCGCCCTGGGAGGAGGCGCCGTCGCCGAAATAGGTCAGGGCGACGCCGTCTTTCTTGTCCAGGGTCTGGCCGTGCGCCCAGCCGACGGCGTGCAGGACCGACCCGGCGACGACCGCCTGGATCGGGGCCAGCCGGGATTCCAACGGGTTGTACAGGCCGCCGTGCCACGTGGCTTTGTGGGTGGACATGTAGGCCACCATGTCCACACCCATGGTCCGGGCGACGCCCATTTCGCGGTAGGTGGGGAAGACGAAGTCGCGGGTAGTGTCCACGGCGTAACCGCTGCCCACCTGGGCCGCTTCCTGGCCGAATTCGGGCGCGTAGCCGGGGATGATGCCCTGCCGCTGCCAGGCGATCGCCGAGGTATCGAGGTGCCGGACGGCCACCATCAGCGAATACAGCTCGCGGAGTTCGTCGGCAGTGAGCGGCCCGGCAGCGCCGCCGGAAGCCGCGGGAAGAAGTGTGTCCATGCCTGTGACCCTAGTCACCGGCGGCGGGGTGGGCAATCAGCCTGGAAAAGGCTGCCCAGACTGCACAATGCTGCCAGCGGCTGCGGCTGCGGGCCTTGCAATTTGTCTAGCTCCGGTACGCGCGGCTACGGGTGAACCCACCCCAACTGACTCGCAGCAGGGGCCGTTATGAGCCCTCAAAACGGCCCCTGCTGCTAGCTAGTTGGGCTGGTGCGCGCGGTTGCGGGTGATCCGGGCGCCGATCCAGCACGCCGCGGCGATGCCGGCCACCAGGGCCAGGGTGCTGACCAGCTGCTTGCTGCTGTCCGGGCTGCTGAATCCGACGGCGAAGATCAGGGCCAGGAGCACCAGGCCGAAGACTGTCAGCCCGGGGAAACCCTTCATCCGCAGCGGCAGCGCCGTGCCGTCGCGGTCTGCCCGGCGGCGCAGGATCAGCTGGGACACGAGGGCCGAGCCCCAGACCACGAGGCAGGTGGAGCCCACGAGCTGGAACAGGGCCGGCAGGATCTGGTCCGGGAAGAGCAGTTCCAGCACGGCGGCCAGGAAACCGAAAGCCACGGAGACGCTGACGGCCAGCACCGGGACCCGCGCCGCGTTGAGCTTCGAGAGGAACCGCGGGGCTTCGCCGCGCTCAGAGAGCGAGTAGACCATGCGGGACGCCCCGTAGAGGTTGGCGTTCAGCGCGGAAAGCAGCGCGACGACGGCCACCAGGGTGATTGCGGCGCCGGCACCCGGGATGCGGGCGACGTCGAGCACGCCGGCGAAGGGGGACTTCAGGGCCGCAGAGGTTGAGGGAAGGACGGCGGCGATGACGAACACCGAGCCGATGTAGAACACCAGGATCCGCCAGACCACGGTGCGGATCGCCTGGCCGACGCTGTGCTCGGGGTTCTCCGTTTCGGCCGCGGCCACGCTGACAATCTCGGTGCCGCCAAAGGCGAAGATCACGACGAAGAGCGCGGTGGCGATGCCGCCCAGGCCCGCCGGGGCGAAGTCGGTGGTGAAGTTGCTCAGGCCCGGGGACGGGACGTCCGGCAGCCAGCCCAGCAGCAGGGCCGCGCCGATGGCCAGGAACATCAGGATGGCGGCCACCTTGAGGATGGCGAACCAGAATTCGAACTCGCCGAAGTTCTTCACGCCGGCGAGGTTGACCGCGGTGAAAAGGGCCATGAAGATCAGCGACAGCGCCCAGACGGGAATCACCGGCCAGACCGTGAACAGGAGTGCGGCCGCACCGAGGGCTTCGGCCGCGATGACCACCACGAGCTGCAGCCACCAGAGCCAGCCGACGGTCGCGCCGGCGGTCTTGCCCATGGCTTTTTGCGCGTAGACGGAGAAAGCCCCGCTGTTGGGGTTGGCGGCGGCCATCTCGCCAAGGGCCCACATGACCAGGATGATCAGGGTTCCGGCGACGAGGTAGGAGATCAGCACGGCCGGTCCCGCGGCCTGGATTCCGGCCCCTGAGCCGAGGAACAGGCCGGCGCCGATCGCGCTGCCCAGTCCCATCATGGTCAGCTGGCGCGGCTTCATGCTGTGCCCCAGCGTCGGGGCCGGGACCGGGCTTGTGGCGGGCATCTTCGCGGTGGACTTCGTTGTCATGCTTGCGAACCTTCGTGTGGTTATGGGTCTGTGCGTCCTTATGGGACCTTTTGAATTTACCGTCTTTGGGCGGGCCCTACCGGCCGCAGGGGCGCCGCGGCCGTGAGACCATGGTGGCAGTTTGCTAGCTGATGCGGGGAACCGGCGGCGGTTTGTCCGGTCGAGACCGCTAGGGAGGGAAAAATTCATGGACGTGGATTCGCTGGATGCAAAGATTGTCCGATTTTTCACGGATTCCCCACGGGCGTCGGTCCTGGAAGCCTCCCGGGTCCTGAAGGTTGCCCGCGCCACCGTGCAGTCACGGCTGGACCGGATGCAGAGCGGCGGCGTGATCGGCTCGTGGGTGCCGCAGCCGGACCCGGCTCACTTCGGCTTCCCGGTAGTGGCGTTCTGTTCCCTCACGATCAACCAGGATCTCGGGCACGACGCCGTCGTGGAGGCCCTCGCGCGGATTCCCGAATTGATAGAGATCCACACCGTCTCCGGCAGTTCGGACCTCATGGCCCGCATCGCCGCCCGCTCCAATTCGGACCTCCAGCGCGTCCTCGATGCCATGATCGCCACGCGGACGGTCCTGCGCTCCTCCTCGGTGATCGTCCTCAACACCCACTTCCAGGGGCGCACGTTGCCGCTGCTGGAAGCCGCCGCCGCCAACCGCTGAGCCGGGGCGCCGCCGGCCGGCGGTGAACGGATGGAGGGCTAAACGACGCTCAGGTTTTCAGGCAGGCCGGTCCGGCCGGTGATCAGGAGCAGCAGCTCACCGGCCGACGGCAGCCGGGCGCCGATGGCTCCGGCGAGTTTTAGGGACGCGGCCACCGCGGGGGCCAGGGAGGCGGGCGGCGGGAGCTCCAGGGCGCGCGCCAGGTCCAGGGTGTGCACGGCCAGCTCGAAGACGCGGGTCGGCAGGTAGTCAATGAGCGTCATCGCCCCGGCGGGGGTGGCCACCAAGGCATCGTCCGGTGTGTTCCTGAGAAGGGCCGTGACGCGTTGGACAATCTCCCGCACCGCTGCGGCCGGGTCCTCGCCCAGGGCGTCGCCGGTTTCCTTGCCGCGCTGCGCGATCGCCGAGGGCGAGGCCGCGCCCCGGACGGCCAGGAAGTATTCCACCGGACCCGCCACCCGCTTCCCGGCGGCCGGGGTGGCGAGGTAGGTCTCCACGGTTGTCAGGGCGCGGCTGGTGTGGCCGGTCAGTGCCCGGACATCCCATTCGCCCAGGGCCGGCCGTGACCAGTCGTGTTCGTGCACCTGCGCGGTCAGGTCCCGGAACGCCTGGGCCGCTCCCGCGTAACAGTCCCTGACTGCTTCTGCGTCCATACCCTCCGGGTCCATATCTTCTGCGTCCATAGCCTCGATTTATACCGGTGCCGGCTCCGGCGTACAAGCCTGGCCCCGCGCCCGGGCCCGCTCATGTGACCTGAAACATTTTGCGCCCGGACGGCACAGTCGTATCATTAGTTCTAGTCATTTTGACTATAACTAGTCCGGCGGTCAGGCCGGAGCCGTCCGGCCAGTCCCATCGCGGACCCCGGCCGGGGACCCAAGAAGGCGGGGATGACCGTTTACACCGCAGCAGCCAACGTCTCGGAGCGCCAGCTCGCGCCGCCATCGCTGGCCATCTCCACGGTGATCTTCGCGCTGCGTCCCAGCGAGCGTTCCGGCCGGCCCACGCTCTGGATCCCGCTGGTGCGCCGCATCCGCGAACCGTTCAAGGGGCTCTGGGCGCTGCCCGGGGGGCCGCTCACGCACGCCGAGTCCCTCCAGGACGCCGCGTCGCGGAACCTGCGCGAAACCACGGGCCTCGCCCCGAACTACCTCGAGCAGCTCTACGCCTTCGGCGGCCTGCACCGTTCACCCACCCAGCGCGTCGTCTCGATCGTCTACTGGGCGCTGGTCCAGCCCACGGAGGCCGCGCTCGCGGACGAATCGGAGAACGTGCGCTGGTTCCGCGCCGACCGGCTCGGCGAGCTCGCCTTCGACCACAACGCCATCATCGACTACGCCCTGTGGCGGCTGCGCAACAAGATGGCCTACGGGTCCATCGCCTACCACCTGCTGGGCGAGTACTTCACCCTCGCCCAGGTCCGGGAAGTCTACGAGGCCGTCCTGGACCGCGAACTGGATCCCGCCAACTTCCGCCGGCAGGTCAAGGCCACGCCGGAAATCGAAGAAACCGATCAATACCTGCAGGGCGGCAAACACCGCCCGCCCCGCCTCTACCGCTTTACCGGCCGCCCCGGCCTTGACCCAGACAACAGGAGCACACCATGAGCAGCGTCAACACGGCCATCCAGCTGATCACGCGCGAGCAGGCCGCCACCATGGCAAGCGCGGCAGCCAGCACCTGCAGCCCCGCCCTGGCCCGCGGGCCTTGGGACTTCGACCTCGCCGAGGCCCTCGCCGGAGTGCCCGCCTACGGCCCCGGCGCCTCCTCAGCCGACGTCGCCCCGGCGGCGACCCCTCGGCAGGGCCAGCTGCCGGAGGAGTACAAGCTGGCCAGCGACGCCGAACTCGACGCCCGGATCCGTGCCGCCAAAGCGGCGCTGGGGGACCGCGCCGTCGTGCTCGGGCACTTCTACCAGCGCGACGAAGTGATCGAATATGCCGACTTCGTGGGCGATTCCTTCCAGCTCGCCAATGCCGCGCTGACCCGGCCCGACGCCGAGGCCATCATCTTCTGCGGCGTGCACTTCATGGCCGAAACCGCTGACATCCTGTCCCGACCGGACCAGGCCGTGATCCTGCCCAACCTCGCAGCGGGCTGTTCCATGGCGGACATGGCGGACATCGACTCGGTCACCGAGTGCTGGGAGCAGCTGGAGGAGCTCTTCGGCACCGAGCCCGACGCCGACGGCCGGGTCCCCGTCATCCCGGTCACCTACATGAACTCCTCGGCCGCGCTCAAGGGCTTCTGCGGCGAGCACGGCGGCATCGTCTGCACGTCCTCGAACGCCGCCACGGTACTCGAATGGGCGTTCGAACGCGGCCAGCGTGTGCTGTTCTTCCCGGACCAGCACCTGGGCCGCAACACCGCGAAGGCCATGGGCGTGCCGCTGGAACAGATGCCCATGTGGAACCCGCGCAAGGACCTCGGCGGCAACAATGAGCAGGCGCTGCAGGACTCGCGCGTGATCCTCTGGCACGGTTTCTGCTCCGTCCACAAGCGCTTCAACGTCGGCCAGATCGAAAAGGCACGGGCCGAGTTCCCCGGCGTGCAGGTCATCGTGCACCCCGAATGCCCCATGGAGGTGGTCGACGCCGCAGACTCCGCCGGCTCCACCGACTTCATCCGCAAGGCCATCGCCGCCGCCACGGAGCCCACCACCTTCGCCGTCGGCACCGAGATCAACCTCGTCAACCGGCTGGCCGCGGAATACCCGCAGCACACCATCTTCTGCCTCGACCCGGTGATCTGCCCCTGCTCCACGATGTACCGCATCCACCCCGGCTACCTTGCCTGGGTCCTGGAAGCGCTCGTCCGGGGCGAAGTGGTCAACCGCATCACGGTGGATGAAGACGTCGCCGCACCGGCAAAGGTGGCACTCGAGCGCATGCTGGCGGCGCGGCCGTGACCAGGCGGCTCGTGATTGTCGGCAGCGGGATAGCCGGGCTCTACGCCGCGCTGCTCGCCTCCGACGCCGCCACCGACAGCGGCCGTGACATCGAGGTGGTCCTGCTCAGCAAGGGGACGCTGGAGCAGAGCAACACGTTCTACGCCCAGGGCGGCGTCTCCGCCGTCCTGGCGCCGAAGGATGCCGCCCCCGGGGACTCCGTGGCGGCCCACGTCGCCGACACCCTCGCTGCCGGCGCCGGGCTGAACGACGCCGAGGCCGTCCGGGTCCTGTGCACGGAGGCCGTCCGGGACATCGCCGGCCTGGCCCGCTACGGCGTGCACTTCGACGTGCGGCCCGACGGCGGACCGGCCCTGGGCCTCGAAGCCGCCCATTCCGCGCCGCGGATCCTCCACGCCGGCGGGGACGCGACCGGTGCCTGCATTGCCCGCGGCCTCGTCGCGGCCGTCCTGGAGCGCGCCGTCCTGGAACGCACGGTCCAGGGCCGGCTCCGGGTGGAGACCACCGCGTTCGTCACCGACCTCCTGACGGCACCCGAGGCAGGGCCCGAACCCGTTGCGCTGCCGGGCACCCTGTCACAGTCCGGCCTAACGCCGCCGACGCCGGCCCGGGTCACCGGTGTGGCGTATCTGGCCGGCGGCCGGCCCCAGGAGCTGGCTGCCGACGCCGTCCTCCTCGCCACCGGGGGTGCCGGCCGGCTTTTTGCCCGCACCAGCAATCCGGCCGTTGCCACCGCCGACGGCCTCGCCCTGGCCTGGCGCGCCGGCGCCGCGGTACGGGATCTCGAGTTCTTCCAGTTCCACCCCACCACCCTTGCCGCCGAGGAAATCCCGGGCGGCCCGCCTGCCCTGCTCATCTCCGAAGCTGTCCGCGGCGAGGGGGCGGTGCTCCTGGACTCCGCAGGCTACCGCTTCATGCCCGGCTACCACCCGGATGCCGAACTCGCCCCGCGCGACGTCGTCTCCCGCAGCATTGCCCTGCACCTGGCCGCCGCGGGGGCCGCACCGGACAGCCCGGTCTACCTGGATGCCCGGGGCATCGAGGCGGCCCGCGGCGCGGGCTTCCTTCTCCGGCGGTTCCCGACCATCACGGCGGCCACCCGGGCTGCCGGCTATGACTGGACCACCGAGCCGATCCCCGTGTCTCCGGCGGCCCACTACTGGATGGGCGGGGTGTGCACCGACCTGTGGGGCCGCACGTCCGTTCCGGGCCTGTATGCCGCCGGCGAGGTAGCCCGCACGGGCGCCCAGGGCGCCAACCGGCTGGCGAGCAACTCGCTGCTGGAGGGCCTCGTGTTCGGCCGTCGCGCCGTCGAGGACTTCCTGCACGCACCCGTACCGGACACGGCCTGGCTGACACCGGCTTGCGGGGACGTCCACCCGGGCAGCCTTGTCCTGCCCGTGGCAGTTTCTCCGGAAGCTGGCGCCGCGAGCGCACCGGGCGCACCCGGTGCATCGGCGGCGCCGTTCAGCCGAGCGGCCCTCGGCCGGCTCATGACCTCCGCGGCAGGAGTCACGCGCACCGGAACCGAGCTCGACGCCGCCGCGGCCCAGCTGGCGCAGTGGGCCACAGACCTTGAAACTGCAGACCTTGGAAACAGTGTCCGCGCCGGCCGCAGCGTCTGGCTCAGCCAGGATGCCCATGAGGACCGGAACCTGCTGCTGGCCGCTCGACTCCTCGTCACGGCGGCCCGGCAGCGCACGCAATCAGTCGGCGCCCACTACCGGGCAGATTCAGCCGTGATGGCCGGCACCGCCGGGCCTGCGGACACTGCCGTGTTGGCCGAGGCCGGTTATGCCGGCCCCGCCCATCCGAACCGCACGGCACAACCGGCCGGGACCGCAGGGCAGTCCGGTCCCGCATCATTGACCTCCGGCCGCCGGCATCCGGCCGCCGCCCGCTCCATGCAAAGGATCTAGCCATGACAGCAACCGCTGCCCCGGAAACCGCGACCTCCCGCACCGTGACCTCCCGCACCGTGACCTCCCGCACCGCGGCGCTCGACGGGAGCCTGCCCGAGGCCGCCGTCCTGGCCGTCCTGCGCGCGGCGCTGCAGGAGGACGCCCCGTACGGAGACATCACCTCGCAGACACTTATCCCCGCGAAGGCGCGCGCGACCGCGGTGCTGAACGCCCGCGTGCCCGGCGTGTTGAGCGGCGGGGAGGTGTTCGCCGCGGCGATGAAGCTGACCGACCCGGGCG
The DNA here is from genome assembly GCF_019977355.1 of Arthrobacter sp. NicSoilB8. Lineage (NCBI taxonomy): Bacteria > Bacillati > Actinomycetota > Actinomycetes > Micrococcales > Micrococcaceae > Arthrobacter > Arthrobacter sp. NicSoilB8. The sequence goes on along the minus strand of NZ_AP024655.1, from coordinate 3,236,353 downwards.
CCGTCGTCGAACTGCTGGTCCGCGACGGCGAGACCTTTGTCGCCGGAACCGCCTTGGCCCGGGTGACCGGTAACGCCCGCGCGGTGCTGCTGGCCGAACGCGTCGGACTGAACCTGGTCCAGCGGATGAGTGCCATCGCCACCAGGACGGCCGAGTATGTGGCGCTCGTGGACGGCACCGCGGCACGGATCACGGACACGCGGAAGACGACGCCGGGACTGCGGGTCCTCGAACGCTACGCCGTGCGCTGCGGCGGGGGCGCCAACCACCGCTTCAGCCTCTCCGACGCCGTCCTGGCCAAGGACAACCACCTGGCCGTCCTCACCGGGGGCGACCCGGCGAAGCTGACCGCCGTGCTGCGCGGCGCGCGGGCGCAGCTCGGCCATACGACGCACTTCGAGGTGGAAGTGGACACCATGGAACAGATCGAGCCGGTGCTCGCCGCCGGAGTCGACACCATCATGCTGGACAACTTCTCCCTGGCCGAGCTGGCGGCCGGCGTCCGGCTGGTGGGCGGCCGGGCCCGCGTCGAAGCCAGCGGCAACGTCAATCTTGCCACCGTGGCGGACATCGCGGCCACGGGGGTGGATGTCATCTCGATCGGCGGCCTGACACACAGCGTGACGGCCCTGGACCTCGGGCTCGACATCGAACTGGCAGTTGAAACCGAAACCGGGCCCGATACCCTGCCGGACGACAGGCAGGGCGTCGAACCTGATGTTGAGGCCGGAGTTCCCGCCGACGGTCACCCCGGCGCCGATCCGGCGGCCGGCTGAGGCGCACCGTGATCTTCCTGGACGCCGCGGCCACCACCCCGGTCCGCCGCGAAGTGCTCGAGGCCATGTGGCCCTACCTCACGGGCGAGTTCGGCAACCCGTCCAGCCACCACTCCCTCGGGGACGCGGCCGCCACGGCGCTCGCCGGGGCCCGGGCAGCGACGGCCAAGGCCCTGGGCTGCCGGGCCGGGGAAATCGTCTTCACCTCCGGCGGCACCGAAGCGGACAACCTCGCCATCAAAGGCATCGCCCTGGCCAGGCGCGCCGCCGATCCTCGCCTGGACCGGGTGGCGATCAGCGCCGTCGAACATCCCGCGGTGGAGGAATCCGCCAGGTATCTCGAACGCGTCCATGGCTTCGCCGTCGATGTGATCCCGGTGGACCGCTTCGGTCAGGTCACGGAAGAGGCCCTGGCCGCCGTGCTGGGTCCCGGGACAGCGCTGGTCAGCGTCATGTACGCCAACAACGAGGTCGGCACGGTCCAGCCCATCGCCCGGCTCGCAGCACTGGCCCGCGCCCAAGGGATCCCTTTCCACACCGACGCCGTCCAGGCCGCCGGCTGGCTGCCGCTGGACACCGGCGCGCTCGGCGTGGACGCCCTGAGCATTTCCGGCCACAAGCTGGGCGCGCCCAAAGGCAGCGGCGCATTGTTCGTCCGCGGCCGGATCCGGATCGAACCGCTGGTTCACGGCGGCGGCCAGGAACGCGGCCGCCGCTCGGGCACGGAAAACGTCGCCGGGGCCGTGGCGCTGGCGACCGCGCTGACGCTGGCCCGGGAGACGGCATCACTCCCGGCATCAGTCCCGGCACCAGACCCGGCCTCTAACCCTGCACCGGACTCCGCACCGGACCCTGCACGGCGGGTCGCGGCCCTCCGTGACGGGTTCATTGCGGCCGTGCTGGCCGGTGTCCCCGGTGCGGTACTCACCGGCCACCCCACCGAGCGGCTGCCTTCGGTGGCTTCCTTCTGCTTCCCGGGCACCAGCGGCGAGTCCGTGCTGCTGGAACTCGAACGCCAGGGCGTGGTGTGCTCGAGCGGTTCCGCCTGCGCGGCGGGCTCGGATGCGCCCTCGCCCGTGCTGCTGGCCCTGGGCATCGAGCCCGAGGTCGCCCAGACGGCGGTGCGGTTCAGCTTCGACTCGACCATCACGGCAGCGGAGCTGCAGGAGGCGGCGGCCGCGGTCCGTACCGCCGTCGCCGGGGTCCGGGCGCTTCGGCCCAACTAACTGGCAGCAGGGGCCGTTTTGAGCCCCCAAAACGGCCCCTGCTGCCAGTCAGATGGGGAAGTGTGGCGGTTGGGCCGGCGAGTCAGCGGTGACGGGCGCGGCGGAAGATCCAGTGCCGCAGCATCGTGAAGCGTACTGCGGTGGCAGCAAAGCCGGAGAGGGTAGTGGTCCAGAGCTCGTCAGCCACTGTTGCCTCGGGCCGGAGCCAGTGCAGGATTGCCAGGCTGCCGCCGGTGATGAGCAGCGCCACGAGGATCACGATCAGGCCGTTGAGGTGGTCGCGCTTCATCCGGCGGCGTTCGGTGATCTTGAACGTCAGGCGCCGGTTGAGGGCGGTGTTCATGAAGGATGTCAGGATCAGGGCCGCGGCGTTGGCAGGCTGGGGCCCGAGCCACGGCCGGGACAGGGCGTACAGGGCCAGGGATGTCAGGGTGCAGACAATGCCCACGCCGGTGAACCGGATGAGCTGCCGTACCACGGGGTAGCGGAGGATTCCGCGGCGCCGCCGGAGGCTCGGCGTGCGGACGACGGCGGGGGCAGGGGCCTGCTGTGTGAGCTCGGACTCCATCCGCTCAGTACAGCTCGCCCACGGGGATGTCGACGGCCAGCCGGTTCGCCGGACCCGCAAGCGGACAGGCCCACGCTTCGTTGTAGGCGCAGGAGGGGTTGTAGGCGAAATTGAAGTCCAGGACGAATTCGGCGTTGGGCCCGGAGCCCCGCACACCGTGGAACGCCCCCTTGATCGTGTCCAGCAGGTAGCGACCCGCGCCGTAGCTGCCGCCGGGCTGGCCGGCGGTGGCGTCGCGGAACGGCACGAAAATGCCGCCGCCGTAGCCCCTGAGCTTCCAGACCGCGAGCTGCCCCATCTCGGGCAGGTCGAAGGTTCCCAGCCGGACGAACCGGACCAGACCGTCAGTGCCGGTCTCAACATTCATCTCGCGGCCGGCACCCTCGAGGGTCAGCGGCACGTAGAAGCGGTAGATCGGATCGTAGTCCGCGGTCTTCAGGCCGTCGAAGCTGGCCTTGGCCTCCGCGGTCAGCGCCGAGGCCGGGTGGGTGCCGAACATGCGGTCCCGCTCGTGGCGCCAATAGGAGTGGGCTTCCGCCGGGCTGTCGGCGGCAATCTTGCGCGTGGTGGCGTAGAGGGCAAAGGTCCGCAGCCGCCAGTCCGCGATATCGAGCGCCGACATGCCTGCCACGTCGCCCTGCTCCCCAAAATGCGATGCGTCAAAGTGCTGTTCGGCCATGCCCCCAGCGTATCCGCTTTCCAACGACCGATATTCTGCGCCGAATTTCTGCGGAGCCCGACGGCGGAGACCGCCGCCGGCTCCGGACCCGGGACGGTCAACCGGTCCCGGGACGGATAACGGGTCCTGCGCGCCGTCCGGCCTTAGACTTTCGCCCATGCGCAACCCCCTGCAGGACACCACCGCCGGCGCCGCCCATGACGAGACCCATCACGAGACCCACGACAAGACCGCCGACAACGCCACCGCCGGCGAGACCGCCACATCCGCCGCAGACGGCCCCGGCAGTGCGGGACGTGCGGCGGCCTCGCTGGCGGAGCTCGTGACGTATCGGACCGTGTCCTGCCGCCTGGAGAACGCCGGGGAGGGCGCGGGGCAGCAGAACGCGACGGAGCTGGCCGGGTTCGAGGCCTTCATCGCGGCACTGCCGAGGCTGTACCCGGCGGTCCATGAGGCACTGGACCTGGAGCGCGTCAACGGCCAGGCTCTGCTGTACCGCTGGCCCGGTACGGACCCGGGGGCCGGGGCGCGCGCGTCGGTACTGATGGCGCACTACGACGTCGTCCCGGCGGGAGACCCCGGGGAGTGGACGCACGAGCCGTTCTCCGGCCACAACGACGGCACCTTCCTTTGGGGCCGCGGGACGCTGGATGACAAGGGTCAGCTCGTGGCCATCCTGGAGGCCGCCGAGAGCCTGCTCCGGGCGGGCTACGCGCCGGCGCATGACCTCTACTTCTCCTTCGGTAACAACGAGGAGACGGCCGGCGACAGCGCGGCAGCCGCCGCGGACCTGCTGGGCGCGCGCGGCGTGACGCCCTGGCTCGTGCTGGATGAGGGAGGCGCAGTCGCCGGCGGCGCCTTTCCCGGGGTAAGCCGGCCGGCCGCCGTCGTCGGGGTGGCCGAAAAGGGGATCCTCGACGTCGAGCTGCTGACCCGGGACCCGGGCGGGCATGCCTCCACGCCGCCGCGGATGGGAGCCACGGCACGGCTGGCGCGCGCCATTACACGGATCGAGCGCAGCCCGTTCCCGCAGTCGCTGCCGGACGTGACCGCGGAGATGCTGCGCCGGTTCGGCCCGCATTCGCCGGCGCCGCTACGGGCCGCGTTCGCCAATGCGGCGCTGCTCCGGAGGCCGATCACCTGGTTGTTCGGCCGGCTCGGCAGCGAGACCAACGCCATGACCCGCACCACGGTCGCCATCACCACGCTCGAAGGCAGCGCCGGGGCGAACGTCCTCGCCGCCACGGCCAAGGCGAACGCCAACATCAGGATCGCGGTGGGGGAGAGCGTCGAGGGAACCGTGGCACGGCTGCGGAAGATCATCCGCGACCCGCAAGTGGAACTGCGGGTCGTGGAGGGCAACGACCCCTCGCCTGTGTCCCCGTCATCCGGAGCCCCGTGGGAACTGCTGGCGGACTGCATCGGCCAGGTCTTCCCCGAAGCGATCATCACCCCGTACATCATGATGGGCGGCACCGACTCCCGCCGCTTCACCGGGATCTGCGGCGCCGTGTACCGCTTCGCACCGTTTTTCATGGATGTCCCGGCGCGCGGCTCTATCCACGGCGTTGACGAGAAGATTGCGCTGGAGACGCTGGGCCACGGCGTCCGCTTCTACGAAACGCTGATGCGGGAGCTCTGAGCCGTGCGGCGCCACGGCTACGCTGGCACCATGACTGGGACGGCCACCACCAGCGGATCAGGCACCACCAGCGGTTCAGGTACTATCCGGATCCGTACAGCGAGGACCCGGGCAGCGTGGATTCGCGCCGCCGCGCTGCGCACCGGTGCCGCCCTCGTGGTCACGGCGGCAGCCCTGTCGGGCTGCAGCGGCGACGGCAAGGGGGCACCAGTTTGGACAGCGGGTAGCAGCACGGCGGGTAGCAGCACGGCGGGCAGCAGCACGGCGGAGAGTACGACGTCGGCCCCCGCCTCCGGCCCGACGCCCACCGTCAGCGCCTCCGCCCCGGGATCGAGCGCCGCCGACTGGAAAGTCTTCACCGATCCGGCGAAGACGGTCAGTTTCGAGGTGCCGCGGGACTGGATTGTCCAGTCCGTGGCCGTCGATCCGGGCGCGCTGCCGGGTGCACTGAAGATCGTTGTCAAAGACGCCAAGGGCGCGTACCTGGCCACCCTGCAGACGGGGCTCCCGCCGCAGCCGGCCGCGGCCTGCGCGGACGGCGACGCACGGGCCTACGTCGTGGTCAGCAGCGTCCCCGTGGACCTGCCGCACGCCGGCGGCGAGGGGACGATTGACCCGCACGTGGTGTTCCGGGTCATCCAGGGCTACAAGTATTTCGGCTCCTATGGCATCACCAACGTGGTGGGCGGCGCCGGCGGGAAGGCCTGCGCGCTGCAGAACGTGGTCCGTGGCCAGGAGGGCAAGGGCGATTATTCGTTTGGGGACCTGCCGGTGCTCAAACCTTTGGCTCCGGACCAGAAAGTTGCTCCCGCGAAGGCGTTCGACACCCTCGACCAGGCGGCCAAGTACGTCAACGAGGGATCCGAATTCGCCGACGTCCAGCGGATGCTAATGTCTCTGAAGATCAAAAACTAGTCCCGCCCACCCGCACATCCCCGGGCCGCTGACGGCGACTTTCCCTGCCACCACCTCACATCCCGGAGTTACATGGAACGCGCCGTAGCCGCCCGCCTGGCCTTCAAGACCGTTGCCGAGACCAAGGTGGCGCTCGCCGTGGCCGTGGCCCGGAACCCCGGTTACGGTTCACTGCAGGAGTCGCTCTCGGTGACGGCGGACGGCGGGGACGTGCCGCTGACCGAGCTCTCGGACCACCACGGAGGGCGCTTCCATTACATGGAATTCGCCGAACCCACCGAAGTGCTGGTGGAGTACTCCGCCAGCGTCAGCGGCTTGGCCCGGCCCGAGGAACCAGGGCTCATGGAACTCATCCGCTATGTGCGGCCCAGCCGCTACGCGGAGTCGGACCGGCTGCTGCCGACAGCCTATGCCGAATTCGGCGGGCTGCAGGGCGAGGAGCTGCTCCACGCCGTGCGCAACTGGGTCTTCAGCGAACTCCGCTACGTCAGCGGATCCTCACGGGGGACCGATGGAGCCGTCGAGACGCTGTTGCACCGCCGCGGGGTCTGCCGGGACTTCGCCCACCTTGCCATTGCCCTGCTGCGGTCCAAGAACGTCCCGGCCCGGCTGGCTGCCGTGTATGCCCCGGGCCTGGCCCCGATGGACTTCCACGCGGTGGCCGAAGCACACATCAACGGCGCCTGGCACGTCATCGACCCCACGGGGCTGGCACCGCGGGAGAGCATGCTGCGGATCACGGCCGGGCGTGATTCCTCGGACACCGCATTCCTGTCCACCGTGGGCGGCAGCCTGTCCCTGAAGGAAATCAGCGTCACCGCCGTTGTTGACGAACTGCCGGTGGAAGACCCGGCGAAGCTCGTCGCTATCCAGTAGGCAGGCTGCCGGGGCCGCCAGCCTGGAGCGTCAGCGTCCGGCCACCGCGGCGCGAAGCTTCTCGGTCAGCCGAAGCAGCTCCTGCTGTTCGGCGGCCGTGAGGGCCGGGCCCACGAGCGCGGCGATGTCGCGGACGTGTTCCCGGCCGATCTGCTTCTGCAGGTCCCTGCCGGTGTCGGTAAGCCGGATGAGGATCCCGCGGCCGTCCTCCGGGGCCGGTGTGCGCTCAACGAGCCCGCGCTTTTCGAGCCGCTCCACCAGCCGGCTCAGGCTCGACTGGCTGAGCAGGACGTTGTCGTTGAGCTCATTCAGGCGCAGCCACCCGGACGGGCAGCGTGAGAGCGTGAAGAGGACGTCGTACTCGTTCAGGGCAAGGGCTTTGAAGGCCGGCGCAGCCTGCAGCTTGCGCATCACCGCCACCTGGGCACGGAACAGTGACTCCCAGGTTTCCGCGGCCAGGCGCACCGGCGATTCTGTGGTCTTGGCCTGCATCATGAGCCCTGGCTGCTGGTCTCTGCCGCTGCGGCGTCACCGGTGCCGGCTGCCACTGCGGCGGCCACCCGGCCGGCATGCGTCGGCGGTTCGGGGACATGCGCGGGCTTGAGCGCGGCATATTCCTTGCGCAGCACCGGCAGCACCTCTTCGCCGAACAGGTCCAGCTGCTCCAGCACGGTCTTCAGCGGCAGGCCGGCATGGTCGATCAGGAACAGCTGGCGCTGGTAGTCACCGAAGTACTCGCGGAAGGTGAGGGTCTTTTCGATGACCTCCTGCGGGCTGCCCACCGTCAGGGGAGTCTGGGACGTGAAGTCCTCCAGCGACGGCCCGTGGCCGTACACCGGGGCGTTGTCGAAGTACGGGCGGAACTCCTTGACGGCGTCCTGCGAGTTCTTCCGCATGAAGAACTGACCGCCGAGGCCCACAATGGCCTGGTCTGCCTTGCCGTGGCCGTAGTGCTCGTAGCGCTCACGGTAGAGGCCGATCAGCTGCTGGTAGTGCTCCTTCGGCCAGAAGATGTTGTTGGCGAAGAATCCATCACCGTAGTACGCGGCCACTTCCGCGATCTGCGGCGTGCGGATGGAGCCATGCCACACGAAGGGGGCGACGCCGTCGAGCGGGCGGGGCGTGGACGTGAAGTTCTGCAGCGGGGTGCGGTGCTTGCCGGACCAGTTGACGGTGTCCTCATCCCAGAGGCGGCGCAGCAGGCTGTAGTTCTCGATCGCCAGCTCGATGCCGTCCTGGATGTTCTTGCCGAACCAGGGGTAGACGGGGGCGGTGTTGCCGCGGCCCAGCACCAGGTCCACGCGGCCGTCGGCCAGGTGCTGGAGCATCGCGAAGTCCTCGGCGATCTTCACCGGATCATTGGTGGTGATCAGCGTGGTGGCCGTGGAGAGGATGATGCGCTCCGTCTGGGCAGCAATGTAGGCCAGCGTGGTCGTGGGGGAGGAGGAGAAGAACGGCCGGTTGTGGTGCTCGCCGAGGGCATAGACATCCATGCCGATCTCTTCGACCTTCTTGGCGATCGCCACGGACGCCTTGATGCGCTCGTGCTCGGTGGGGGTGCGGCCCGTGGTGGGGTCGGTGGTGATGTCGCTGACGCTGAAGACGCCGATCTGCATGATGTGCCTTTCCATGGCCGGTCTGATCCGGGAACTGCTTCCACTATACGCGGTTTACATGCATTTGCATGTATCGACCGGTATAACACCCGCCACGGCCGAATATTCCCGGCCCTTCCTGTCCGATTTTCCCGCCCGGGTCTTCCGGCCCGGTCTTCCTGCCTGTGGCCGCCGCGCGGGCCTAGGATGCCGTCAGGTGCCCGCCCGCCCGGAAGGCCCCCATGCGACGTGTCGTAGCTTTTCTGTGTCTGGTCGAATTCACCAGCGGAGTCTTGCAGGGCTACTACATGCCCATCCTCGGCTGCCCGACGGCGCCGCCCGGACCCGGCGCGCGGCCGGCGTTCTCGTCGGGGCACTGGAGTTCGGTGTCATCGCCGGGGCGCTCGCCGCCGGTGCGTTGGTGGAGGCCTTCGCCGGGCAGCTGCAGATCGTGCTCCTGGTGCCGGCGCTGGCAGTGTCCGCATGCTGGTTCGCCATCCGGTTCGGCGTGCCGGAGTCCAGTGAGCGCAGTGGCAGACGCCTGGACACCGGCGGGTTCGCGCTGCTCGCCGTCGGGCTGTTGTTCATCACCTCCGGCTGACGTTCATGCGCCTCAACGGAGCCGCCGCGTGGTGGCCGTGGGCGCTCGTGGCGGCCGGGATCCTTGTGTTCGTTCCCTTCTCGCGGTTCGAACTGCGCCAGGCCGATCCTCTCGTGGACATCAGGATGCTGCGGGGCACATCAATGTGGCCGGTCCAGCTGACCGCCGGGCTCTTCGGAGTCTCGGTCCTGGGCGCGTAGGCCCCGCTGTCCACCTTCGCCCGGACCGATCCCGCGCTGCACGGCTACGGCCTCGGGCTGCGCGCCGGGCAGGTCTCCATCATCATCGGCGTCTACGTGCTGGCGCTGCTCGTGGGCGCGCTGCTGTACCCGGCGGTGACGCGCCGGCTCACCCCGCGCTGGACGCTCGTCGGCGCCGCGGTCCTCGTGGGCCTGGGGTATCTCTTGTTCCTGCCATTTCACGGAAGCCTCGCCGAGGCGCTGGCAAACATGGCGATCGCCGGGGTTGGCTCCGGGGCCCTGGTGGCGGCTCTGCCCTCGGCGGCGGCCGCTGCGGCACCCCTGGACCGCACCGCGATGGCCACCGGCCTGACCAACACCACGAAGACCATCGGCGGGGCCTTCGCGTCCGCGGTGTTCGGCATCGCCCTGCTCAGCCACGTCCTGACCGAAGCGGGGGGCGCCTGGGGATGCCGGTCGGGCCGCGGCGCCCCTCGCCGGGTACCTCACTGTGTGGACCAGCCTGCGGAGTGACCGGTCTGGCCGCAGCCGTCGCGCTTGTCCTGGTGCCGCGGCTGGCCTTCTCCGACCCGGCCCCGGCCGCCGCCGAGCCCCTTGGGGCTGGCTCGCTCTAGCCGACGTAGCCGGGTGCCAGCCCCAGTCCGGCAGGACAGGGCCGGCAGGACAGAGCGGGCAGGACAGGGCCGGGACGGAGCGGCGCATCGGCAGGGCCCGGGCCTTCCTCTGGAACACCCGACGAAGTATCTTCGTAGCGTGACGGGTGACCGATTGACCAGGCGGAGCAGGGCTGCGGCCGCGTCCGTGGCAGTCGTTGTCGCGGCAATCGTGGCGGCGATCAGCTTAGTCCTGTCCGGATGCACTGCCCCGCCGGTGGAGCCTGTGAGCACGGTGGATGCGCGCACGGTGCTGGCGGCTTTCAAGTCCCGGGGCATGGTGGATCATTTGAAGGCCCTGCAGCGTATTGCCGATGCCAACGGCGGGACCCGTGCCTCCGGCACGTCCGGGTATGAGGAGTCGGCCAGGTACGTCGAGGAGCAGCTGCGCGCGGCCGGGTACTCACCGGTCCGGCAGACCTTCTCCTTCAGGGGCGAGGGCCGGGGCAAGCCGAGGGTGGAGTCCTTCAACATCCTGGCCGATACCGGGGGCAGTCCCGGGCACACCGTGGTGGTCGGCGCGCACCTGGACTCCGTGAAGGAGGGCCCGGGCATCAACGACAACGGCAGCGGGGTCGCGGCGGTCCTGGAGACCGCGCGGTGGATGAAGGAGGCCGGGATCACCCCGGCCAACCGGGTCCGGTTCGCGTTCTGGGGCGGCGAGGAGGACGGCCTGTACGGCTCCCAGCACTACGTCGACGCGCTGAGCCAGGCCGAGATCGGCCAGACCGCGGCGAACCTGAACGTGGACATGGCGGCCTCGCCCAACGGGGTGCGGTCCGTCCACGACGGGGACGGCACGGATTTCGGCCACGCCGGACCGGCCGGGTCCAAGGCGATCGAGGACGTCCTCTTCCGCTTCTTCAAGGAGAACTCGCTCACGGCCGAGACCACGCCCTTTGACGGCGGCTCCGACTACGATGCCTTCCTCTCCGCGGGCATCCCCGGCGGCGGGCTGTTCACCGGGGATGAGAAGAAGAAGACCCAGGCCCAGGCCCAGTCCTTCGGCGGCGCGGCCGGAAAGGTCCTCGATCCCTGCTACCACGAGGCCTGCGACACCATCGCCAACACCAACGCGGAACTGCTCCAGGAAATGTCGGGCGCCCTGGCCTACGCCACCGTCGCCTACGCCATGGCCAAGGGCTAAGGCAATAGGCCATTCGCCGCAAAGTTGTAATCGGGGCAAACGCCGGCGTCGATTTCGAGTACACAAGCGGCGCCGGAGCCGCCGGACAGCCGCCAAGTCGGGTAGTGTAGCGGCCCCCTAAGTGAAAAAAACAGGTACCGGCTACTGAGGTGCTGTGAATTTCCTGAGACTACGATAAGAGCCGTCAGGTGGGGCAGGCATAGCTGTTCTGTCCAGTTCACGCATAGAAAACCTCTATAGGTGAAAAAAATACGGGCCTCGCGAGAGGAACGGCCAGCGCGCCACTGTTGCCACGCTGCGCTCCTTCTGTGCCCGTCATCCGGAATCCTGAGCTGTCTGAATGCTCGGGACATTTCACTCGTCTGAAGTACGGGGGACATCGACAGATGGATATCTTTGAAAGTTTGGAATCCGAGGTTCGTTCCTATTGCCGGGGCTGGGACACGGTGTTTGAGCGTGCCGCCGGCAGCACCCTCTGCAGCGAAGACGGCAGAGAATACTTGGACTTCTTCTCCGGCGCCGGTGCCTTGAACTACGGGCACAACAACCCGGTATTGCTGCGGCCGCTCGTCGACTACCTCCTCTCCGGTGCTATCGTCCATTCCCTGGACATGAAGACGGTTGCCAAGCGGCGCTTCCTCGAGACATTCCAGGAGTTGATCCTCAAACCACGGAAATTGGACTACAAGGTCATGTTCCCTGGGCCGACCGGAACAAACTCGGTGGAAGCGGCCCTGAAGCTGGCCCGTAAGGTCACCGGCCGGCAGCACATCATCAGCTTCACCAATGCCTTCCATGGAATGACCCTGGGCTCTTTGTCGGTCACGGGCAATTCAATGAAACGGCACGGGGCCGGGGTTCCGCTGACGAACGCATCGAGCATGCCCTATGACGGGTTCCTCGACGGCCAGACGCCTGACTTTCTCTGGTTCCGACGTGCCCTGGAAGACAGCGGCTCGGGGGTCGACAAGCCCGCCGCGGTGATCGTGGAGACTGTCCAGGGCGAGGGCGGGCTCCGGGCCGCCCGGGCATCCTGGCTACGTGAACTGTCGGACCTGTGCCGCCAGCACGACATCCTGCTCATCGTTGACGACGTACAGGCCGGATGTGGACGCACCGGGACGTTTTTCAGCTTTGAGGATGCGGGAATCAAGCCAGACATCGTCTGCCTTTCGAAGTCCATCTCAGGTTTCGGGTTGCCGTTGTCCCTGACGCTGTTCAAACCGGCGCTGGACATTTGGAAACCTGGAGAGCACAACGGAACGTTCCGCGGGCACAATCCGGCATTCGTCACGGGAACCGCAGCCTTGGAACACTACTGGCAGGACGGCAGGTTCGAACTGAAAGTCGCGGGGACTGTTTCGCAGCTGCACGAAGGGCTGGCCCGGATCGCGGCCGGCGTCGAAGGCGCTACTGTCCGTGGCAGGGGTCTGCTGGCGGGTGTCTACTACCCCAGTCCCGAGACGGCGGAGAAGATCGCGGCGGAATCATTCGCCCGCGGTCTGCTCGTGGAAACGTCCGGCCCGCAGGGTGAGGTTCTCAAGACGATGCCTGCGCTGACTATCAGTCCTGAAGATCTGCAGAGGGGACTCGATATTCTCGCCGAAGCCGCAGAGTTTGTGACCGGAGCACCGGTCCCCTTGGTGTCCACTGTTTGAGGATCCGCACGCAGAGGCCTGCTACCGACAGGCCCCTCGCGGAAACCTCCGCTCGCAAGAATAATGCAAATTTCGGGGAGAGAAATGGGTACCCGCAAAGCAACAGCGGCCAACGACCGTCATCTTGAGGAAACAGGCCAGGTGATTCCCCCGGGAAGTGTCATTGTGCAAAAGTTCGGTGGCTCGTCGCTGGCGGACGCCGCGGGCATCATCCGTGCGGCCGAGCGCATCGCCAAGACGCGGGCGAACGGATATCGGGTAGTGGCGGTGGTGTCCGCCATGGGGGACACCACCGACGAACTCTGCGACCTCGCCGCCGAGGTTTCCACCCGGCCGCTCCCGTCGGACCTCGATGCCCTCCTGAGCATCGGCGAACTTGTGTCCTCCGCACTGCTGGCGATCGCACTGGCAGATCTTGGCCAGGTGCCCCGCACCTTTACGGGCAGTGCGGCCGGCCTCATCACCGACAGCATTCACGGCAAAGCACACATTACCGATGTCAGGCCGGACCGGGTGCGCACCTGCCTGGCTCACGGCGAAATCCCGATCGTTGCCGGATTTCAGGGAAGGACCAAGAAACGGGGGAAGGTGACTACCCTCGGACGCGGCGGTTCAGATCTCACCGCGGTGGCGCTTGCCGCGGCACTTGGCGCCAGCGTCTGTGAAATATACACCGACGTCGACGGCGTCTACACGGCGGACCCCCGCGTGGTGCCGGCAGCGCGAAAGATCGATGTCCTCTCAAGTGAGGAAATGCTGGAGTTCGCGGCCTCCGGGAGCAAGGTACTGCATCTGCGGTGTGTTGAATATGCCCGCCGGTTCGGAATTCCGATCCACGTGAGATCCTCATTCGTGCCGGAGCCGGGGACGTTGATCCTGCCTGGCCTTGACCGCAGTTCACGCCGCCAGCCCGCACGGGAGCAAGCGCTGGTGACCGGAGTGGCCGGCGTCAACTCTTCTTCGAAAATCGTCGTACTTGGCATTCCGGACCAGCCGGACAGCATCGCGCGCATCTTTCATGTGCTGTCCCGTTCGGGGGCCAACGTCCAGACAATCGCCCAAAATGCGGCCGGCCCGGGCTCGAGTCGCTCCGACGTAGCCCTGATTCTGCCCGAAGGCCAGGCAGCTCCCGCACTTGCCGTGCTCAACGCGGCAAAAGGGACCATAGGTTTCCAGGGCTTGCAGCATCAAGGCCACGTGGGCCGGGTATCCATCACAGGCCTGGGCATGCGGTCCTCCCCGGAAATCTTCTGCACCTTCCTGAAGGCTCTTTCGGACGCCGACGTTGAACTGGATTTGGTCGACATTTCCGAGACGTGCATGGGGGCCGTCACCCACACCGACCGGCTCGCGGATGCCGAACGTGCTGTCCGCCGGGCATTCGGCGTGGCTCCGGCGGAAGAGGAAGCGAGGACGGGCCGCGTCGGCAACCTCACGGTCGCCGTAGGCGCCCCGGTCGGCACGTGGGCTGCGATTTCTGGCCACGAAACCGCGCATGTCCTGCGGGACGGCAGGCCGCATGTCCCGCAGGACAGCAGAACAGTGGCACGTCACTTCTAGCGAAGGAGCTAAAGGATGGGCAAGACCGCGAGGATCGGCAACAGCCTCACCACACCCCCTGAGTTGCGCGGAAAGATGTCCACGGTTGGCGGTTTGGAGGGGGGAACTGTCCTGACATCGGCCGCGCCGGATCAGGCCGCGCGCTGGCATCGGGGCGAGCGGCTGGACCAGCTTTTCGAGGACCGCTGTGATGACCTGCGGGACCAGGGGCTGGACGACCAGATTGCCGTGGATGCCGGGGACGTTGTCCTGACGTACAGGGAGCTGGACGAACGGGCGAATCAGCTGGCGCGTCATCTCCTGGTGTGCGGTGCCCGGCCGGGCGACCGCGTCGCGCTGCTGTTTGACCAGCCGTGGCGGTCGTACGTGGCGATGCTTGCCGTCTTGAAGATCCACGCGGCCTATGTTCCGCTGGATCCGGGATTCCCTCCGGACCGCCTCCAGTACATCGTTGAAGACGCCAATGTGGCCATGATCCTGTCACTGTCCCATCTGAAGGACCTGCTGCCTGAAGTGGCCGCCGTTACGGTGTGTGTTGATGATGTGCAGGCGCAGATCGAGGCGAAGGACCCGGCCCGCCTGAGCGGTGCGGACCATGGCGGGACGAAGGATGAACTGGCATACATCATCTACACCTCCGGTTCGACGGGCCGGCCAAAGGGCGTGGCGGTGGAACAGGCCAGTATCTGCAATTTCATCCGGGTGGCCTCCGACATTTACGGAATCGAGCCCACGGACCGCGTGTACCAAGGCATGACGATCGCCTTTGATTTTTCGGTGGAAGAAATCTGGGTCGCCTGGATGGTCGGGGCCACCCTGGTGCCTAAGCCCGGACGATCCAGCATGCTGGGCGCCGAGCTCGCGGAGTACCTGCAGGAGAAACGGATCACGGCTCTTTGCTGTGTTCCAACGCTGCTGGCGACGCTCGACGATGATCTGCCCGATTTGCGGTTCCTGCTGGTTTCCGGGGAGGCCTGCCCCAAGGATCTCGTCCTGCGCTGGCACCGCCCCGGGCGCCGCTTCCTGAATGTCTACGGCCCGACCGAAGCGACGGTAACTGCCACGTGGTCGGTCCTCGACCCGGACGTGCCCGTGTCCCTCGGCGTGCCCCTGCCCACGTACTCGGCGGTCATCCTTGACCCCGAGCAGAGCCGGGCGCTGCCCCGGGGTGAATCCGGTGAGATAGGCCTCGCCGGCGTGGGACTGGCGCGGGGATACGTGAACCGCCAGGACCTGACGGACCGGGCGTTCGTGCCGGACTTCCTGGGGATCGGGAACAATCCCTCCGGCCGGATCTATCGCACCGGGGATCTGGGCCGGGTCAACGACGACGGGGAACTCGAATACTTCGGCCGGATCGATACTCAGGTCAAGATTCGCGGCTACCGCATCGAGCTGAGCGAGATCGAATCCGTCCTCCTCCAGCTCCCCGGAATTGCCCAGGCGGTCGTCCAGACGTTTGAACCGGAACCCGGAACCGTGGAACTGGCCGCCTACTACACCATTCGCCAGGATGTCGCGGGCGTTGATGCCCATGACCTCCACCGGATGCTGCGCACCAGGCTTCCCGGGTACATGGTTCCTGCCTATTTTGAACAGCTGGACGCCATTCCCATGATGGCCAGCGACAAAGTGGACAGGAAACGGTTACCCCGTCCAGAGCACAGAATCAGCCAGGCGGCCGCCGGGTCGTTTACCGCCCCAACGACCGCCGCCGAAGAGGCCCTGGCGGCGCAGCTCGGCGCCGTGTTGAGCCTTGACAAGGTGTCAACCGATGCCCATTTCTTCAACGACCTGGGCGCGGATTCCTTGCTGATGGCCCGCTTCTGCGCCCGCATCAGAAAAGAAACCGCCCTGCCACCGGCCGCAATGCAGGACATCTACGAGAACCCGACGGTGCGGCAGCTTGCCGTATGCCTCGAGGCACGGCACAGTGAATCCGTTGACAGCGCCGCCGTGCCGGAGCCCGGCGCCGTACTCCCGGCACCGGTGCCTCCCGTGAGCTCGTTCCAGTACGCTCTTTGCGGTGTCGTCCAATTGCTGTTTTTCCTGGGTTACACCATGTACGCCGCATGGCTGCTGGTCTTTGGCTACGAATGGACGTTGGGGGGAACCACCCTCCTTGACATGTGGCTTCGCGCCGTCGGTTTCGGCGCCGCCATGTTCGTGGTCCTGTCCGTGACCCCGATCATCCTCAAATGGGTCCTCGTCGGGCGGTGGAAGCCGGGCACCATCAGAATTTGGAGTCTGGCTTATCTGCGATTTTGGGTGGTCAAGACGCTGATGCGGGCAAACCCGCTCGCTCTCTTCGTCGGCTCTCCGCTCTATGTGCTGTACTTGCGGCTCTTGGGCGCCAAGATTGGCAAGGGGGTGGCGATCTTCTCCCGGAAGCTGCCCGCCTGCCCGGACCTGCTCACCGTCGGCGACAACTCCGTGATCAATAAAGATTCATCGTTCGTTTGCTACCGGGCACATTCGGGACTCATCGAGATGGGCCCGGTGACGCTGGGAAGCAATGTCCTTGTCTCGGAGCGGACCACCCTCGACATCGGAACGACGATGGGCAACGACACCCAGCTTGGACATGCGTCATCGCTGCAGACCTCGCAGGTCGTGCCCGAGGGACAGGTGTGGCACGGTTCCCCCGCGGCGCGTGCCAGCGCCAACTACCGGCGAGTCCCGGCCGTGCCCTGCACCACCCGGCGGAGGGTCATCTTCAGCCTCCTCCAGTTGTTCAACCGGCTGGTCCTGGTCGTTCCGGCGGGCGTGCTCGGCCTGGCCGCGCTCCTGCCTCCCTACCTGGACACCGGGCACCTGCAGCTGGGCGCCTACACGTTCTTTGTTGATGTGGCGGTGATGACACTGGTCGTGTTCATTGGCGGCCTGATAGTCGGTCTGGTGGTTGTCCTCTGTGTTCCGCGGTTGCTGAACCATTTCCTCAAGCCCGATGTCGTCTATCCGCTTTACGGCTGGCATTATTCGATCCATCGGCTGATTGCCCGCACCTCCAACGCCAGGCTCTACAAGGACATCTTCGGCGACAGCTCCTACATCGTGCACTACCTGCGGGCGCTGGGCTGGGACCTGGGCAAGGTGCAGCAAACAGGGTCGAACTTCGGCCCCACGCTGGGCCACGAGTCGCCGTTCCTCAACTCCGTCGGGACAGGGACCATGGTTTCGGACGGTCTGAACATGATGAACGCCGACTACACCGGCTCGTCCTTCCGGCTCTCACGGGTCCGGATCGCCGGCCACAACTTCCTGGGAAACAACATCACGTTTCCGATTGGAGCCCGCGTCGGGGAGAACTGTCTCCTGGCCTCGAAAGTGATGATTCCGATTGACGGCCCGGTCCGGAGGGATGTGGGGCTGCTGGGATCACCCGCATTCGAGATTCCGCGGTCCGTTCAGCGTGACGCCGAGTTCGACGAGCTCAAGATCGCGGACGCCATGAACAGGCTTCTCCCGTCCAAGAACCGGCACAACATCGTGAGCATGGTGCTGTTCCTGGCCGTGCGCTGGGTCCTGTTGTTTGTTGCCACACTCGCCGGCGCCGTTGCCGTATCCGCGCACAGTTTCCTCGGTGCGCTGGCCGTCGCCGGGGCAATGCTCGGCCTGGTGGTGTTCCGCATTCTGTTTATGGCATTGGTGGAGCGTTCGGTTATGGGCTTCCGCCGCCTGAAGCCGCAGTACTGCTCGATCTACGACCGGTACTTCTGGCAGCACGAACGGCTCTGGAAGCTGCTGGCCGGGGCGCCGTTCAACGGAACCCCGTTCAAGCCCCTGACCTGGAGGCTGCTGGGGGTCAAGGTGGGCAAGCGGCTCTACGACGCCGGCCTGAACATGCCGGAAAAGACCCTCGTGACGATCGGGGATGACTGCACGTTCAACGAGGGAGTGCACGTTCAGGGCCACTCCATGGAAGACGGCGCCTTCAAATCTGACTACATCGCGATCGGCAACCGCTGCTCCCTGGGCGTGGATTCCTGGGTCAACTACGGGGTGACGATGCGCGATGGTTCGACTCTCGGGGCCGACGCCTTTCTGATGAAAGGCGAGGACGTCCCGGAAAATGCAATATATTCCGGCAACCCGGCGCGCGAGGTGATGAGCCCGGCGGCACCCAAAGCGCTCGCGGCCGTGTTTTCCGCCAGCCCCCGCCACGGCGGCCCCCGTCACAGGGAGGTAGCCGCTGCGCCCGGTGGGCTCCTCAGGCTCTCGAAGGGACCCTACGGAACCCACGCAACCCATGCGGCCCACGGAACCCACAAGGCGGCGAAGGCAACCCAGGTCCAGGCCAAGTCGAGCGTCGAGGCCAAGGCGAAGGCCAATGGCAATGCCAAGACCGACGCCGAGCTCCCGGGGTCCCGTTCCTAGTGCGACCCCGTCGGCACGGAAGCGTCTTCGGAGAAGTCATCGGGAAATTCCTCGGGGAAGTCCCCAGCCGCGGCCGGCCCGGAATGGCGTCCGCGGGGCAGGGACTTCTGTAGGGCCTTGCGCTCCCGGCGTCCTTCCACGAGCCGGTACAGGACCGGAACCAGGACGAGCGTGAGGGCGGTGGAGGAGATCAGCCCGCCGATCACCACGATCGCCAGGGGCTGGGAGATGAAGCCCCCGCCCCCGGTCAGTCCCAATGCCATGGGCGTCAGGGCGAAGACCGTGGCGAGGGCCGTCATGAGGATGGGGCGCAGACGCTGGCGGGCGCCGTGCGTGATGGCGTCCGCCACCGCCATCCCGGGTTCGCCGTTGCGCGGCTGGCGGTACTGGTTGATGAGGTCGATCAACACAATCGCATTGGTCACCACAATGCCCACAAGCATCAGCATGCCGATCAGCGACGGCAGGCCCAGCGGCACGCCTGTCACCACCAGCAGGGCGATGGCACCCGTCGCCGCGAACGGGATGGAGACCAGCAGGATCAGCGGCTGCACCAGGGACTTGAACGCAGCCACCATGATCACGTAGACGATCGCGACGGCGGCCAGCAGCGCGAGCCCCAGCTGGCGGAACGAATCGGCCTGCTGGGTCGTGGCGCCGCCGATCGTGGCGGTGACTCCCGGTGGCAGCTGGACTGCCTTGAGGCGGTTCTGCACTTCGGTGCTCACCGCGCCGAGGTTGGCCCCCGACGGCGTCACGGAGACCCGAGCGGTGCGCTGGCCGTTGCTGGCGGTAATGGAGACGGGGACGTCCACCTGCTCGACGGCGGCGATGCTGCCCAGCGGCACGGCGCCGGCCGGCGTCGGGAGCGGGATGTCCCGAACGGCGTCGATGCTTGTGAAGCGGGTGCCCTCACCGATCCGGACGGGGAAGTCGTTGGTCTCGATCCGCACCGTTCCGGCCGGAATCGGACTGATCGTTGCCGCCAGGACCCCGGCCACGCGCTCCTCGTTCAGGCCGGCCGCGACGGCCTTGGCCCGGTCCACCTTGACTTGGACCACAGGCTGGCTGGCGGCCAGGTTCGTTGCCACCTCGCTGCTGCCGGGTACGCCGTCCATGGCTTTGACCATCGAGTCACTGGCGGCCCGGAGATCGGCGGTACTGGCCGCTTTGAGGGTAATGTCCACCGTCGATGAGGTGCCGAAGCCGCCCTGCTGGGAACCGACAGTGATCTTGCCGGCGTCGCCGAGCTTGGCGAGCTCGTTGCGGACGGTGTCCTGCAGCTTCCCCTGGTTGGCTTTTTCGTCCGTGACCACCGTGAAGGTCGAATTCGACGCGCCGCTGGAGAGCAGGGCCGAGAACCCGGTCTGGGCGTTGCCTGTGGTGGACTGCACGTCCTTGATTCCGTCGATGCCGCGCAGGACGCCCTCGACCCGGATGGCTGACGCGCTGGCCTCGTCAAGGCTGGTTCCGGCCGGCAGGGCCTGCTTGACGGTCATGCTGTTCTCGCCGGAGCGGCCCAGCAGATCGGTGGCGAGCAGCGGGGACATCGCCACGGTGCCGCCGAGCACCAGGGCCGCGGCGATCAGGGTGAGGACGGGATGCCGCTGGGTGCCGGCAAGGACGGGCAGGTAGCCGCGCTGCAACAGCGTATGCTGCTCGGCCTCATGTGCCTTAGCGGCAATGCCGGCGGCAGAACCAGCAGGGGAGCCGGCGACGGCCGGCGTGCGCAGGAACCAGTACGCCAGCACGGGCACGATGGTCAGCGAGACCAGCAGCGAGGAGAGCAGGGCGATGGTCACGGTGAGGGCGAACGGCCGGAACAGTTCGCCGGCCAGGTCGCCGACGAACGCGATCGGCAGGAAGACGGCCACTGTCGTCAGTGTCGAGGCCGTGATGGCACCGGCGACTTCGCGGATGGCGGTCACAATGGCGGTGATCTTGTCCTCGCCATAGCTGAGGTGGCGCTTGATGTTCTCGATGACCACGATCGAGTCGTCCACCACGCGGCCGATCGCGATGGTGAGGGCGCCGAGGGTCAGGATGTTCAGGGAGTAGCCGGTGGCCGAAAGCCCGATGAACGTGATCAGCAGCGACAACGGGATGGACACGGCCGTCACCAGGGTGGCGCGCACGGACATCAGGAACACCAGGATCACCACGACGGCGAAGCCCAGGCCCAGCAGGCCCTCGGTGGTGAGGTCCTTGATCGACTTCTCGATGAACGGTGCCTGGTCGAAGACCGGGGTGAACTTGGCGTTGGAGCCCAGCTCAGCCTCGAGCTGCGGGATGGCGTCCTTCACCGCATGCGAAATCGCGACAGTGTCGCCTTCGGGCTTCTTGGTCACGGACAGGGCCAGGGTTTCCTTGCCGTTCGTGCGCGTGATGGACGTACGGGCGTCCTCGACCAGGCTGACGTCCGCCACACTGCCGATCGTGGCGGCATTGCGGGCCGCGCCCAGGGGGAGGGCCTTGATGGCGTCGAGGGAATCGACCGGGCTGCCGATCTGGAGCGAGAGGGTTTTGCCCTGCTCCTCCACCGTGCCGGCCGGAACCAGTGATCCGTTGTTCTTCAGGGCATCGCTGATGGACTGGATGCTCGCGCCAGACTCCGCCAGGTCCCCCGGCCGCGGCAGGATCTGGATGTGCTGGGTGGCGCCGCCGGTCACATCGGCGCCCCTGACGCCGTCGAGCTTCTGCAGCCGGGGGACACTGAGCCGGGCGAGATCGGCGTTGAGTTCGCTGAGCGGCTTGTCCGAGGACACGGCCAGGAACACGATCGGGAAGTCGCTGATGCTCCCGGCGATGGCCTGCGGCTGGACGTCCTTTGGCAGGGCCTGCCTGGCGTTGGAGATGGCACGGTCGATCTGGTTCCGGGCCCGGTCCAGGTTGGAGCCGTAGGTGAGCGCCAGCGTGATCTGCGAGACGCCGTTCCGGGAGGTCGACGACGTCGACTCCAGCCCCTCGACGCTGTTCAGCGCCGTTTCCAGCGGGGCGCTGATCTGCTTGTCCACGACTTCCGGCGACGCGCCGGGCATCGAGGTGATCACGGTGATCTGCGGGAACTCGATGGACGGGATGAGCTCCTGCTTCAGCGAGGACATCGTGATCACGCCAAAGACCGACGCGAACACCGTGATCAGCGCGATCAGGGCCCGGTTGGCGAGGGACAGCTTTGCGAGCCGGAACATCTCATGGTCTCCTGGCGGGTCGGGGACGTAGTGCACACGAGGACAGCCACTGCCCCCAAACCAGCAGTGTAGGCCAGCCGCGGCGCGTTCCGGGGATCAGTTGCGGGCGTCGACCTGTTCGAGCTGCAGCGTCTTGGCCGTCTCGGCCTCGAGCTGCGCGGCGAGCTCAGGGTTTTCGTTGAGTTTGACGCCGTAGCCGGGCATCATGTCCTTGAGCTTGGACTGCCAGCCCTTGAAGTTCTTGGGGAACGACTTCTGGAGCAGCTCGATCATGATCGGCACGGCCGTGGACGCGCCAGGGGAGGCACCGAGCAGTGCGCCGATGGTGCCATCGCGTCCGGCGATGACCTCGGTGCCGAACTGGAGCACGCCGCCCTTCTTCGGGTCCTTCTTGATGATCTGGACGCGCTGGCCGGCGGTGATGAGTTCCCAGTCGCCGCCCTTGGCCTCGGGGTAGTACTCCCGCAGGGCCTCGACCTTGTCATCGTGGCGCTTGGCGACTTCCTTGATCAGGTAGGCCGTGAGGTCCATGTTGTCCTTGGCCACGGCCAGCATCGGGATGATGTTGGAGGGGCGGATGGACAGCGGCAGGTCCAGGTAGGAGCCGTGCTTGAGGAAGTTCGTGGAGAAGCCGGCGTACGGGCCGAACAGCAGGGAGCGCTTGCCGTTGACGTAGCGCGTGTCCAGGTGCGGCACGGACATGGGCGGGGCGCCCACCGACGCCTGGCCGTAGACCTTGGCGCTGTGCTGGGCCGCGAGGCTCTCGTCGGTGCAGCGGAAGAACTGGCCGGAGACCGGGAAACCGCCAAATCCCTTGCTTTCCGGGATGCCGGAGGCCTGCAGCAGGTGCAGGGCACCCCCGCCCGCGCCGACGAACACGAATTTCGCACGGATCGAGCCGTGCTCGCCGCTCCTGGGGTGCTTCAGCGAGAGGTCCCAGCCGCCGTCGGACGCGCGCTTGATGTCGCTGACGTTGTGGCCGTAGTTGATCTCCACGCCGTTGTTCCCCAGGTACGCGGTCAGCTCCCGGGTCAGGGCGCCGAAGTCGACGTCGGTGCCCTCGGCGGCGCGGGTTGCCGCGACACGCTGCTTCGGGTCGCGGCCCTTGATGATCAGCGGGGCCCACTTGGCGATCTCGGCGTGGTCCTCGGAATACTGCATCGAGCGGAACAGCGGGTTCGGCTTGAGTGCCTCGTAGCGGGTGCGGAGGAATTTGGCGTGGTCCTCGCCGATCACGAAGCTCATGTGCGGAACGGTGTTGATGAAGCCCTTGGGGGAGCCGATCAGGGAGTTCGAGACGAGGTGGGACCAGAACTGTCGGGACAGCTGGAACTGTTCGTTGATGTTCAGGGCCTTGCCGGGGTCCACCGAGCCGTCTTTGGCTGCGGGGGAGTAATTAAGCTCACACAGCGCGGCGTGTCCGGTGCCGGCGTTGTTCCAGGGGCCGGAGCTTTCCAGTCCCGGCTCGTCGAGCCGCTCGAACATCGAGATGGTCCAGTTCGGCTCGAGCTGCTTGATGAATGCACCGAGCGTGGCGCTCATGATGCCGCCGCCGATCAGGACGACGTCGGCATGTTGGGTCTTGGAAATGAAAGTCACAATCAGTCTCCGATAGCAGCGGCTCTGGCTGTCACAGAATATCCCGCACCGCCCACTAACTGAAATTGGCCCCGGGCGTCAAGGCTTTAGCTCGACCTTTGTGAAAACTTCATTGAGCACCGGCGATGCCGGGTATTTCAGGACCCGGTCCGAAAGAGCCAGCGCCGAGATCGGGAAGGCAATGGGAACGGCGGGCACTGTGGCGGCAATCTGCGCGTTGATGGTCTGGTACTGCGCCGTGCGGTCCTTGCCGTCCGGCAATCCCCGGGCCCGGGCGATCTTGGAGAAGACCTGGGGATCCTGGTAGCCGAATTCGCCGGTGTTTTCCCCGAAGAGCGGACCCACGAAGTTGTCCGGGTCGGAGTACGAGCCGTTCCAGCCAAGCAGGTGCAGGGCATGGTCGCCCGGGGAAGTGACCTTCTGCAGGTAGCCGTCGGCCCAGTCCACAGGCACGGGTTTGATGTTGAGCCCGACGGCGGTCAGCTGCCGGCTGATCTCGGCGTACACCTTTTCCGGCGTCGGCAGGTAGGGCCGGGTGACGTTGAGCGGATAGTAGAACTTCAGTTCCTCGCCCTTGTAGCCGGCGTCGGCCAGGAGCTCCTTGGCCTTGTCCGGGTTGTACCCCAGCGCCGGGGCGTTGTTGTTGAACCCGCTAAGTTTCGGCGGGACGAACTGGGACGCCTGGGCGGTGTTGTCGATGAAGAACCGGCGGATCAGGGTGTCCTTGTCCAGCGCCATTTCAATCGCCTGGCGCACCTTGAGGTTCTGCAGGATGGGGACGTCCTGGTTCATGCCCAGGTACATGACGGAGAACGGGTCCCGCTGGATGATCTGCTTGCCGCTCTTGACCAGCTGATCGAAGTTGCCGACGGTGACGGCGTCGTAGGCGTCGATCTTGCCGTCCAGGAGGGCCTGCATCCGGGTCTGCGGGTGATCGTAGGTCACGAACTTGATCGTGCCGATCTGCCCCTTGTCCCCCCAGTAGTACTTGTTGCTGTTCAGGGTGACGCTGCCGGCGTCCCAGGAACCGAAGACATAGGGTCCGGTGCCCACGGGATGGAGCCCGTAAGCGGACATCGGCTGGCCGCCGCGGTTCTGGTCCAGGACGTCCGCGTGTTCGGCGGCGAGGGCCTGCGGGGAGGAGATCGCAAAAGCCGGGAGGGTGAGGGCCTGGAGGAAACCGGTGAAGGGCTGGGTGAGGTCGATCCGGACGTTGTCCGGCGCCACGGCGGTGCAACTCTTGTAGATCGACAGCGGCGCCTGGTCCGCGTGGGCTTTGAACACGCCCTTGAAGGTGGTGCCCGTAGCCTGCTGGCGGAGCGCAGCGGGGAAGTTGAACCAGCGGTTGAAGTTGGTGCAGACGGCTGCGGCGTTGAACGGGGTCCCGTCCTGGAACGTGACCTTCTCGCGCAGCTTGAAGGTATAGGCCCGCCCATCATCGCTCTGCGACCATTCGGTGGCCAGCAGCGGAGTGGGCTGGCCGGTGGTCTGGTCGACGCCCACGAGGCCTTCCAGCACCTGCCGGGTGATGCGGTAGGACTCGACGTCGGAGACCAAGGCCGGATCGAGCCCGAGCGGCTCCGAGCCGGTGCCGAAGGTGAAGAGCGCGGTGGGTGCCGCGCTGGCGGTGGAGGATCCCGTAGTCGAGCTAGGTGCCGGGCCAACGGTACCGGTGCAGGATGCGATCGGCAGCAGGAGCAGAGCGGCTCCGATGCTGGCGGCAATACGCCGCACTATCCTGCTGGGCAGTGTACTGCTGGGCACTGAAGGGATCACCTCTGGGAACTGGATGGTCCGCCGGCTGCGGAACAGCCCCAGTCTAGTTGACGGCGGAGTCCGCCATCTTGCGTGCCGCACCGCGGCCGGCCCCCGGCCGTAGGGGCCCGTGAGCCGAAAAAGCGAAGGCCCGCACCTCAGGGAGGGTGCAGGCCTTCGCTTCTCCTAGTGGCCCAGGGAGTCAGGCTGGAGCCGGCGCAGGAGTGCTTTTAGTGCTGCCTACTTGGGCATCAGGACCGAATCGACCATGTAGACAGTGGCATTGGCGGTCTGGACGCCGCCGCAGACCACGTTGGCGTCGTCTGCCTTCAGAGCGTCCTTGGTGCCGGTGACCGTGATGGAACCGCCCTCAACCGTCTTGTGCGTGCCGACGATCTGGTCCGGGGTGATCTTGCCGGGAACTACGTGGTAGGTCAGGATCTTGCTGAGCGTGGCATCGTCCGTCTTCAGTGCTTCAATCGTGGCCGGGTCGATCTTCTTGAAGGCGTCATCGGTCGGGGCGAAGACGGTGAATTCGCTGCCGTTGAGGGTGTCCACCAGGTTGACCTTGGAATTGAGCTTGCCGGAAACGGCGGCGGTCAGGGTGGTGAGGACGGGGTTGTTGGACGCCGCGGTGGCTACCGGGTCAAGCGCCATGCCGGAGACAGAGCCGGCACCGCTCGGAACCTGGGCGGCGTAGGCCGCGCAGCCGGGGCCGACAAGGTTGGCGGCCGGATCCATGGCTGCGGCGGAGGAGCTCATGGACGGGGACGGTGCCATGCTGGATGCCGACGGTGCGGAGCTGGCGGGGGCCGAGGAAGCAGTGGTGCTGGATCCGCCGCAGGCAGTGAGGCTGAGCATGGCGGCAGCTGCGATTCCTGCAACGGCGAACGTGGTGCGCTTGATGGTCTGCATTTCGGTTTCTCCTTTGTTGTGCCGATGGTTGCCTGCGGCGAACATTGCCGCTGTGGCCCTTTCCCGACTGTTGGGCACCGACCCTTGGTTGGTGTCTCAATGGGTATTCGGCTGCTCGGAGGAAACGGATGGGTGGGGGATTGAAATTCTTTTTAGCTCCCGGGATTCCCGGGGAATCCGCCGGAAACGCGGGAGAACCCCGGTCCGAAGACCGGGGTTCTCCCAGTGTGCGCAAGGGGGGACTTGAACCCCCACGCCCGAAGGCACAGGAACCTAAATCCTGCGTGTCTGCCAATTTCACCACTCGCGCGCGGCGCCGTCGTCGTCCGGGGAAGAACCCCGGCGGCGGACGCCAGGCTCCATTGTACCCACTGCCGCCCGGAACTACTGCCCGATTTCAAGGTCCCTGCGGAGTTTGGCGACATGCCCGGTGGCCCGGACGTTGTACTGCGCGACGGCGACCTTGCCTTCGGGATCGACGACGATTGTCGAGCGGATGAGCCCCTGGTAGGTCTTGCCGTAATTCTTCTTCTCGCCCCAGGCCGCATATGCCTCTGCGACAGCATGGTCTTCGTCGGAGAGCAGCGGGAAGGTCAGCCCCTCGGCGGCCGCGAACCTGGCAAGCTTCCCGACCGGATCGGGGGAGATTCCCACCACGTCATAACCTGCGTGCTGCAGGGAGGACAGGGAGTCCCGGAAATCGCAGGCCTGCTTGGTGCACCCGGGAGTGGAGGCCGCAGGGTAGAAATAGATGACGGTGTTCCGGCCCCGGAAATCGCGCAGGCTGACGTCTTGTCCTTCGGCATTCTTGAGGGTGAAATCCGGTGCCGTGGCACCGGCGGTGAGTCGTTCAGGCACGGTTAGCTCCTTGGTGAGGTCTGCGGCAAAGGGTGTCGCGAAACCGGGTGATCATCCAGCGTAATGAGCCCGGCGGCCCCCGACCAATCCGCTGCTCGCTATACTCTTGGGTATGCCTGATATGGATCGCTGGCCCACGGGCCGCCTATTGTCCACGGCAGCACGTCTTGTAGAACATTCCTGGAACGAAAAATTGGGGGCCATTGGCCTGACCCATGCCGGGGTGATCGCCATGGAGGTGCTCTCGGCGAATGGGCCAATGACACAAGCCCAACTGGCCCAGCTGGTAAGGGTCCAGGCCCAGACCATGGGCAAAACGCTGAGCCGTCTGGAGGCGCACGGGCACATTTCGCGGCAACGCAGCGATTCGGACCGGCGCAGCCACGTGGTGTCGCTGACTGATCAGGGCCGTGAGGCCGTCACCGCGGCCGCGGACATGGAACGCTCGGTGCTTGCCGCGACTCCGATTGACCCGGACGTGCTGCGCCAGGAACTCCAGGCTGTGGTCCGGGTGCTGGCCACCAGGACCTCGTCCGCGGAGGTCAAGGCGATCGTTACTGCCGCTGAGCCTGGACTTGCCGGCGGGACCGGCCTTGCCCCAGCAGCCCCTGCCGCCGAGCAGGGACTCGCGGCAAAGGCCACCCCGCTGAATTAGCCCCGTCAAGCGCCGCCCGGTCACCAGTGGTGGTGTTTGACGTTCTCGTGCCGGTGCCCGTTGTGGTCCCAGAATCCGTCTTTGTCGTGCCGGCATCCGTCCCGGCCCGTCCACCAGCCGTTGTGGTCGTTGTCGTCCCGCCAATTGCCGTGGTCGTCGCGCCATCCCCACCCGTCGGCGTTGTCATGCCACCTGCTCTCTCCGTCCCACCAGCCGTGCTGGGCATCATGCCGGTTGCCGTCCCGCAGGTGGTGCCGGTGCTCGAAGGGCGGTTGGTTCCAGGAGCTGCCGGAGGCAGTACCGGAAGTAGTAAGGGCGGCGCTGGCAGGCAGGGCCCCGGCGCCCAGGCCCAATGCCGCCGTCACGGCAGTTATTCCGATAATACGAATAGCCTTGTTCATGAACGTGATCCTTTGAGGGGGTCGACGTCCCCCACTCCTTCCGCCGATGCAAGGCGGTGCAGTCCGGCCCTGGTGACGGCGGAATCCCGCATTCCCGGACACGATTTCCGGACCGGACCCCTCAACAGGAGCCCGGGCAGGGTGGTGGGAAGCCGACCTGATAATCAGTGGAGTTGTCCGTCCGGGATCTTGTCCGGCGGTCATCGGTCCGGTCTACAGGACCGGCATTGTTCCGGGACGGTTGCCCGGGGCATCTTTCCAGTCAACGCCCGTGCCCGGTCTCGGGACAGGGACTAAAGCCCCGGGGTTCCTGCGGCATCATGCCGTTCGGGGGATGTCCGGGTGCTGCCCGCCGGAGGATGATGGGCCGCATACCGAGTCTCAACCGGTCGGAGGAGTGGCATGGCTAAGAGCAGCCCGTTCGTGATCGTGGTCGGCGTCGACGGCTCCCCGGAGTCACAGGCGGCCCTTGACTGGGGCGTGCAGGAGGCGAAGCTGAGGAATGGCCAAGTGGTTGTTCTCGCGTCGTGGCAGTATCCGTACGTTACCGATGCCGCCGGCCAGGCCTGGGACTACGCGGGGTTCGAGCGGGACGCGCAGCTGATCCTCGACGACGAACTGAAGCGTGTGGCCGACCAGGGGGTTCCCGTCACCGGACGCCTTGAGGAGGGAAATGCGGCGGCCGCACTGGTGGAGGCATCGCGCGAAGCGGACCTGCTGATTGTTGGTTCCCGTGGCCTGGGTGGATTTACGGGGATGTTGCTCGGTTCCGTGTCCTCCCAGCTTGCCCACCACGCCCGGTGCCCGCTCCTGATCATCCGCGCTGGGGCTGAAGGCCAGACGAGCCCCTAGATTGATGCGGCCTGGTTCGCCAAGGTGGCCACAAGAGAGGACATCTTGAAGCCGACAAGCACCACCGCGAGGATGGTGACGCCGATCGTGGCCCACACCGGGGCGAGTCCGCGCCGCGGGGCCACCTCGTGCACAATCACGGAGCGGCCAATGACGTAGACCTCCCGGCTGAGGAACACCCATGCCCAGTGAAAAGGCCGGACGACGCCGTCCTTGCGGAGCTTGTCCCAGTCCAAGTAGGCCAGGAGCGCGGAGACTCCGTAGACCAGGAAACCGCTGGCCACCAGGAGGAAGTACGGCACCGTGAAGATCGACGCCGGATCGATTGTCTGGACCTGCCGCGCCCCGACCGTCCGCACCCGGAGCACCGGGTTCCAGAGCATCAGCAGAATGAGCGGCACGAGCGGCAGCGCCACAATCGTCCAGACATACGCGTTATAGACCGGCGTCCGGTCGCTGATGCGCCTGCGGGGTTCCACCGGTCGCGGAGACGGCGGCGTCTGGAGCTGAGGGGCGCTGAACTGCCCGGTCCATGCCGTACCGTTCCACCACTGAAGCCGGCCCGAGCCGGCAGGGTCTGGATACCAGCCAGGGCCGGGGGCTGAAGTGCTGGGCGGGACGGTCATGGCTGTTCATCCTTTGCGGGGTTGGCCGATTGTTCAACGCGGTCAGAAGCTTCTGAGACAGAGCGTACATGGGGGCGGCTGCGGTAGCGAGAGTATCGACGCGGCAAGAGATCGGGGGGACCATTAAAGGGCAATCACCATGAAGGAGGTCAGTGATGTGCTATTCGAACTACAAGGATTTCGGGCGTGACACCAGGAAGGATGCCGCGCGGGAATCAGAGGAACGCCGGGAGCCCCGGGCGGAGGCAAAGGACTTCAAGTTCTGGGCCTTCCCCCGCCGCACCAAGGAGTTCACGGTCGAGGAGCCGGAGAAAGTCGCAGACCGGTCCCGCGAGAAGGTCTAAGTAGAAGGTCTAAGGACACGATATGACTCCAGCGGCCGCCGGATAACCACCGCTCACCGTGGTGGTTCGGCGGCCGTTTCACGGCCGGGCCGGCCGGCTAAGGCCAATCGCTGCGGAGAGGCCCAGGAGGACGCCACTAAGGGCCAGCAGGGACCCGCCGGCGAGGCTGCTGTGCCCGTCAGGCCCTGAAAAGTCCGGGCCGGTCCCGGCGCTGAGCGGCTCCCCGGTTGAAGCATCCCCGCCCTGGCCGGCATCCGGCGGTTGGGGCCCGGACGTGTCGGTTGGCTCCGGCCCGACTCCCGTGGCCGGTTGATCGTCGCCGCCTTGGCCCGCAGGCGAACCGGGGCCGGGCGCCGGGGCTGCCTGCATCTGGGCGGGCTGGGTGGTTTGCCCTTGTGCGGGTGACTGCGGCGGCGCTTGGGACGTCGTCGGTGACGGCGCAGCGCCTGGTGGCGGCGGTGCGGGGCTGCCGGGTGCCGGGTTAACCGGTGCGGGGGTGCCGGGCGTTGGCGATGCGGACGGCGGGCCCGGCGCCGGCGAGGCGGGGCAGATCTTCACCGGGACGAGTCCGGTCGGCGCGCAAGGGGCAGCGGCGGCGGGCAATGCCAGGACGAGCGGCGAGGCCGCCAGCACTAGAGCCGCGGCGGATGTGTAACAGGCCTTCCGGGTGGAGTTCATCCTCCCCATCGTATGGTTCAGCGGTCTGCCGACCGGGAATTCCGGCCCGGCGGGGCCCGGATTTCAAACCAAAAAAAGAAACCCCGTCCCGCTGGCTGCTAGGCCTGCAGGACGGGGTTTCCGTGGTGGTGCACCCCCCGGGACTCGAACCCGGAACCCATTGAAACGCTACCGCTTCTGCTCCTTGAGCCACTGAAAGTCGGCTACCCCGCCAGCTTCTTTTTGCAGGTTCGCGATGACCATATCCCAACCAGCCGAACCACATCCCCCGTGGTGCGGATCGTTCCCCTCGACGTGGCCGAGTGACGGAATGGAACCAAGAGAAATTGATCGGATGCCAGCGGACGAGTTGGGCGGCACATGCACGCCGCCTGCCCGTAAGGTTCATTGAGAGGATGGTAGCTCCAGGCGAGCACTCCTGCTGACGCTGATCCCATGGATCTAATTACGTTTGAGATCCCGGCGACCGATGACCGCGGCGCACACAACGTCGAGGTTGTCCCGGTGCTTGACCTTCAGCCATTGCCGGACCCCTCCCTCGTAGCGTTGGCCGGCGCCCTTGACGACAAGCCCTTCGATGCCGGTGGCCGGAAAGTCCTCGAACCATTCCCGGGCGGTGCCGTAATCGGCCGTGACGGGGGTGAGGTTCAGCGGCGGGGACCAGCCGGCCGCCAGCTCCTCAAGCAGCACTCGGCGGTCCTTCAGCGCCAGGTCCCGGGTGTCGTGGCCGGCGACTGCGAGGACGTCGAACGCCGCGAACGAAGCGGGCCGCTCCGGGATCAAAGCGGGCAGCAACTTCCTGCCGGTGACCATCCGCTGCTGGAGGGAGTTGAAGTCGAGACGGTCACCCGTCTAGATGAGCGCCTCGCCGTCAATGACACAGCCGGACGGGACCTGATCGGCCAGCGCGGCGACCAGATCCGGGAACCACCGGGTCAGGTCCTTGCCCTGCCGGGACCAGAGCGTCACACCGGTTTCGGTGACCGTGGCTGAGATCCTAAAACCGTCCCATTTGGGCTCGTACCAAGAGCCACCGGGCAGCACGTCCGGTCCGGGGACCCGGGAGACGGGCTTGGCCATCGCCAGGGACGGCGCGCGGAGGACCGCCGGCGGGATTTCGGACACGGTGTCACGATACCCGCGGCGGGCTGAGGATCAGAACGGGCTCGAGAAGACCGGTGCCTGCGCTGCGGCCAGCGAAGCATTGAGATCGCGCACAGCTGTGGCCTTCACTGCGTCGGGGTCCGAGAACACTACACGGAGGGATTCAGGTGATGCGGTTTGAGGCGGTTGGGCTTCGGTCGAGATTGTCATAGCCATCATTTGTACGGCATGGGTATGTAAGCGTGCCAGCCGACGCGCCAGTCGTGTGCTTCTATGTCCGTGGCGGGAGGGTGAAGAACGATTTCGGGTCATCCGAACCGAGCAGGTCACGGTGAAAAGCGATGGCATCAACCGGGGAGGAATTCACGAACAGCACGGCGACCGCGGTGGAATGC
Organism: Arthrobacter sp. NicSoilB8; assembly: GCF_019977355.1. NCBI lineage: Bacteria > Bacillati > Actinomycetota > Actinomycetes > Micrococcales > Micrococcaceae > Arthrobacter > Arthrobacter sp. NicSoilB8. Next base: position 3,204,507 of record NZ_AP024655.1, on the reverse strand, counting down.
ACCACTGTGTACCGGGCCGCCCCTTCAAGCCACGACAGGAGGCCGGTATAGTCCTCCACGACGAGCCCGCCGCCCAGGAGGCCACGCTTCGCAAGGAGATCTTCGACTGCAGCCCAGGACCAGTCCATGAGCTCATTGATCGCTGCTTCCACCGTTGGAATGCTCATAATCCGATGGTGGCACCAGCCCCTGACAATCCACTGGAAAGCGGCGCGCGTGTCTCGAAGCCTGGCATCCTACCGGTCGATCTTCTTCAGAATCAGGTCATTGACCTGCTTTAATTCATGGTCCACGACGGTCTTGTCGTAGCCCGTGATGTTGCCCAAGCCCATGTTGTGGTGGCCGGCCTTGACGATGTCCGCCTGGTAGCCATTCAGTTCCGTCACCGTCTTGCTCTCCAGTTCGGCGGAGGACATGTTGAGGACCTTCTCGAACGTCGCGCGCTTCTCTGCTTGGTCGTTACGCGACGCTGTAGTGGTAGCGCCAATCACAGCAACCAGCGCGGCTGCGGCAACAATGATGATGATGGCGATAATGATGTCGCGGTTTCGGCTGGTCGCACGGGCGGTTGTAATGGTCGTTTCGGTGCTCACGGTTTGTGCCTTTCGGTGATGGGGTTGGTTTGGGCCTTCTGGCGTGACGCCGGTCTTCGCGGGCGACACGGCGTGCCACCGGGGCGACCACGTTCACCGCAGGGATGACGTCCAGCCCGGCTTTGTACCGTCGGATTGCACGCCGGTGGGATTCGATGCGGATCTCGGCGATCTTCGGGGACACGGGGTCCAGTGCAGTCTCGCCGCGCTGGCGCTTCTCGATGGCCGCGATCGCCTGCGCATGGCGTGCCACGACGTCCGGTCCCCGATCCTTCGCAGCCCGCTTGCGGCGGGCCAGGTCCGATGCGCCGTCGTCTTCAAGCTTGTACATGCGAGCCCGGACGGCGACCTGTGGGAACCGGTCGGCAAGGCTCTCGCCGGGTGCGATGCGGATGCCGAAGTAATCTTCCGGTCCGGGAGGAGGGTTTTCGGTCATGGTCAGAAGCTCCCGGTGTCGCCGCCGCCGAAACTTCCCGAGTTGAAGCTGGGGGCGTCGTAGCTGGGCGCCGGGTCGGGGGCAGAGTACGAGATCGGCTCCGGCGCGGTATATGCGGGCTCAGGCGCCGAATAGGAAGCAGTCTCGATCTCCGAGGGTGCCTCGGCCGGCTCGTGCGCCTGGTCCTGGGACTCGTAGCGCTCCTCCGGACGTTCCTCGCTGTAGCCCCCATGGTGGTCATTGTCGATGCTGTTCAACGCCTGCTGCATCAGGAGGAGGTTGACCAGATCACCTGCGCCGGAATCGGGGGCTACGGGCTGCTGACCCGTGCGGGCGTCGCAACGGGAGCTGGCTGCCTGCGCGCGCAAATTCCTGGCAGCCGCTTTGAGGTCGCGGCACTGCTGGTTGCAGATGTGGTCATTACGGTGCGGCTCCCCGGTGGCCGGGTCGATCCACGCTCGGTGGTATGCCGTTGCCAGCTCTAGCGCCTCGGCCTCGGACACCGCACGGTGCTCTGCTTGTCGGGCAGCTACCCTGAGCGCCGTCGCCTCGGCTTCACGGCGGCGGTACACATTCGCGGCGAAGATGGCGCCGGCGGCGACGGCTGCGCAAGTGACGACGACCAGGATGATCGGGAGGATCAGGTATGTCGGGTTCATGGGTGGCTTTCTGTGGATCGACGCGGACGTATTGCCGCCAGCCACCATGTGTGGGGCGCCCGGGCAAACCCTCCCCGGGCATGGAAAAGGCCCGCCCACCGTGATGGTGGACGGGCCTTGGCGCCAAGTGGCGGTTAGTCGCCGGCTTTGGTCTCGCCTTCGGGTGCCGGAGGCTCATCCCACTCCGGCAATACGTTCATGCTGGGCTCTTGGATGGCGGATGCGCGGGCGGCTTCAGCGGTGGCAAGCTCGGCAATGGCTGTGTAAGCCTGTTGCTGGATCAGGTTGCGTGCCACGCTGTGAGTAACAGTCTCGCTGGACTGCACTTGGCTGACGTGTTCCAGTAGGCGCAGCAACGGGGAACGTGGCGGCACGACGCCGACTTTGCCGTTTAGGATGAACAACCCGCCGCCGTCATTGGCGGCCCCGCCTATGAGGATGCCGGGGCTTGCCATCAGGGTCTGATGGGCCGCCCACGTTTCAATAAGCAGGGTTGCGGTGCGTTCTTGGGGATCAATGGCTGTGACGGTAATTCTGACGCCTGCATCATGCACTAGTGTTGGCGCGCTGCTGACATCTCCTTGGGAATAAGCTTCGCCAGCCCTCAACCCCGATATGAGGTAGGAGTGGCCATTGTAGAAGTCATGAACCAGGACTAAAGGTTGGGGTAGGCCGGCGTCCCATCCTTCGTCCATACGGAACTCGACGAATAGATCGCCCACCTTGGCGCAAAGAAAGCCGGGGAGATCTCTGCGATGCAGAGGACGCAGCTGGACTGTGTTGTGCCGGGATGACCCAGAGGACCCAGAGGACCACACGCGCGTATTGTCTAACCAGGACATCGCCGACATTGTTGCTGCGTTCAGACCGGGGCCGATCCGGAAGATTGGCCTTCGGCCAACAGCTTCGGTGAAGACAGGGTGCGGCGCCATATATGCGTTAGCCGTGCTCATGATGTCCGATTGGTCCTTTTTGTCTTCTTGGCACCCCTCAGACCGCGAGTATTCCAGGCCGTAGGCGCGACTCATATCTCGCGCTAGGAAACTCGGGGAAAGCCTTGTCATTCCGTTACTGGAGTAACGGTAGTCGCCTGTAAAGACGCCCAAGCTGCAGCCGAACAAATCTGCTGGTGGATCAGCCACGACCACGATGTTGAAGAAGGCCTTGAGGTCGTCGCCGGCCGCAGCGGCGGCCTTACGGGCCCAGATCTCGAGTGCCGCTCGTCCGACAAGGTAGTCACCAACGACGGTGTTGACGCCCTTGTAATCGGATCGGGGGTGCGGGAGCGTGTACCAGCCTCCGTTGGGCGGGAAGACCTTCGAACCGTTCAGATCCAGGGATCCGTGGGACATATCGCGAAAGAAGTCAACCATGTTGAATTTCCCGGCGCCTGCGCTGGTGAAAATTTCTTAAAAGCGTGAGCGCGGATACGGTTCAGGTCCGGCGTCTGAGAACCTGCAGAGCAGAATTGCCCAAGGAGTAGCAGTCATTTTATCGCCCCGTTATTAGAAGCCAAATACTTTGCCGCCAGCCAGCAGATGCCGCAGGTATGACGCCCAGATGGGAACTGAAGACTCCTCCTCGGCCAATTTCCTGTCAAGGACGCGCCCCACGCTGTCCCGCAAGTCCTCCAGGGGTGGTCATGAAGCTGCTTTCAGGGTCTCGGCCTCCGCGGCTTCGCGGGGCTGGTGGAGCGGGCACGGCGATACGGTCATGCAGACCCCGCAGTGCCGCTTGTAGCGGCGGCCGAACGTCACGGGGACGTCGCGGTGCAGCGGTTCGCGGTGCGCTGTCCGGGCTGCGGAGGACATCAGGGAAATGATGAACGCCAGGGGAGGGGCCTCGGGCATCTGCTGCCTGACCACCTCAGTAAGTAGAGTCGTTACCGCCCGGTTCTCGCCGCTGATGGTCCTGGCAGTATGTACCTGCAGGACCCGGTCATCCCAAACACCACGCGCCGCAGCCGGCGGCGGCCGGCGCCGGTCCTCGCAGCCGGGTTCGCGGTTCTGGCCATCCTCCTCTGCCTGGCGGACGGGGCCTTCGTGGGCTACACCCCTGACATCGCGGTCCCCGCCCTGGCCGCCACCCTGATCCCGGCACTGGCTGTGTTGGTCGTGATCGGGGCCGGGCTCGCCCGGCAAAAGATCGGAACGCTTCGTTGAGGGCTGGCCGTGCGGCCGTCGCTGCCGTTTCTGCGCATGGTTCAGGGCGGTGCTGTCCAGAAACATGGTCGGCGCATTCGATCAACGAAAAGGACCACGATGCACTTCATCAAGACTGCGCAGAGAAAGAGGACCCCTCACTGAATGCGGGTGCGGGGTCCTCTTCGGAGTGGTTAGGTGTTGGCGTCTGCCGGCACAACCCCAACCGGCGTCGCCCTGCCGGCGCACACCGGTGGCAGCCCTTAGACTTCAGAAAACGTCCAGCACTCACAGGAGCCGACCAGCCTCATGGACAATTATGCGGAGTTCCTGCAGCGGCTCAGTAATGCCGAGGCCAGTCTCAAGGAGCGCAAGGGTGCCCTCGGCCATGTGCGGTCGATCGTCTCTTCTGCGCTGGAGGACAACAATTTTGGCCATGTCCAGTGGGCTGAGCGCCGCGCCCGGCTGGAAGGTCTCCTCGGCAGCCAGGAGGTGGCGGGCCGTTCCGGCCTCAGGGAACTCCACGCGGTCGCCATCAACATGGAGTCAGTCTTCCGGGCCCGCAGCGAACGCGTGGGAGCAAGACTGGCCGCCGTCCAGAACCGGATCGATGAGATCGACGGGCCACTTCATGATCTCCAGATCAGCAAGGAGCGGCTGACCTCGTCCCGTAAGGTGGCCGAGGAGCGGGAGAAACTCAGCAGGGCCGTGCTGGGCGTTGTCGGAACCACGGAAGGTGTCGCCACGGCAATTCCTGACATGGGGCTCCGCGATGATCTGTTGGCCGCGCGTGAGGCCGTCGTCCTGGCCGAGGCGCTTCTCGAACTGAAGGGAGGCCAGTGATGCCCGCAAAGCCCAAGCCGCACTATGTCGCCGGTTTTGGCGCCCACCAATGGACAGGACAACCCGGCAAGGGCGCCGGGCCCCTCTTCATCGGCGCCGGCTTCATGACCTTCATCGCCTGCCTGGTCCTGATGATCTTCATCGAACCGCTGCGGAACGTCTTTGTCGTCATCGCTGTGTGCACCACTGTTGCGACCATCTGGACGGTGGCTGACGTCGTCTCCAAGGTGAAGGCCGAGAAGTCTTTCCTGGCCGGGCTGACAGCACGTGTAAACGGCTCGATCCTTGAACTGACCGGTGACCCCAACGCGCAAATCTCTGCCTGGAGATTGCAGCAACTGATCCAGTCCAACGGAAAGCTGCCGCTGCAGATCAACGGTGTGCCAGGGCTCGAGCTCAGCGTGGTGCCCGGCGCGGCAAACGAGGCGACACGTGTCGTCGCGTGGATAACCCCGCCGGACTACGGCCTTGCGAGCTTTGACCTGCTGCTGAACGCCGAAACACAACGGAAGCCTTAGCCACCTGGCTTAGTAGAGTCGGATGTTCGATTCCCGGTAGCCGCGTGGGGCGAAGCTGCCCGCCGTGGATTCGGCGGAGGTCTTGCCTCGGCCTGCGGCCGCCGTCGCCTTGGCCATCCGGTCCATCATCTTCCGCTGTGCCCGCCAGAGTTCCTGCTGGAGGTCGGAGAGCTCCCTGCGGGTGACGCGGTGGCCTTTCGAGTCGGCGTACTCCTCGCAGTGGGACGGCTCCTGGGCGGCGCCGAGGGGTCCGTAGGCCGTGGTGACGTATTCGCCCCGTCGGCTTCCTCGTTGCTGATCTCGTTGTCGCCTCGGAAAACACCACCGGTGCCGCGGGTCCATTTCACGGTCTTGATCCGGTTGAACAGCGCCTCCCCGGCGACCGAGCTGCGGGCCTTTTCGATGACGTCGCGGTACTGGCCGGTTTCCCAGCGGACAGTGTTCCGCTCCTTGTCGAAGGTCACCGAGCCTTCGCCGGCCTGAAATTCGGTCGTCCGGTTGGTCGGGAACGGAAGATCGGATTTGAGGACACGGGCCGGTTTGGCGCCGCGGGGGTGTGAGAGCCGCCAGTCGACGTCGGAGATGATTTCTTCCGCGTGCGGGGTGACGCTGCGGTGCCCCCAGCTCCGCAAAGCGCTCTCGGTCAGGCGCCGGCGTTCAGCGATGTGCCTCGTCTTGGCCGCCCGGTAGGCTTCCGGGTCGGTCTGCTCTTTGCGGGTCAGCCCTTTCCAGAACGACTGGGTCTCCTCGAAGACCGTTGCCTGGTGATCGTGCGTGGCTTTCTGCGCGGCCTGGCAAACGGCGGCGAATTCGGCGGAGGAGAGGATGATGTCCCCGTGCTCGGTTTCCCAGTGGCCCATGCCGGTTCCTTTCAGCGGTTTCACCATGACTGTATGCGGCGTTGACCGGGCGTAGCGGCAGCCGGGATGGGCCCACAAAGGAGGCGCCCCGGACCATGAGAGGCCCGGGGCGCTTCCTGCATTCGGCGCAGGGTCAGCTGCGGAACTTGAACAGCGCGCCGTGCGTGCTGCCGTCGTCCAGTTTCAGCTGGAACGTCCGGCAGGTCCCGGCCCAGGCCCTATCGGTCTTCCAGACGTAGGTGTAGGTGCCGTCGCCTGCGCTGTAGGAGAGGCTGCTGGCGCCCGCCGTTGTGGTGGTCTCGACGTCACTGAGGGCCGCTCCGGTGTCGCACGTGACCTGCGCCGACGTCGGGGAGCCTGCAGGGAGGATGCCGAGTCCGTGGTCGCCGCCGAGGCTGAACTTCATGGGCACTGCACGGCCGGCCTGCATGACGTTCACGGCCGGTGCAGGATCGACCGGGGCCATGAAGCCGGTGAACGGGTAGCCGCTCTTGGCTGGCAGGGTCACAGTGGCAGAGTCGCCCATCCCGCCGTCCTTGGTGAACCCGACGACGCCGATTTCGACGTCCTTGTCCCGGTGGACGTCGGTCATGGACACGGTCCTGGTGGCCGCGTCGACGATGCCGGCCGGCACGCCGTCCACGGTCAGGCCCCACCGGTAGACCAGCGGGTCGGAGGACTCCCAGTTCACCTTCACGGTACTGATCCCGCCCGATTCCGCGGTGGGGACCGCGGTGACGTTCAGGGGGGCGACCGGGAGGCCGTCCCTCGGGCCCTTGCCGATGTGGACGGCGGCCGAGGCGTTGGAGACCAGCCCGTTCGCATCCGTCATCCGCACCTGCATGACACCATCAGAGTTTGCCGTGTAGGCGTGGTGCGCGATGGGCGCTGCGCCAGTATCCTCGTACGTTCCGTCGCCGTTGTAGTCCCAGTCGTACTTCACGATCGAGGAAGCGGGGGAGTAGGAGGCTGAGGCATCGAAGGTGATTTCCTGGCCCGGCATGGCGTAGTAGTCCGGGTGCTGGAGGAGGGCGACGGGGCGTTCCTGCAGCCGGGTCAGCGCAGTGGTCAGAGCCGCTTTCGTGTCGCCGCCGTCGACGATGACCTGACCTGTTGTGGCTTGGGCCAGCGCGGTGTAGAAGCTGCTGAAGTAGGACGGGACGACCGGGTAGACGTTCACCGGGTCGATCTCCAGGGCGCGTTTGGCCACCGAAGTGAGCGTGCTTCCGTCCACCAGGTCAGGATCGTGATAATCGGCGTCGGTGAGGATCACGGCCGCCTTGGTGGCGCCGTTGCGCCACTGGAGCCCGTTGAAGGCTGTCATGAGGGCGTGCAGGGCCGCCTCCGGCCGGTCCCCGCCGCCACTGGCGGTGATGGTGGAGAGCTTGGTGCTGAACTCCGTGGTGTCTTCCTGGAAGCCGCTGAGGACCTGCGCTGTGACCGAGTCCCCGGCGTCCTTGTATTCGACGAGAGCGACTCGGCCCCTGTTGGCCTTGATGGTCCCGGCCATGTCCGCTGCGAAAGCCTTCGTCGCCTCGATCCGCCCGTACATGGAGCCCGTCGAGTCGATCAGGAAGACGACGTCCAGGCCGGAGGTTCCTGCGCCCGGGAGAGTGACAGCGTCATCGACTCCGCCGTCTGGAAATGCCGTCTTGAGGCGCTTGGCGATTTCCACAGCTGCGCGGTCGATGCTGTGGCCGTCCAGGCCATAGGTGCCGTGGCCGTCGGTGTCCCAAAAGTAGGGGCTGGAACCGCACACGAAGTCGTGGGTGGCGCACGAGAGGCCCGTTGTCGTGGTGAAGCCGTCGGGCAGGTACGGGACTCGGGAGCGCAGCGATCCGTGGCTGGTCCCGCAATCGGGAACGTCGAAGCGCCACACGGAGTCCGCTGCGATACCAAGGCACGAGGCCGGGACGATGCCGCCCACGACTTCGCCCTCGGGCAGCCACAGCTTCGGGTCGCCGAACAGCGCCTGGTAGACCACACGTCCCCGCAAGCTGTCGCTGAGCTTTTCGTTGTACGCCTCGCCGACGACCTGCGCGCCCTGGGAGTATCCGCCCAGCACGAATTTGGCGTCTGGGCAGGAAGCGGCGCGCTTGGTGAGGTACGCCGTGACTTCGTCGACGCCGGCGTTGACGCTCTCCCCGTAGGCGAAGCCGCCGCCGCCGGTGACGCCTCCTCCGACGGTGTTCCAGAAAGCGTCCCAGCTTTCTTTTCCGACGGGAACGGCCGGGTACTGGTGTCCGTCGATGCTTGCCGACCCCACCTCGTATGGGTTGACCGTCAGCGGGCTGGAGATCCTGGTCTTCACCTGCTGCACGAATCGCTGCTCTTCTGCAGCGTTTGTTGGTTGACCCGAGCCGCGGGCGAAGACGGTTTCGACGTTGGCGCAGGGTGCTGCGAACGGATCTACTGCAACGGCGGGTAAAGCGGTGATAGTGAGGCCGGTCATGGCCGTGATGATGACGGCCGCGGTGATGCCTAACGGAGTTTTTTGGCGCACAGAAGTCCCCCCAAGAGATTACTGAACTGAAAATGCCGCCTGATGCGGCGGCCCAGGACGGCGGACCCGTCCGGTGAATCTCACAGTAGCGACACGTTTATCAAATGACTATAGAAAAGGTGGTTCCATTTTTTCGTTACGGAACGGGCCGGACCTCAAGAGTGAATATGTCCGGTTCGCTCTGGGACGCGCTCACTATCCCGACGATGTAGTTGTAGTCCCCGTCAGTCCCTGTCCCGGTGCATACGGGGATGGTGCCGCTCTCATTGGGCTTCCGCTGACACGTTCCGTCGATCTTCAGTGTGAGGCCGGCGGGCGCCACAACCGCTTGGAGGTCGGCAGTGGCCAATTTCGCTCCGGAGTCCCATTGCCGTGCGATGCTGGGACACGGGTTTGTGTCCAGGCAAAGGAACTGTTCACCCCGGACGATGTCCACCGTTTTCTTCCAATCTGACGGAATCGCCAGGCGGTCGGCACGCGACAACATGTCGGCTGTGACCCTGTCCTCGGCGGCGCGGACTAGAAAGAAAGCGGCTGCCGCGACCAACGCCACAACTCCAATGATGATCCCGGTGCGTCGTTTCACTGTGTTCCCCCAAAACTTCAGTGCAGGCACCGTCTCTTCCGGCGGGCGCTGAGTGCATCGTATCTGCATGCGGGCCGATTGTCTGCGGAGGGAAACGCACGTGCCGTGGACCGCCATGAAGAGATTCCAGGTCCATCTCGTGACCAGCATCGATACCGGAGCAGACGGTGTGCATGGTAAACCTCGGGGGCTGCGGCGTGGGCTGCGCCGCCGATTGCGGTGGTCAGGACGGCCGCGGACATAGCCCCGGCGGTGACGGCGGCGCTGAGGCGCCGGACGGTAGTGCGCATTGAAAGATCCTCAAACATGGTGATCCCCGCGGCCGCTCCTCGCGGAGTCAACCCCGGGAGTGGATTGGAAGACCATCCGCGTTAGCGGTGGGCGGTGGAGACCCGTGGGCGGCACGAAAGCCGGCGCCAGGGCAACCCAAGCTATGTGTGCGGAGACCGTTCCATCCGTCACCGCTCCGCGGCTGTCTAGTTAGTGCACATCACCACGGCGTATGGCCCGGTCGAGGTATTCACCGGCCCGGCATTGTCGTCGATCTTGATCTGGCAGCTGATCGTCGTGGCGCCCTCGCCAGCCTGCGCCGAGACGCTGAAGGAGTGGGACTTACGCATGAACATCTCCTGCGTGTAGGTGTACTCCTTGACGAACGGGGACAAGACGTCGCTAGCCTGTTCGGTGTTCATGCGGCCGCCGACCGAATTCCCAAACGTGGTGCTGGAGATGGGGCCGTCCGCAGTGATCACGTAGGTGACCTTCCTGGCTGGCGGCTCTGTCGGGGGCCACGTAAGGACGCACCACCAGGCGCACCTCATCGCCGGGGCCGACTTCGCGGTCCGGCTCCAGCCGAACAAAACTCCAGGCGTCTTCCTTCGGCGGACTGGCGGCGGCAAGTCCAGCCAAGCCAGCCTCTACGCTGCCGCCCTGTGCCTTCACGACGTCTATCAAGGCGGACTGATCTATGGCACGGCCGACTTGGTCGGAAACCGTCTCGAAGCCGAAGCCGCGTTAATGCTGGTTGTACCGCTGATACTGGGCCCTCTTAAGGACGCATTTGGATACTGGCCCGCCGTGGGAATCGGCGTCGCTTTGGGGCTTGCATTAACGGTGATCCTCAGCCTGCCCGTCATCCCAGTGAAGAGGCGGCGCGTGGCACGTGACGCGGAGCAAGGTGTCTTCGAGTGTTCCCATAGGGAGAAGGGCTCAGCGCTGAAGAGCAGATGGGCCCAGGGGTACGCAAAAGCTGAGCCCGGCAGGCTGCTCTTTCAATTCAAAACCGGTCTGACCGGCCCTCTGACCGGCCCCATCGAAATCTATTCCTCGCCAGCTCCTGTTGGCGAGCCGATGAAGGCACCATGGTTTGCCTTCCCAAGGGGGATGGTCCTGACCCTGGAAACCGACAAGGGCACCGTCGAGATTGCCGCATCGCCCGCAAGTCTGGATATGTTGGTCAACCGTTGCTCAGGGAGGGATTCGTAAGCTTGGGGGTGTTGCGAGCCGGTCGGGCCTGCGGATGTGGGTGGCGAGGTTTCCCCTGGCCCGGTTCTGAGTACCGCCACCCGCCGGAATCAAGAGTCTCCTTGAGTGATGGGCTCGCCGCCTGCGCATGGACAACGGGAAGAACAGGCCGATCTCCGGTGGGAGGTAGTCGTCCCGGCACCGGGGCGACTGCTCGACCTCCCTGGTTCCTTACTCGATCCTGCCGCCGCGTTCGGGTGTGAACGACCAGGTTTTGGTTTCGTCGGTAACGTCCAGGTCCTGTGGCTGACCACGACCTCGGCTGACTGCCGGGCACCGCCGTCGGTGTCCACCTGGTCCACGGTGGCGCCCAGCCTGCGCTGCATGTGAGAGTTCCGCACGGCGGTCAGAACCGACAGCAGGGCCTCAAAGGATTCATCCACGGCCAAGTCGTCCTATACGTGGGGATCATTGAGCAGTCTTCCAGGTTCTCGGCGGCCATGCCACTAAGCAGGCCTGGCCCGTTCATATTCGAGCTTCCGGGATGCCGAATCGCCTCCCAATGAGGATGCGGACGGCCGCTTCTAAGGGCTGATCTTCCAGCTCAACGCCCTCGCCCCCGTAACGAATTCCCGTTTCGTCGCCCACCGCTTCGATGTCAAAAAGGTTGAGGACCTCCGCCACGCGCACCTGATACTCGGTGCCGGTCATTTGGCGAGACGCACGAACTGGAATTGTGCTGAGTGTGCGCGCGACTTCAGCATCGGATTCAATCATGGGCGCACTCTTGCATGACGGTCGCCCTTGCACAAGGGCTCCGATCAGGTCGACGTTCAGGCGATGACCGTAATCCGGCTCGCGATTATCAATCGGCCCCTCCCCGCCTGTTGCAGGATCGGTGACTAGCCGTCTGCGCTTCATCTCGGCGCCGATGAACATTGCGCGCATTCCGGTCACCGCCCCGCCGTCGATCGGTTGAGCAAATAGGAAGCACTAGAGCTGTATGACAAGGCGCTGGCCATCTTCGGGTCCACTTTGGGCCCGGAACACCCGAACACCATGGTCTGTGAAGCGAATCGCCTGCACGTTCTCGGCCCGGTTAGACAATCCAGACTCCGGTAGCCCGCTGAAGTCTCACGCCCGATGAGTCAGGTGCAGCGGTGTCCCACCGCCATGCTCGGCATCGCAGCCGGCGGCCGACGGGTGATCGAAGGATCTCGCTTCGCCGCGTGCAGTGGCTACGGCCCGGACGCTGCACAATGATATGACCAGCAGTGCGCGCTCACCGGAGGACTGCAGTGCGCGCCACTATTCGGGTGGTGGCTAGAACCGGCGATTGAGTCAAAACCCTGGGCCCCGACGGTTTCGATGAACACGCCGGCATCAGGCGGTTTCCAGCTTTGCCAAGCGTTCAGCGATCCGGTTCCCGTTCCGCCGGGCCTGATGTCCCCGTCTGCTTTTAATCGGGACCGATGTTCAACAGCCAGGCCTTGTCATTCCATCTAAGCGAAAATTGAACCTCCGCAGGGCTCCCGGACGGGTCGGTGGTGCTTACGCGCACGGCAACGATGTCCGGGGAGAATTCGGACGAATAGACAGTGCTGTATCCGGAGTCCTTAACTCCGCCCCACTGTGAAAGCAGCAACTGGGCGTAAGAGTCCGCGGTTTGCGGGCCGGGCTGTGCAAGCTTGACCAACTGGTTTTTGTCGTGGACATTCAGCGCCCGCATGACCGATGAGACCGCCGCGTCGCGTTCCCCGAGATCAGGTACCGGTCCGCCCGTGCAGGCGCTAAGTGATAAAGCCGAGAAGAGCAGGACAACGCATGCCATAAGGGTCGAGGCCAGCAAACGGATCTTCATTTCCCGATCCTATAGCGCGCCATCGACCCCTCGCTTCTGTAGCCGGAACGGCCAACGGGCAACCTGCCTTCCACCAGGATCCAAGTGATGACCTGTTCCATGCGGGCAAGATCCTTGACTGAGGGGTGCGGGACGGGTGCGGCCCCGGCCGCGGCCTGGTGCTCGGCCTCGAGCCCCGGATCCTGGTGGCGGGCGATCACCAGGTGGTACCCGACGGCGGCCGGCTCGGCGCGCACGAGGGCAGCAATGCGCTGCCGGCCCAGTCCGAGCCGGTCCATTAGCACCCATTCCGTGTCAGGAGCGCGCCGCAAACGGCCTTCCGGTGTCCAGACTCTTTCTATGGACCTCTACCTCTTCGGCCTCGGCGAGCCCCGTGATGTCGGTCAGGTTGAGCTTCAAGGCGGCGGCCATGACGCGGGCATGCGAAAGGTCGGGGGATTTGTGGTCGTTGAGGATCTTGGAAAGAGTCGACCTCGGGATCTGCGTCAGTCGGGACACGTCGGTAATGTCGTACCCCACCTCCCTCATCCTTTCCCAGATAGGGGCGGTGAAGACACCGATGAAGGCGGTGGGCGGGTTCCTGGTTCCTCAGGGCATGCTCCAGGCTATGCCGTGACCGGGTCAGTCACTGACGCAGGCAACAGTTCTGCGGGGTGGACGGCGGCCAGTCCAGACGTTACTGGCAGGGCGTCCCTAACACCCCGACCTAAGTCTATGCAGCCCGGGACCTGAGGAGGACGTGCGCCTCCGGCAAGACAGCCTTTGCTCTGGTGCCATGCAAGGACGCGGCCGATGCGGAATAAATAGCCCATAAGTAGCCCCACTCGGGCTTTGCGGGCAAAACAAAACCCCGCCTTCATGGCTTTCAGCCAGTGAAGACGGGGTTTCCGTGGTGGTGCACCCCCCGGGACTCGAACCCGGAACCCATTGATTAAGAGTCAATTGCTCTGCCAGTTGAGCTAGAGGTGCATCTGTTGTTCTCGTTCACCGGGGCTTTTTCTTTCCCCGTTGTTCTCCGCAACGACATGAAACTCTACACGAGATTGACCGTGGTGTGAAATCGAGGGAACCGGGAGGCGCCAAGTCAGCCGGGAAGGTCCAAAATCAGCGCGAAATCGGGGTTTTGGCCGTTGCTAAGGAGCCACAGGCGGCCGTCAGGAGCGAGTGAAACGTTCCGAATCCGCCCATACTTCCCTGTGAAATAGCTCACAGGATCGCCGGCATATTCGCCGGTGAGAGGAACCACCCACAGCCTTTGGCCGCGCAGGGCGCCCAGGTATGCGGTGTTGCCGACAATTTCGAGTCCGCTGGGTGAGGATTCCGCCGTCGACGGCCACACCACCTTGGCGTCAAGGAAGCCGGCCCGATGCGGGGCGCCGGTCACGTCCGGCCAGCCGTAGTTGCCGCCGGGCACAATCAGGTTGAGCTCGTCGTTGACGTCAGGGCCGAATTCACTGGCCCATAGCCGCCCCGCACTGTCCCAGGCAAGCCCTTGGACGTTCCGGTGGCCCAGGCTGTAGACCGGGTTCTTGCCGAAGGGGTTTCCCGGCGCCGGCCGGCCGTCGGCCGTGAGGCGCAGGATCTTTCCGCCGAGGGCCGTGCTGTCCTGCGGCTGATCGCGGCGCTGCGAGTCGCCCGTCCCCACGTAGAGGAAGCCGTCGGGTCCGAACCGGATCCGTCCGCCGTTGTGCGTGCCGGCCTTGGGGATGCCGGTGAAAACCGGTTCCGGCGCGCCGAGCTCGAGCCGGCCGCCGCGTTCATCGAGCCGCATGCGGGCGATTCTGTTGTCCTCCGCCGCGGTGAAGTAGGCGTACAGGTAGCGGTCCGCCGCAAAGCCGGGGGACAGGGCAAGGCCCAGCAGGCCGCCCTCACCGCCGGGCACGACGCCGGGCACCTTGCCAAGCGTCCCCAGCTGGCCGGCCTTGATGGTCCTCAGCAGCGCCGTGTCGCGTTCGGAAATGACTGCGGTGCCGTCGGGCAGGTAGACGGCGGACCAGGGCACCTGCAGCCCGTCAATCCGGCCCGCAACAGTGGGCTGACCCGGAGCCCCCGGTGCGTCCGGCGCGGGGCTGCCGCCCGGCTGACCTGTCGGAGGGGCGGTTCCGCCGCCGGTGCAGGCGGACATGAGCAGCAGGGCAACGGCGAGGACGGTCGCCCGGGCCGTTGCCCTGAAGAGAAAGCGCCTGTCAGAGGAAGGCCTGAACGAGGAGCGCCTGTCCGGCGAAGCGGGGAGCATCAGGGACGGGACGCCGGCCCGGGCCGGCTGCTACTGGCGGGTCCGGCGCGGTGGCCGGAAGCCGGCGGCTTCGGCGTGCGCCGCGGAGATAAACCACACTTCTGCCCGGGTTTCTTCGTAGGCCGGGCTGGTCTCGTCGTGGTAGATCATCGACGACGCGTTGCCTTTGACGGTGAAGCCTGCCGGCCCGCTGCCGTCCGCCGCAGGTGCCGCCGATCCTTCGCCGTAGGGCTGGTCGGTGGCCAGATGACCGGCGGGTTCGGCCGTGTGGCTCGTAAGGGCCTCCGAGGCGGCGGAGGAGGCCGCCGCCTGCATGGTTTCTGCGTCCGCGAGGGGCGCGGCCTGCGTCACGGCGGCATTTGCTGCCGCCCCGGGCATCGCGTCGCTGGCGGCGGCGCGCGCGCTTGCCTCTTCGTCGGTTTCTGCGGCGGCCGATTCCGCCCCGGGCAGAGTCGGCGCGTGGGGCTCGGTGTATTCGGGGTGGTGGACCGGAAGACCGGTCGTAGCGGCCGGCGCGGATCGTTCGGCAACTGCGCCGGATTCGGCCGGGGTCGCAGCGTGGGCGCCATGGGCTGGTTCGTGGTGTGCCGCGGCGGCATGCGTGTCCGCCGGCGCGGTCTCGGACCACTGGGTTTCCCACTCGGCGTTGTCCGCGGCGACAGCACCCGCGGTACCTGTTGCTGCCGGCGTGGTTTCCGGGGTTTCCGTAGCTGCCGGTGGGGCGGCCTCCATGGCGGGTTCGTTCGCGGGCGCTGCTGCGGACGCCGGGGTTGCGGCGGGTTCGGAGGCCTCGGGGGAGGCAGCACTCTCCCGGGGCGGAGCAGCAGGCTCAGGCGCCTGCGCTGCATCGGGGACGGCCATGGCCGCTGCCGCACCGGCTGCCCCGGCATCCGCCGTCGTCGAGCCGGCCGACGGCGTCGCACCGGCCGCGGTCACGGTCGTGCTGCCAGTCCCGGTTGCCGGGGGCGTGGAATCGGCGCCAGTGCGGCTCTTGTTGCGGTTGAGCAGCGCCCAGACCACGGCGACCACGACGATGATGACGACGAGCCAGACGATCCAGTCCATAGCAGAGCCTTTCAGTCCATGTTCAGTCCGTGTTCAGTCCGTGTCCAGTTCGTGATCAGTCCATGAGGCACGGTTGCCGATGCTTGACGTTACGTCCGGGCCAAGGCGGCTGTCCAGCCTCCCGGCGGCCGCGATGGGACCGTTCCCCGGGGCGCGGAGGGCCC
This sequence comes from Arthrobacter sp. NicSoilB8, assembly GCF_019977355.1. Classification (NCBI taxonomy): domain Bacteria; kingdom Bacillati; phylum Actinomycetota; class Actinomycetes; order Micrococcales; family Micrococcaceae; genus Arthrobacter; species Arthrobacter sp. NicSoilB8. The sequence goes on along the minus strand of NZ_AP024655.1, from coordinate 3,188,578 downwards.
GTTGAGCAGGGCGGAAACCGAAAACAGGCCGGGCCCGCCGTGTAGCCTCGGCTCATGGATTTCAAGCGACTGCGGATTCTGCGCGAACTCGCCGACCGCGGCACGGTGGGTGCCACGGCGGAGGCCATGAACGTCACGCCATCGGCGGTGTCGCAGCAGCTCAAAACCCTGCAGGAAGAACTGGGCGTGGTCCTGGTGGAAAAGTCCGGCAGGGGAGTGCGGCTGACCGAGGCCGGGCTCGCCATGGCTGGCGCGGCCGCCGAGGTTTCGACGGCCATGGCGCGGGCTGAAGCGACCATCGACACCTACCGGCGCGGCTGGCAGACGCGGGTGGTCGCGGCGTTCTTCCCCAGCGCCGCGGAGATGTTCCTGCCGGGCCTGCTCCACCGGGTCAAGGCCATCGAGGGGCTCCACTTCGAGGCGCACTTCGAGGATCCCGGCGTTGCCGGCTTCGCCGGGCTGACCGCGGACTACGACATCGTCCTGGCGCACAGCGTGGACGGTCCGGAAGTCTTCGGCGGCCAAGGCCTGACGGTGGTGCCGCTGCTGGACGAGCCGCTGGACGTGGCCCTGCCCGCCGGGCACGCGCTCGCCGCCAGGCACACGCTGGGCGCCGAGGACGTCGTCGGCTTCCCCTGGATGGGCGTCCCCGAGGGGTTCCCCTTCGACACCGTGCTGCGCCAGATTGAGGTGCGGGCCGACGCCCCGGCCGTCCGCGCCCAGCAGTTCCCCGACCTGCGGGTGCTGGAAGCCCTGGTCAGCGCCGGCCACGGCCTCAGCCTGCTGCCGCGGTATACGGCGGTGGGAAACCAGGGGCGGGGGTTTGTCCTGCGCCCGCTGGAGGGCGTGAAGGCGAGCCGGAGCATCGTCGCGCTGGCCCGTCCCGACGTCGCGGCCCGGACCACCATCCGGCAGGTCCTGGAGATGCTCCAAGCCGAAGCCCGGGGAGTCGCGGAAGCCCCGGAACTCCGTGACGCGGCTCACCACGCCTGAGGCAAACCGGCCGTGGATTTCATGATGTGAGACGAGAGTCCACTATTTGATCGAAATATTCCCGGTTTTCCGCTTAACGCGCCCATATGGGGTCGTTGGCGTCCGCGGAGGAGCCCTAGACTTTGAGCCATGAGTCAGGACACCCAAACAGCAACAGACACCAAGCCGGACATCAAGCCCCGCAGCCGGGTCGTTACCGATGGAATCCACGCCGCGCCCGCGCGCGGCATGTTCCGGGCGGTCGGCATGGGCGATGACGACTTCGCGAAGCCGCAGATCGGCGTGGCGAGCTCGTGGAACGAGATCACCCCCTGCAACCTTTCGCTGAACCGGCTGGCCCAGGGCGCCAAGGAAGGCGTCCACGCCGGCGGCGGGTTCCCCATGCAGTTCGGCACCATCTCCGTCTCGGACGGCATCTCCATGGGACACGAGGGCATGCACTTCTCCCTGGTCTCACGCGAGGTCATCGCCGACTCGGTCGAGACGGTCATGCAGGCAGAGCGGATCGACGGCTCGGTGCTGCTGGCCGGGTGCGACAAGTCCCTGCCGGGCATGCTGATGGCCGCGGCCCGCCTGGACCTGGCCGCCGTGTTCCTGTACGCGGGCTCGATCATGCCCGGCTGGGTCAAGCTCGAGGACGGCTCCGAGAAGGAAGTCACCCTCATCGACGCTTTCGAGGCCGTCGGCGCGTGCGCAGCGGGCAAGATGAGCCGCGAGGACCTGGACCGCATCGAAAAGGCCATCTGCCCGGGCGAGGGCGCCTGCGGCGGCATGTACACCGCGAACACCATGGCCTGCATTGGCGAGGCCCTGGGCATGTCCCTGCCCGGCTCCGCCGCGCCGCCCTCGGCTGACCGGCGCCGCGACGCCTTCGCGCACAAGTCCGGCGAGGCCGTGGTCAACCTCCTGCGCCTGGGCATCACCGCCCGGGACATCATGACCCGCAAGGCCTTCGAGAACGCGATCGCCGTCACCATGGCCTTCGGCGGTTCCACCAACGCCGTGCTGCACCTGCTCGCGATCGCCCGCGAGGCCGAGGTCGAGCTGACCCTGGAGGACTTCAACCGGATCGGTGACAAGATCCCGCACCTGGGCGACCTGAAGCCCTTCGGCCGGTACGTCATGACCGACGTCGACAAGATCGGCGGCGTGCCGGTGATCATGAAGGCCCTGCTCGACGCCGGCCTGCTGCACGGCGACTGCCTCACCGTGACCGGCAAGACCGTCGCGGAGAACCTCGCCGCGATCAACCCGCCGGACCTGGACGGCAAGATCCTGCGCGCCCTGGACAACCCGATCCACAAGACCGGCGGCATCACCATCCTGCACGGCTCGATGGCCCCCGAGGGCGCCGTGGTCAAGAGCGCCGGCTTCGACGCCGACGTCTTCGAAGGCACCGCCCGCGTGTTCGAACGCGAGCAGGGCGCCCTGGACGCCCTGGACCAGGGCGGGATCCACAAGGGCGACGTCGTCGTGATCCGCTACGAGGGACCCAAGGGCGGCCCGGGCATGCGCGAGATGCTCGCCATCACCGGCGCCATCAAGGGCGCGGGCCTGGGCAAGGACGTCCTGCTCCTGACCGACGGACGGTTCTCCGGCGGCACCACCGGCCTGTGCATCGGCCACGTCGCGCCCGAAGCCGTCGACGGCGGCCCGATCGCGTTCGTCAAGGACGGCGACCGGATCCGCGTGGACATCGCGGCCCGCACCTTCGACCTCCTGGTCGACGAAGCCGAGCTCGAGTCCCGCAAGACCGGCTGGGAACCCCTCCCGGCCAAGTTCACCAAGGGCGTCCTGGCCAAGTACGCCAAGCTCGTCCACAGCGCCTCCACCGGCGCATACTGCGGCTAGCGCACGGCTGAACACCTGAACCCAACTAGCTCGCACTTGTGGCCGTTATGAGCGGTCATAACGGCCATTAGCTGCGAGCTAGTTGGGATGACGTTCAACCAGTGGACAGCGTTGTCCAAATAGTGAGACAGGTGCCGGGTGCGTTGACACTTGTCCCACTCAGAGGGAAAACTGAACGCATGATCGAGATCGTTACCGCCGGTGTATCCGTCGTCGTACTTGCCAAGCGCGTGGCTCAATAGCCTCCACGGTAACGATCCGTCACGCGCAACCCCTCGAAGAGCCCTCCGGCTGAGGGGTTTTTTTATTTCCCGCATGACCAGCAGCACGCATTACCAGCAGCCGCGTTACCAGCACTGCGCATGACCAGCAACATGAAGTATCTAAGAAGTTCCACGATCACCGAAGATCCACAAAGGAAGAGTCCGATGAGCAAAGGATCGCCGATCAGCCCCTCGCTGATGGCCACAAAGTCCACTGGAGCCCACAAGGCTCCGGATCGCGTCGAACGTCCGGCTGACGCCGGCGTCGACACTGCTGCCGTCTCTCCTGTCCTCGGACCGAACAACGTCGTACCCCCGACGGTCATGACCGGTTCGCAAGCAATCGTCCGCTCGCTCGAAGAACTCGGCGTCCAGGACATATTCGGTTTGCCCGGTGGCGCGATCCTGCCCACCTATGACCCCTTGATGGCCTCCAAAATGAACCACGTTCTGGTCCGTCACGAACAGGGAGCCGGCCACGCCGCGCAAGGCTACGCCATGGTCACCGGACGGGTTGGCGTCTGCATCGCCACCTCGGGTCCGGGTGCCACCAACCTCGTTACCGCCATCATGGATGCCCACATGGACTCCGTGCCGATCGTGGCCATCACCGGCCAGGTCTCCAGCGGGGTGATCGGCACCGACGCGTTCCAGGAAGCGGACATCGTCGGGATCACCATGCCGATCACGAAGCACTCCTTCCTGGTCACCGACCCCAACGACATCCCGCACGTGATGGCCGAGGCCTTCCACCTTGCGTCCACCGGACGTCCCGGACCGGTCCTCGTGGACGTCGCCAAGGACGCCCAGCAGGGCCAGATGACGTTCTCCTGGCCGCCGAAGATCGACCTGCCCGGCTACCGGCCGGTGCTGCGCGGCCACAGCAAGCAGGTCCGCGAGGCCGCCAGGCTCATTTCCGCCGCCAGCAAGCCCGTGCTCTATGTCGGCGGCGGCGTGGTCAAGGCCCATGCCTCGGCCGAACTGCGCGAACTGGCCGAGCTGACCGGCGCTCCCGTGGTGACCACGCTGATGGCCCGGGGCGTGTTCCCGGACTCACACCCGCAGCACGTGGGCATGCCGGGCATGCACGGCACCGTTTCCGCCGTAACCGCCCTGCAGCAGTCCGACCTGCTGATCACGCTCGGTGCCCGGTTCGATGACCGCGTGACCGGCATCCTGAAGTCCTTTGCCCCGAACGCCAAGGTCATCCACGCCGACATCGATCCGGCGGAAATCTCCAAGAACCGCACGGCTGACGTCCCGATCGTCGGCTCCGTCAAGGAGATCATCCCGGAGCTCAGTGAGGCCCTGCGCGTGCAGTTTGAGGCCTTCGGCACCCCGGATCTGACCAACTGGTGGACCTTCCTGAACAACCTCAAGGAAACTTACCCGCTCGGCTGGACCGAACCCGAGGACGGCCTCAGCGCCCCGCAGCGCGTGATCGAACGCATCGGCGCCCTGACCGGACCCGAGGGCGTCTTCGTCGCCGGCGTCGGACAGCACCAGATGTGGGCCTCCCAGTTCATCAAGTACGAGCGCCCGCACGCCTGGCTCAACTCCGGCGGCGCCGGCACCATGGGTTACGCCGTGCCGGCGGCCATGGGCGCCAAAGTGGGCGAGCCGGACCGCGTGGTCTGGGCGATCGACGGCGACGGCTGCTTCCAGATGACCAACCAGGAACTGGCCACCTGCGCGATCAACAAGATCCCCATCAAGGTTGCCATCATCAACAACTCCTCGCTGGGCATGGTCCGGCAGTGGCAGACCCTGTTCTACGAGGGCCGTTACTCCAACACCGACCTCAACACCGGCCACGACACCGTCCGCATCCCGGACTTCGTCAAGCTGGCCGACGCCTACGGCTGTGCCGCCTTCCGGTGCGAACGCGACGAGGACATCGACGCCACCATCCAGAAGGCACTGGAGATCAATGACCGTCCCGTGGTCATCGATTTCGTCGTGAGCCCGAACTCGATGGTGTGGCCGATGGTCCCCGCCGGGGTCAGCAACGACCAGATCCAGGTTGCCCGCAACATGACCCCGGAATGGGAAGAGGAGGACTGAACATGACCCGCCACACATTGTCCGTTCTGGTCGAAGACAAGCCCGGCGTGCTGACCCGCGTCGCCAGCCTCTTCGCCCGCCGGGCCTTCAACATCAATTCCCTGGCCGTCGGCCCCACCGAGGTCCCGGGCATGTCCCGGATGACCGTCGTGGTCGACGCCGATGGCGAGCTGATCGAACAGGTCACCAAGCAGCTGAACAAGCTGATCAACGTGATCAAGATCGTCGAGCTCACCTCCGAATCTTCCGTACAGCGTGACCACATCCTGGTCAAGGTACGTGCGGATGCCGCAACACGCCTGCAGGTCACCCAGGCTGCAGACCTGTTCCGCGCTTCAGTGGTCGACGTCTCCACAGAGTCGGTGGTCATTGAGGCAACGGGCCACCCCGAGAAGCTCACGGCGCTGTTGTCAGTGCTTGAGCCCTTCGGCATCCGCGAAATCGTGCAGTCCGGCACCTTGGCCGTCGGGCGGGGATCCCGCTCCATGAGTGACAGGGCCCTGCGCAGCGCCTAGCCGCGTTGCGCACCACCGCAGCACCCAAGACAACATCGAAAAACCACTCAAGAGGAGTTACGCAAGTGACTGAAATGTTCTACGACGACGACGCCGACCTGTCGATCATCCAGGGTCGCAAGGTTGCCATTGTCGGCTACGGCTCCCAGGGCCACGCCCACGCGCTGAATCTGCGCGATTCCGGCGTCGAGGTTGCCATCGCGCTCAAAGAAGGCTCGAAGTCGATCGCCAAGGCCGAGGACGCAGGCTTCACGGTCAAGAACGTCGCCGACGCCGCCGAATGGGCCGACGTCATCATGATCCTGGCGCCGGACCAGTACCAGCGCTCGATCTACAACGACTCCATCAAGGACAAGCTGACCCCCGGCAAGGCCCTGGCCTTCGCCCACGGCTTCAACATCCGCTTCGGCTACATCAAGGCTCCGGAGGGCGTTGACGTCATCCTGATCGCCCCGAAGGCTCCCGGCCACACCGTGCGCCGCGAGTTCGAAGCCGGCCGCGGCATCCCGGACATCATCGCCGTCGAGCAGGACGCAACCGGTTCCGCCTGGGACCTTGCCAAGTCCTACGCGAAGGCCATCGGCGGCACCCGCGCCGGCGTCATCAAGACCACCTTCACCGAAGAGACCGAAACGGACCTCTTCGGCGAGCAGGCTGTCCTGTGCGGCGGCGTCTCCCAGCTGGTCCAGTACGGCTTCGAAACCCTGACCGAAGCCGGCTACCAGCCGCAGATCGCCTACTTCGAGGTCCTCCACGAGCTCAAGCTGATCGTTGACCTCATGTGGGAAGGCGGCATCGCCAAGCAGCGCTGGAGCGTCTCGGACACCGCAGAGTACGGCGACTACGTCTCCGGCCCGCGCGTCATCACCCCCGAGGTGAAGGAGAACATGAAGGCCGTCCTGAAGGACATCCAGGACGGCGCCTTCGCCAAGCGCTTCATCGACGACCAGGATGCCGGCGCCCCGGAGTTCAAGGCCCTGCGCGCCAAGGCGGAGCAGCACCCGATCGAGGCCGTCGGCCGCGAGCTGCGTTCGCTGTTCGCCTGGCAGCAGCAGGACGCCGACTACGTCGAAGGTTCCGCAGCCCGCTAGGGTTTGGCCCGGCAGGGGAGCCGGACACCATTTTCTGGGGTCCGGCTTCCCTGCTGTCCAGCACCATCCGTCTCACCAGCACCACCTGATTCACCAAAATCCCCACCAGATACACAAGAGAGCTAAAGAGGTCACCGGTGACAAGCACCAAACCTGTCGTACTCCTCGCTGAGGAACTTTCGCCCGCCACAGTCGAGGCCCTCGGCCCGGACTTTGAAATCCGCCAGACTGACGGCTCCGACCGTTCCCAGCTGCTCTCCGCGATCGCCGATGTCGACGCGATCCTGGTCCGCTCCGCCACCCAGGTGGACGCCGAGGCCATCGCCGCCGCCAAGAACCTCAAGGTGATCGCCCGCGCCGGCGTCGGGCTGGACAATGTGGACATCAAGGCGGCCACCCAGGCCGGCGTCATGGTGGTCAACGCGCCGACCTCTAACATCGTCTCCGCCGCCGAACTGACGGTCGGTCACATCCTGAGCCTCGCCCGCCACATCCCGCAGGCCAGCTCCGCCCTCAAGGACGGGGAATGGAAGCGCTCCAAGTACACCGGCATCGAGCTCTTCGAAAAGAAGATCGGCATCATCGGCCTCGGCCGGATCGGCGCCCTGGTCGCGGCCCGCCTCAAGGGATTCGACACCAAGATCCTGGCGTACGACCCCTACATCACCTCCGCCCGGGCTGCCCAGCTCGGCGTCCAGCTGGTGACCCTCGACGAGCTCCTGGCCCAGTCGGACTTCATCACCATCCACATGCCCAAGACCCCGGAAACCGTCGGCATGCTCGGCGCCGACGCCTTCAAGAAGATGAAGAGCACGGCCTATGTGGTCAACGTCGCCCGCGGCGGCCTGGTGGACGAGGAAGCCCTCTACACCGCGCTGCAGGCCGGTGACATTGCCGGCGCCGGCGTCGATGTCTTCTCCAAGGAGCCCAGCACCGACCTGCCGTTCTTCAAGCTGGACAACGTCGTGGTGACCCCGCACCTGGGCGCCTCCACCGATGAGGCCCAGGAAAAGGCCGGCGTCTCCGTCGCCAAGTCCGTCCGCCTCGCACTCGCCGGTGAACTGGTCCCCGACGCGGTCAACGTCGCCGGCGGCGTCATCGCCCCCGACGTCCGCCCCGGCATCCCGCTGATGGAAAAGCTCGGCCGCATCTTCACCGCGCTGACCCACGCCTCCCTCACCCAGTTCGACGTCGAGGTGGCCGGCGAGATCTCCTCCCTCGATGTCAAGGTCCTCGAGCTCGCGGCACTCAAGGGGATTTTCGCCGACGTCGTGACCGAGCAGGTCTCCTACGTCAACGCCCCGGTAATCGCCGAACAGCGCGGCATCAACGTCCGGCTCATCACGACGCCGGACACCGAGTCCTACCGCAACGTCCTGACCCTGCGCGGCGCCCTTAGCGACGGCAGCCAGATCTCGGTCGCTGGAACCCTCACCGGACCGAAGCAGATCCAAAAGCTCGTGGGCGTCAACGGCTACGAGGTGGAGATCCCGATCAGCGAGCACCTCGTCGTGGTGGCCTACTCCGACCGCCCCGGCGTGATCGGCACGATCGGCCACATCCTGGGCATGAACAACATCAACATCGCCGGCATGCAGGTGGCACGCCAGACAGAGGGCGGCCAGGTGCTGGCCCTGCTGACCATCGACAGCTCCGTTCCCCAGCAGGTCCTTGACGCGATCAAGGCCGGGATCGGCGCTGACATGGTCCGCGAGGTTGATCTCGAGGACTGAAATCCTCCCCGCAGGGCGCCGGCGGCGGCATCTCCGCCGCCGGCGGCCACGAGCGGCCGGCTGGTCTGCGTACAATGGCTAGGACCGAATTACGGGTCTTGGCCGGCAGACCGGCCTTTACTTTTGCACGCCCGGCACGGGACGCCTTCACTTCCTCAGGAAATGAACTGCGGCGTGCGCACGCAATCCAGCTTTCAGGAGCCCAATGAACGCCGTCCAGAGGTTCATCAGAAGCAGAGTGCTTTTGCTGACCGCGTCCATTTTGATCGTGGCCATGTGCCTGTCAGTCCTCGTCCAGGGTCAGTCCCAGGCGGCACTGAGCAGGACCGTGGACCAAAACTCCCGGGGGCTCTACGACGTCCTGGTCCAGGCCAAGGCGGACGATAACGGCGGCCTCATGCAGCCGGACATCGCCACCGGCCAGGGCGGCATCAGCTTCGAGCAGCTGGACGCGATCCGCAAGCTCTCAGGCACCTCGGTGGCCGCGCCGATCAGCCTGGTCTCCCGCGTCACCCAGAACCTTGAATCGCCGCGCCTGGATGCCACCGACTACCTGGGCTTCAACGCCGGCCTCGCGGGTACCTCCGGGGACCCGACCGCCACGGACCCGAGCAAGTGGCCGGCCGCGGAATCGGTCCTGAGTGACACGCCGAAGAAATACCGGCTCACCGCCAGCGCCGTCAGCTCCGACGGCCACACCGACCAGACCCTCTTCAAGACCACGGCCGAAGGCTCGCTCGGCAAGGCAAAGCTCGTCGAAGAGCAGGTTGCCGGCGGCAAGAACGTCCGCATCCAGGGCCCCGCCGGCGAGACCGGCATCAAGTTTCCCACCCCGGCGGGCGGCTCCGAGCACAACCTCTTCAACCTCTCCGTCTCCCTGCCCATGGCGCCGCAGGTGACCGAGTCCGTCGTCGCCGTCGACCCCGTTTCCGAACGCGCGCTGCTCGGCACGGCCGGTGACTTCCTGGCCCCGCTGGAGAAGGCGCCGCCCGCGGACGCCCGCAACGCCGGCGCGATCGGCCGCCACTTCGAGAGCCTCTTCACTAACGGCATCAGCATGGACGAACTCAAGGAAGGCCCGGACTTCCTCGGCGTTAAGCTCAAGTACTGGGCACCCCTGATGACCCAGTACCAGCAGGCCAAACGGGACGGCCAGCTCACTGCCGACTCGCAGGCCATTCCGCTGATCGTGCGCTCGGGCACCGCGCTGGACCTGAAGTACTCGGTCAAGATCGAGGAAATCGACGACTCCGGCAACGTCACCAAGGACGTCGGCACCGTGACCCGCTCGCTGGACAAGGACTACCTGCCGTTCGTCTCCAAGTCCCCGTTCGCCCTGGCCTGGCCGGGGTCCAAGGACCTCACGCAGCTCATGGGCGACACCGGGTCCTTCAGCCAGGGCCTCTACAACCCCGCGACCTGGACCACCAACTTCGCCGCGGCCCCCAAGTACAAGGACGGCGACACCGCCGCCAACGGCGCCGTGGACAAGAGCGCGACGCCGGGCGACTGGGTCACCGTGAACCGTCTGCCGGACAAGGCCGCCAACGGCGCCGCCGTCGACCAGACCCAGCGCAACCCGGTAGACGAGCGCTCCTACCGCGAAAACCTCGAAACCGGCAAGAAGCTCGCCACCCCGCTGGCCATGGTCTACGGCACGTTCGACCCCGCGACCGTCAAGGACGCCGCCGGTGACGTCAACCGGCTGCCCCTGGGCGGCTACGACCCCGCGCCGTTCACGCTGTCCAAGGACGCGGCCGGCACGGAGGTCAACACCGAACTCAAGCCGTCATTGAGCGCCACGGGCCTGGTCAGCCAGTCCGCCGGCGCCATCACCGACTTCTACGGGCTCGCGGCCGCCCGCGGCTACGAGCAGAACGCCTCCGTGATCGACGCCGTCCGGGTCCGGGCCAAGGTCCCGGGCAGCTGGAAGCAGGCGCAGCCCGAGGTCGAAAAGCTCGCCAACGAGATCCGCGACATGGGCCTGCAGGCCACGGTGGTGGCCGGTTCCGCCCGCGAGGACGCCAAGATCGCCGTTCCCGGATACTCCAAGGACGACGCCGGCAAGGAGTCGCCGCTGGGCACCGTGCAGCAGTCGTGGGTCCGGCAGGACGCCGCGGACGCCGTGTCCAGCTCCCTGACTGCCACCAACCTGACACTGCTGTTCCTCACCCTCTGCGGCGCGGCCCTGCTGACCGGAGCCTCGACCGTCAGCTACGTCCGCAAACGGCGCAGCGAGGCCGGCACCCTGCGTGCCATGGGCTGGACCCAGCGCAGGATCCGCTCCTGGGTACTGGCCGAATTCGGCGTCGGCGCGGCGCTGCTGGCCGTCGTCGGCATCGCCCTGAGCCTGATCACCTGGAGCGCGGCGACGGCGATCGTCTCGGCGTCGGTCCTGGTGCTGTACGCAGGCGCGGCGTTCTTCGCGGCGCAGCAGCTGCGCCACCGCGATGAAGTCGACCAGGAGCCGCAGCATGACGAACGGCTCATCGCGGTCGATTCGCCGCTGACGTTTGCCAACCGGCAGCTGAGCACCAACAAGTTCAACACGATCTCCCTGGCTGTCGCCGTCGGCGTCTTCGCCGCGGCCGTCGGCGGACTGGTCGCCCTGCTGATCGACATTCCCCGGGCTGCCGGTGCCAGCGCGCTCAGCGGCCTGGCCGCGGCGAGCATCGCGCTGCCAAGCATCATCCTGGGTGTGTCCGGAGTGGCCGTCGGCCTGATCCTGACCATGGTCACCGGGAGGTTCGAGCTGCAGGCCAAGCGCCAGTACCTCGGCACGCTGCGGGCCATGGGCTGGAACCCGGACATGCTGGGCCAGGTCCGCTTCTTTGAAAACGCCATGGTGGGAACCGTCGCGCTGCCGCTGGGTGTTGTGGGCGCCCTCGGCATCGGCCTCCTCCTGGCCCCCTATGCCGCGCTGTGGGCCGCAATTGCCGGTCTTGTGGCTGTACTTTGCTGGATTCCGATTGCAACGAAAGTGGTCCAATGACTAACGAGCTGAACCTTGACCGGGAGGCACACGACCGGATGACCGCCAGCACCCGGCGCGGTGCGCACAAGACCCGCGCCAACACGATCGTGAAGGCCACGGACCACGCCACGCCGCTGGAACTGAGCAACATCACCATCCATTACGGCGGCGGCAAGGGCGGTGCCGAGCCCGTCAACGTGGTGGACGACTTCAACATGACGCTGCACGCGGGCGAAATGCACTGCGTCGCCGGCCGCTCCGGCTCCGGCAAGACCAGCATCCTGACCGTCGGCGCGGGCCTGACCCTGCCGACGTCGGGCCGGGTCTTCTGGGAGGGCGACTCGCTCGAGACCATGGGCGACGACGAAATCGCCGACCGCCGCCGGGCGCTGATCGGCTACGTCGACCAGGGCGGCGCCCTGATCGACGGTATGAGCGCGCTTGAGAACGTCCTGCTGCCGGCCGTGCCCGACGGCGAGGTCGAGAAGCGCCGGGACATGGCCAAGGACCTCCTGGACCTCGTGGGCCTGGGCCGGCGCATGCGCCACCGCCCGGCCCAGCTCTCCGGCGGTGAGCGCCAGCGCGTGGCGATCGCCCGCGCCCTCATCCTCGGCACCCGCGTCCTGGTGGTCGACGAGCCCACGGCCAGCCTGGACCGCGCCGCGGCCAACCGCATCATCAGCATCCTCAAGGACACCACCTCGGACGGCATTGCGGTGCTGGTGGCTTCACATGACCACGAACTCGTCCGCCAGAGCGATACCCTGACCGAACTGATCTAGATTTAGACCGTGACTTCAACAGAAAAAACCCCGTTCTACATCACCACGGCCATCACGTACCCGAACGGCGTGCCGCACATCGGCCACGCCTACGAGTACATCGCCACCGACGCGATGGCCCGCTTCAAGCGCCTGGACGGGTACGACGTCTTCTTCCTGACCGGAACCGACGAGCACGGCATGAAGATCGCCCAGGCCGCCGAGAAGGAAGGCGTCACGCCCAAGGAGCTGGTGGACCGGAACGCCGAGATCTACAAGGCGGCGCACGCTGCCCTGGGGATCTCCTATGACCGCTTCATCCGCACCACCGACGCCGACCACTATGCGGCATCGCAGGCGATCTGGAAGAAGATGGAGGCCAACGGGGACATCTACCTCTCCAAGTACGAGGGCTGGTACTCGGTCCGCGACGAGGCTTACTACGCCGAGGACGAAACCGTCCTCAAGGACGACGGCGTGCGCTACTCACGCGATACGGACACCGAGGTCACCTGGACGGCCGAGGAGAGCTACTTCTTCCGGCTGTCCGCGTACCAGGACAAGCTGCTGGCGCTGTACGAGGCGCACCCGGAATTCGGTGCACCCCAGTCACGGTTCAATGAGGTCATCAGCTTCGTCAAGCGCGGCCTGGAGGACTTGTCCATCAGCCGCACCACGTTCGACTGGGGCGTCCCGGTGCCCGGCAACGACAACCACGTCATGTACGTGTGGGTCGACGCGCTCACCAACTACCTCACGGGCGTCGGCTACCCGGACCTTGAAGCGGAATCCTTCAAGAAGTACTGGCCGGCTGATGTCCACGTGATCGGCAAGGACATTTCCCGGTTCCATGCCATCTACTGGCCGGCGTTCCTCATGAGCGCCGGTCTTGAACTGCCGAAGCGGATCATGATCCACGGCTTCCTGCACAACAACGGCGTGAAGATGTCCAAGTCCCTGGGCAACGTGGTGGCACCCGCGGACTTCGTGGCGCAGTACGGGCTGGACCAGGTGCGGTTCTTCTTCCTGCGGGAGGTGCCGTTCGGCGCGGACGGCAACTACAACCACGAGGCAATCGTGGGCCGGATGAACTCCGACCTCGCCAACAACTTCGGCAACCTGGCCCAGCGGTCGCTGTCCATGGTGGCCAAGAACTGCGAGGGCCGCGTGCCGGAGCCGGGCGCGTTCACCGCCGAGGACACCGCACTGCTCGGCCAGGCCAACGGACTGCTGGAAGTCGTCCGGGCCGCGTTTGAGAAGCAGGAGTTCAGCCGGGCGCTGGAGGCCATCTGGGCCGTCCTGGGCGACACCAACGCCTACTTCGCCGAGCAGGCCCCGTGGGTGCTGCGCAAGACCGACGTCGAACGCATGAACACGGTGCTCTACGTGACCCTGGAGGTGCTGCGGATCGTGGCGATCCTGGCGCAGCCGGTCATGCCGACGGCGACGGCCGCCATCCTGGCCACGCTCGGCCAGCCAGAGGGCCAGGCGCGCCAGTTCGCGGCCCTCGGCACACCGATCGCGGCCGGCACGGAACTGCCTGCCCCGTCCCCGGTGTTCCCGAAGTACGAGGAACCCGCCGAAGCCTGAGCCCGCGCCTGAGCCGGCACCCCGCCGTCGAGGCGGCACTTCGCGGCAGTGTCTTTCCGGAACACTGCCGCGAAGTGCCGCCTCGACGCCATTAAGAGCACGACGCAATTAAGAGACCGTGTCGCCCGCCCGGGATGTTTGAATAGTGAGACGACTTGACCAGAATGTGGATCACTTGGCTACCCTGAAAAGATGAGCGCATCCACGATTGATCTGGCAGTCATCCCGGGCGACGGCATTGGCCCGGAGGTCACCGCCGAAGCCCTGAAGGTCCTCGAGAAGGCTGCGGCCGCCGAGGGGATCGTGCTCCAGCAGACCCACTACAAGCTGGGCGCGGAGCACTGGCTCGAGACGGGGGAGACCCTGCCCGCGGCCACCCTCGCCGACCTCCGCACCCGCGACGCCATCCTGTTCGGAGCCGTCGGCGCGGCACCCGGCGATACCCGGATTCCCTCCGGCATCATCGAGCGCGAGCTCCTGCTGAAGCTGCGCTTCAGCCTGGACCACTTCGTCAACCTGCGGCCGTCCCGCCTGTATGCCACGGTTGGCAGCCCGCTCGCCAACCCTGGCGAGATCGATTTCATCGTGGTCCGCGAAGGCACCGAAGGGCCCTACGTGGGCAACGGCGGCACACTGCGCGCCGGCACCCCCCATGAGGTCGCCACGGAGGTGTCGCTGAACACGGCCCACGGCGTGGAGCGCGTGGTCCGCGATGCCTTCCGCCGGGCCAACGAGCGCCCCCGCAAGAAGCTCACCCTCGTGCACAAGCACAACGTCCTGGTCTTCGCCGGCCAGCTCTGGAAGCGCACGGTCGAGGCCGTGGCCGAGGAGTTCCCCGAGGTCACCCACGATTACCTCCACGTCGACGCCGCCACGATCTTCATGGTCACCGATCCCGCCCGCTTCGACGTCATCGTTACCGACAACCTGTTCGGCGACATCATTACCGACCTCGCGGCAGCCGTGACCGGCGGGATCGGCCTTGCGGCCTCCGGCAACATCAACATGGACCGCACCGCGCCGTCCATGTTCGAGCCCGTTCACGGTTCCGCCCCGGACATTGCCGGCCAGCAGAAGGCCGACCCCACCGCCGCGATCCTCTCCGCGGCGCTCCTGCTGGACCACCTCGGCTTCGCCTCCGCCGCCCGGAAGATCGAAGCAGCGGTCACGGCCGACGTCGAGGCCCGCGACGGCTCCTTCCGCACCACCAGCGCGGTGGGCGACGCCATCGCGGCGGCGCTGTAGGCGCTGCCGTGGAGGTTGCCCTGCGGCTTGCCCCGCAGGGGCCGCCAAACCGCCACTGCCAACGGGCGTAAGCTAGTTTCGAATCACCAATATGCTGCCGTGGTCCGAAGGTGAACCACGTTCCCACACCAGGCAGCCGATCGTGGAGGAACCATGACTCAGACTGCCCATGGCGTCGAATTCACCCAGCACCTGTCGGAGAACCCGAAGTCTGCTGAAGAGCGTGCAGCCATCCTGGCGAACCCGGGATTTGGCGACTATTTCACCGACCACACCGCGATTGTCGACTACAGCGTCGACGCCGAGGGCAACGGCGGCTGGCACGATGCGCGCGTTGAGCCGTACGGGCCGATTTCCCTGGACCCCTCCGCCGCGGTGCTGCACTACGGCCAGGAGATCTTCGAGGGGCTCAAGGCCTACCGCCACGCCGACGGCTCGATCTGGACGTTCCGCCCGGAGGCCAACGCAGCCCGACTGAACAAGTCCGCCCGACGGCTCGCCCTGCCCGAACTTCCGGAAGAGTACTTCCTCGGCGCCATCCGTGAACTCGTGGCGGCGGACAAGGAATGGGTGCCCTCCGGCGACGGCGAAGCCCTGTACCTGCGGCCCTTCATGATCGCCACCGAGGCCTTCCTGGGCGTCCGGGCAGCGCGCGAGGTCTCCTTCCGCGTGATCGCTTCCCCGGCCGGCAACTACTTCGGCGGCGAGCTCAAGCCCGTCTCCATCTGGATCTCGCGGGAATACGCCCGCGCCGGCCGCGGCGGAACGGGCGCCGCCAAGTGCGGCGGCAACTACGCCGCCTCGCTGATCGCCCAGCAGGAGGCCGAGGCCCACGGCTGCAAGCAGGTCCTGTTCCTGGACCAGTTCAACGACAACGCCGTCGAGGAACTCGGCGGCATGAACGTCTTCTTCGTCATGAAGGACGGCTCGCTGGTCACTCCCGCACTCTCCGGCACCATCCTCGAGGGCGTGACGCGCTCCTCCGTGATGCAGGTGGCCCGGGACATGGGCCGGGAAGTCACCGAACGCAAGATCACCCTGGATGAGTGGCGCGAGGGCGTCGCCTCCGGCGACATCGCCGAGGTCTTCGCCTGCGGCACCGCCGCCGTGATCACCCCCATCGGCGTGCTCAAGGACGCCACCGAGTTCATCGGCTCCGAAGACGCCACGGCGGGGGAGACCACCATGGCCATCCGCGCCCAGCTGCTGGGGATCCAGACGGGCACCGTCGCGGACACCCACGGCTGGCTGACCCGCCTCGCCTAGGCGCTGACTGCCAGGCACAGCATGTAAGGCACAGCATGTAAGGCACAGCACGTAAGGCACAGCATGTGACGCACGACGGCGGTCCCCACCATCCGGTGGCGGGCCGCCGTCGGCGTCTCGGACGTCGTTGAAGATGTGCCCCGAAGCGCGGCGTAATCTGTCCGCTCGGCCCTGTTCGGCACTGCAAGCGGGGGTGCACAATGGGCAGATGACCGGGCTGATCCAGATTCTAGGCGTGGTCTTCGGGACCCTGCTGATAGTCGTGGGTATTGCCGAGTCGTTCTTCATCCGTGACCAGCGTCTGCACCGGCTGTTCCTGGTCGACCCGGACGACGTCGAGACCGTACGGCTCTGGACGTTCAACCTGGGGTTCTACAACGTGATCTGGGGGATAGGCGCCATTGTTGGAGCCCTCATGCTCGCCGGCCCGGAGTCCGCCGAGGGACGCACGCTCCTGCTCTTCACCTCTGTGGCGCACGTGATCCTGGGGATCACCCTGTTCATTTCCGAGCGGCGGCTGTGGGGAAGTGCCCTCGCTGAGGCCGTACTGCCGCTTATCATCACTGTTCTTCTGCTCGTCTAAGCGTGCCTCTCATAAGCGTGCCTCTCCGGGGCCGGCTCCGGAGGATTCAGTGCAAGGATGGGACGGTGACCTCCGAGACATCCCGCGGCATTGTCCGCAGCAGCGAGCTGACCCGGTTCCGCCTGGCACCGAACCCGGGTCCCATGAGCCTGGCCGGCACCAACTCCTACATCATCGGCGCCCCGGGAGCGGCGGGCAGCGTCGTCGTCGACCCCGGGCCCCTCGACGAACCGCACCTGCAGGCACTGGCCGGCGCCGGTCCGGTCGAACTGATCCTGATCACGCACCGGCACGCGGACCACACCGCGGCCGCCGCGAGGTTCTCGGTTTTGACGGGTGCGCCCGTGCGGGCCGCGGACCCCGCCCACTGCCACGGCGCGCCGCCGCTGAACGACAGTGAAACGATCCACGCAGCCGGAGCGAAGATCCGGGTCCTGGCGACCCCGGGCCACACCTCGGATTCAGTGTGCTTCCACCTGCCGCAGGACGGCCCGCACGGCTCGGTGCTGACCGGGGACACGATTTTAGGTTCCGGAACCACCGTGCTGGACTACCCCGACGGGACCCTCAGGGCCTACCTCGAGTCGCTGGACCGGCTCGAACGGCTGGGACCCGCCACGGTGCTGCCGGCCCACGGCCCGGTGCTGCCGGCACTCGACGCCGTCGCCCGCGCCTACCGGGATCACCGGCAGGGCAGGCTCGCGCAGGTCCGCGCCGCCCTCGAGTCCCTGGGCGCGGACGCCGGCGTCGAGGCCGTCACGGACGCCGTGTACGCCGACGTCGATCCCTCCGTCCGCCGCGCCGCGGAACTCTCGGTCGCGGCGCAGCTGGACTACCTGCGCAGCGCCCCACCCAACTAACTCGCAGCAGGGGCCGTTTTCAGCGCTCAAAACGGCCCCTGCTGCTAGTCAGTGGGGCGGGCGGGAGCGGGCAGGGGCGCGCGCCGCCCGGTCCGCCCGGGAGCCTGGCGCGCCCGCTGGGGACGGTAGGCTAGGAACCATGCGTATCGCCCGGTTTGTAGTTGATTCTGATCCCCTCTACGGCATCGTGGAAGGTGAGCCCGGCAGTGAGGAAGTCACTGTCATCAAGGGCGACCCCTTCTTCCATGGCGTGGAACGAACCCCCATGAAGCACAAGCTGGAGGACGTCCGCCTGCTGGCGCCGATCATTCCCCGCAGCAAGGTCATCGGCGTCGGCCGGAACTTCGCGGAGCATGCCCGGGAGCTGGGCAACGAGGTCCCGCAGCAGCCCTTGCTGTTCCTCAAGCCCAATACCTCCGTGATCGGGCCGAATGATCCCATTGTCCTGCCGGAGTTCTCCGAGGACGTCTCCTTCGAGGCCGAGCTGTGTGTCGTCATTGGCCGGATCTGCAAAGACGTGCCCGAAGCCCGCGTGGACGACGTGATCTTCGGCTACACCTGCGGCAACGACCTCACCGCCCGCGACGTCCAGAAGACGGACCTGCAGTGGGCCCGGGCCAAGGGCTTCGACACCTCGGCCCCGCTCGGGCCGTGGATCGAGACCGAGCTCGACACCGAAGACCTCCGGATCCAGGGCCGGCTCAACGGCGAACTGCGCCAGGACGGCAGCACGAGCCAGATGATCCGCGGCGTGCGCGAACTCGTCTCCCTCGTCTCGCAGGCCTTCACCCTGCTGCCCGGCGACGTCATCATGACCGGTACCCCCGCCGGCGTCGGCGCGGTGCAGGCAGGCGACCGCTATGAGGTCGAGATCGAGGGCATCGGACGGCTCTCCAACCCGGTAGTGCGCCGCTAGCTGCTCCGCGCGCAGGAAGCTGCGCCGATTTCAGACAGCCGCCCGTGGGATCCACGGTGCGGCTGTCCGTTTTCGCAGCGGTATTCCGGGCAGGGGGCGCGGGCAGGGATTGGTAATGTTGGTACCACTATGACTACTGCCTCCGCGTCCGACGCCGTCTCCAGCTCAGCCCCGCTTGCCGCCCCTGCCGGTGAAGTCACCACCGACACCCCCGTCCGTGTCCGGTTCTGCCCGTCCCCCACGGGCACCCCGCACGTCGGACTGATCCGCACCGCCCTCTTCAACTGGGCCCACGCCCGGCACACCAAGGGCACCTTTGTGTTCCGGATCGAGGACACCGACGCGGCGCGCGACTCGGAGGAGAGCTACCAGCAGCTGCTGGAGGCTCTCAAATGGCTCGGCATCACCTGGGAAGAGGGCGTTGAGGTCGGCGGCCCGCACGAGCCCTACCGCCAGTCGCAGCGGCTGGACCTCTACAAGGACGTCGTCGCCAAGCTGATCGACGCCGGCTACGCCTACGAGTGCTACTCCTCGCCCGAGGAAGTCGAGGCCCGCCACCGTGCCGCCGGCCGCGACCCCAAGCTGGGCTACGACAACTTTGACCGCGAGCTCTCCGAGGATCAGCTCGCTGCGTTCAAGGCCGAGGGCCGCCAGCCCGTGCTGCGCGTCCGCATGCCCGATGAAGACGTCACGTTCACCGACATGGTGCGCGGCGAGATCACGTTCAAGGCCGGCAGCATCCCGGACTACGTCATCGTCCGTGCCGACGGCTCCCCGCTGTACACCCTGGTCAACCCGGTGGACGACGCCCTCATGGGGATCACGCACGTGCTCCGCGGCGAGGACCTGCTCTCCTCCACGCCCCGCCAGGTGGTGCTGATCCGCGCCCTCATGGACATCGGCGTCGCCAGCTACATGCCGGTGTTCGGCCACCTGCCGTACGTCATGGGCGAGGGCAACAAGAAGCTCTCCAAGCGCGACCCCCAGTCCAACCTGTTCCTGCTCCGGGACCGCGGCTTCATCCCCGAAGGCCTGCTGAACTACCTGTCCCTGCTCGGCTGGAGCCTCTCCGCCGACGAGGATATTTTCACCGTGGAGCAGCTGATCGAACACTTCGACGTCAACGATGTCCTGGCCAACCCGGCCCGATTCGACATCAAGAAGGCCGAAGCCATCAACGGCACACACATCCGCATGCTGGACGCCGAGGACTTCCGCGGCCGCCTGGTGCCGTACCTGCAGGCCGCCGGATTCGTGGGGGAGAACCTCACCGCCCGCGAGGAAGAGATCCTGGCCGAGGCCGCGCCGCTGATCCAGGAGCGCATCTCGCTGCTCGGCGAGGCGCCGGAAATGCTCGCGTTCCTGTTCAAGGCCGACGACGCGATCGACGTCGCCGACGACGCCCGCAAGGGCCTCCCGGAGAACCTCACCGAGGTCCTCGACGCCGCGCTGTCCGCGCTGGAGCCCGTCGCCGACTGGACGGCCGAGAACATCCAGGCTGCCCTGAAGGAAGCCCTCGTGGAGGGCCTCGGCGTCAAGCCGCGCCTGGCCTTCGGCCCCGTCCGCACGGCCGTTTCGGGACGCCGGATCTCCCCGCCTTTGTTCGAATCCATGGTCATCCTGGGCAAGGACTCGTCCCTGGCGCGCCTGCGCGCCTTCCGCGGCTGACGGCCGGCTGATGGACACCGCGACCGGCGCCGGGAACACGTCCGGCAACATCACACTGGGAGCAGGCACCGGCGTTGTCCGCGGGGTCCTGTTCGACATCGATGACACCCTGGTGGACCTCGAATTCTCCATGACGTCGGCCCTTCGCGACGTCAGCGAGCACCTCCTGCCCGGCCTGGACGAGGCCGGGTGGGAGAAGTTCGGGCGGATCTTCACCCACGAGACCACCCATTTCTACGACCGCTACCTGGCAGGCGAGATCACCTTCAACGAGCAGCGGCTGCTCCGGGGCCGGGCGGCGCTGGGGTACTTCGGCGTCGAACTCGCAGACGGCGAGCAGGCCCACCACTGGGTGAGTTCCTACGCGAGCCGCCAACACGGCTACATCCGGGCATTCGACGACGTCGGCCCGCTGCTCGATGCCCTGGACGCGGCCGGCATTCCGTACGGGGCCGTGAGCAACAACGTCCACGACTACCAGCGTGTGAAGCTGGACGCGGCCGGACTGGACCGGATTGCCGTTCTCGTGGGCACCGACACCGTGGGTGTCGCGAAACCCGACCCGGCCATCTACCTTGAGGGTGTCCGGCGGATCGGCACCGGCCCCGGCCAGACGCTGTACGTCGGGGATAACCGGCTGCTCGACGCGGAAGGCTCGACGGCGGCAGGCCTCCTGGGTGTGTGGCTGAACCGCGGCGGGGAGCCGGCCCCGGACTTCCGCGGACGCGAGGTCGGCTCCCTGCTGGAACTGCTGGAACTGCTGGCGTAGCCAGAGAGCGGCAGGAACCGGCTCCGGGTCCTGCCGCTAGCTGGCCTGCCTCTTCCGCAGCGCCAGGAAGGCACCCACGGAACCAAGGCCCAGCACCCCGACCAGCCCCAGCGCCGTGGCGGTATCGGACTGCCGGAGCATGCTGGTCGGTGACACCGCGGCCGCTCCGGCATACAGGGTGCCGGTCCCGTCAGCGATCCGGGCATTGCCGTCGGCGAGTTTGTCCGCGCCCGTGGCCAGCTGCGAGGAGCCCGACGCCAGCTTGGTGTTGCCGGCCGAAAGCTCGGAGGCACCGGAGGCCAGGGCCTGGGAACCGCTGAGGAGGCCGGGGTTCGCCGGGTCTCCGGGGTTGCCCTTGATGCCGGCGTTCAGGGCCACGGTTCCGTCGGCCAGCCGGGAGCTGCCTGCGGTCATCCGGGCGGCGGCCTTGAGCAGGCCCGGGTGCTCGGGGTCTCCGGGGACGCCGTCCATTCCGACCCGGATCTTGGACGTGCCGTCGGCCAGGAGCCGCGTGCCCAGCACGCCCGGCGCGGCGGGGTCCTCGCTGTTGAGCTTTCCGGCCAGCGTGGCGAAACCGGCCGTGAGCTTGCCTGTTCACGCATGCAGCTGGCCTGCGCCGTCCTGGAGCCGCTGAGCACCGGCCTGCAACTGGCTGGCTCCGGCGTCCAGTTTGTGCGCGCCCGCGGTGATCTTGGCGATCTTGTCCTTCACCACCGAGAGCGGCACCAGACCCTGGACCGGATCATTCGCCGCGGCCTGCAGCAGTTCCATGGCCTGGGCCAGGGCCGCCGTCCCGGTCCCGGCCTCCGGGTTGCCGCCGGCGCCGCGGTAGCCCTTGAGCTGGTCGGTGCCGGCGGCCAATGCCACGGTACCTCCGGCCAGCTGGGTTGCGCCGCCGTCAAGCTGGGTGGCGCCGTCAGCGAGGTTGTTTTCGGCGTTGCCGGCCGGCGTCGGGGTCAGCGCGGCGGAAAGCTGCACGGCCCCCGCCGCGAGCTTCTGCGCGCCGTCGTCGACTCTGTAGACGCCCGGGGCAAGTTTGCTGTTCACATCGGTTTCGATCTTGACGGCGCCCTGGGCCAGTTCGCCGGCGCCGGCCTGGAGCTTGTCCGCTCCGGGAGCCAGCCTGGTGCTGATCCCCGAGTAGATCTTCTCCGCCCCCACGGAAAGTTTGCCGGCCCCGTCTTTGAGCTTGGCAGTGCCGTCTGTGATCCGGCCCGTGACAAGCGTGTAGAAGCCCAGCAGGGCGATGAGCAGCAGTGCCAGGATGGCGATGGCGGATTGCTGCGCACGGGTCCGGGTCTTGATGACGGCGGCACGACTCTGTGACACAGATGATTCCTCTCGACGGTCTCGCCGGCAGCGGCTCTGCTGCCGCCCACCCCGGCCGGTGTGATGCAGCTAACACCGGAACGTGATCGCAAAACTGCCAGCATGGGCGTGGGGGAGGGGTGGTTACTCGTTGGTAACTTACCGAGCGTAAACTTGTAAGCCTCGGATTGGCAAGGGCTGGCGGGGATTTTGCAGCCGCCGGCCCGGGAATGAGTCCGTCCGGGACATTGAGCCCCGCGCCGGCGTTCCCGATTTGTGCAAGTGAAAACTCTCGGGTAAAGTAATTACTCGTGCTGAGGCGCCGGGAGCAAGGGTTTAGGCCCAAACATCCGGTCCGAAAGTGTCATTGGGATATGGTGTAATTGGCAACACTACGGTTTCTGGTACCGTCATTCTAGGTTCGAGTCCTGGTATCCCAGCTCTGAAAATCCGCGGATTTCCGCGGAAGATCGGACGTTTTGAAGCGGCTTGTCCGATTTGAAACTGTGGCCAAATGTGTGAAACAATCATTTGGCTTGAATGGCAGAAATGCTGTTCTGGAAAGTACGCGGCCCCATCGTATAGCGGCCTAGTACGCTGCCCTCTCACGGCGGTAACGCGGGTTCGAATCCCGCTGGGGTCACAACGGAAACGGTCCCGGGCATCAGCCCGGGGCCGTTTTGCATTCCCCGGAGTCCGCCGGCTGCGCGAGGCCGCGCCTGCGCGAGGCCGCGCCTGCGCGAGGCCGCGCCTGCGCGAGGCCGCGCCATCGCGAGGCGGCCGCAGGCTGCAGGCAGCCAGAAGCCCGCCTAAATCCCCGCGGCGGCGTCGCGGACCTTGACCATGGTGCGAAGGTTGCGGGTGGTGGTGGCTGCCTTGTACTTGGCCTTCGCGGAGAGTTTGCTGAAGGGGCTTTCCAGGGTGCCGCCGGTGGGGGCAAGCCAGGCGATGGCTTCCGGTCCCAGCAAAGTGAGCTCGACGCCGTCCAGGGCGCTGCCGGATTCGTAGAGTTCCGAGAGCGCGGCCTCATCTGAGGCGAGGGTCAGGTAGGTGTGGGTCGAGGCGTCGTCAGGCGGGTAGGGGCAGGCGTCCACGAGTGCCGACACGCGGCCCGCGGTCAGGACCACCACCCACGCGTCATAGCCGAACGCTTCACGAAGGCACGCCTCAAACTCCTGTTTGACCCCGGCAGTGTCCAACTCGCTGGCCAGCACGACGTTGCCGCTGGCGAGCAGGGTCAACACGTTCGAAAAGGGCCGCGACTTCAGCGCGTCCTTCAGATCGGCCATCTTGATGTTGATGCCGCCCACATTGATGCCCCGCAGGAATACCGCATAGCTGTTCATGGGCACAGCATACTTAGTCGTTGGTCTTGCGCAGCGCCTCAGTCAGGACACGGCCGGCATTACAGACCACCTCGGCGTGCAGCCTCCCCGGCTGACGGGTCAGGCGCTCGATCGGGCCGGAAATGGAGACGGCGGCAATCACGCGGCCGGACGGACCGCGGACCGGTGCCGAAACGGAGGCGACACCAGGCTCGCGTTCGCCGAGGCTCTGACCCCAGCCGCGGCGTCGAACTCCCGCCAGGACGGTGGGGGTGAAGCGGGCGGACTGGAGGCCCTCCAGCAGGCGGTCGTGGTCTTCCCATGCCAGCAGCACCTGGGCGGCGGAGCCGGCCTTCATGGACAGCTGGGTACCGACGGGGATGGTGTCGCGCAGGCCGATGGGTCGTTCGGCCGAGGCCACGCAGACGCGCCAGTCGCCCTGCCGGCGGAAAATCTGGGCGCTTTCGCCGGTGGCGTCGCGCAGCTGCATCAGCACCGGTCCGGCGGAGGCGATGAGCCGGTCCTCGCCTGCTGCGGAGGCAAGCTCCACGAGGCGGCTGCCAAGCACAAAGCGGCCCTGGATGTCACGGCTGACCAGCCGGTGATGGACCAGCGCCAGTGCCAGCCGGTGCACGGTGGGCCGTGCCAGTCCCGTGGCGGCAACGAGCTGCGCCAGGGTGGTTGGGCCGGCCTCAAGTGCGTCAAGCACATGGGCCGCTTTATCGATGACACCGACTCCACTAGAATTGTCCATGTAATGATATTGACGTCTCATTATCTGAGATGCAAGTCAACGCGCTGGCGTATTACTTGGCTGTGCTGGTTCAGTGGAAGCAACAGCCGATTAGAACGCACAATAATTACCGCAGTGAAGGGAGAAGGCCGTGGCAAAGACACTGGCCGAGAAGGTCTGGGACGCGCACGTGGTGCGCAAGGGGGACGGCGAAGGAGCCAACGCCCAGCCGGACCTCCTCTTCATTGACCTCCACCTGGTGCACGAGGTCACGTCGCCGCAGGCATTTGAAGGCCTGCGCCTCGCCGGCCGCAAGCTGCGCCGGCCGGACCTCACTATCGCCACCGAGGACCACAACACTCCCACGCTGGACATCGACAAGCCAATCGCCGATCTCACCAGCCGGACCCAGATCCAGACGCTCCGCAACAACTGCCAGGAATTCGGCGTCCGCCTGCACTCACTCGGCGACGCCGAGCAAGGGATCGTCCACGTGGTGGGACCGCAGCTGGGCCTCACGCAGCCGGGCATGACGGTGGTCTGCGGCGACTCGCACACCTCGACGCACGGCGCCTTCGGGGCACTCGCCATGGGCATCGGCACCTCCGAGGTGGAGCACGTCATGGCCACCCAGACGCTGTCCCTGAAGCCGTTCAAGACCATGGCCATCAACGTGGAGGGCACGCTGCGCCCCGGCGTGAGCGCCAAGGACATCATCCTGGCCGTCATCGCCAAGATCGGCACCGGCGGCGGGCAGGGCTACGTGCTGGAGTACCGCGGCTCCGCCATCCGGGCGCTGTCCATGGAAGCCCGGATGACCATCTGCAACATGTCCATCGAGGCCGGCGCCCGTGCCGGGCTGGTGGCCCCGGACCAGACCACCTACGACTACATGTACGGCCGCCCGCATGCGCCCGAGGGCGCCGAGTGGGACGCCGCCGTCGAATACTGGGACACGCTGAGCACCGACGACGGCGCGGTGTTCGACGTCGAGGTGGACCTCGACGCCGACACCCTGGAGCCGTTCGTCACGTGGGGAACCAACCCGGGCCAGGGTGTGTCCCTGTCCGCGAAGGTGCCGTCGCCGAATGACTTCGGCGACGAAAACGCCAAGGCCGCCGCCGAACGCGCCCTGCAGTACATGGGTCTCGAAGCCGGCACTCCGATGAAGGACATCCGGGTGGACACTGTGTTCCTGGGCTCCTGCACTAACTCACGGATGGAGGACCTCCGCGCCGCCGCGGACATCATCCGGGGCCGCACCAAGGATCCCAACATCCGGATGCTCGTGGTTCCTGGCTCGGCCCGGGTGCGCCTGGAGGCTGAAGCAGAGGGGCTGGACAAGGTCTTCAAAGACTTCGGAGCCGAATGGCGGTTCGCCGGCTGCTCAATGTGCCTGGGCATGAACCCGGACCAGCTGGAAGTGGGGGAGCGCTGCGCCTCCACGTCAAACCGCAACTTCGAAGGACGCCAGGGCAAGGGCGGCCGCACCCACCTGGTCTCGCCGGTTGTCGCCGCGGCGACGGCGGTACGCGGCACGCTGAGCTCGCCGTCGGATCTGGACCCCGCGCCGGAGTCCGTGGCGCTCAGCACCGACGCCGCGTAGTCCCCGACCCGATCTGAAGCCCGGATCAGCAGGCCCGCTCCCTGCCGCCTCGATCCACTTAGCCCCGATCCACACAGCCTCGAAGGATCCGCCATGGAAAAGTTCACCACCCACACCGGAATTGGTGTCCCGCTGCGCCAGAGCAACGTCGACACCGACCAGATCATCCCCGCCGTGTACCTCAAGCGCATCACCCGCACCGGCTTTGAGGACGCTCTCTTCGCCGCGTGGCGCAAGGACCCGTCCTTCATCCTGAACCAGGCGCCGTTCAACGCAGGATCCGTCCTGGTAGCCGGGCCCGACTTCGGCACCGGCTCGTCCCGCGAACACGCCGTCTGGGCGCTGAAGGACTACGGCTTCAAGACCGTGCTGTCCTCCCGCTTCGCCGATATCTTCCGCGGCAACTCCGGCAAGCAGGGCCTGCTCGCCGCAGAAGTCGCCCAGGATGACATCGAGCTCATCTGGAAGGAGCTCGAGAACGCCCCCGGCACCGAGGTCACGGTGGACCTTGTCTCCAAGACCGTGCAGTGCGGGAACATTGTGGCGCCGTTCGAGATCGACGACTACACACGCTGGCGCCTCCTGGAAGGCCTCGACGACATCGGCCTGACTCTCCAGCACGAAGAAGACATCACTGCGTACGAGGCTACCCGGCCCTCCTTCAAGCCCAAGACGCTGCCTGCCCGGTTGTCCTGAGGCTACCCGGGGCCCGGGGGTCCGGAGGCTCGTACAGCAACGCGGGGTCACTTACGGCCCATCCTGAGACGTGGGATGGGCCGTAAGTGACCCCGCGTTGCTGTCTTGTGCGGCGGCGGCCGAAGCGGCGGCCAGGGCGGTGCCCGAAGCAGGAACCGCAGCAGCCGGCGGCATGCCGTATTTCAGATCGGTAACGGATGCTCCTATGCTTAGCTGGAGCCTTTGTAAGGATTTGGGGGCGAGTAGTCGTGAGGAAACCGGTATATGAGTAGTGTTCTGACAATCCGCGGAGGCGTCCCGCTAACTGGCCGTGTCACCGTTCGCGGGGCCAAGAATCTTGTCCCCAAGGCCATGGTTGCCGCCCTTCTGGGCAATGAACCCTCGGTGTTGCGCAACGTGCCTGAAATCAAGGACGTCGAGGTTGTCACGAGCCTGCTTCAACTCCACGGCGTCCGGGTAGACAAGGATCCCGTGACCGGTGATCTGACCCTTGACCCGAAGGATGCCAAGACCGCCTCCAGCACCGCCATCGACGCCCACGCCGGCGATTCGCGCATCCCGATCCTGCTGTGCGGACCCCTGATCCACGCCATCGGCGAGGCCTTCATCCCGGACCTGGGCGGCTGCAAGATCGGTGACCGTCCGATCGACTACCACTTGAATGTCCTGCGCCAGTTCGGTGCCGTTGTCGAAAAACGCCCCGGCGGCATCCACATCTCCGCGCCCAACGGGCTCAAAGGCGCCAAGATTGCGCTGCCCTACCCGTCCGTCGGCGCCACCGAGCAGGTCCTGCTGAGCGCCACGCGCGCCGAAGGCATCACCGAACTCTCCGGCGCGGCCACCGAACCGGAAATCGTGGACCTCATCGCGGTGCTGCAGAAGATGGGTGCGATCATCAGCGTCCAGACTGACCGCACCATCCGGATCGAAGGCGTCCGGGACCTCGGCGGGTACAACCACCGGGCCCTCTCTGACCGTAATGAATCGGCCTCCTGGGCTTCCGCGGCCCTCGTCACCCGCGGCGACATCTACGTTGAAGGTGCCACGCAGCGGGACATGATGACGTTCCTGAACACCTACCGCAAGGTCGGCGGCGGAATGGACATCGGCGACGACGGCATCCGTTTCTACCACCGCGGCGGCAAGCTCAACCCGCTGGTCCTCGAAACGGACGTTCACCCAGGCTTCATGACGGACTGGCAGCAGCCCCTCATCGTCGCCCTGACCCAGGCCGAGGGCGTCTCGATCGTCCACGAGACCGTGTACGAGAACCGGTTCGGCTTCACCGATGCGCTGATCCGCATGGGCGCCAATATCCAGGTCCACCGCGAGTGCCTCGGCAGCGTGCCGTGCCGCTTCGGCCAGCGCAACTTCCTGCACTCGGCCGTGATCTCCGGACCGGCGCAGCTCAAGGGCACCGACATCGACGTCCCGGACCTGCGCGGCGGGTTCAGCCACCTGATCGCCGCCCTGGCGGCGACGGGCACGTCCCGCGTCACAGGAATCGACATCATCAACCGCGGCTACGAGCGCTTCACCGAGAAGCTCGCGGGCCTCGGCGCCGATTTCGACATCACGTCGGCCAAGTAGCGGGGGCCTTGTGAAGGAATCGGCCAAGAGCCACGCCACGTTTGTGGCGGTCGCCGGCATCGTCCGGCCCGTGATGAACCTGCTGATGAACAAGAAGTGGGAAGGCCTCGAGAAGCTCCCTGCCGGGGGCTTCATCGCCGCACCCAACCACTGCACGGAGATCGACCCCCTGGTGGTGGGGCACATGCTCTACAACCAGAAGCGCATGCCGCACTTCCTGGCCAAAGCCGGCCTCTTCAAGGTCCCGGTGCTCGGTGCCGTGCTGCGTTCCACCAAGCAGATCCCGGTGGAACGCTCGACGGCGGGAGCGAACCGCTCGCTACAGCTCGCCAAGGAAGTCGTGAACGAGGGCGGCGCGATCATCATCTACCCCGAGGGGACCCTGACCCGGGACCCGGCCCTTTGGCCCATGAAGGGGCACACCGGCGCCGCACGCATGGCGCTGGAGAGCGGCATCCCTGTGGTGCCGATCGCCCATTGGGGCGCCCAAGAAGTCCTGCCGCGCTACGCCAAGCGATTGCACGTCTTCCCGCGCAAGACCTCCCGCCTGGTGGTCGGGGATCCCGTAGATCTGAGCGCGTTCGCAGGCCGCCCGCTGGACCGGGCAACATTGACTGAAGCCACAAACGTCATCATGGACGCCATTACCGGACTCCTGGCAGGATTGCGCGGCGAGCAGCCGCCTGCGCAGCGCTGGGACCCGGCGGCGCACAACCAGCCCACGCACGGCCGCATTGACCCGGACGGTACCGCATGACCCCGGAGTCAGTGACGGCGGATCACGGGACTCCGACCTTCCGCGGATCTGATTCCGCCACCACCGTGGCCGTCCTGGGAGCGGGCTCCTGGGGTACGACATTCGCCAAGGTCGTCGCCGACGCGGCCACGGCCTCCGGCGTCGAACGAAACATCCGCCTCTGGGGCCGTCGTCCGGAAGTCGTGGACCAGATCAATACCCAGCATCGCAATGAGCAGTACCTGAAGGGCATCACGCTGCCGTCCGGCATTACCGCATCCAAGGACGTCGCCGAGGTCCTGTCCGGCGCGGAGCTGGTCATCCTGGCTGTTCCGGCGCAGACCCTGCGGCCGCAACTGCAGGCCTGGAAGGAGCACCTGGCGCCGGACGCTGTCGTGGTTTCCCTGATGAAGGGCCTCGAGCTCCACACCGATGCCCGCATGAGCGAGGTCATCTGCGCGGAGCTGGACCTGCCCGCCAACCGGGTAGCCGTGGTGTCCGGACCGAACCTCGCCATGGAGATCGCGCGGGAAGAGCCCACGGCATCCGTCGTGGCCTGCACGGATCCGGTCACGGCAGGCTGGATCGCCCGGAGCTGCACCGCGCCGTACTTCCGCCCGTACACCACCACGGACGTGATCGGGGTCGAAATCGGCGGGATCGTCAAGAACGTCATCGCCCTGGCTGTGGGCATCTGCGAGGGCAAACAGATGGGGGACAACACCAAGGCCTCGGTGATCACCCGCGGCCTGGCGGAGACCTCCCGGCTGACGCTCGCCCTGGGCGGCGAGGCCCGCACCATGGCGGGGCTCGCCGGCCTGGGCGACCTTGTGGCCACGTGCTCCTCTCCGCTGTCCCGAAACCACACCGCCGGCAGGCTGCTCGGCAAGGGACTGACCCTTGATCAGGTCACCGCCGAAATGAAACAAACGGCTGAAGGCATCAAGTCCAGCCAGGCGGTCCACGAACTTGCCGGGAAGCTCGGCGTCGACATGCCGATCACGGCGGCCGTCGTTGCCGTCCTGGCCGGAAAACTGTCCGTAGACGAACTGGGCCCGCTGCTGCTGTCCCGGGACCTGAAACCCGAAGGCGATTACTGAGAGTGTCAGAGAACAACATGACCACAGAAGACCGTACGGGCCCGTCCAAACCCCGCGTGGCGGTGCTGTTCGGCGGCCGCTCCAGCGAGCACGCCGTCAGCTGCGTGACAGCCGCCGGCGTCCTGGGCGCAATCGACAAAGACAAATACGACGTCATCCCGATCGGGATCGCCAAGACCGGACAATGGGTTTTGGCCTCCGGCGACACCAACGAGTGGTCGCTCTCCGCGTCGTCGCTGCCCGAAGTCGCGCCCTCGGCGCAGACCGTGGCCCTGGCTGAGATCGGCGGCGAGCACCAGCTGATCGTCGCCTCCCCGAACGCTGTCCCGCAGGAGCTTGGCGCCGTGGACGTCGTCTTCCCGCTCCTGCACGGGCCCTTCGGCGAGGACGGGACCGTTCAGGGCCTCCTGGAACTGTCGGACACCCGTTACGTGGGCGCCGGCGTGCTGGCGTCCGCCGTCGGCATGGACAAGCACTTCATGAAGGTGGTCTTTGAATCGGCCGGGCTCCACGTGGGACCGTACATCGCCGTGACCGACCGGCAGTGGCTCACTGACCCCGAGACCGTCCGCAAGCGCGTGGACCAGCTCGGCTTCCCCGTGTTCGTCAAGCCGGCCCGGGCCGGCTCCTCCATGGGCATCTCCAAAGTGGACTCGCTCGAGGGCCTGGATGCCGCAATCGAGGCAGCCCGCGAGCACGACCCCAAGCTGGTTATCGAGGCCGGCATCACGGGCCGCGAGATTGAATGCGCCGTGTTGGAAGGCCGGGGGACCGATGCCCCGCGGACGTCCATGCCGGGCGAGATTTCCGTGGCGGGCGGCGGGCACGAGTTCTACGACTTCAACGCGAAATACGTTGACGACGCCGCCGCGCTCAGCTGCCCGGCCGACCTCCCCGAAGAGGCGATCACCCGGGTCCGGGAACTGGCCGCCGTCGCCTTCGACGCCGTCGGAGCCGAGGGACTGAGCCGGGTTGACTTCTTCTACACGCCCGAGGGCGAACTGATCATCAACGAGATCAACACCATGCCGGGGTTTACGCCCAAGAGCATGTACCCGCAGATGTGGAAAGCCTCGGGCCTGGCCTACGCCGAACTGATCGACGAGCTGATCCACCTGGCGCTGCACCGCAAGACCGGCCTGCGCTAACTCGCCCTACTTGCTGGTCGGCAGGTTCTGCAGGTCCTCCTGGCCCACGCATTTCCGGGTCGCCGTGATCTTCTGGGCCGCGGCGGAGAGGTCTGCCAGCACGGTGGCCGAACTGATCTTGTCCGGATCCATGAGGATCTCCGTGGCCGGTTCGCGGCCGAACGTGGTCAGCGTCCAGACCGGGTTTCCTTCCTTGATGACCCAGTCGACGCCGTTGACGCTCACGCAGCGATCGGTCGTGGGGCCGGGAACGTTGACTCCGCAGCGCAGGATCACCAGGGACGGATCTCCCCAGGCCGCCGTGGCCTGGGCATTGGTCTTGCGCAGCTTGGCGTCGCCGATTGCGTCGGGAAGGGCCAGCATCATCGGCGCACAGGCGGCGTTCGCGGCGTCCTTGGCGGGCGTGACGTCGACAACGGGGGCGCAGGATGTCAAGGCAGCGCCGGCCGCGGCGGCGGCCAGGGTCAGGGCAAGGCGCGCGGAAACAGGGCGGCTGAAACGGAGCATTTATCCAGCTTAGCCGCGCCCGCGTGGCGCTATCGCCACAGGTTCGGACCTGCGGGTAGCATCACTTTGAACAGGCTGGCTCTTACCTTCGAGTAGACTGGGACCTCGTGCATCAGTGGGGCTCTGCCGACAATGACGTTAGTGTTGGCCGCATAACGCATACTTGATTCAATCTCGCACTGTGGGGGAGGGACTGTCGATGACGTCGTGCAGCCGAAGAAAATCCATACGCACCGGGCTGGGAGCTTTGCTCCTGGCAGCCTCGGTCATGGGCACGGCGACAGCCGCCAGCGCCGATGACTTGGTGATCCCTAGCCCCTTGGAAACGGCGATTTCGCCCTCTCCAACGCCTGCTGACCCGGGACCGACACCGCCTTCGCCGGATCCGACACCGACTGCGCCGACCGAACCCGTTATCGTTCCGCCGCCGGTGGAAACCCCGCCCGTTGTGCAACCGGCGCCGGTCGAAACCGTCCCCGCGCCGGTCGTTCCACCCGTAGCGCCGCCGGCGCCGCCGGTCGAGACGCCCGCACCCGTCATCGAAACGCCGCCCGCCGTAGCGCCCGTAGCCCCGGCTCCCGTGGAAGAAACCGCCGTGGAGACGCCGACTCCCTCGCCCACGCCGACGCCGGTGCCGTCCACGGCCCCGGCCGTCATTGCAACGCCCACCGAACCTCCGGTGATGGTGAAGTCCGAGGTCCAGGCCGCAGTGGCCGTTGCTACCGGCAGCCCCCTGGCCGTCCAGGCCATCACCGTCCTGGTCCTTCTGGGCCTGGGCTTCGCCTACTTCCGGTTCATCGGCTCCAAGAAAGTCACCGGCCTTCCCCGCACAGGTAAGTCCTAACACCCATGCAGGATGAAGACCTGGTGGCGTCGACTGGGCCCAAGGCCAAGGGTGACGGCCTGCAGATCACGCTGATCACGCACTCCTACTGGCCCGAACAGAGTCCGCCACAGCGGCGCTGGACGGCCATGATCAAGGAGTTCTCCCACTCGGGCTGGGATGTCGACGTCGTGACGCCCGTGGCGCACTACCCCTTCGGCCGGCGGGCCCTCCCGCGCTGGATGGCCGGACGGCCGTTCCGGCTGCGCCACGGCCAGTTCAGCGAAAAGATCCTCCACGTCCCCTACCTGCGGCACGGAAACTCCCGCGCCGCACGGCTCCTGGACCAGTGTTATTCGGCCTTGTTGTCAGTCCCCGCCGGCATGATGGTCCGCAAGCCCGACGTCGTCATTGTCACCGCCCCCGGCCTGCCGTCGCTTGCTGCCGGCTACGCCCTGGCCAAAATGCGCCGCGTCCCGCTGATCGTGGAAATGCGCGACGCCTGGCCGGACCTGGCCCGAGACGCCCGCCTGGTCCAGGGCAGCGTCAAGAGCGTTGTGGAACATGTGGTGGACTTCGTCCAGCACCGTGCCGACCTCGTGGTCACGGTGACGGAGGGGTTCGCAGCCACGCTGCGATCACGCGGGGTCCGCAACGTGGCCACCGTCAGCAACGGCGTGCACCTGGACGCCATCCCCGTCGTGGGACCGCCTGAACCGGAGCGTGACGTCTTCGAGGCCCTGTACCTGGGAAACCACGGTGAGAGCCAGAAGCTCGACGTCGCCATCCGCGCGAGTGCCCTCGTGGGGGACTCGATGCACCTGCACATGGTGGGCCACGGGACCCAGAGGCCTGCGCTGGAGAAGCTGGCACGTGAGTTGGAGGCCCCTGTCACGTTCCACCCGCCCATGACCGGGGACGCCATGCTGGAACGATACTCGTCGGCGGACACCTGCATTGTTTCCTTGCGGGATGACTGGAAGTCCTTCGAGACCACCGTCCCGTCGAAGACCTACGAGGTTCTGGCGATCGGCCGGCACATCACCGCGGTGGTGCGAGGCGAGGCGGCGCGAATCGTCTCTGACGCCGAGGCCGGCGACATCGTGGCAAGCGACCCGGAACAGCTCGCCGCATTGTGGCGCGAACTGGCCGCCGACCGCGGCCGGCTGGTCCGCAATGGCGACAGCCGCCAGTGGGTCAAAGCGAACGCCGAGTACGAGCAACTCGCGGGACGCTACATGGAACTCATCACCGAGTTGCTCGCGGAAACCCGCTCCGGCCGATGATGCAACTCGTCAATAACGTTCGGCTGGCCCAGGGCGTTGTGCGCCAGCACCTGACCGACGATCCCGTCATCCTCTTTCTCCAGCTTTCGCGCAGGCTGCCCTCGGCCGTTCTCCCGCTGGCCAAGCGCCTGTGTCAACTGGCTCCGAAGAACTCCACCTCCGCGGCCGTGCTGTTCGCGGCACTCGCCGCCGGGGACGACGCCGACGTCGAACGCCGGCTGCGCATCGCGGCCGACGGAACCGTCGACGGCGAACGGGCGCGGCGCCTGGCCGACGTCGCCCTCGCAGCAAACCTCCCGGCGGTCTCGGACGTCTTCCTCGCCAAGGCCGGCACGGCCCGGCACCTATTGCAGGCCCGGGCACGGCGCCTCTGGTACGACGGCCACGTCAGCGACGCCGTTGCGGCGCTCGACGGATCGGAGGCCGCGGGACTGCGGCAACGGGCGCGCCTGGCCGCTGAGGCCGCAATCCTGACCGATGCTTCGCCGTCGCTCGAGCGCCAGACTTACCCGCCGGTTCCCGGCCGGATCCTGCATCTGCTGACAAACTCCCTGCCCCACACCGCCAGCGGCTACGCCCAGCGGTCCCACTCCACCCTGCTGGCGCAGCAGGCGGCCGGCTGGGACGTGCTGGCGGTCACCAGGATGGGCTATCCCGTGCAGGTGGGAAAGCTGTTCGCCAAGCCCACAGACACCGTGGACGGGATCCGTTACCACCGGCTCCTGCCCGCCACGATGGCCCAGACCATTGACACCCGGCTGCAGCAGCAGGCGGAACAACTGCTCGCCGTGGCCCTGGAATTCAAGCCCAGCGTGCTGCAGACCACCACGCACTATGTCAACGGACTCGTGGTGCGGGCCGTGGCCGAGGCCCTCGGGATTCCCTGGGTCTACGAGGTCCGCGGCCAACTGGCCGACACCTGGGCCTCCACCCGCGGTCCCGAGGCCCGGAACAGCGAGAGGTACCGGCTGTTCCAGGACCGGGAAGCTGAAGTCATGCGGGACGCGGACCTCGTACTGACTCTCGGGAAGGCCATGAAGGCCAACATCGTCGCCGCCGGCGTCCCCGCCAGCAAGGTCATCATTGCCCCCAATGCAGTCGGCGGAACGTTTCTCGACGAGCCGCTGGACAAAGCCAGCGCACGTCGCGAACTCGGCCTCCCGGAAGACGGGCAATTTATCGGGACCGTGAGCAGCTTGGTACCCTATGAAGGGATCGAGGACCTTCTGGCCGCATTCATGCGGCTCGCGGCGGACATCCCTCAGCTCCGTCTCCTGATCGTGGGTGACGGCTCCTCGATGCCATCGCTGCAGATTCAGGCGCAGCGGAGCGGATTCGCCAGCCGCATTGTCTTCACGGGCCGCGTGCCCCGGAGCCAGGCGGCCCTGTACCATCAAGCGCTGGATGTGTTCGTTGTGCCGCGCAAGGACCTGGAGGTGACCCGTTCCGTGACACCGCTCAAGCCCGTGGAGGCCATGGCGTGCGCCCGGCCCGTAGTGGCCAGCGACTTGCCTGCCTTGGCGGAACTGGTCGAGGACCGCGTGACCGGCCTCCTGGCCGGGGCCGGGGACCCTGCCTCTCTAGCCGGCGCGATCCGGGAACTGCTGACCGATCCGCAGCTCGCAGCCGAACTCGGAACTGCCGGCAGGGAACGGGTATTGCAGGAGAGAACTTGGGCCGCCAACGCGGTTGCCCTGGCAAGAGAGTTGGAAATGCTGGGAGTAACTATCAGATGAGCATCCAGGAAAAAACGGAAGCAGAACAGACGAAGGCGCCAACCGTCTCCGTGCCCGTGAACCTTGTCCGTTTGAGCAAGGTTGGGCAGCGGCCAGACTTCCTGGACTATTTGGTCCAGCTGTGGGACCGCCGCAGTTTCATCCTCTTCGACGCCCGCTCACGCGTCCAGAGCGGCAACGACAAAACCCACCTGGGATCCGCCTGGCTCGTCCTGACCCCGGTCCTGAGCGGCCTCAGTTTCTACCTGATCTTTGGCGTGTTCCTGGGCACCAGCAAGGGCATCGACAACTTCATCGGCTACCTGATCATCGGAGTGTTTACGTTTTCGATGACCACCCGGTCCATCCTGGGCGGAGCCAAGTCTTTGACCAGCAACACGTCGATGATCCGCGCCTTCCAGTTTCCCCGGGCGGCCCTGCCCATTGCCCTGAACGTGCGGGAACTCCTCTCCAACATTCCCGTCACGATCGTCATGCTGCTCTTCGTGATCTTCACGGCACCGGCCGAGGAGATCACCTGGCGTTGGCTGCTGATTGTTCCTGCGATCCTGCTGCAATTCCTGTTCAATCTAGGGATCGGCATGCTCCTGGCTCCGCTGATTCTGAAGATCCCGGACCTCAGCCACCTGTTCACTTTTCTCATGCGGTTCCTGATGTATGTCTCGGCGGTCTTCTTTGCCGAGAGCCGCTTCGGAAAGTACCCCGTTATGCGCACCATCATGGATTACAACCCGATTTTCCAGGTCATCAAAATCATTCGCGATTCGGTCCTTTACGACACCACACCGGCCTGGCGGGCCTGGGCGGTCCTGGCTTTGTGGGCTCTGGGATCAGTTGCCGCCGGGCTGTTCGTCTTCTGGCGCGGGGAGGAAAGCTATGGACGTGTCTGATCTTTCGGGAGGCCCCCACCACGATCCAACGGTGGTGGTGGACGACATCTCGGTGGTCTACCGGACCAAGAACAGGACGCCCGGGCGGACCAATTCCCGGACCTCCATCGTGAAGAGCCTGAGGAGCCGCCGCCTCGGTGACACGGCAGTCAAGACCAAGGCGCTGAACAAGATCTCCTTCGTGGCCAACCAGGGCGATTCCATCGGCATCATCGGCCGCAACGGCTCCGGCAAGAGCACCCTGATGAAGGTCCTTGCCGGGCTGATCATCCCTGATACCGGCAGTGTCTATGCCTCAAGCAACCCCATCCTGCTGGGCGTCAACGCAGCGCTGATCAGCTCCATTTCGGGTGCCCAGAATATTCGGCTCGGCTGCCTGGCCATGGGGATGAGCCACGCCCAGATCGATGCCAAGTTCGATGACATTGTGGAGATGTCCGGACTGGAGCACGAGGTCTACCACCCGATGAACTCCTATTCTTCGGGCATGGGCGCGCGCCTCCGCTTTGCCATCGCCGCAGCCGTGGACCCCGAGATCCTGCTCATCGACGAAGCGCTCAACACCGGTGACGCCCAGTTCAAAGACCGCTCCAAGGCGCGGATGGAGAAGGTCACCAACCAGGCCGGAACCGTGTTTGTGGTCAGCCACAGCCTCGGGACCATCACGGGCATGTGCAATCGCGCCTTCTGGATCGACAAGGGCGATTTCATCATGGATGGAACCCCCGACGAGGTCGCCAAGGAATACCGGAACTTCATTTGGCGCATGAACGAGGGCAACGCGGACTACGGCCGCAAGATCCGCGCCGAGCTGATGGCGAGCCTGCCCGAAATGCGGACCACGCTGCTCCCCAACGGCTGGAAGCGGTCCAGGTAGACGATGAGTTTTCGAGATAGGACGGCGTACTGGCGCCGCGCGCTGTGGCACGCCCGCCAGGGCGGCATGGGACAGGTCAAGAGCTACCTGCACCGCAGCACGGCCGAGCGTGATGAGGCCAGCCTCGCCGGCGTCCGCGGCGCGGAAGGCGCCTGGCGCGGCCTGGGGCCCGGCCGGCACCTGATCTTCAGGGAAGCGGCCGTTGACGTTGCGCGGCCGCGGAATCCGGAGCTGCGGGTGGGCATCATCATGGACGACTTCTCGGCGGCGGCGTTCTCCGCCGAGTGGACCGTTGTGGCGCTCAGGCCGGACGGCTGGGAACAGCAGCTGCGCGACGAGGCGCTGGACTTCGTCGTCGTCGAATCCGCCTGGGCAGGCAACGCCGGCCTGTGGCGCGGCAAGATCACCGGCCCGGCAGGTCCGTCGGCCGTCTTCCAGGATTTGGTGGCAGGATGCCGGGCGGCCGGACTCCCGGCCGTCTTCTGGAACAAGGAGGACCCGCCGCACTACGAGGACTTCCTCCCCGCCGCGAAACTGTTCGACTACGTCTTCACCACCGACGCCAACATGCTTCCCCGCTACCGGCAGGACCTGGGCCACAACAGTATTTCCGTGCTGCCCTTTGCCGCGCAGCCCCGCATCCACAACCCGGCCCGTCCCCGGCACGGCTGGCATGCCCGCGAGATCGCCTTCGCCGGAATGTATTTTGCGCACAAGTATGAGGACCGCCGCCGGCAGATGGAGTACCTGCTCGGAGCGGCCGTGGACGCGACTGCAGGCAAGCGCCCCGGATTCGAAATCTTTTCGCGCCAGCTGGGCCGGCAGCCGCAGTACCAGTTCCCCGGGATCCTCAAGAAGCACGTCGTGGGGTCGCTGTCCTACAAGCAGATGCTGACCGCCTACAAGGCGTACAAAGTCTTCCTCAACGTCAACTCCGTCACGGACTCGCCGTCGATGTGCGCCCGGCGGATATTCGAGATCACTGCGGCCGGCTCCTGCGTTGTCTCGACCCCCAGCCTGGCCATCACGGAATTCTTCCCGGACAGGGAAATCCCCACGGCAGACACGCGGGAGGACGCCGCGCACCTGTTGAAGGCACTGACCGCCAACCCGGACTACGCACAGCGCCTCGTCCACAAGGCCCAGCGCCGGATCTGGGCGGAGCACACGTTCAGCCACCGGGCACGGTCCATCGCGGCGGCAGCGCGGCCTGCGCTGGCCGTGACGGCACCGCGTGCCCAGGTGTCGGTCCTCGTTTCAAGCTTCCGCCCGCAGCAACTGGAGCACGTCATCGCCGGCGTGGCTGCCCAGCAGGGCGTGGATGTCCAGCTGGTCTACCTGGCCCATGGGTTTGAGCTCGACGGCGCCGCGTTCCGGCGGAAGTGCCTGGATGCCGGGATTACCGACGTCGTGGTTCTTCAGGAACCGCAGCAGAGAATGCTCGGCGAATGCCTTAATTCGCTCGTGGCGCACGCCGACGGTTCGTTCGCCACCAAATGGGATGACGACGACATTTACAGCCCCCTGTACCTGGGCGACCAGGTCCACGCCATGATGTACTCCGAAGCCGAGGTTGTGGGAAAGCGGGCGCACTACATGCACCTTTCCGGTGCCGGGGCCACCATCCTGCGCAACCCCCAGCTGGAACACCGCTACGTGGAAGCAGTGTCCGGGCCCACCATATTCGCCGCCACCGATACTTTCCGGCGTTTTCCGTTCGAGCCGCTGCAACGCGGAGAAGATTCGCGGTTCCTCAGCGACGTCATCGAGTCTGGCGCCCGGATCTATTCGGCGGACCGCTTTAATTACTGCCAGATGCGCGGCGCCGACGTGTCGTCGCACACCTGGCCAATCACCAATGAAGAGCTTCTGGCTTCTTCAAAGATTCAGTTCTTCGGTTCGCCCGAAGACCACATTTTAGTTTAGGGGAGACATGGACGAGACGATTTTTGATGTTGCCGTCATCGGACTTGGCTACATTGGCCTGCCCACCGCGGCCAGCTTCGCCGCCAAAGGCAAGCTCGTGGCCGGCGTCGATGTGAAACAGGCGACCATTGACGCCGTCAACCGTGGCGAGGTTCCCTTTGTGGAGCCGGACATGGGTGTGGTGGTCTCAGGCGCTGTCAGCCTGGGCAACCTGGTCGCCATGTCCACCGTTCCCGCGGCCGACGCGTTCATCATCGCTGTGCCCACCCCGCTCGCCGAGGGCAACGGCGCCGATCTGTCCTACCTTCGCAGCGCCGTCGAGGCCCTGGCGCCCAAGCTCCGCGGCGGCGAACTCGTCGTCTTGGAATCGACGTCGCCTCCCGGCACGACGGAACGCCTGGGCGCCTACCTCCTGGAACTGCGTCCGGACCTGTCACTCGACGCGGCTCCCGGACGCAAACAAGTGCACATCGTGCACTCTCCGGAGCGGGTTCTGCCGGGCCGGATCATGATCGAAATCGTCACCAACGACCGCGTCATCGGCGGCCTCACCGAAGAGGGTGCCCAGCTGGCCAAGCGGCTGTACGAGGTCATCTGCCAGGGTGAAATCCTGTTGACAGACGCCACCACCGCCGAGATGACCAAACTGGTGGAAAACACGTTCCGCGACGTCAACATCGCCTTCGCCAACGAGCTGTCGCTGATTTGCGACAATCTGG
Source organism: Arthrobacter sp. NicSoilB8 (assembly GCF_019977355.1). Classification (NCBI taxonomy): domain Bacteria; kingdom Bacillati; phylum Actinomycetota; class Actinomycetes; order Micrococcales; family Micrococcaceae; genus Arthrobacter; species Arthrobacter sp. NicSoilB8. Next base: position 3,148,430 of record NZ_AP024655.1, on the reverse strand, counting down.
GCATCGACGTCTGGAAGCTGATCGAGCTCGCGAACCACCACCCCCGCGTCAACGTCCTTCGCCCCGGCCCCGGCGTGGGCGGACACTGCATCGCCGTGGATCCCTGGTTCATCGTCGACGCCGTCCCGGAGCACTCCGGCCTGATCCGTACGGCCCGCGAAGTCAACGACTCCAAGCCGCACCACGTTGTCCGGCAGGCTGTGGAGGCACTTGCCGACCAGCCTGGCGCCACCGTGGCCGTCCTCGGCCTGGCTTTCAAGGCCAACATCGACGACGTCCGCGAGTCGCCGTCGGTGACGATCGTCCAGGAACTGGTCCGGCAGTTGCCGGAGAGCACCGTCCTGGTGGTCGACCCGAACGTCGAGGAGCTCCCCGCGGCGCTGACGGCCTCCGGCCTCACCCGCCTCCACGGCGCGGAGGAAGCCGTAGCCGCGGCGGACCTCGTGCTGCTCCTGGTGGACCATGATGAATTCCTGGCCCTAGACTTCCTGTCCCTGGAGGGCAAGCAGGTCATCGACACCAAGGGCATTTGGAACCAGCACGATCTTGCAGAGTCCGGCCGGCCGCACACGCCCGTAGGGGCCAACGTAAGTGGATAGGGGAAGCCACGCCGTGTCCGCGTCCATTGAGGAAGAGCTGCGCAATGCCGGCTTTGCCCTCAAGGCCCTGCACACGCCGCGGCGCGAGACTCCTCTGGTCCGGATCCTGATTCGGGCCGCTAAGGCAACGGATCTGGAGATTGCGGGGACCGTCGCATCACTTTTCGGCTCCGCCTGCCAGGACTTCGCCGTCGACATCCTTACTCAGGACGGCGGCCGTCCCAAGCTCGAAGAGTGGCTTGGCACCGACCGCCGCTTTTCATTTCTCGAGACCGACGGCCAGCACATCGCGGAGGCCGACTACACCCTGGTGCTCAGCGCCGGAACGGCCCTGGGCCTGCACTCGCTGGAGGCCATGATCGACAGCCTGCGGCAGACGCAGGCACTTGTCCTCAGAGCCCTGGTGGACGGGCAGCCCGGCGCGATCGAACTGTGGCGGACAGCCACGCTTCGGGAGCTGCGGGAAGCCGGTGACCCGGAGAAGAACGCACGCAGCTCCGGCGGCGAACGCTGGGTCTCCGGCAGCGCCCTCGGCCTGCACGACTTCCGGCGGCCCAAACCGAAGCTGCACCTGCGCAAGGGTGCCGCGGCAACCCTTGACCTGAACATCGTGGTCCGGGACCTGGCGGACAGCGCCACGCGCCTGGACTACGAGCAGCGGATCCGGCACCTCGAGGCACGGCTGAAAAAGTCCGAAGTCGAGCGCCGCCGCCTGGAACAGGGGCTAGCCCCGAACCGGGGCATTTCGCGCGCCCGGGCGATTGCCCGCAAGGGCCCTGCCTATATCCTTGGCCGGCTCAAAGCCCGCACCCGCCGGGCCGGGAGCTAGCAGCATGCAGATCAAGAGCGTCGCGGTCGGCTCCGCCGGCCAGCCCATGGCCCGGCTGGCATTGGACCTTGGGCTGGACTACGCCCGCACGGACTGGGAGCACCGCGATCCCCGGACCGGCTCCGACTGGGAACACGGCGTCCCAGCGGAGCAGTTGTGGTGGGACAGCTATGTCGTCCAGGCGGAATCGCTGGCCGAGGCCCGGGCGCTGCTTCCGCTGTTCCGCAGCGAAGGACGGGCGCAGCGCTTCGTCCTGGTCATCCGGGGACTCTTCCCGGCCGCCGACCTGCCGGTCTGGACCCCGCGAAGCCTCCAGATCAAAGCCGGCGCATCCGCCATGACCGTCCCGGGGATTGGCTTCGCGGTGCTGGTCGAAGGCGGCAAATGGGTGAATGTGCATGCTGCGGCCCTCGCAGCGCTGGGCTGCTGCTCGCCCGCCACGCCGCGGCCGGTGCTGGGCGGATTGCGGGTCGGTTTCACGGAGCCCGCCGGCAGCGCCTGGCTCGCCGGGGACGCGCTGGGCAGCTTCATGACGGAGCAGCTCCTGCGGCCCGAGCCGGATGACATCTATTCCGTGGACGTGCTGATCGGGCACAGCGGGCTCACGCAGCAGCTCGGCGAACAGATGGCCGACAACCCCGGGCGTGTGACGCCGCCGGTCTGGACCCCGCCGGGGACGGTGCTGCCGCCCGTTGATACCGCCGTCGTCTCGCCCATGGGGTTCCTGCCATTCCCGGAGAAGCCGGCGCGGGCGCTCGAGCCGGGCGAACTCGGCCCCGGCGGAGACCTGCGCGAAGCCGACCTGGCCGCCTTGCGGCCGCACGACTACCTCGAGGTGAACGGCACCCGCTTTGGCGGATTGGACTGGCAATTGGCGCGGCGCCTGAGCCAGCTGGCCGTCGCCGGCGTGCCGCTGCTGACCCGGGAGCTGCCGGCCCCGGTGCGGTCCCTCCTCGGCCACAGGCTGGTGGATTGCATCGAGGCTTTCGACGCCGACGACCCGCCCGTGCTGCGGGAATCGAAGTCGATCGAGCTTCGCCGGACGGCCCTGGACCTGTACAGCCCGAAGGCCGTCTGGAACTCCCTGCTGGGCCAGTTGGGCAAGCCGCTGCTTCCCTCGCCTTCCGTGAGCGTGATACTGGCCACCCGCCGGCCCGAGAAGTTGGCGTCCGCCCTGGACCAGCTGGCACGCCAGAGCTGGGAAGCCTTGGAAGTGGTGGTGGTCCTGCACGGCTTCGACGCCGAACTGCCCGAGGTCCGGCGCGCCGTCGAGGCCTACCCCGGCGAGCTGCAGCTGCGCTCCGTTCCGGCCGACATGATTTTTGGCGACGTGCTCAACGCCGGCGTCCGCGCCGCCAGCGGAGACCTGGTCTGCAAGATGGACGACGACGACTGGTACGGCCCGCACCACCTGCGGGACCTCGTTCACGCCAAGGACTTCAGCGGCGCCACCCTGGTCGGGGCCCAAGTCGAATTCGTGTACCTGGAAAGCCTGGACATCACCACGCGCCGGCCCCCGCTCGGCGAGCAGTACTCGGACCACGTGGCGGGCGGCACCATGATGCTCGGCAGGGACGAACTGCGTGAGCTGGGGGGATGGCGGCCCGTCCACCGAGCCGTCGACCGCTGCCTCCTGCAGGCAGTCCAAACCGCCGGGGGACTCATTTACCGATCCCATGGCCAGAACTACCTGATGCAACGACATTCCGGCGCGGATTCGCACGGCGGACACACCTGGAATCCGGATGACAGCATCTTCATTCAGAGTGTGGCCGAACAGTGGGACGGCTTCCGGCCGCCGCCGCAGATCGGGGCCGTCCCGGGCACCTCGGGCGTCCCCGGGGGAACAAGGCTCGAGGACATGCGCAGCCACTTCGCCCGCGTGCCGGATCCCGTCGCGTCCCAGTCCTCCCACACCACCTACCCGCACATTTAGAAGGCTCAGCGAATGAAATTTCTACAAGCGCTCCGCAGAATTGCGCGCCTGTCCCCGAAGAAGAAAGCGGCCGCCGCTTCTTTCGCCGCCCTCTTTGCCCTGGTAGTGGTGGCCGCCTACGCACGCAACCCGTTGCTCCTTGGATTCCTGGTGGTGGCATTCATCGCGGCTCTCTTGCTCGCTGCGATGCGCCTGGACCGGCTCCTGCGTTCAGCCAGGCGGGCGGTCAAGTCCGCCCCTGTCCATCGCCGTCACCTGGACGCGCAGAAGAGGCCGGGCGCGCTGGCCTGGTGGGGGCGGAAGTCGATGATTTCCAACGCCAGGCTGGTACAGCGGCTGACGAAGCTCCGGTCTGTCGACGGCCGTGACGCTTTGGTCAGTTCAGTGACCTCCGGCAGGTGGAGCTGGGCGGACATGGCTACCGGGCTCGAGATGTACAGGATCGGCGGGAAGTCCCGCGAACGCGTGCAGCCAATTCTGAATTCCGCGCGCCGGTCCGCGCTGCTTCAGCTGGCCGATCTGTGCTACCGGCAGAACATCCTCAAAGACGACATTCTCAATGCATCGACGCTCTATACATTTGTCTATCAGAGGCTTGGCGCGGAACCGTTCCAGAACAAGCGACGCGGTGAGTTCTTCCTCGACTCCCTTGCCCGGACTGGGCAAGGCGCCGAGGTCATACGACTTCAAGGTCTCTACGACTCGGCCGAGATGAACGCCAACGATCTCCACCTGTATCGGGCCAACGCCGCGAATCCCTTCAAAGATGATTCCGCAGACGTGGACGCCTGGCTTCGCGAGATCAACGCGATGTACGAAAACGCGGGGCTCGCCCGGCTGACGCTGGCAGAGGGACCCGAACCTGCGTTCTTGCGGCTCACAACGGAAGCCGTCCTGCCCGTCACCGGCGGACCGCTCGTCACCGTCATCATGCCGGTGTACCGGCCGGACGAATTCACCGACCTTGCCATTAGCTCAGCCATCAAGCAGAGCTACCGGAACCTTGAAATCATCATCGTCGATGACGGTTCCGGCGGTGACGCCGCCGACCGCCTCAATAAATGGGCCGCAGAGGACAGCCGTATCAAGGTGGTGTTGAACGAGCAAAATTCGGGAGCGTACACGTCGCGCAATATCGGCTACTCGATGGCCGGCGGGGAGTTCCTGACAATTTTCGATGGTGACGACTGGCAGCACCCCCAGAAAATTGAACGGCTTGTTCGAGCGGCCGAGAAACAGGCCGATCGACGGCTTGTCTCCGCGCCCTGGACCCGCGCAGACGAGGACCTCTTCTTCCACTACCGTGGCTGGCGCGGCGCCTTCATCACTCCGGCGCACGTCTCCGCTATGTTCCACGTCGGGACTATCAGGGAACGGCTGGGGCATTGGGACTCCGTCCGCAAAGCAGCGGATACAGAGTTCATCCTCCGTTACCAGGCCCTCGTGCAAAGTGAGGAGCCGCTGGAAGTGACCGAGGCTCCGCTGACACTGTCCCTGGTCAGCAGCTCAAATCTTTCGATTGACGATTTCCGCCTGGGCTACCGGTCTCCGGACAGGGTGGCCTACCGGGATTCTTACGAACACTGGCACAAGAAGATCGAGTCCGGTCAGCACAGCGGGCACCTGCCCTTCCCCCAGACGAAGCGCGCGTTTCCCGCGCCGCTCCGGTTCCTGCCGGATGCGCAGCAAAGCCTGGAACTTGATATTCTTTTCGTCGGCGATTTTGGCGATGAATCGGGGGCATCCCAACTCATGTTCGACCACCTGAAGTCAGCGCAAGAGCAGGGGCTGAGGATCGGGCTCATGCATTTTCCGAGCCTTCTCCACGCAGACGCCATCGACAAGTCATACTCGGCCGAGCTGCTGGAGGATTTTGCTGAGGGCCGGCTTCATCGCGTCGAGGTTACCGACAGGGTCTCGTCCGAGGTCGTCAACATCTACGATCCGACGGCATTCCAATACAGCCGCGAGCTTCGCAGCGGCCACCAGGCCGGTGAAGTGGAAATCTGGGCCAGCGAGCCGCCGTACATCCACGAGTCTGATGAACATAAGTACGATGTAGGAGCGGTCGAGCGGAACGCGATGGCCGTATTCGGGGTTCCGGTTCACTGGACCCCCTTGGACCCGGCAACTGAACAAGTCTTTTTGAAGACCCGGTACGGCTGGCCGACGGTCAGCGATGAGAACGAGGCCCCCGAGCCTGCGGACACGGATGAGTTCGAGCCTGAGGAGTTTGCGCACGAACTGACAGGCTCAAACCCGAGTCCCTCACGTTAGGAGAGAAGCCGTGACCCTGCCGTCCACGACGCCCGGCAAAGCCTGGGATGAGCGGAACGCAGTCGAGATCCGCCGGTACGCTTCGGCCGGCGACATTGACCACACCTGCTCCGGGGCCTACGAATTCGTGGTGCCGGGCTGTTCGGGCGGACGCCTGGATATCACCGCACTGTACATTCCCAAGGCATCCAGGACGCTGATCGTCAGTTTCCACGGCTCGTTGCAGCGGTCCAAGTTCACGCTGCCCCGCTTCGAGTGGCGGAACACCATTGCCCCGTTTGATGCCGCTCAACTGTTCGTGGCGGACTCGAGCCTGCACATCAACAGGGCCATGGCGCTGGCCTGGTATATCGGAAATTCAGAGCAGGATTTCAGCTCGGACGTGGCTGACCTCATCAAGGACATCGCCGCGGCTGCAGGGTACGACAGGATTCTCCTGACGGGGTCCAGCGGCGGCGGATTTGCCGCGCTGGCGATCTCCCGCCAGATCGATGGCTCGGCGGCGGTCTGTTTCTCGCCACAAACCCGCGTCGGAGACTACGTCAACTCAGTGGTCAGCACGTTCTATCGCGCGTGCTTCCCGGGGATGGGGGGATACGCCGCCGTTGAAAGGGCACACCGTTCCCGGTTCGACCTGCGCCACCTGTACGCGGCGACGCCCGACAACAATTTCGTTCGGTTTGTGCAAAACACGCGGGACACCGACCACTACAGCAAGCACTACGCGCCGTTCGCCACCATGCGGGGGGTTGATCCGGCGGTCGGCGGCCTCGATGCATCCGGGCGGATTGAATTTGTGCCTCTGGCCTTGCAGGCAGGCCACGTGCCTCCGCCCCGGGGCCGGTTCCGGCAGCATCTTCAAGCGGCACATGCGGCGTTCTTCGGGAGTGACTTGAATAGTCTGGACGCCGGGGATTCCCGGACCGCCGGCTCCAGGCGAAGCGAAAGCACACCCACACACGAGGCCCGGCGCGGCCCGGCCATCGAGCCCGGCCCGGTGACGGATTCCGATCACCCGGCCAACGCTTCAATTGAGAGACAGGTATGGCAGACGACTCGCAGAATTCTGGTCAGAGGATTTCATTTCGCGAAGAAATTGCGGAAAAGGCTGCGTTGCCTCGTCCGCTCTTTCGCGACCTCGTGGCGAAGGATGTAACGTTCTTCGACCAACAGTGGTACGAAGCCCAGTGCGGGCAACGCTTCGATTCGCGCGCTGACGCGGTGAGGGACGCGGCGTCGAAGATGAAGGCCAGCCGGTTCTCGCCGCACCCGCTGTTCGATTTCGAATGGTTCCGGGAAGCGATGCGCCGGCGCCATCCGTCCGTTGAGCCCGCCTACGCGCTGCTGTTTCTCCCGGGCCGCCCTGTGGCCAATCCGCACCCCGTCGTGGACCTGGACGCCGTGGCGAGGCTTCATCCGGAATCCTTGAAGGATCCCCACGGAGTGTTCGGGTGGCTCCTTGCATACCTTGGAGTCGAATCCGGGGCCGAGCTGCCGGGCATCAGTAACGGTGCTGCCCCGGTGCTGTGGAACACGTTCCGCTCAGACATGATCGGGCAGGCAAAGGCCTGGCGTCAGGAGTTCGAAGCCCAACGGCGTCAGAAGTCAGAGGCGGAATCAGCCGGATTCGATTCCAGTACGAGCGAGCAGTACCTGGCGGCAATGGCCGCGCAGTCCATGGAGGCTGACGAAGGTACCGGGAAACCGGTGGTGTCCGTCATTGTCCACGGACACGACACTGCAGATGACCTGCAGTCAGCATTGGCATCCCTCCACGAGCAGGCGTCGGTGAGGGCGGACGTGATCGTCGTCGACCAGACCGACGGCGGAGCGCAGGCCTCCGCGTCCGGTCGCGACCTCCTGCCTTCGCGTCGACTGGATGCGAGGAACCTCGATACCGCATCCGCACTGAATTGGGCCGTTCGGGAGGCAACCGGACGGTATGTGGCGTTCCTGGGCCCCGGGCACCGCTGGGATCCCCGATTCCTGCAGACAATGGCCTGGTCCCTGGCGGCACAAGACGCCAGCCACGGTTTTTCGGTTCTCCACGAGAAGGCACCGAACAAGGCAAAAGACCGCTTTCACGTGCGTTTCGATGAAGAGGCCCTGCTCTCCGGCGGGGCGTTCAGTCTCAGCAACTGGATGGTGGAGAAGAGCCTCCTCGGTCAACACGCATTCGACGCCGGGCATGGCGAAGCCTGTGGCTTCCAGGCTGCCTGGAACGTAGGGAAACAGGCTGATCCGTTTCTGGTCCCCTTCATCGGTGCCTCGTCCGAACGACCCTCGCCGGGTTCTTCGAAATTGGCTCGGAGAGTCTTCGACGTGTGGCTCGAAGGGGTTCGCAAAAGCGCGATGGTCGACTGGCATCCGCAACGAGCAGCCGAGGATCGTCTCCCGGGTGTGTCGGCGATCCTCGTCTGGAAGGACGAATCCGCCTTTGAACTCTCGAAGACCCTGCGTTCCCTAACGCGCCGCAATTCCGGCGTCTCCGAAGTCGTCGTCGTCGCTGCCAAGACAGAGCGCTTCGGACGCTTCACGGTGCAAGCCGAACGGAGCCTGGCCACCGTGCCCGTCAAATTTCGGGTCGTGCCCTCAGCATCGTCAGCCCTGCTGGCCAACGTTGGCTTCGCCGAGTCGGCCCACGACCGTCTCCTCTTCGTTCGCCCGGGAACTGAATTCGAAGCAAGCCAGGTCGGCGAGCTATCGGTGATGCTGACACCTGGCGTAGCCGCCGTCCAGCCGGCACTGGTGGATCAGGACGGAACCGTCATATCGGCGGGGTATCAGTACACCCCGGCCGCAGTGCAGGCGAGGTTGCCTTTCGTGTTCCTTGAAGGGCACCACGAGGACGATCTGAAGAGCATCAGCGCAACGATACCGGCCGCGGGGGCAAGCCTCACGGCCATGCTGGTAGGGGCAGACGCCTTCTCCCGCCTGGAAGGTTTTGCCGCCGACCTCCCGGAGAGGTGGTTCGATGTCGACTACTCGCACCGGGCTGCGCGGGACCTGGGGCAACTTACGCTGGTGGCGGCATCGGTCCGGGTCATGGCGAGGAAGCCCAACGCGGCGCCGTCAGAACCCTGGTCACAGTCCTCGACTGAGCGCTTTATGGGCCGGTGGTCCGGGGCCTCGACGCGGAGCGCCGAGGATGTCTGGCGCGGCACGCCCTATTCCCTCATGGGCGCACGCTTTGACCCGGATGCACGAGAGGCGACCGATCGATGGATCCCGCGGCCCATCCTCAGGCGGACAGCGCCCCCCCAGGAGGGAACCACCGCTCCTTCCGTCATTGCCATCAAACACTGTGCCCCGGGGGGAACCCGGGGCGAGCGTTGGGGCGACACCTTCTTTGCACGTCAGCTGGCGGACGCCATGCGGGAATTGGGACACCACGTCTACGTTGACAACCGGGCTTCGGCAAGGCGCTTATCCACCTATCTCGACCAGATAAACATCGTGATTCGCGGACGCTACGACATTCCGCCCATACCCGGTGCGCTCAATGTTCTGTGGATCATTTCGCATCCCGAGCTGGTCCAGCCAGAAGAACTGATGGGTTTCGACCTGGTGTACGCGGCCAGTGAGAGCTGGGCGATGTGGGCATCGCGCAAGTACGGAGTGGACGTGCGGCCCCTGCTTCAGGCAACGGACGTGAGCCGCTTTCGGCGGTCGGGAGCCTCCAACGTCCGATCGGCCGATGTGCTGGTGGTTGGAAACCGCCGCTGGGAGTACGAACGGCCATCGGCCAAGGGACTGACACTTCTTGAAACAGATCTGAACCGGGGGATCTACGGCGAAGGCTGGGCGGGCGAGCCGGCCATGAGTTCAATGGTGCTCGGCGAGTACATCGATAATAGTCAATTGCCAGGTGCATACGCCGGGGCAAAGGTCGTATTGAACGATCACCATCCGTCAATGCGCCAGAGCGGCTTCATCAACAACCGGATATTTGACGCCCTTGCCCTTGGAACTCCGGTCATTTCCGACTCCATAGCCGGCGGTGTCGAGGTGTTCGGGGACCGCGTAAAATGGTACGAATCTGCGGACGAAATTCCCCTGCTGGTTCGGGACGTTATTGACAACCCCTGGTCAGGGCCCGAGCAGGATGAAGTGGTGGACTGGATTCGGGAAAGCCATTCATTCGGCAGCAGGGCGAAGAAAATTCTTCATGACTTACAACAGTGCTTTGGCGAGTAGGAACAGAACTTAATGGGCGGCTACTTCGAACGACTTCACGACGACGGCAGAACGGTGTCCGGGTGGGCGTATTCGGCACATTGCGCCAGCAATGGTGATCTTCTGGTCCGCGTCCTGCTGCGCGGAGCCGAGATCGGACGCGGGAATCCTTCCCGCGTCCGCGGGGACCTGTCCCACATCACCGACCAGCCCGCCGGATTCGAGATCAAGTGCGAAGAGGACGTCTCGGCGCTTGATGTCCTGGCCGGTAATGTTGTGGTCGAAATAAATGACGGCTCCCATCCCGAAGTTCTCAGGTTGTCCTCCGGAAATGCAAATCGACTGAGGTTGAAACTAGCCAATGAGTGGACAGGGGCAGGTTTTGTCGCGCCGGATCAGCCTCCTCAGCCCTCAATCATGACCGCAAATCAATCCTCTCTCGACACGATCATGGACAATGCCACAAATGGCGCGGTGTCGTCGGTATATTTGCCTGTTGGGCTGAAGTCGCCGGATGAGTCCGCCGTATTGGGACACGATGGACACCTCTTCCTCGTGGGCGGATCGAATGGATTGATCGATCTTTATGCAGAGGATCGTCCCAGCGCGGCCGAGGGGGCCGCTCAATGGATTGAAATCTACGACCATCGATTTGAGTCCCTCAGTCGCCGCGGCGTGGAATACCTCCAAACAATAATCCCGGAAAAGCTGACAGTGCTCTCACACTTGGCGCCGGTAGATGTGACTGTTCCTACGCCGCGGATGGCATTGATTGAAGAAACAGCGGCGAACAGGGACTACTATCGCGAATCACTGTCGATCCTGAGCAGCTGGCCGGGGCAGGCCGCCTACCGCACAAATGACCTGCACCTGTCAGCAGCGGGGGCCAGGGCATGTTTTCTTGCCATGACCACTCATCTGGATCCGCGGTTCAGAGATCTGGCGCTCCGTGTTCAGTTGTCAGACTCGAAAATCTCGGGAGGGGATCTCGCAGACAGATTTTTCGGTGTTCCAATCCTGGCGCGGGAAGCCAGGGCGACCCGCGCCTCAGTGGAGCACCTTGAGGAAGCCCTTGAACTCGTGGAAACTTTCGATCCTCCGTCTGGCCACCAGGGTAAGCGCCGGGTGTGGACCAATGCGTCTGCCCCTAGCTCGCTGAAGGTTCTTGTGTTCGGCAACTCCTTCTTCGGCGATGGACTGCATCCCGATCGTCTGGCCTGGTGGTTCGCCAGGTTCTTCAAGCAATTCCGCTTCGAATGGTCACCCTCGTTCGACTATGAGGTCATCGACTCCTACAAGCCCGATATTGTGATCGGCCAGACAATTGAGCGGTTCCTGCCAAAGGTTCCCCTGCAGTGAACCCCCGTTTGTCCGAGTGGCCATTGGGACCCGGACTCGTTAGTGTGGGGTGCGCGACGCGGCATTCAGGCGACGCGCCGGGCCGGTAGGAGAGAGTGCGGTCCCGGTTGCTATAGTGGGTCGGGGCGTAGCTGACTCGACGGAAAGGTTTGGCTTTTCCTCGTCATCTGCAGAGGGTGACTCAGATCGTACTGAGTGTCGGCTGGATTGAGTCTCTGACTCCACTTTTGAAGCCGCTTCCGTGGTTCCCCAGCATCGTCGCTGATCAATTTGAACTGACTGGCTGAACAACACCGGGAGAAAATTTGAAATCATCGAATCATGTGGCCATCCACCAGAACGCGATGGACCCCGGTGCTGAAGCCGAAACACCTATTGAGTGGTTGCTTGACCCGGCTGACCTTGCCATGGCATATCAGAAAAGCGCCGCTCTGCGGGCTGCGAGAATCACCTCCCTGCTGAAGCAAGTTGAAAAGCTGGAAACCAAGGTGGAGAAGCTGGCTCGCGTCAACGAGGCGTCAGCCAGCCAGCAGGCGTCAGTCGAAAATGCCGCAAAGCTGCACCCGAAAGACGTCGAGGTCCTTCAGAGCAAGACTTCCTGGCAAAAAAGCCAGATTGCCAAGCTTGCCGGCAAGAACGATGCCCTGCAAAGCAAAGTCGTGTGGCAGAAGAACAAGCTGGATCGGCAGGATACCGACGTGGCTGCCCTGAGAAGCAAAGTCCAATGGCAGCGGGGAAACCTGGCCAAGCAGGCGGAGAAAACGGCCGTTCTGCAGACGAGACTGGCGGCGCAGAAAACCACACTGGCCAACCAGGAAACCCTCATGAAGTCCCAATCGGTCCGTATCCAAGACCTGGAGAAGCGGAATAGGGCTTTGGAGAAGCAGTTCGAAGGATATTTGAAGTTCAGGTCCCGCCGAAGCGTGCGCGTGTTGCGAGGTATACGGAACCGGCTGCGCTCGTGGTTCAGCTAGCACTAACAACTATGAATGCGCTTTGGCCGGTAGTCGGAAATGTGTTGGGAGAATTTTGAGTAATCCTGTTGTGAGTAATTGGTCCGCCGAAGTAGTCGCCGAACTACTGCCACGCTTGTCAAGCGCGCGCGGCACCACGGTGACCATACCTGTCCACAACGGTGGCGCACGAGTCGTTGAGCGGTGCATCAGCTCAGTGCTGGAGCACTCGGGCGGCGCCCGTGTCGTCGTGATCGATGACGCGACCGTTGATCCCGCCGTTCTGGAGGTGCTTGCCGGCTTTAGCGATGCGGGAGCCGTTGAACTGCACCGCCACGAGACAAATTGGGGTTATACGCGAACAGCGAATCACGCCTTCGCGCTGGGCGGCGAGGACGACGTTGTCCTGCTGAACAGCGACACCGTGGTTGGGCCCGGATGGCTTCGCCGGATGCGTTGGACGGCATATTCGCGCGCCAACGTGGGGACGGTCAGTGCAGTTTCCGACAACGCCGGAGCCATGGCCGTTCCGACGCCCGGGAGATTCAATGAATGGCCGGAGCACCTCACCTGGGCCGAAGTCAGCCGTGGCGTCGCGAAAAAAGTGAACGTCGCGTCCATGGAGCTGCCTTCCGGCCACGGCTTTTGCATGTTCGTTCGACGGGACCTCATCAACGCAATCGGCGATTTCGACGAGGTGGCATTCCCCCAGGGCTACGGCGAAGAAAACGACTTCTGCCAGCGTGCCATTAAGAGCGGCTTCCTGAATCTCTTGGCGCCTCACGTGATGGTGGGCCACGCCCGGAGCCAGTCATTCGGCGAAGAACGCAGGGCCGCGCTGGTCCAGGTTGGCCGCGACGCGGTGGACGCCATGCACCCGGAGTACACGTCCGACATCCGGGCATGGAACTCCTCTGCGGAGATGGCACAGATCCGCACAGACTTTTCCTCCCATCGTGAATCCCTGGCGCGTGCGAGCTCAGTCAAGCCTGTGCTCCTGTACGTCATACACCGCTCGGGCGGCGGCACGCCCGCTACCAACAAGGACCTGCTGTCCCAGCTCGTCGACGCCCAGGACAGCTTGCTGTTGGAAGCTACGGCGACCGCCATCACGCTCTATGAGTTCACCGACGGTGTCTTCCACAAGCTCGAGACGTGGAAACCCACGCCGAAATTCGACGTGACCGACACATGGCGGGATGACTACGCACAGTACGTTGCAGAACTTATCCTCCGGCACAATGTTGAACTTGTGCACATTCGGCATCTTGTCAATCAACCGCTGACAACAATCCCAGAAGTCTGCCGGTTGATGAGTGTCCCGATGATTCTTTCGACACATGACTTCTACTACATTTGCCCCACGATTCACCTGCTTGACCAATCGCTGAAATATTGCGGCGGCGTGTGCACTCCAGGGGAGGGCACGTGCACGCTGCCCACCGCATTCGTCAAGAATGTTCCGTCGTTGAAGCACGACTGGGTCCACGAGTGGAGGCGGCGTGCAGCGGGGGTCCTCGACAGCGCGTCAGCCGTGATTGCAACAACTCCTTCCGCGGCTTCGATCTACGCGGACAATTACCCGGCCTATCAGGGCAAGCTGGAACTGATCGAACACGGCCGCGATGTGTCCGCGATCGGATTCCTGCGCGAGGGCGATCGGTTGCCCGGCCCCATGCGGGTCATGCTCCCGGCAAACTGGGCGCCGCAAAAGGGCATAGACCTCATCCAGGAGTTGGTGCGGCGAACGAGTCCGCATGTTGAGTGGCACGGCTTTGGCAAGAACAGCAAGAGCCTCGGAGACCTTGTCATCGGGCACGGCGAGTTCACGCGGGCCAACTATGCTTCACTCGCCCGGGAAGTTGACCCGGACTTCGTCGGAATCTTCTCCGTCTGGCCAGAGACGTATTCCCATACAGTCACCGAGGCCTGGGCGTTCGGCGTTCCAGTCCTTTCAACGGATATCGGGGCGCCGGCTGACCGGATTCGGCTTCATGGCGGCGGCCAGGTAGTTTCCCTGGACCCGGACTTGGCTGTCCAGCAGATCCTCGCCCTTGCCACGGCGCCGGAGGAATGGCCCGTGCTCCGTGCCGCAGTCCCACGGGACGCGATTCGTTCTGACGTCACCATGGGCCAGGACTACGCGATGCTTTACTCCAAACACATGCACGGCCAGGATCTGCCTCCGATTCTTGGAGTCTTGGATTCCGCCCCGACGGACTCGGCGGCCCGTTCTGACGGCCAGAGCCTGCAGTCGCTACTGGGCAGCATCCACCTATCCCGACTCGGCTTGGTGCGCCGCCTCGTTGTCAACGACCTGATCAGCGGCGCCGACGCAACGCAGTACGCCTCGGTCGTCGTTTCAGCCTCGGCTTTGGATAACGACACGGCCAGGCGAGTACTGGAACTCTCGAGGATTTCCGATCGACGGCTTGTCTTCGACCTTGACGACGACCGCCTCGCCGCTGAGGGCGCGGGACACCTGGAAAGCGCCGTCGTAGTGGCGCTGCTGCAGGCCTGCGACTTGGTGATCTCGCGCTCCGCCTCGCTGGCAAATCTCGCGGAACCGTTCGCGAAGAATTTGGTCTCGTTCGACTTCAGCGCCAATTCAGGGCAGCGGTTCGACCGTGAGTACCTCCAGGCCTGGCTGCAAACTATCGCCGGACTTGGGGACAACCAGCTTCCGGGGGAGCGCAACAATGATGCCGTTGTTACTGCCGGATTGGACCAGGCGTAGCCAAAGCGGGCGCCAAGCCTGGTTCGGCTCATCAGGGACCGGCATGTTCCTGTAATCTCGCAATCATGACTGAATCCTCTGCCGGGCGTGACCCCCTCGCGCCCGGACGGATCCTGCCGCAACTGGACGCGTCTTCGATGCCGCCGGCCCGGCTGGCGGTGCCCGGGTCGGTCGGCCGGCCCCAGCCGGACTCCGCCTCCGTTGCCCGGCTGGCGGTGGACGGTTCCTGCGCCGTGATCGACCCAGCCCCGCCGCGGACCCTGCTCGAGGCCATCAAGGAGCCGCTTGGAGACCCGCAGGGCGCCCATGATCAGATGATGCCGGACTGCTGGCTCCAAAAAGCCGAACCGGTAATAATTCCATCCCTATGGATGCTTGAGCGCGCTCACGTCTTCGGAGGCCGGATTACAGCAAGGTCGATCGAGTCGTGTGAAGCCGGCGCACCGGTCGAAGGCCATAACGGCGGACAGTTGCTGCTGACCGCCGATGGCGCCATGATCCCTGCGTCGTACGGGGTGCTGGACGGCAACAACAGCATTGCCACCGACTACCTGACCCTCACACCGGCCGGCCTGCAGCTTAAGCAGGCCCCGGACTCCCGCGAGTTGAAGGGAAGCTACTACTTCCTGGGTAACGTCCATCGCCACTTCGGCCATAACCTCGTCGAAGGCGTGTCGCGGGCATGGGCGCTGGATCTGATGAATGATGCCCTGCGGTCAGAAATTAACTTTCTCGTCTTCGAACCGGACCTCGCCGACCACAGCGTCGCGCTTTTGGAGTTGGCCGGGGTCCCTAAAGAGCGCATCACGCACGCCTCTGCCCATGATGTTGTTGAGCACCTCATCGTCCCCGATATGGCCATGCGCACCCATCGCTGGATTACCCGGCTGCAAGAGAAGGTGTGGCGGACCATGGCCGCTAATTCACAGCCAGCCACGCCGTATCGGAAGGTCTATCTCTCCAGATCGGCCCACGGACAGCGTCCCCTGACCAATGAGGCAGACGTTGAAGCTTACTTCCAGACGGCGGGCTACGAGATAGTCCAGCCCGAAAAACTGCCAGTGCACGAGCAGGTCAGGCTGGCCGCGGAATCTGTCTCACTCGCCGGATGCGTAGGGAGCCAGATGTACTTGGCCGCATTCCAGTTACCGGGAGCACACAACCTGGTTGTGGGGCCGCGGAACTTCTATCTCAAGGACGACGTGCTCATCCACCAGACCACGGGAGCCCGGCTTGAGGTCGTCCTCGGGTCGCCAATCGACCTTACTGCGAGCAAGTACGACAGGGCATGGGGCGTCTCGGTGGCCGACGTCGACAAGGCCATGTCCGCTGTCAACAAGACGCTCTCAGCACGGGTAGCCCGGATTATTGCCCCGGTAGCTTGACTGGCGCCGGGTGGGGCCCGGGGACCGGCCCCCGGACCCTGACCGGCAAGGATCGGCGGCCGCGAAATCTGTTTTTTCGAGGTGCCGATATATAGTGGACGCGTTTGGGTGCGCCATCCGCGCCTAAGACAATGACATGAACTGCAGCTACTGGGGGACTAGTGACACTACGACTAACCGTTATCGGTACGGGATACCTCGGCGCGACCCATGCGGCATGCATGGCTGAACTGGGATTCGAAGTCCTGGGCGTCGACGTTGACAAAGAAAAGATCGACAGCCTCAGCCGGGGCGAACTGCCCATCCACGAGCCCGGCCTGCCGGAGCTCCTGCGCAAGCACACGGAATCCGGCCGCCTGCGCTTCACCACCTCGTTTGAGGAGGCCGGCGCCTTCGGCGACGTCCACTTCATCGCCGTCGGCACCCCGCAACGGGCCGGCGAGCACGCCGCCGACATGACGTACGTGGACGCCTCGGTGGCGGCGATCGCCCGCGCCGCCACGAAGGACTCCCTCATCGTTGGAAAGTCCACTGTTCCGGTGGGCTCCGCACGCCGCCTCAAGGGCCTCGTCGCCGAAGAATCGCGCGACGGCGTGACGGTCAACTTCGCCTGGAACCCCGAGTTCCTGCGCGAGGGCTTCGCCGTGGAGGACACCCTGCGTCCCGACCGCCTCGTCATTGGCGTGGATTCCGCGGCCGCCGAAAAGACGCTGCGCGAGGTCTACGCCGACGCCATCAGCCGCGAGACCCCGTTCATCTCCACGGACTTCGAGACGGCTGAACTGGTGAAGGTCGCCGCTAACGCCTTCCTGGCAACCAAAATCTCCTTCATCAATGCTTTCTCCGAGGTCACGGAGACCGTCGGCGGCAACATCCGTACGCTGGCCGACGCGATCGGGCTCGATGCCCGCATCGGCCGCCGGTTCCTCAACGCCGGCATCGGCTTCGGCGGCGGCTGCCTGCCCAAGGACATCCGGGCGCTCCAGGCCAGGGTCTCCGAACTTGGTCTGGACACCACTATGCGCTTCCTGAACGAAGTCGACGAAGTGAACCTCCGCCGCCGTGACCGTGCTGTCCACGTCGCAGAAACACTGCTGGGCACCCTGGAAGGCAAGCGGGTCGCCGTCCTCGGCGTCGCATTCAAGCCCAACAGCGATGACGTCCGCGATTCACCGGCGCTGGACGTGGCTGCCAGGCTGTTCAACAGCGGGGCCGACGTCAGCGTCTATGACCCCGCGGCCAACGCGAACGCTGCCAAGCGGTACCCGCGGCTGAACTACGTCGACTCCCTGGCCACGGCCGTGGCGGACGCCGACCTGGTCATGCTGCTGACGGAATGGTCCGAATTCGTGAATGTCGATCCCGCCGAGCTGGCGGCAACGGTGTCGCGCAAGCGCATGTTTGACGGCCGCAACGTCCTGGATCACGAGAAGTGGAACGCTGCGGGCTGGGACATCGTCTCACTCGGCCACAAGAGCGAACTGTTGGAGCTCAGCGGAGCCAACTAGGAGCCCGTCAGCGAAGCTGATACAGCACCCGCAACACAAAAGGATCCCACCGGGCTAAAACGCTCCGGTGGGATCCTTTTGGCGTTAGCGGGCCCCGGCCGGATCCCTAGGTGGTCCCTCTGCCGCCCGAGGGGCGCTCAGTGCCTCATAGGGACGCGTAGAGCTTCCCGGTGGTGGTGAGGGTGCCGTTCGTGTGGAACAGGGCGGAGCAGCCCATTTTGATGTCGCCGGCCGGCCGGGTCTTCCACGCGAATCGCTCGACGAACGGCATGGCACGCAGGCCGGCGACCGTGGCGCGCATGAAATCCTCGGTCTGGGCCCGGGAATACACGCAGGGCCTGCTGGACGTCGCATCCCAGTCGGCCACCGCGTACTCAGTCACCCAGACGGGCTTGCCGTAACGCTCATGCAGTTCCGTCACCTTTTTGAGGAAGTCGTCGGCCTTGGGCCAGGCATAGCGGTGCATGGTCATGAAATCGACCCGCAGCCCCTTCTTTTTGGCCTTGGCCATGAACTCCGCAAGCCAGGGGCTCGCCGTACCCGCAGGCGCCGGGGATCCGAGCCGCAGCCCGGTCGCCTGCAGTTTGGGCCAAAGCTGGATGGCCCTGTCGACGGACATGTTCGCCTGGGCGCGGTTGTCCGGCTCGTTAAAGCCCAGCAGGTGCTTGGTTCTTGTTTCCCCCAGCTGCCGCGTAACCCAGCCGATGGCGTCCTGCTCCAGCAGGGTCCTCTCGCTCTTGATCATGGGGACGAAGGCCGGGTTGGTGGTGACGTTGTAATGCGATCCCCAGGTGTAATGCCAGTCCAACTTGAGGCTCTTGATTTGCTGGAGTGCCAGGGCGTCTTTCCCGCCCCACCCGAAGCCCTTGAGCGTGTCAGCGGGCAAGGTGACAGACGGGACTGCTGCCGGGATTGCGGCGGCCCGGGCGGATCCCGCGCTGGCGGCGAGCAGGGCTCCGGGCGCCGCCAGCGCGGCGAGGGGCATGGCAAGAAACTTACGGCGTTCCATGAGTTCCTTTCGTGGAAGGTTGGCTGGGCTCCATGACCGGCGCCCCATGACCGGTGCAGGGACGCAAAAACCGGAAGCGGGTGCGTCCCGACGGATTCCGCGCTCGAACGGCGGCATTGACGAGTGACTGCTCTGGCCTGTGTGGTCCCTGATTCAGCTGAGGCTGGAGTCAACTTAGCACGGGGAACACGCCGGAAAATCCCGGATATACACAGGAAATGCGCAGTTTTCCGGTGCGCCTTCAGCGCCCCCGGCACGGCCTGGGACGGGTCCTAGAGAGACCGGTACAGCTCGCCTGTGGGGGAGAGGGAGCCGTCAGCGCGCAGCAGGGCGGACGCGCCCATGATCGGATCGTCATGGGCCCTGGTCTTCCACGCGAAGCGCTCCACGTAGGGCATCTCCCGGAGCCCGGCAACGGTCTCGCTCATGAAAGCCAGAATCTGCTTCTCCGTGAACCGGGTGGGGGACGTTGCGGTGGCTTTCCAGTCGGCTACGGCGAATTCGGTGATCCAGACCGGCTTCCCATAGCGTTCATGGAGTTTCTGGACCGTTCTGAGGAACGAGTCTGCGCGGGGCGGCGCGTAGTGATGCATGGTGACGAAGTCCACCCGCAGGTCCTTCGCGGCGGCGGCGTCCATGAACTGCTTGAGCCAATCGCCCAGGGCCTGGACCGGAGCCGGCGACCCCAGCCTGAGGCCGGCCCGTTCCAGCTGGGGCCACAGTTTGATGGCCGTGCTGACAGACATGTCAGCCTGGCCCTTGTGGTCGGGTTCGTTGAAGCCGAGCAGGTGCCGGGCGCGGGACACTTCAAGCTCAGACCGGATTTCCGCAATGGCCTTGTTCCGCAACGTTGATTTCCCCCAGACCATCGGCACGAATTCAGGGGCAGGAGTGGCGGCCAGCTTCAGGGCGGGGAAGTCGGCGCCCCATGTGTAGTACCAGCCCACGTTGAGCGCATCCAGCTGCTTGGCGCCGAATTCCTTGATTCCGGTCATGCCGACGCCTTTGAGGCCAACCTCGGGTGTTGGCGGGGTCACCTGCGGTGTTGACGGGGCTGCCTTGGGCGTGGGGGAGGCCTTGGGCGTTGGCGGCACTGCCGGGGCAGACGTGCCGTGCGGTGCCGGTGCCGGCGGCTCGGGCGTACAGGCGGCCAGGGCGGCTGCCGCGACGGCAAGGGGAACGGCGAGGAACGTCCTGCGGTCCACGTGCACCCCCTGGAGTTGTGGCGAAATCGAGCCTGAATCCGGGGGGCCGGTTTCGTACTCAGAGAACGCAAATCCGGGCAACCCGCATCCTTGCCTGCTGAACACTCATTGTTTCACGAAACGCCCCGCCTGATCGACATGTCTTCCGAGGTCAGGCGGCCTTCGGGCGTCCCAGCAGGCGGTCGGCACCCGTCTACGCCTCGCCAAACTCCGCGGTCCGGTAGCCGACGCCGAGCAGCTCTTCAATGGCAGCCACTGTCCGCGCGGCAGCCTTGCCGTCGCCGTACGGGTTCACGGCGTTTGCCATGGCGGCAAAGTGCGCGGAATCGTGCAGGAGACGGGTCACCTCGGTGACAATCCGCTCCTCGTCCGTGCCGATCAGCTTCACAGTGCCGGCCTCGAGGGCCTCGGGCCGTTCGGTGTTGTCGCGCATCACCAGGACCGGCTTGCCGAGGCTGGGGGCTTCCTCCTGCACTCCGCCCGAGTCGGTGAGGACGATGCGCGCCCGGGACAGCAGCCGGGTGAACTCGCCGTAGGCCAGCGGCTCCGTGACCAGGACATTGGCTTTGCCCTCCAGCGCGGGAAGCACTGCCTCGCGCACCACGGGATTCTTGTGGGCGGGCAGGACGATCACGAGGTCCGGCTCGGCGTCGGCGATCCGGGCCAGGGCCCGCCCTACACTGCGCATCGATTCGCCCTGGTTTTCGCGCCGGTGAGTGGTGACCAGCAGGACCGGGCGGCCGCTGGCTGCCAGTTCTTCCAACCGGGGGTCGGTGAAGGGCAGCTGCTTGTCCACCGTGGCCAGAAGGGCATCGATCACGGTGTTTCCGGTCACCACGATGTCCTCCGGGCTAATGCCTTCCCGCAGCAGATTTTCCCTGCTGGTGGAAGTGGGCGCCAGGTGCAGGCGGGTGATCTGGCTGGTGATCTTCCGGTTGGCTTCCTCCGGGAACGGCGAGAGCAGGTCTCCGCTGCGCAGCCCGGCCTCGACATGGACCACCGGGATGCCGTGGTAGAAGGCCGCAATGGCGGCGGCCGTGGACGTGGTGGTGTCGCCCTGGACCACGACGGCGTCCGGACGGGCGGCGGCGAAGAGCTTCTCCAGCCCGTCAATGGTCCGCGTCATGATGGCCGACAGTGACTGGCCCTGCTGCAGGATGTTGAGGTCATGGTCCGGAACAATGCCGAACAGTTCGTTGACCTGGTCCAGCATCTCGCGGTGCTGTCCCGTGACCGTCACGATGCACCGGAAGAGCGGAGACTCCTGCAGCGCGCTGACGATCGGCGCCATTTTGATGGCTTCCGGCCTTGTTCCGAAGATCGGCATGATGCTGTGCATGGTTTATCCCCAAGGGTGTGCGAACGGTTGCTAAGGTTTGTGGCCCGGCTTCAGCCGAGCAGCAGGGCCAGTACGATTGCCGGCACGGCGATGGCGACAACGAGGACGGCCACCAGGGCCACCCGCCGCTTGCGCCGGTAGAGCTTGTCACGGGCGAGTTGCTGGGCCTCTTTGTCCTGTGCCTCTTTGTCCCGGGCCTCTTTGTCCCGGGCTGCAGCGGCCGCGTCTGCGGCTTCCTCGCCTGCGGCGTCTTCGCTTGCGGGGTACTGGCCTTCCGCGGCCTGCTCTGTGGTGTCCGGTTCTGCAGGGTCAGGGCTCTGAGGGGCCGGCGCCTCGGCCGGCGGTTCGGTGAGCGGAAGCGGCTCCGCCCCGGGCACCAGGAGGGCGTCCGGGATCTCCGTGTGCAGGCGTCGCCGGCGCAGGTGCCGGGGTGCGGCAGCCAGCGGGGGAGCGCCGTCGGGAGAGTGGTCCAGCGTGTCCTCCTCGCCTCGGTCAGATGCCCGAACCGGCTGACCAGTTCAACCGGATGAGGTTCAATTGTTACATTTCCGCACCGTGATTGGCGCATTCAGGCCTGAGGGAAACGTCCAGCAGGCCCCCGGTTTCGATCACGAACCGCCGGATCCACTGGCCCAGATCCAGGTCAGGGTGCGAGGCAACCATCTGTACGTCCGCCGTCGTGCACTGGCCGATCAGGCGCCCGGCACGGGTGACGTGGTAACTGGAGGTCACCACCGTGACTGACTTCCAGCCGTTGGCCTGGATCAGCCGCGAGATTGCCCGTGCTTCCCCCCGTGTGTCCAGGTCCGGGGGCCTGAAACAGATCACCGCGGGGTTGGGGAAGGCCGCTGAATTGCAGGCCTCATCGGCGACGCGGTTGCCGAACGTGTCGGTGTGCGAGAGCACCAGAACCGGAACGTGGAACTCGGACTGGATCTGACGGGCCACCGGCAGGCGCTCGGAGGCCGCACCGCCCAGCATGATGACAGCGTCCGTCCGGTGCACGCTGAGCGGATCCACGTTCACGAACAGTTGAAGGGCAATGATCAGCCACAGCATGAGGCCTCCGACGGCGAAGGCGAGCACCCTGCGGGTGGCGGTATTCACCGCGGTGACGGAAGAAGGCACGGCTAAGAGTTTGGCACGCGGTGTTCAGGTGGCGAAATGGTGCGTCCGCGCTGCGCAAAAGCTTGAAAAGAAAAGGCGTGATGCAGTTGTGATTTTGGAGATCAAAGTTAGTGGGGTGACAGAAGTGAATTGGCGTTTATGCTATAGGCACCTTACGTCGCTCCCACCACCAGGTCTCCACCTGCGGTCTCACCCCTAAGCGAGCAATCTTGCGAAAACTAAACATAGCGGCAACCGTGATTGCCGCCGTGATGCTGGCAGCAACCTTGCCGCAGACCGCTGTGGCCGCTGTTGACGTTCAGGCCGCCGGACAGGTGTCCGCCGGTGCCTTGGCGGGGGTTTCTGCGTCGGCGGCTGCCGTTTCCGCCGGTGCCGTGTCCGCCGCTGTACCAGCCGCTGTGCCAGCCGCTGTGCCAGGGGTGTCGGATCCGAACCCTCAGGGGCAGGTGGATGACTTTGTCCGTCCCGAGCTGCCGGTCAACGAGGCGAAGAGCGAGTACACGTATGTGAGCGCGCCGCTGGCGGGCACCTTGAAGACCACCCTGGTGACGGTGCAGCTGGCCGACAAGTCGGCGGCGGAGACGGACGCCGCAGTGCCGATGGCCGCGGCGAAGGCCTCGCTCAGCGCGGCCAACCGCTACTGGGCCCACGCCACCGCGGGCCGTGTGGACATTGCGCTGAGCTCCTCACGCCTGCTGCACAAGTCCGCCGCCAAATCCACCCAGTCGCCGTCGCAGATCGTGGACATCGTCTCCCAAGAACTGGGCTGGACGCAGCAGTCCTACACCGCGCTGGTGATCTTCATCCCGGGCGCGTACCTGAGCAACGGCACCGCGGGCATGACCTACAGCAACGGCAGTACCGGCGGGCGCATCCTGATGCCGCAGAACAGCCGGCTCTCGACTCCCGTGCTGACGCATGAGTTCGGGCACGCCCTGGGCATGGACCACGCCAACAGCCTGCTGTGCGGCAGCGGCGCCATGGACGTGGCCTCCGGACCCTACGCCGGATTCGCCGATCCCACCTGCAGCATCAAGCCCTACGGCGACAACCTGGACCTGATGGGGATCTCGCACTGGGACCTCATGCCGGAAATCAGCGCGAGCCTGTGGGAGATGGGCCGGTTCGGCAACGGCAACGAGATCACCAACCTCGGCACCCTGTCCGGCCCCCGCCAGGTGACCCTGACGCCCTGGGCCGGCGATGGCGCCAACCGGGCCGCGAAGTTCACGGACCCGAAGTCCGGTGAGGTCTACTACCTGGAGCTCCGGGCTCCGGTGGGCTACGACGCCGTCATTGCGCAGTCCGGAAACCGCGGCGTGAAGATCACCCAGCAGGGCGGAGGCAACTCCTCGATCCTGCTCCCGCCGGACACCCGCGGGTCCGCCTTCAACGGCTACTACAGCAACACCCAGGCCTGGCAGGCAGGGCAGACGTTCACCACGCACGCCGGCACCAAGGTGAGCATCGATTCCGTCAGCAACACCTCGGCCGCCGTGACCATCCGACCGCCCGGCGCACCCGCCGTGGGCTACGTCGAGTCCGCGGCCATCACCCGCTCCGGTACCAAGGCCACGCTGAACGTCTCCGGCTGGGCCTACGACTCCGCCAAGTCCTCCGAATCATCCACGGTCCACATCTATGTGACTCCGCCCGGCGGTACCGCAACGGGCTATGCCGTGGCCGCCAACCAGGCCCGCCCGGACGTCAACACCATCATGAAGGTGACGGGCAACCACGGGTTCTCCCGGTCCTTCGACCTGACCGCCGCCGGTGTATACAAGGTCTGCGTATACGCCCTGGGCAGTGCCGAGACCGCGGACCTGGGCTGCCGGTCCCTGACCCTTGCCGGCTCGCCGGCCACGGCCGGGTATCTCGAGTCGCTGACCCTCACCAGGGCCAGCGGCGTGACGGTGCTGCGGGCCACGGGCTGGAGCTATGATCCGGGGACGCCCGCCGCATCCATTCCGGTGCACCTCTACGTGACGGACCCGGCGGGCAACACGACGTCGAAAGCCATCACCGCCAACAAAAGCCGCAGCGACGTCAACACCGTGATGTCCGTGACAGGAAACCACGGCTTCGGCTGGGACATCCCCGTGACAACGAGCGGCGCGTACAAGGTGTGCGCCTACGGCATAGCCGTCACTGCGTTCAGCCAGGGCAACAGCCTGCTGGGCTGCAAATCCGTGACGCCGAAGGCAACGCCGGCGCCGTCCGGTTTCCTGGAGAGCACCGTGGTCAAGACGGACGCGCCGACGGCAACCATCACGGTCACCGGGTGGACCCTGGACCGCGGAACCCCGGCCGCGTCCATCCCGGTGCACCTTTACGTCACTGATCCCAAGGGAGTGACCAAAAGCTCCGCCTATACCGCCAACCAGTCCCGCGCGGACGTCAACCAGGTCATGGGAACCACCGGAAACCACGGCTACCGCGTGGCGCTGCCGGTCACGACGCCGGGCAGCTACAAGATCTGCGCCTACGGCATCGCCGTCAGCGTCTTCCCGCTGGGCAACAGCCTCCTGGGCTGCTCGACGGTGAGTGTTGCGGCCACGCCGGCGCCGATCGGGTACCTGGAGTCCGTCAAGGTCCAGCTTGGCGGGACCGGATCCGCGCTCGTGGCCAGCGGCTGGGGAGTGGACCCGGGAATGACGCGGGCGAACATTCCCGTCCACCTCTACGTCACGTCTCCCGACGGGACCACGAAGGGCACGGCCTATGTGGCCAACCGGTACAGGGCCGACGTCAACTCGGTCATGCAAATCAACGGCAATCACGGCTACCGGATTGTCATTCCGGTGACGAAACGCGGCGTGTACACCGTCTGCGCGTGGGGGCTGGGCGTCGCCGGGATGTCGTCCGGCAACACCCAGTTCGGCTGCCTGAAGACCACGTTCTAGCGTGCTCGTGGCAGGGCCCATGCCGGCCCTGCCACAGTCCTGCGGCATCACTTCTCGGCAGTCTCCCTGTCCGGCAGTCTCCCTGTCCGGCAGTCTCTCACTGTTCGGCGGCGTCAGTCCCGCGCGGTAGCGTAGTTCTGTGCCTGAAACTGCTGAATCCGAGACTCCTGTGTCCGAGACTCCTGTGTCCGAGACTCCTGTGCCCGAGTCTTCTGTGTCCGAACCCCTGCCGGCGGACGCCGCACTGACCGTGGGCCGGCTCTCGGAATCCCAGCTGCTGGCCTGCATCTTCCCGCGGCTCATTGCCCCGGAGCCCGCCGGTGGCCCGGGGGCGGCGACGTCCTTGCTGCTGGGCCCGGGCGACGACGCCGCGATCGTCGCGGCGCCGGACGGGCGGACAGTGGTCAGCATCGACACCCAGGTGGCGGACCAGGACTTCCGGCTCGAGTGGAACAACGGCTACCGGACCAGCGGGTACGACGTCGGCTGGAAGGCTGCCGCACAAAACCTCAGCGACATCAATGCCATGGGGGCCCGGGCCACCTCCCTTGTGGTGAGCCTGACCATGCCGCCGGAAACCCTTGTCTCCTGGGTGGAGGATTTCGCGGACGGCCTCATGGCCGGAATCAGGGGCCTGGGCGCCGCAGGCTGCACGGTGGCCGGCGGCGACCTCGGCCGCGGCCGCGAACTGGCCGTCAGCGTGGCGATCCTGGGCACCCTTGACGGCCGGGAACCCGTGCTGCGTTCCGGAGCCCGGCCCGGGGACACCGTGGCACTGGCGGGAACGGTGGGCCGGGCCGCCGCCGGGCTGGCACTGCTGGAGTCGGACATTCGCGTGGGGGACCTGAGCGCCGGGCAGCGGGCCCTCATGGACACCCAGTGCAGGCCGCAGCCGCCGCTCGCCGCCGGCCCCGTGGCCCGTGAATCGGGCGCGTCCGCCCTGATGGACATCTCGGACGGCCTGGTCCGGGACGGTAACCGGATGGCGGCGGCCAGCCACGCGGTGCTGAACCTGGACGCCGCGGCCCTGAAGGAGCTGGTTGTTCCGCTGCTGCCGGCCTCGGAGCTCCTGGGGGCAGACCCGATGTCCTGGGTGCTCGGCGGCGGCGAAGACCACGGGCTGCTGGCCACATTCCCCCCGGGGCTTCAGCTCCCTGCCGGTTTCACTGCGATAGGCTCGGTAGAGGCCCCTGCACCATCGGAAAGCACGGGAGTAAAGATCGCGGGCAGGCCCGCTGACGCTGTGGGATGGGATCACTTTGCAGACTAAAATTGCCGCCAACGCGCAAGCGATGAAGCGGTGGTTGGTCAAGGCGGAAACCACGCTCGGAAACCACAGCGACCGCCTGAACGCCATCAACATCTTTCCGGTGGCCGACGGCGACACCGGCACCAACCTCTACCTGACCGCCCGGGCCGCAGCCCACGCCGCGCACGGAACGGACGCCGTCGGCGGCCGCGCCGGCACGGACACATCCTTGCGCCGGTCCCCGCACAGCGCGGGACACTCCTCCGCGGACACCGCGCAGCACGCGACACAGCACACTACCCAGCACACGACACAGCACGCGGTCGCCGCACCGGACCCCGCCCAGCATGACGTCGGCGCCGTCCTGGCGCTGGCCGGCCAGGCCGCCATGGAACAGGCCCGCGGCAATTCGGGAACACTGTTTGCCGTGTTCCTCTGCGCCGCCGCCGAACCGCTGGCCGGACACACCCGGATCAGCTCGCCCCTGCTGGCCGCGGCCCTGAACCGGGCCCAGATCCGGGCCTGGTCCGCGCTGAGCGATCCCGTGCCCGGCACCATGCTGTCCGTCATGGAAGCCGCCGCCCGCGCGGCGGCCGCCGTGGACTCCGCGCACGACGGCGATGACAGCAACCAGACCCTGGGCCTGGCCCTGGATGCCGCCGTCGAGGCCGCCCTGGCCGCCGTGGTGCGCACGGAGGACCAGCTCGAGGCCCTGCACGCCGCCCACGTGGTGGACGCCGGCGGCGTGGGCATGCTCCTGATCCTGGACTGCCTCCGGTCCGCCGTGCTGGGCGAAGAGCTCCAGAGCGAACTGCTGGACGGGCTGCACGGCTACGACGTCCAGGATCCGCACATCCACGTCGGCATGCCGCGCGATGAGGGCGTCGAAGTCATGTGCACCATCTCGCTGTCCCCGCTGGACGCCGCCATGATGCGGCAGCGGCTCGACGAAATGGGCGACTCCGTGATCATGAGCCAGGTCGGCGGCACCGCCGATGCCGCCGGACAGTACCGCTGGCGTGTCCACGTCCACGTCCTGGATGCCGCACCGGCCGTCGCACTGATCCGTTCCCTGGGCGAGCCCACGGACATTTCCGTGAGCGAGCTCGCACTGCCGCGCGATCCGGACACCGAGGCCGCAACTGCCGCGGCCGCCGTCGCCGCCACCGTTGCCGCCACCGTTGCTCCGGCACCCGCCGCCGAACCCCGAAACCCCGACGGATATGCACGCTGAACTTGAACTGGGCCTGGAACGCCGCATTGGCAAGCGCTCCGCGGCCGTCATCGAAAAACATCTCGGCATCACCACTGTTGGTGAGCTGCTGAACTACTTCCCCCGCCGCTACCTCAGCCGGGGCGAGCTCACACCCATCAGCGAGGTCCCGCTGGACGAGGACGTCACCCTCATTGCCCGGGTGGTCTCCAGCAGCACCCGGGCCATGCGCGCCCGGCGGGGTTCCCTCACCGACGTCGTGATCTCCGACGACGCCGGGACCGCTTCTGCGCGCACGGGCGGCGGCCTTCCGGGCACGCTGAAAGTCAGCTTCTTCAACGGCTTCCGGGCGAAGGCCGAACTCCACCCGGGCCGGCGCGCGATGTTTTCCGGCAAGGTCACGCGCTACGGCGGATCGCTCGGCCTGACCAACCCCGAATTCCTGTTGCTCGACGAGGACCCCGACACCCCGGGCATGGACCCGGAGAAGCTCGCGGCCATGCCGATCCCGGTGTACCCGGCGACCGCGAAACTCACCAGCTGGTCCATCCAGAAGGTCATCTCGACGCTGCTGGACACCGCGGAGCTCGAGTCCCTCGGTGATCCGCTGCCCACGGAAATCGCTGCGCGGGAGAAGTTCCTGCCGGTCGCGGACGCCTACCGGCTGATCCACGCCCCGCAAACACCGGCGGACTGGCAGCGCGCCAGGGACCGCTTCCGCTACCAGGAAGCCCTGGTGCTCCAGTCGGCCCTGGCCCGCCGCCGCGCCCAGTTGGCCGCCGAGGAAGCGACAGCCCGGCGCCCGGCACCGGACGGGCTGCTGACCGCCTTCGACCGCCAGCTGCCGTTCACGCTGACCGCCGGCCAGGCCGCCGTCGGCAAGACGCTCGCCGCGGAGCTCGCCCAGGACTCGCCCATGAACCGGCTGCTCCAGGGCGAGGTGGGCTCCGGCAAGACCATCGTGGCCCTGCGCGCCATGCTGCAGGTGGTGGACGCCGGGGGACAGGCTGCCCTGCTCGCCCCCACCGAAGTCCTCGCCGCCCAGCACTATGACTCCATCCGGCGCACGCTCGGACCCCTCTCCCGGGACGGGCTGCTCGGCGGCTTCGGCCCGGACGCCGTCCAGGTCACCCTCCTCACCGGCTCCATGCCCACCGCGGCCCGGAAGCAGGCCATGCTGGACGCCGCCTCCGGGACGGCCGGAATCGTGATCGGCACCCACGCCCTGCTCAGCGACAACGTCTCCTTCTACGACCTCGGGCTGATCGTGGTGGACGAACAGCACCGCTTCGGCGTCGAACAGCGCGACGCCCTCCGGGCCAAGGCCAGCAAGCCGCCGCACCTGCTGGTCATGACCGCCACGCCGATTCCCCGGACCGTGGCCATGACCGTTTTCGGCGACCTTGAAACCTCCGTGCTGGACGAGCTCCCCGCGGGCCGCGCGCCGATCTCCACCCACGTGGTGGGGCTCGCGGAGCACCCTGCGTGGGCCGGCCGCATCTGGTCCCGCTCGCGGGAGGAGATCGACGCCGGCCACCAGGTCTACGTGGTGTGTCCGAAGATCGGCACGGACGACGACGGCGACTTCACCCCGGGCGAGGCAGAACCGTCCGCCGCGGACCTGGAAGCCGACAACGGCGCGCGCGAGCTCGCCTCCGTCACCGGCATCGTGGAGCACCTCCTGGACGAGCCGGCACTCGCCGGGGTATCCGTCGCGCCGCTGCACGGCCGGCAGGACCCCGGCCTGAAGTCCGAGACCATGGCCGCCTTCACAGCCAACGAGACCAAACTGCTGGTCTCCACCACCGTGATCGAAGTCGGCGTGGACGTGCACAACGCCACGCTCATGGTGATCCTGGACGCGGACCGCTTTGGCATCTCCCAGCTCCACCAGCTGCGCGGCCGGGTGGGCCGCGGCGGGCTGCCCGGAACCTGCCTGCTGGTCACCACCCTGGAGCCGGGGCATCCGAGCCGGCGCCGGCTGGACGCCGTGGCAGCCACCACCGACGGCTTCGAGCTGTCCCAGGAGGACCTCAAGCTCCGCCGGGAGGGCGACATCCTGGGCGCCTCGCAGTCCGGCGGGCGCTCCACGCTGAAGCTGCTGCG
Source organism: Arthrobacter sp. NicSoilB8 (assembly GCF_019977355.1). NCBI lineage: Bacteria > Bacillati > Actinomycetota > Actinomycetes > Micrococcales > Micrococcaceae > Arthrobacter > Arthrobacter sp. NicSoilB8. The sequence continues at coordinate 3,118,519 of NZ_AP024655.1, read as the reverse complement.
CGTGCTCGAGCACGAGGACGTGATTGCCCGGGCCCGGCAGGACGCCCAGCGGATCGTGGCCGCCGACCCCGCACTGGCGGCCCACCCCGGCCTCGCCGCGGCGATCGACGAATACCTGAACCCCGAGAAGGAGGCGTTCCTTGAACGCGGCTAGGACCACGCATCAAAGGCATCCGCAATGAGCCGGATCATTGCCGGCGCCGCCGGCGGCAGCCCGCTGACGTCCGTCCCGGGAAACCTGACGCGGCCCACGACGGACCGCGTCAAGGAGGCGCTGTTCTCCCGGCTCGACGCCTTCAATGTCATTGCCGGCGCCCGGGTCCTGGACCTGTATGCGGGATCGGGCTCGCTGGGCGTGGAGAGCGGCAGCCGCGGCGCCGGCTCCGTGGACCTGGTCGAATTCGATGCCAAGGCCAGCGCCGTCTGCCAGAAGAACGCGGACCTGGTCAACACCGTGGCAGGCCGCAAGGTGGTCTCCGTGCACCGCTCCAAGGTCGAGTCGTTCCTGGAACGGACCGCCGATGCTGTGCTCTGGGACCTGGTGTTCCTGGACCCGCCCTATCCCCTGGACGAGCCTGCTCTCGCCGCCGTGCTCGCCAAGCTGGCGCCGCACCTGGACGAGGGCGCCGTGGTGGTGGTGGAACGCTCATCCCGGACCCCCGAGCCGGCCTGGCCCGAGGGCATGGAACGGTTTGCGGAGAAGAAGTACGGCGAAACCCGGCTGTGGTTCGCCGAACCCGGTGTGACGTCCGGCGACGAGACTGACTAACCTCGCTGCAGGCTGATCTGCCTGCAGGTTGACCTGGCTGCAGGCCTCGGACTGGGAGGCGGGGCTATCCCGCCAGCACGTCCAGCTCCACGCCGGCGAGCACCTTGGCCGGGTGCGGGCCGCGCGCGGTGAGCGCCGCTGTCCAGGCCTCCGGCCACGGCCCCTGCGTCCCGGCCAGGATGATGTTCCCGGGGTACCTGCCGGTGAACATTCCGGTTTCCGCGACGGCCGCGACGCCGGTCATGGCCTGGCGCAGGGCCGCGACCTGGCTGCGCACCAGGGTCAGTCCGGGTTCGTCGCCGACGTTGACAATCAGTACGCCCCGCGGCGTCAGCCGGGCCGCCGCCTCCTGGTAGAACCCGGCGCACGCGATATGTTCCGGCGCCTCCGGCCCGGAGAAGATGTCCAGGATCACGACGTCGAAGCGCAGTTCCGCCGGAAGCGCGGCGAGGGCGTCACGGGCGTCGCCGATCACCGTGTGCAGCTGCGTTCCCTCCGGCAGGGGCAGCTGCGCCAGCACGAAGTCCAGCAGTTCCCGCTCCAGCTCGACGGCATACTGCACCGAGCCGGGCCGGGTGGCCTGGATGTAGCGGGCCAGGGTCAGGGCGCCCGCGCCCAGGTGCAGCGCGGTGACCGGCTCGCCCCACGGGGCGGCGAGGTCCACCACATGCCCGATCCTGCGCAGGTATTCGTAGAAGATGTCCGCGGGATCGGCCAGATTGACGTGGGACTGCTCCGCGCCGCCGATGCTCAGCACATAGCCGCCGTCGGTAAATGGATCCGGTTCGATCTCGGCGTGCTGCCCCGTGGTCCGCAGAAACCGCGAGCCGCCAGGCTGCTGCTCCGCCATCGTCACAGCCTGTCGCGCAAGGTCGCCAGCCGCTCGGCGGCCTCCTCGAGCACGTACAGCTGCTTGCAGAAGGCGAAGCGCAGCAGGCTGCGGGTGCGCTCGGCGCCGTCGGCGTGGCAGAACACCGGCACCGGGATCGCGGCGACGCCCACGAGGGCCGGGAGCCTGCGGGCCAGCTCCACGGAATCGGTGATCCCCAGCGGCGAGGTGTCCACGTTGACGAAGTAGGTCCCCTGCGGCGTCAGGACGTCGAGGCCGGCCGCGCGGAGTCCCTCGCTGAGGATGTCCCGCTTGTACCGGAGGGTGTCGGCAATGCCGGTGTAGAACTCGTCCGGAAGGCCCAGCCCCACCGCGATCGCGGCCTGGAACGGCGTGCCGGAACTGTAGCTCAGGAACTGCTTGACGGTCCGGGCGGCGGCCACGAGATGCTCCGGTCCGGACAGCCAGCCGATCTTCCAGCCGGTAAAGGAGAAGGTCTTGCCGGCCGAGGAAATGGTCAGCGTGCGCTCCGCCGCGCCGGGCAGGGTGGCCATCGGGATGTGCCGCACCCCAAAGGTCAGGTGCTCGTACACTTCGTCGGTGACGATGACGGCGTCGTGCTTCCGGGCGAGTTCGACGACGCGCTGAAGCACCTCGCGGGGGAACACCGCGCCGGTGGGGTTGTGCGGGTTGTTGATCAGCACCACCTTGGTGCGCGGGCTGAAGGCGGCCTCGAGCGCGGCGAGGTCCGGCATGAAATCCGGGGCCAGGAGCGGGGCCGTGACGTGTGTGGCGCCGGAGAGCCCGATGATGGCGCCGTAGGAGTCGTAGAACGGCTCGAACGTGAGCACCTCGTCTCCCGGGCCCACCAGTGCAAGCAGCGCGGCGGCGATTGCCTCGGTGGCGCCGGTGGTGACGATGATCTCGGTCTGCGGATCGGGAGCCAGCCCGTAGAACCGCTGCTGGTGGACCGCGATCGCCTCCCGCAGCGGCAGGATGCCCTTGCCGGGCGCGTACTGGTTGGCTCCGGCGGCGATGGCGGCCTGGGCGGCCTCCTTGATCTCCACGGGGCCGTCCTCGTCCGGGAAGCCCTGGCCGAGGTTGATGGCGCCCGTGCTGAGGGCCAGGGTGGTCATCTCCTCGAAAATCGTGACGCCGAGGGAACCGTCGGGGGAGAGCAGATTGGCGCCGGTCGCGGCGCGCTGCCACGGCAGCGGCATTCGGGAGTTCATCGGGTGGCCGCCTTCTCGTCCCTGCCGGTGAACCGGTCCATCGTGGAATAGATCCCAAAAACCTTCCCGCCCACGAAGTCCCAGGCCCGCACCGGCAGGATGCCCTTGAGCACCTTGCCCAGCTTGGCCATTGCCGGGGCAATCAGCTGCGGCTGCCCGGCGAGGGTTGCCCGCCAGGCCCGGTCCACGGCGTCCTCGGGGGTCATGAGCGGGGTCAGCAGCGGGCCGCGGGCTCCCGCGAACATGCCCGTAGAGATGTAGCTGGGGCAGAACGTGGTGACTTTCACGTGGCCGTAGCCCTGGTGCTCAAGTTCGAGCCGGAGGGAATCGCTCCAGCCGATGACCGCCCATTTGGAGGCCGCGTAAACGCTCATCCGCGGATTCGAGACCGTGCCGGCGGCGGACGCGACATTGAGGATCCGGCGCGGCCGGCCGGCGTCGGCCATCATGTCCGGCAGGAACGCGAGGGTGACATACATGGGGGCCAGGGCGTTGATCTCCATGGTCAGGGCGATGTCGCGGTCCGGGGCGTGGTCCCAGAAGTATGCGCCGCGGACGATTCCGGCGTTGTTCACCAGCAGCGCCAGCGGCCCCTCCGCGCGGGCTTCGAGCGCCGCGTCGGCGATGGCCGTTCGGTCTGCCAGGTCCACCGTCCGGGGGACGGCGCGGGCGCCGAGGGCCGCCACTTCAGCGGCAGTGCCGGCCAGGGCATCGGCGTCGACATCCCAAAGGATCACCACCGCGGCGCCTTCCCTGGCGGCGCGGAGCGCGTACAGCCGGCCCATGCCCATGGCGGCGCCGGTGACCAGGACCACGCCGCCGTCTACGCTGAAGGGCTGCGAGGTGACGGGCTGGGCGCTGAAAGGCAGGACGCTGAAAGGCAGGACGAAGCGCTTGCTCGATGCTGACATTCAGCCATGGTATCCCGGCCCGCGGCGCGAATACGGTAGGTTCGGACCATGAGACGCGCTGTATGCCCTGGCTCCTTTGACCCCATTCACAATGGACACCTCGAAGTCATTGCGCGTGCCGCGGGCCTCTTCGACGAGGTGATCGTGGCCGTGTCCACCAACTACGCCAAGAAGTACCGCTTCAGCCTTGAGGACCGGATCGACATGGCCAGGGAAACGTTCGCGTCATTGCGCGGCATAGTGGTCGAACCCGTGGGGGAGGGGCTCCTGGCCGAGTACTGCCGGCAGCGCGGCGTCTCCGCAATCGTCAAGGGCCTGCGGTCCTCCTCGGACTTCGACTACGAACTGCCGATGGCCACGATGAACCGGCAGCTGACCGGCGTCGAGACGGTGTTCCTCCCGGCGGAAAGCCACTACCTGCACCTGTCCTCCACCCTCATCAAAGAAGTCTTCTCCCTGGGCGGGGATGTCTCGGATTTTGTTCCCCGGTCCGTGCTGAAACGGCTGGGTCCGGGCGAGCCGGTCCAGAACCACGTGCGCAAAGTGTAAGCTTGACCGGTACTCGGCGGCCTGCTGCCGGTTGCGCGGCCCGATCCGGGGCCGGTTCGGCAGTGTCATGCTGCTGGCCATTGCCCGGTTTGAGTCCGTCCGGAAGTTCAGGCTAAGATAGTACGTCGGTCATATGTTCAACAGGAGTTCTCATTAAACGAGATGCTAGTTCGCCCCTGGCGTTCGACGTCAAGGACCTCGGACGCAGTCCGGGAAGCATGCGGACGCTGACGGAACATGTACCCGCGCCAAGTGATCTTGGTGTGGCGCTCATTGGCGTGCAGGAAGGCTCGGATGTCGAGCTGGATCTGCGGCTGGAGGCCGTACACGAAGGAATTCTGGTATCAGGAACCGCGCTCGTCGAAGTTACTGGCGAATGCGGCCGATGCCTGGATCCCCTTGCGTATGACCTTGAGGTCAATGTGCAAGAACTTTTCTTTTATGAGGACGCTGTGTTCTCGGACGAAGAAGACGAAGAAGAGCAACGTCGAGTCGAGCACGATCTAATCGATCTTGAGCCGGTGTTGCGGGACGCAGTTGTAACCATGCTGCCGTTCCAGCCGGTGTGCCGGGAAGACTGCCAGGGCCTTTGCTCCGAATGTGGAGTACGCCTGGAAGACGAGCCGGGGCATCACCACGAGATCGTAGATCCTCGGTGGGCCGCCCTGGCTGACTTGGCTAAGCCTGACCGGCAAAACTGATTTGTAAGTGTTGGACTAGAGAGAAATGAGTTAGCCGTGGCTGTTCCCAAGCGGAAAATGTCTCGCTCGAATACCCGCGCCCGCCGCTCCCAGTGGAAGGCAACTGCCCCCCACCTGGTGAAGACCGTAGAGAACGGCCAGGTTGTTTACAGCCTGCCGCACCAGGCAAAGGTCGTTACCGACTCGGCTGGCACTGCGCTGTTCCTTGAGTACAAGGGCCGCAAGGTCGCAGACGTCTAATCCGCCAACAGGCTGAAAAAGATGTCTTCAACTGAAGAGCTTCTGAAGCGTCTCGGTGTCACTATTGACGCCGGGACGCTTCGTCTTGCGCTCACACACCGTTCCTATGCCTACGAAAACGGCGGCATTCCCACCAACGAACGGCTCGAGTTCCTGGGCGACTCCATCCTGGGGTTCTCCGTTACTGACGCGCTGTACCGTGACAACCCCACGCTGCCCGAAGGCGATTTGGCCAAGCGCCGTTCCGCCGTGGTCAGCACCCGGGCGCTGGCCGGCATCGGCCGCAGCATCGGGCTGGGCGACTACATCTACCTCGGACAGGGCGAGAAGCTCACCGAGGGCAAGAACAAGGCCTCCATCCTCGCGGACACCATGGAGGCCCTGATCGGCGCCACCTACCTCTCCAACGACATCGAGACGGCCCGGCAGCTGGTCATGCGGCTGATCGGCCCGCTCCTGAAGGACGCAGCCGCCCTGGGCGCCGGAACGGACTGGAAGACTTCCATCCAGGAGCTGGCGGCCAGCCGGCAGCTCGGGACCATCAACTATGCGGTCGAAGGCTCCGGACCGGACCACGCCCGGACGTTCGAGGCCGTGCTGCGCATCGGCGGCACGGACTACGGCACCGGCACCGGAAACTCCAAAAAGGAAGCCGAGCAGGAAGCCGCCGCCGATGCATGGCGCCGGCTGACCGCCCCGGCCGCGCCAGCTCCGGCTCCCGAGCCGCAGCAGCTGCAGACCCAGACCGGCAGCTAGGCGGCGGCGTTGCCTGAACTGCCCGAAGTCGAGGTGGTGCGGCGCGGGCTCGTGAGCTGGGTCCGGGGCCGGACCATCACCTCCGTCGACGTGCTGGACCCGCGCTCCTTGCGCCGCCATGCCCTGGGCCCGGAGGACTTCGCCGGCAACCTCGAAGGCGCGCGGGTCCTGGACGTGGTCCGCCGCGGCAAATTCCTGTGGATGCCGCTGGCGGACACGCCCGCCGCGTCCGGAAACCCGGACTCATCCGCGGCGCCCGTCCCCGCCGTCGCGCTCATGGCCCACCTGGGCATGTCCGGGCAGCTGCTGATGCAGGACCCCGGCGTTCCGGACGAAAAGCACCTGAAGGTCCGGCTCCGGCTCAGCCCCGCCGCGGGCATGCCGGAGCAGCTCCGGTTCGTGGACCAGCGCATCTTCGGCGGGCTGTTCCTGACCTCGCTGATCCCCACGGACGACGGCGGCCCCGGCGGCCTCGCCGAAACGCCGCTGCCGCTCATCGCCGAGGAAGCCGCCCACATTGCCCGGGACCCGCTGGATCCCAACTTTTCCTTTGACGTGTTCTACCGGCGCCTGCGGGCGCGCAAGACCGGGCTCAAACGGGCGCTGCTGGATCAGGGCCTGGTCTCCGGGATCGGAAACATCTACGCGGACGAGGCCCTCTGGAAGGCGCAGCTGCACTATGCCCGGCCCACCGACACCTTGCGCCGTGCCGACGCACTCCGGGTGCTCGACGCCGCCCGGGCGGTCATGACAGACGCCCTGGCCGCCGGCGGCACCAGCTTCGATTCGCTCTACGTCAACGTCAACGGCGCGTCCGGGTACTTCGACCGCTCCCTCAACGCCTACGGCCGCGAAGGCCTGGAGTGCAAGCGCTGCGCCGCCGCCGGCCGGGTGGGCCTGCTGAAGCGGGAACAGTTCATGAACCGCTCCTCCTATACCTGCCCCGTCTGCCAGCCCAGGCCCCGCAACGGCCGCTGGTAATTCCGGTTCTCACCGCGCGTTTCACTGCGCGTTTCACCGCGCGAAAAAACAAGTAGCGCTACGCTTCCGAACCGGGCATCCCGCTGAAAGACTGTGGCGGTGGGAGCCTGGGCCCGCAGTCCGTCGACGGCGGGCAAGCGTCCGTGGGCGGCCACGACTTCGGAAACGAGAGAAGAGGCCGCCCATGTACATCTCGATGGCTGATCGGACCGGTGGCAAGAAGGACACCGACACCGCAGCTTCCCCGTCGGTTTCAGACACGGCCTTCCGGTTGTCGCCCGTCATCCTCTGGCTTGGGATCGTCAGCATGGCCACCGACATTTCGTCCGAATCCGTGGCGGCGATCCTCCCGTTGTATGTCACCGGGTTCCTGGGGCTCTCCACGATCGCCTTCGGGTTCATCGACGGCCTGAACCAGGGCGCCAGCGCGATCGTGCGCATTGCCGCCGGCTGGGCCTCCGACCGCACCGGACACCCGAAGCGGGTCGCCGTGGCCGGCTACGGGCTGTCCATGCTGGCACGCGTCGGCCTCCTGTTCGCCGGCGGATTCGTCTCGCTCATCGGGATCATCGCCGGCGACCGCATCGGCAAGGGCATCCGCACCGCGCCGCGGGACGCCCTGATCTCCGCTGTTGCCCAGCCGCAATACCTCGCCAGATCCTTCGGTGTGCACCGCATGCTGGACAACATCGGTGCCGCCACAGGCCCGCTCCTGGCGTTCCTGATCCTCCTGCTGATCCCGAACGGGTTCCATACCGTCTTTGTGGTTTCGCTGGCCTTCGCCGTACTCGGTGTGGCGGCGCTGTTCCTGGTGGTGCCGGATGTGAGGACGCCGCGTGCGGCGAAACAATCCAAACGCGCGCGCCCGGCCTTCACCTGGAGCCAACTGAAGGACCCCGGACTCACCCGGCTGCTCGTGACGGCAGGACTGCTGGCCTTGCTGACTGTCGGGGACGGCTTCATCTACCTCGTCCTCCAGGCCCGGGATTCGTTCGCCGTGCAATGGTTCCCATTGCTCTACGTCGGAACCAACGTCGTCTATCTCGTCCTCGCGGTTCCGCTGGGACGGCTCGCGGACCGCTGGGGCCGGGTCAGGGTATTCCTGGGCGGCCACCTGGCCCTGCTGGCGTGCTACCTGCTGGCGGCGGCTCCCTTCGGCGGGCTGGGCATGACACTGGCATGCCTGGTGCTGCTGGGACTTTTCTACGCCGCCACCGACGGCGTGCTGGCCGCGCTGGCCAGCCGGCTGGTCAGCCCCGAAAAGGTGGCCACCGGCATCGGGGCCGCCCAGACTGTCGTGGCGCTGTGCCGCATGGCGGCATCCGCTGGTTTCGGCATCCTCTGGTTCGCGATCGGTGCCGCACCCGCCATGCTGGCGGCCGCCGTCGCGCTGGCCGCCGCCCTGGCGGCCACGGCCTTGTTGATGCGCAACTCGAAAGAACGCACTTCGGAAGAACGCACTTCGACCGAAGGCACCGCGGAAGACCGCAGCTCGCAGGAACACAGCTCACAAGAACAGGGCACCGGCGCATGACGACCCTGCGGATCATCAGCCGACGGCGCCTGGCGTTGCTGTTGCTCATCACAGTGGCCGTCGTGGCGGCCGCGGGCATCTACACGGCGCTCGCGTTCCAGGACGCCCGTGAGAGCCAGGCCGCGCCGGCCGCCGTCGAGGTCACCAGGTCCGAGTCCCTTCCGGCGGCGCCCTACGTCGTGTTCCGCAACACCGCGTCCGGCCAGGGCTTCGGCGAGGCCGCGACCGTGCCGCTGACGGATCCCGGCGGTCAGCGCGCACTGAGCGGAAAAAGCTGCGACCGGGTCTATGGCACGGACAAGCTGACGTTCTGCCTGCAGACCAGGCACGAGCTGGCAACGATCTTCCAGGCCTCCGTGTTGGACGCAGGGTGGAAGGAGACGGCCGGCTGGCCGCTTGCCGGCATCCCCAGCAGGGCGCGGACCAATGCCGCCGGCACACTCGTGGCTACCACCGTTTTCGTCTCGGGCCACGCCTACTCCGGTGCCGGGTTCTCCACCGAAACCGTGATCCGGGACCGGTCCGGGGCGGGCACCGGCACCATGGAGGACTATGCGCTGATCCTGGACGGAAACCGGATCAAGGCCTCCGACAGGAACATCTGGGGGGTCACCTTCGTCCCGGGACAGCCCGATGCCTTCTACGCCACAGCCTCATCGCAGGGAAAGATCTGGCTGGTCAAGGGAAGCATTGCCGGCCGGACGCTCACTGTAGTCCGCAGCGGGGTGGAATGCCCCTCAATCTCCCCGGACGGCACGCACCTCGCCTACAAGAAGAGCGACAGCGGCGCCTTGACCGGTCACCGCAGCATCGCCGTCCTGGACCTTGCCAGCGGGGTGGAGTCCGTCCTGGCCGAGCAGCAGAGCATCGATGACCAGATTGAGTGGCTGGACAACTCCACCTTGCTGTACGGGCTTCCCCGTGACGGCTCCGAAACGGACAGCGACGTCTGGTCCATCAAGACCGACCTGTCGGCCCGGCCGGCGCTGTTCATCGAGCACGCATGGTCCCCGTCGGTGGTCCGCCCGGGCGCCCGGTAGCCCGGCCCGCCGGTCAGCCTGCCGGTCAGCCTGCCGCTCGAAGTGAGCGGTAGTGCTCGGCCAGCCTCGCCAGGCCGTCGTCGAGTGAAACGGCGGGGGTCCAGTTGAGGAGCTCGCGGGTCTCGCGCTGGTCGAACCAGTGGGCGGTGGAGAGCTGTTCGGCGAGGAACCTGGTCATCGGCGGCTCGTCGGTCCGGCCGGAAAGGCCCCAGACCTTTTCAACCACTGATCCGGCTGCCCGCGCGAGCCTGCCCGGCACCCGCCACGACGGTGCGGGGACGCCGCCCGCGGCGCAGATGCCCGCCAACAGCTCGCCGACCGGGCGGGGTTCGCCGTTGGTGATGACCAGCGCCCGGCCGTGAATGTGTTCCATCCGGTGGAGCGCGGCCACGATGGCCGAGGCGGCGTTGTCCACATAGGTGGTGTCGATCAGGGCCGCCCCGGCGTCGAGCAGCGGCAGACGGCCGCGGCCGGCACGTTCCAGCACCCGTTCCACCAGTTGCGTATCGCCCGGGCCCCAGACGACGTGCGGGCGAACCGCCGCGACCCGGAATCCGGGCGAGTCCGCGGCCAGCGCCAGCAGCTCGGCCTCGGCCTTGGTGCGGGAATAGTCGCCGTGCGCGCGGGCCGGGTCCGCCGCCTCGGCGCCCAGTCCGGCGATGGCGGCCCCGGAGTTGGCCACGGACGGGGAGGAGACGTACACCACATCCCGCACGCCGGCCTCGCGGGCCGCACGGAGCAGGACTCGCGTGCCTTCGACATTCACTTCGTTGAAATCCGCGGTGCGGCCGGTGAAGGATACCTTTGCCGCCAGGTGGATGACGCCATCGGCCCCGGCGACGGCGCGACGGACGGCGTCCCGGTCCGTGACAGACCCGGTGAGGTCCGCGGCGCCGTCGACGCCCGCGGGACGGCGCTGGAAGGTGGTGACGGCGTGGCCTTGACGCACCAGGATCCCGGCCACAACACGGCCGAGCAGGCCGCTTGCGCCGGTGACGAGGACCTTCACGGCGTGCCCGGACGGCCGCCGGCCAGCACCGCGGAAGCCCACCGGGACAGCCGGGTCCTGTCGATCTTGGCGTTGTGGCGGATGTCGGTCGGCTGGGAGGGCACGACGAGCACGGCCGAGACGCTGACGCCTGCCTGGCGGGCCGCATCACGCACGCGCCCGGCGAGCTGCGGCGTCGCGGGGCCGGCCCGGCGCGCCGGCGGAACGGTTTCGACGACGGCGACGACGGCCTGCGTCCCGGAGGGGCCGACCCCGACGACGGCGGCCAGTCCGAGGCCTTCCAGGCGCTCGATGGCCTGCTCGGCGCCGACGGGCGTCACCACAGCACCGGGCGCGGTCACGACGTGGGCGAGGCGGCCTTCCACCCAGAGCCGTCCGGCGGCGTCGAAGTGCCCGACGTCGCCGGTGCGGTGCCATCCTGCCGTGCGGACGCTGTCCCGCTGGGTGAGCCAGAGCCTGTCGTAAGTTTCCTTCACATGCGGGGCGCTGACGAGGATCTCCCCGGTCAATCCCGCCGCCGTGACGGGATGGTTCCCGGGCGCGGAGCCGTCCGCGGCGAGCGGGATGACGGCCACCCGGGCGCCGTGCACCGGCCGGCCCACGCATACGCCGTTGCCGGCCCCTGCCACGGTGCCGGCGGCGGCGTCGGCCTCGGCGGCGCCGATCTGTTCGAGGCTGATGTCGGTGACGGGCAGGGCCTCGGTCATCCCGTACGGGGTGTGCAGCGAGGCCCGGGGCAGCAACCGCTGCACTTGCGCGAGCAGGGCTGCGGGGACGGGTGCGCCGGCGGAGAGCAGCAGCTTCACCCGCCCCAGGGCCTCGTGCCCGGCCCCGCCCAGGCCGCCCTGGGTCGCAAGGACGTTGCGCAGCGCCGCGGGCGAGGCGAAGACCACGGTGGCGTCGATGGCCGCGGCGGCGTTCCCGAGCGCGCGGGCCGTCAGGGTGCGGGGCACGGTGACGTCCATGGCGGGCGTCACCGAGACTGCTCCGAGCGCCGGTCCCAGCAGGGCGAAGGGCGCGAAGCCTGCCACCAGGCGCGCGCCCGGGCGGATGCCCAGCGTCGCGGCCACGGTATCGCGCATCGCGGCCAGCTGCCGGTGCGTATACAGCACGCCCTTGGCCGGGCCGGTGGAGCCGGAGGTGAAGAGCACGGCGGCCGGGGCGTCCGGGGCCGGGGACTGGCCTTGGCGTTGGCTCCCGCCCGGTCCCTGGCCCGGTCCCTGGCCCTGTCCCGGAACCGGCGACGGCGGCTCCGGGCGGACCCGGGCTCCCCGGCGGGCGAGCGCGGCGAGGGAGGTTTCGACGCCGAGGACGCGGCGGCGGGCAGCCGGCAGATCCCGCACACTGATGCGCCGACCCGACCAGCCGAGTACCGCGGCAGCCGCCAGCGCCCTGTCGATGCCGATGAGGAAATCCGGGGTGGCGCCCTTCACGGCGCGGCTCAGGCCGCGGGTGCCGAGGCCGGCGTCGGCCACCACGACCACAGCGCCGAGCCGCAGGCAGGCATAGAGGACCACGGTCAGGTCCACGCCCGGCGGGACCATCAGGCTCACCCGGCTGCGGTGCCCCACACCGGCGTCCTTCAGGCCCGCCGCGAGGGCGGCGATGCTTTGGTCCAGCTCCTGCCAGCTGAGCGAGCGGGCGATGCTGCCGTCCGGGCCCATTTCCGCGACGGCGGTGTCCCCACCGGAGGGTCCCGCCGCCAGCCCGGTGAGAGGCGCCCAAAGGGGCGGGTCCTCGTTGCCGGGCTCCAGGGGCCCGGCAGCGGCCTTCAGCGTCGGGGGGTCGGCCGGGTCATCGGTCGCGACCGTCCGTTGAAGGCCGGATCCGCTGTCCCCGCCGCGTTCGGCAAGCCACTCGAAGATGGGGCCGGCGAGGTCGCGGTCTTCCGCGACGAGGTGGCCGGCACCCTCGAAGCGGTGAACTTTCGCGTCGGGCAGCCGGCCGATGAGGTCCTTGAGGTACCGGTCGGAAAAGATCGGATCCCGCGGCCCCCAAAGCATCAGGGCCGGAACCTTCAGCCCGCGCACCCCTTCGGCGACTCGGCTGAGCGCCGGGAAGCTGGGATGGGACGGGCCGGCGGGAATGTCAGCTACGAAGTTCCCCACGCCGGCGCGGCGGCCGGCGCCCCGGTAAGGGGCCATGTAGGCACCGCGGACATCCTCGGCCAGCGGCGGGCGGGCCAGGGAATGCGTCACCCGAAGGAAGGTGTCCGACGTCGTCGTTCCCCAACGATGCACGGCCGGGTGCAGGGCAAGCCGCAGCGCTGGCGGGAGGTGCGCGCCGGAGGGCTGGTGGACAGCGGTGTTGGTCAGTACCACCCCGGCGAGCTGCTGCGGATGCGCCACGGCCCAGCCGAGGCTGATCACGCCACCCCAGTCGTGTCCGACGGTGACCACCGGCCCGTCCAGTTTTAGCGCGGCGGTGAGGTCGCCCAGGTCGTTGATCCGGTCCGTCAGGCGCCGGAACGTGCCGGTGCGCTCGGAGAAGCCCATATCCAGCTGGTCCACCGCCACCACGCGCCACGGATGAGCGGGGTCGGATCCGGCGGCCAGCAGGGTCCGCCACAGGTAGGACCACGTCGGGTTGCCGTGCACGCACAGCAGGGTGCCGGCAGGAGCCAGGCCGCGGCGCGTGAGCTGGGCACCGTTGTCGAGCAGGTGCCAGCGGCGCACGGTTCCGGGCTCATCCGCGGCGGAGGTGGACGCCACATCGATTTCGCGCGACCATTCGGGGTCGACGCCGGGCCAGTCGGCGGCTACCAAACGATTTCCACCATGGCGGTGTTCAGACCGGAACCCACACCCATGCACAGCACGCGGTCCCCGGTTGCGAGCGTCTGCGCTTCGGCCGCGAGGGTCATGGGGAGGGATGCCGGGCCCACATTGCCCCAGTGCGGGAACGTGATCGGCACCTTGTCCGGGTCCAGGTCAATGGCGTCAATGATGGCCTGGGTATAGGCGTTGCTCACCTGGTGCGTGACGTAGCGGTCCATCGAGGCCCAGTCCCACTCCGGCTGGGCCTCGTGCCAGGCGTCGACCACGAGCTGCAGGCCGCCGTCGAGCAGGCCCTTGGTGTCGGTGGCCATGCCGTCGATGCCGCCCACGCACAGTTCATGGTGCTCGGTGCCGGCACGCATCACGCCGCCGAGGATGCGGTGCGCCCCTGAGTGCTGGTCCGCCGGGCCGAGGACGGCCGCAGCGGCTCCGGAGCCGAGGGTGAGTGTGGCGAACTCGCGGTTGAAGTCCTCGCGGGTCGTCTCGGGCCGCTGCAGCCGGGCCAGGGTGGCCTCCTGCGTTGCCTGGGCGTCCTCACCGTTGACGATCATCGCGTACTTGATCTGGCCGGAATCGATCATGTTGGCCGCCAGCGTCATGCCGTTGACGAATCCGAGGCAGGCGTTTGCCAGATCAAAGTTCATCGCCGACGACGGCAGGCTGAGTCCGTGGTGGATCTTCACCGCGACGGACGGTTCCAGGTTGCGCCGCGTGACGGAGGTGTTGATCAGCAGGCCAATCTCGGACGCTTCGATGCCGGACTCGGCCAGCGCCTTTGCGCCCGCTTCGATGGCGGCGTCGTCGAACGAGGTCCCGGGGGCCCACCAGCGCCGGTGCGTGATGCCGGCGACCCGTTCGAGCAGCTTCGGGGGGACCCTGAGCCGCCGCAGGGTCGAAGCCAGCCGGCGGTCGAAATCCATGGAACTGACGATCGTCGGGGCTTCGACGCTGCTCACCGAAAGCAAGGCGGTGTTGGAGTGCCGGAATGTTGCGTTGCCTACCAAAATCAAGCCCCTGTTCATATCCGTCCTGTGCACCGGCGGTTCGCCGCACCTCAAGCGCAAGCCCAAGGGCTTAACTATGCCCTGTGCAGGACCGTTTCCGCATATGCGGCCTGAGCCATCTGCGGCGGCTGCGCGCGGGTTCTGCGCGGAATGGCCGCGGCTGCGCAGTAGATTGTAAGTATCCGGGGCCGCCCCGAACCCCGCGTCCGTTTCGAATCACGTTTCGAACAGCGCGCCCAGTCCGCCGAGCAGGAGAACCGAAATACCTTGCACCTCAAGAGCCTGACCGTCCGGGGATTCAAGTCGTTTGCCTCGGCGACGACCTTCGAATTCGAACCCGGCGTCACCGCCGTGGTGGGCCCCAACGGTTCCGGCAAGTCCAACGTGGTGGATGCCCTGGCGTGGGTCATGGGCGAGCAGGGGGCCAAAACGCTCCGGGGCGGCAAGATGGAGGACGTGATCTTCGCGGGAACCTCGGGCCGGCCGCCCCTGGGCCGGGCCCACGTCTCGCTGACCATCGACAACAGCGACGGTGCCCTCCCGATCGAATACAGCGAGGTGACAATCTCGCGCACCCTGTTCCGGACCGGCGGCTCGGAGTATGCCATCAACGGCGCGGCCTGCCGGCTGCTGGACATCCAGGAACTGCTCTCCGATTCCGGCCTGGGCCGCGAGATGCACGTCATTGTCGGCCAGGGCCAGCTGGACAAGGTCCTGCATGCCACCCCCGAGGACCGGCGCGGCTTCATTGAGGAGGCCGCCGGCATCCTCAAACACCGCCGCCGCCGGGAAAAGACGGTCCGCAAGCTCGAAGCCATGCAGGCCAACCTGTCCCGGCTCAGCGACCTCACCGGCGAAATCCGGCGGCAGCTGACCCCGCTGGGAAAGCAGGCGGAAGTGGCCCGGCGCGCCCAGAGCGTCCAGTTCGAGGTCCGCGACGCCCGCTCACGCCTTCTGGCCGACGACCTCGTCCAGCTGCAGACCGCCCTGGCGCAGGACGTCGCGGATGAAACGGCGCTCAAGGCACGCCGCGCCGTCGTCGAGCGGGAACTCAACGCCGGACGTCAGCGCCAGGCTGTGCTCGAACGACTCGCCGCCGAGGCCACGCCCACGCTGAACGCCGCCCGGGAAAACTGGTACTCGCTCTCCACCGGGCGCGAACGGCTCCGGTCCCTCGGCTCGCTCGCCGAGGAACGCCGCCGCCTGCTCGGCGCCGCCGACGCCGTGCCGGACACCGGCCGGGATCCGGACCAGCTGGAGAAGCAGGCCGCCCGCGTCCGCGACGAGCAGGCCGGGCTGGAACGCCAGATCCTGGAGCGGACGCAGGCGCTGGACACCGCCACGGCGGCGAAGCAGGATGCCGAGCAGGCCGCCGCCGCCGAGGACAAGCGCCTCGCGGCCCTGCTCCGGGCCGCCGCGGACCGGCGCGAGGGCCTGGCCAGGCTTGCCGGGCAGGTCGGGGCGGCGCGGTCCCGCGTCGAGTCCGGCCAGGCCGAACTCGGGCGCCTCCGCGAATCGCAAAAGGCGGGCGAGGAGCGCCGCCGGCAGGCGCACAGTGAGTTCACTGCGCTGGAATCGCAGGCGGCCGGCGTCGAGGACGGCGAGGAATCGCTCGACGCCGACTACGAGGCCGCCAGCGCGGACCTGGACGCCGTCCTCGCCGAGATCGCCGAGCTCGAAGCGGCCGAGCGCGAGGACGAGCGGGAACGCGGCGCCCTCAAAGCCCGCCGCGATGCCCTCCAGCTCGGGCTGAACCGCAAGGACGGCTCCGAGCATGTGCTGGGAGCCGTAACCTCCGGGGTCCTGGCCGCCGGCGTTCTGGGATCCCTGGCGTCCATGATCACGGTCGAGGCCAGATTCGAACCCGCCATCGCCGCCGCGCTTGGCCCCGCGTCCGACGCCGTGGTGGTCCGGGACCGGGAGACCGCCGCCGCCGCCGTGCGGCTCCTGCACGACGACGACGCCGGACGCGCCGCGCTGCTGCTCGCCGATTCTTCCGCCGGTGCCCCTGCCGGCAGGACCGCGCTTCCCGCGCTTCCGCCGGGCGCGCGCTGGGCCGCGGACCTGGTGGATCTGGTGACTGCTGCCGGTCCCGACGCCGCCGGCCTGCCGCTGGCCGCCCTGCTGGCGGGCGTCGCCGTCGTCGATGACCTGGACGCGGCGGCGCAGCTGATCGCCGCGCGGCCCGAGCTCACCGCCGTGACGCGGGCCGGGGACGTCTTCACGGCGCTGACCGTCACCGGCGGCTCCGCGACGGCGCCGTCGCTGCTGGAAGTCCAGGCCGCCGTCGACGACGCTGCCGCGAAGCTTGGCGCCGTCACCGCAGGGCTGGAACGCAACCGCTTCGCCCTCGCCACGGCCCGCGCCCGGCGCGCCGAAGCCCAGGACCGCACGGACGCGGCCCTCGCCAAGCTCCACGACTCCGACGCGAAACTCGCCGCCGTCGCCGAACGCCTGGGCCACCTGAACTCAGTGCTGCGCAGCGCCGTCGGGGAAAGCGAACGCCTGGCCGCGTCCCTGGCCAGGGCCGAGGCCAACATTGTCAGCGAACAGCTTGCCCTGGAAGCCGTGACTGCGCGGCTCGCCGCGGCCCAGGAAGCCCCCGCCGAGCAGGAACCCTCGCCGGACCACCGCGATGCCCTTGCCTTGGCCGCCTCGCTGGCCCGCACGGCCGAGATGGAAGCCAGGCTCGCGCTGCGCAGCGCCGAGGAACAGCTGACCGCCACGCGGAACCGGGCTGCGTCGCTGGAGCGGGCCGCCGCCACCGAGCGCCGTGCCCGTGAGGAAGCCGCGGAACGGGCCCGCCGCCGCCGGCTCCAGGCCGGGCGCGCGGCCGCCGTCGCCGCTGCCGTGCAGCAGGTGGTCGCGTTCATCGACGTGTCCGTGGAACTGGCCCGCCGGGAGCGGGACAGCGCCGAGGAGCGCCGGGAAGAGATGGAACGCCAACTGGCAGCGGTCCGCGGCGGCAACGACGCCCTGGCCCGCGAACTGGCCGAACTCACCGATTCCGTGCACCGCGACGAGCTCGCCCGCACACAGCAGCGGCTCCGGATCGAGGCGCTGGAACTCAAGAGCGTGGAGGAGCTCGGCCTGACGGCCGAGCAGCTCGTGGCCGACTACGGTCCGGATCGGCCCGTCCCGGTGCCGGCCGGCGACTCGGGGGACAAATGGGCCGCCCTGCGCGCCCCGGTGGATGAGGACGGCCGCGAGATCGCCGAAGGCAAGCCCTTCGTCCGGGAGGAACAGGAAAAGCGGCTCAGGCGCGCCGAACGCGACCTCTCGGCGCTCGGCAAGGTCAACCCGCTGGCGCTGGAGGAGTTCGCCGCGCTCGAGGAGCGCCACCAGTTCCTCGCCACCCAGCTCGAAGACCTCAAGTCCAGCCGCAAGGATCTGCTGGACATCATCAAGGAAGTCGACGAGCGGGTCCAAAAGGTCTTTGCCGAAGCGTTCGAAGACACCTCCCGGCAGTTCGTCCGCGTCTTCGCCCGGCTGTTCCCCGGCGGCGAGGGCCGCCTGGTCCTGACCGACCCTTCGGACATGCTCACCACCGGCATCGAGGTGGAGGCCCGGCCGGCCGGGAAGAAAATCAAACGGCTTTCGCTGCTCTCCGGCGGGGAACGGTCCCTGACGGCGGTGGCGCTGCTGGTGGCTATCTTCAAGGCAAGGCCCTCGCCCTTCTACGTCATGGACGAGGTCGAGGCCGCCCTCGATGACACCAACCTGGGCCGGCTCATCACCATCTTTGAAGAGCTGCGCGAATCCAGCCAGCTGATCGTCATCACGCACCAGAAACGCACCATGGAAGTGGCCGACGCCCTCTACGGCGTCACAATGCGCGGCGACGGCGTCTCCACCGTCATCAGCCAGCGTCTCGGCGCGGAGGTATAGGCCGAGCTGCCCGCTTGGGAGTGACGGCTTGTGGCGCTAAATCCCACGGGGGTGACGTCGTGCCGGCGTCACCCCCGGAACCCGGCCCTTCATCAAACTGTCGGTGGCTCGCGAGATGATCGAGGCATGGATAACACGGCGGCGTGGAGTGCGGAAAGCAGGGAGGCCCTGGCGGCCGTCGCCGCGTCCGTTGCCGCCCTTGCCGCCGGCCTGGCTGCTTTCGCGGACGCCGGTGCCGGCCGCGCTGATCCGCCCGGTGCGACGTCGCACGCGCCTACCGTTAGTCGGTTAGGGCGTCACGATGCACCTCATCAAATTGTCGGTGGCTCGCGAGATGATCGAGGCATGGATAACACGGCGGCGTGGGGTGCGGAAAGCAGGGAGGCCCTGGCGGCTGTCGCCGCGTCTGCTGCCGCGCTTGTTGCCGAAGTTGCTGCTTTCACGGGCGCCGGTGCCGGTCTCGGAACCGTTGCCGGCCGCGCTGTTCCGCCCGGCGCTGACCGGCCGCACAACGGGGATCCGCTGCGCAAGGTGAATCCGCTGCGCAACGCCGATTCACTGCACGATGCCGATCTGTTCCGGCCCGCCGGCCCGCGCAACGCTGATCCTTTGCGGGACGCGGATCCGCTACACAACGCCGATCCGTTTCGGGGCTCTGATCCGTTGCGGGATCTGGCGGATGGGTGTCTGGACGGGTTGGCCGGGGTGGCGCGGCTGGAGGCCCGGACCGCGGCGTTGAAGGTGCGGCTGGCCGCGGACTATCTGCGGGCGGCCACGGCCCTGGCGGCCCCGGCGGTGTCCCCGCGGGAGCACGCCGTGCAGGAAATGGCGCTGGTCGCCGAGGTCGCGGGTGTCCTGACCGTGAGCGAACGCGCCGCGGGGGCCCTGCTCGCCGAGGCCCACGCCCTGACCACGGCGCTGCCGCTGACCCTGGCCGCGCTGGGCGCCGGGACGATTTCCTGGGCCCACGCCCGGGTCATTATCGACGAAACCCAGAACCTGGACCGGGCCGGGGCGGCCGGGCTGGAGGCGCACTTCCTGGACCCCGTCGCCCCGGACCCGGCCCGGGGCTGCCCGGCCGGGGAGCTCACGGCGTCCCGGTTCCGGGCCAAGGCCCGCACCTGGCGCGAACGCCACCACCGGGACAGCCTCGAGGCCCGCCACGCCCGAAGCGCCGCGGACCGGCGGGTCGAGTTCGTTCCGGACCGGGACGGCATGGCCTGGCTCTCGGCCTACCTCCCGGCCGACACCGCCGCCGGGATCTGGGACCGGGCCACCACGGCCGCCCGCGCCCTCCAGGGCCGGGACGAGGCCCGCACCCTGGCCCAGCTCCGCGCCGACATCACCGCCACCTGGCTCCTCACCACCACCGGCACCACCACCGGCGCCGGCATGGCCAACTGCGGGCCGGCCGGCACCACCACCGGCACCGGCGCGGGTATCGCCGGGGCGGGCGTCAATACCGGCGGGTGTGTGGGTGGGGGTGTGCCGTCGCCGCGGGCGCAGGTCCTGGTCACCGTCCCGGTCCTGTCGCTGCTCGGCGTCACCGGGGAACCGGCCGTCCTGGACGGGTACGGGCCGATCCCGCCGTCGATGGCCCGACGCCTCGTCGCCGGCGGCGCCGGGTCCTTCTACCGGGTCCTGGTTGACCCGCGGGACGGGGCCCCGCTGGAAATCGGCCGGAGCAGCTACCGGTCACCAAGGCCCAGCGGCACTGGCTCCGGCTCCGCGACAGCCACTGCACGTTCCCGGGCTGTAACAACCACTCCCTGGACAACGACGCGGACCACCTGCTGGCCTGGGCCGACGGCGGCACCACCGGCATCGCCAACCTGGGCCAGCCCTGCCCCAAACACCACCGCCTCAAACACTCCTCGGCCTGGCAACCCGTCGGGGCCAGCAAAACCAGCCCGCCCGGCTGGATCTCCCCCTCGGGACGGCACTACCCCGCCGAACACCAGGACTGGGAACCACCCCACTGGCCACACCACACCCCGGCCACGCACAACGGCCCGGACGATACACTGCCCCTGGACCCCGGACTTCCCCCGGATGCAGAACCTCATCACGGACCGGACCTGGAGCAGCGACTTTCCCCGAATCCCGACTTTGGCCTGGGACTGTTCCCGGACCCCGGACTGGACCCGGGACTGCCCGCGGATACAAGCCCGGACGATCCACTGCCCGCGGACCCCTTCCCGGATTGGCACCACTTCACGGCCGCACACCCATTGCACGGAGCAGACACCGCGGGCTGGCAGGCGCCCCTCGACAACCCCTTCCCGGAAGACCTCCTGCTCGTCAGCGCGTGAGCGACCAGATCGGGGCTCCTTATGGCCGCGGCCAGAGGACGACGCGTAGTGGAAGACGCCGGCACGGCAGGTCAGGGCGGGTTTGTCATCGCGGTGGCAATGGTGCGCTGTGGCCTGGCGAAGTGAAGGACCTTTCGACAGTGTGGCGGCCTTCGGAGGTCTCGGAGTCGAAGCCCACGGCTCGCCCGCGACGAGGACGCATTGTTGCCCGTCACGGCATCATGCGGAACGAAAATGCTGGCCACAGCCCGTTTGGGGATTGTGAGAAGCTAGGGGAGTGAACGACATCCTCCCCATTATTCTGCCCATTCTCGCTGTCCTGGTGGTCCTTGGCGCGCTGATCCCGGTGCTCATGAAGACCCGGAAGAACGTCAAGAACTATCCCGGCACGCGTGACGCAAACGACCCCGTGCAGGCCCCGGGAGCCGGAACCCTTGTGGAGGACCGTGCCGCGCCCGCACCCGAACGGACCGCACCGGACGCCGTCGAGCTCGCAGGACCCGAAACAGTCGAGGTGCCGGACAACGCTGCCGGCCTGGAAACCGTGCCGGTGGAAACACCGCTGCCGGTGGCCGGACGCCTTACCCGGCTGCGCGAGCGGCTGGTCAAGTCCAACAACATCCTGGGCAAGGGACTCCTTGCCCTTCTCTCCGCGGACAAGATCGACGAAAACGTCTGGGACGAGGTCGAGGAGACCCTCCTGCTGGCCGACCTCGGCACCGAACCGACGATGCAGCTGGTGGACGCGCTCCGCGAACGCGTCAAGGTGATCGGCACCCGCTCGCCCGAACACGTCAAGGCCCTGCTCCGCGAGGAACTCATCAAGCTCGTGGATCCCACCATGGACCGCAGCCTGAACGTCCAGCGCCACGCGGACAAGCCCGCCGTCATGATGGTGGTTGGCGTCAACGGCGTCGGCAAGACCACCACCGTGGGCAAGCTCGCCCGCGTGCTCGTGGCCGAGGACAAGGACGTGCTGCTGGGCGCCGCCGACACCTTCCGCGCCGCCGCCGCGGAGCAGCTGGCCACGTGGGGCCAGCGTGTGGGCGTTCCCACCGTGAAGTCGGACATCGACGGCGCCGATCCGGCGTCGGTGGCCTACGAGGCTGTCAAGGCCGGCATCGACCAGGAAGTCGACGTCGTCATGATCGACACTGCCGGGCGCCTGCAGAACAAGGTGGGCCTGATGGACGAGCTCAGCAAGGTCAAGCGGGTCATCGAAAAGCTCGCCGAGGTGGACGAGGTGCTGCTGGTCCTGGACGCCACCACCGGCCAGAACGGCCTCAACCAGGCACGGGTGTTCTCGGAGGTTGTGAACATCACCGGGATCGTCCTGACCAAGCTGGACGGCACGGCGAAGGGCGGGATCGTGGTCGCCATCCAGAAGTCCCTTGGCGTTCCGGTCAAGCTGATCGGCCTGGGCGAAGGCGCCGACGACCTCGCGCCGTTCGACGCCGAAGCCTTTGTGGACGCGCTGCTTAACTGACAGGTGCCGCAATAAGAGAATGCCCCGGTCCAGAAGGACCGGGGCATTCTTTATTGCCTTGAAGCGGCTAGTACTTGAAGTTCAGGACCGTCACTGTGCCTGCGGTCAGCTTGAACTGCTGCGTCTGGGACTTGTACGCGAAGCCGGGCACCGTGGGGCGCTCGGCGAGGGGCTTGGACTCGGTCTTGGCGCCGTCGATGACGGTCTGGTCCTCGGCCTTGTAGCTGGGCCCGCTGAGCTGGGTCATGGTCCCGGTCACGGGCCTGCCCGGCAGGTTAAGCGTGACGTCAGTCTGCGCGGCCTTTTCGGGGTCGTTCTCGTTGACGATCACCACGCTGGTGCTGCCGTCCGCGTTCTGCAGCGCGTAGCTGAACGCGAGGCCGCCTCCGGAGCTGTTCAGTTTCATGAACTTTCCGGCCTCAAGCTCGGCCACCATGGAAATGCCGAAGAAGTTGGCCCGGCCGGACATCTGGCCGTTACCGAACGGGTAGGCGCCGGCGCTGCAGATGGCGGACAGGGGCGGCCCGCCCTTGCACGTGAGCAGCGAGCTGTGGAAGCCGATCCGGGTAATGCCCAGCTGCGCTGCGTTGAGGGAATAATCGGCCGCCCACAGCGCCGAGGCGTGGGTGCGGGAGGTCTCGTTCGAGCCGGGGCATGCCGCGATCCCGGTTTCCGGGAGCCACGTCTCCAGGCCCGCGGCCTGGCCGACTGCGAGGGCGGACTTCTGGTAGTCGGCGGCCCGGTCGTGCATCAGCTGGCTCATCAGGTTGGCAATCGTGGGCGAGCCCTTGGGATCGCTGCCGTCACAGCTGTAGAGCGGGTAGTTATGGAACGTCAGGATCTTCTTCTGCGGGATGTCCGCATCGACGAACGGCTGCCACCACTTCTGGTCATAGGCGCCCGGTCCGGAGATCGGCACGTTGGGGGCCACGGCGTAGATCGCGTTGGCGTAGTCCTTCAGTTCCCGGACATACTGCTCCAGGCTGTAGCCGCTGCCGGCCTTGACATCGTTGAACACGAAGCCGTTGGGCTCGTTGCCCACGGTGATGCTGAGCAGCCGGTCACCGAAAGTCTGGGAAGCAAACTTGACCATGTCCGCCGCCCGGGCCGGGTCGTAGTGGCCCAGGTCCACCGTGAGGCTGACTTTGGCGTTTCCGGCCTCCAGCAGTGTCTTGAGCCGGGCCAGGTCTGCCGGGCCCACGGCCTTGACCGGGTGCGTCTTGTCCCCCTTGTAGCCGGCGGGGATCGCCTCGCCGGTGGACGTCCAGAAGAAGCGCCGGTCCACGGCGTTGCCGCCGAAGCGCAGGACGGGCTGGTCGATCTCCTTCAGGAGCTTGACCATCGACGCGTTATCGCTGCTGAGGTCCGGGTCGGCCAGATCCGTGGCCTCCAGGGAGATTCCGGTCACGCCCTTGTTCAGGGACGTGCCCACGAGGTCGTTAGAGACATCGACCTTGAGCGGTTCAACTTTTTCCAGCGGTGACCCGGCCGGCGGCCCCGGCTGCTGGTAGTAGGTGACCGGCGGCCCCACCTCGGCGGGGGTGGGCGCGGGTGCCGACGACGGGGCGGTCTCGGAAGCGGCCGGCGGGGCCGGCGTCGGGCTGCCGAAAGTGAGCGGAATCAGCACCGCCGTTGCAGCGACGACGGCGACGATTCCGGCGCCGGCAATGATCCGTGCGCGCTTGCTTTTTCCCGCGGTTTTTCCCGCGGGCTGTCCCGCATTCGCGGGATCGGCGGGGTCGGGGCTATCGGCTTTCCCGGGGGAAGAGTCGAATCTGGCCATGGGGGATTACCTCCGGAAGATTGTGGCAAGTGCCCCCAGCTTAGCCAAGGGAGGGCGCCGCCGCTGACCGGACGGTCCGAAACAGGGCCCCGAGCGCGGTGATCCGTGGCGGCAGCGCCGCAGGTCACGCGCCCTTCGCGGCGGCGCGGCCGAAGGTTTCGCGGGCCGGCACCCATGCGGCGGCCGCGGCCAGCAGCATCCCGCCCGTGACCCCGAAGGCCCAGCCGTAGCCCAGCCGGTCCGCCAGCAGCCCGGCCACCACCGGCCCGACGATCGCGCCGCTGTCGGAGGCCATCTGGAAGACGGCCAGCACCCGCCCGCCCGAGCGCTCATTGCCGATCACGTCCGCGATGGCAGCCTGCTGGGCCGGTCCGAGCAGCCCGGAACCGATCCCGGCACAGGCGGACGCGAGCAGGAACCAGGGCAGCTGGTGCGTGAACCCGATCGCCGCCGTGGCCGTGCCGGTGACCAGCAGCCCGGCCAGCAGGAGGGGTTTTCGGCCCAGGCTGTCCGCCATGCGGCCGGAAAACGTCAGTGCCACCGCGTTCCCGCCCGCAAACACGGCCAGTGCCCAGCCCGCGGATTCCGGACCGGCGCCGAGCGCCACGACGGCGAACAGCGGCACTGTGGCCATCCTCACCCCGAACGTGGCCCAGCCATTGGCGAAACTCGAAAACAGGCCGGCCCGGTACGCGCTGTCCCGCAGCGCGTCGCGCAGTTCCATCGCCGGAGCCGTGGCGCCGGACTGCCGCGAGGCGGCCGGGACGTGGCTGAGCTGGGTCTGCACCACGAGGGCGGCCAGCAGCAGGGCCGCCGCGTACGCCAGGAACGGAACCCTCAGCCCGAAGCCGGCGAGCAGGCCGCCGACGATCGGGCCGCAGACGTTGCCGATCAGGAAGGCCGAGGCGTAGGCACCGGAAACCCGGCCCCGGCTTTCCGGCGGCGCGAGCCGGACCACGAGCGCCATGGACGCCACGGTGAACATCACCGAGCCCGCACCGCCCAGGCCGCGGAAAATCAGCAGCTGCCAGTAGTCCTGGGCGAAGGCGCAGGCCGCCGTCGACGCCGCCACGATCAGCAGCCCGGCAACGTACACGGGCCGCTCGCCCAGCTTCACGATCAGGGCGCCGCCGGCCGGGGCGAAGACGAGCCGCATGAAAGCGAAGATGCTCACGATCACCGCTGCCGCCGTCGCGCCGACGTCGAATGTGGTCGCGAACTGGGGCAACACCGGTGCGACGAGGCCAAAACCGATGGCGATCAGGAAGGCCGCGACCAGCATCACCTTGATATCCCGGGGCAGGCGCGGACGCCCCGGCGCCCGGGCGGGCACCTTGGGGGCTGCTTCGCCGGCGGGGCGGGAGGTGTTGCTCATAGTGCGGTCGTCCTTGGGTCGAATCGGGGCCGGCGGGCTGCCGGCGCTCAAGCGCGAGATTAAGCCGATGAAACATAACCGTAACAAGTGTGAGATGCACCATTTACGTCAGGGAGGTTCTTGTAACAACCCGGCAATGTAAATCCTCCGCCAGCGAAACACAGCCCCGCGAAACTCTTTACTAGAACGCAAATAATGCGTTGGGACCGGCGGACTACTCCGCACCTAATAGCAAGAGAGGACGTAGACCATGGAACTCACCGCAGGTCTCGTTTGGCTCCTGGTCGCCGCAGCGCTAGTGCTGTTCATGACCCCGGGCCTGGCATTCTTCTACGGCGGCATGACTCGCGCCAAGTCGGCTTTGAACATGATGATGATGAGCTTCGTCGCCATTGGAACCGTTGGCATCATGTGGGTCCTGTGGGGCGCTTCGATGGCTACGAGCAACGAGGACAACTTCTTCCAGATCTTCGCGAACCCTTTCAGCCACTTCGGCCTCCACGGCTTCACCGAACCTGCTGATCTGCTCAAGGTCGGCTACGCAGCCACCTTCGCCATCATCACGGTGGCCCTGATCTCCGGCGCGGTCGCCGACCGCGCCAAGTTCTCCGCGTGGGTTGTCTTCACCCCCATCTGGGCCACCCTGGTCTACGCGCCGCTGGCCTTCATGGTCTGGGGCGGCGGCCTCTTCTCTGCTGATGGCTGGTTCGGCCAGACGTTCGCGCCGGTCATCGACTTCGCCGGCGGCACCGTGGTCCACATCAACGCCGGCGTCGCGGGCCTGATCCTGGTTCTGATCATCGGCAACCGCAAGGGCTTCGGCAAGGACCCGAACCACCGCCCGCACAACATTCCGTTCGTCATGCTCGGTGCCGCCATCCTGTGGTTCGGCTGGTTCGGCTTCAACGCCGGCGCTGCTGCGACCGTTGAACAGGCCGGCCTGATCTGGATCAACACCCTGGCCGCCCCGGCCGCCGCCATGCTCGGCTGGCTCGCCGTGGAACGCTTCCGCGACGGTCACCCGACGTCCCTCGGTGCAGCCTCCGGTGTGGTGGCAGGTCTCGTCGCCATCACCCCGGCCTGCGCCAACGTCTCCCCGCTCGGCGCGATCGCCCTCGGCGTCGTGGCCGGTGTGGCTTCCGCCCTCGCCGTCGGCCTGAAGTTCAAGTTCGGCTACGACGACTCGCTCGACGTCGTCGGCGTCCACCTCGTCTCCGGTGTTGTCGGCACCGTGGCAATCGGCTTCCTCGCCACCCCGACCCAGGGCACCGCGGGCCTGTTCTACGGCGGCGGCACCACGCAGCTGGTCGCCCAGACCCTCGCGGCCCTGATCGCGATCGCCTTCACCGCAGTGATGACCTTCGTCATCGCCTTCCCGATCCACAAGCTCATGGGCTTCCGGGTCTCCCAGGAACAGGAGGTAGTCGGCGTGGACCTGAGCCTGCACGCCGAGACGGCGTACGAGTTCGGCGTCGGCGGCCACGGCGGCAGCTTCCAGCCGCTGCACGAACTGATCACCGGCAAGCCGCAGGAGGAAACAGTCTCCGCAGCTCCGGTGGACCCAACGTCCAACGGCAAGACGAACGCAACGGGTAAGGAAAGTGTGGGGGCATGAAACTGATCACGGCAATCGTCCGTCCGGAAAAGCTTGAGGCTATTCGCGAAGGCCTGGAAGCCTACGGTGTGCAGGGCCTCACGGTCAGCGCGGCCAGCGGCTACGGCCGGCAGCGCGGTTACACCGAGGTGTACCGCGGGGCCGAATACAACGTGGACCTCCTGCCCAAGATCCGGGTAGAAGTACTGGCCACCGACGAACAGGCGGACGACATCCTCGATGTCATCATCGCCAGTTCGAACACCGGCCGGGCCGGCGACGGCAAGGTCTGGACGATGGATGTGTTCGAGGCTGTCAGGGTCCGCACCGGAGAGCGCGGCTCGGCAGCGATCTAGCGGGCTCCCCGCTCCGGCCCCGGAACGGGAGCCGGGCACAGCGGGACCAACACAGCGGGGCCAACACAGCGGGCCGGATACCTGAAAAGGCATCCGGCCCGCTGTGTCGTTCGCGCTCAGTCGTTCCTGCTCAGCCCGGCGCCTACGCCGGCCAGTCCTCCGGGCCGGACGTCCCGGCAGGATAGTCCTCCAGCGGAACATGTCCGGCGGCCCAGGACTTCAGCACCGGCGCCAGGATGCGCCAGCAGTCCTCGGCTGTATCGGCACGCACTGACAACAGGGGATCGCCCGTGAGGACCCCTTCCAGGACTTCGCCGTACGGCAGGAGCTCGGAGGCGCTCAGCTCGGCCTGCAGCATGGCCCGGTCCAGGCGCAGAACATCGCCCGGACCGTTGACGTCGACGTCGAACTGCAGCGTGTCCGGTCCGAACCCGATCCTGAGCTGGTTGGGGGAGTCCACCCCCGTGAATCCCTTGGGCAGGTGCGGCACCGGCCGGAACGTGACCACGGCTTCCTTGCGCTTTCCGCCGAGGGCCTTGCCCGAGCGCAGGATGAACGGCACGCCCGCCCAGCGCCAGTTGTCGATCTGCACCTCGACCTCGGCCAGGGTCTCCGTGTTCCTGGCAGGATCCACCCCGCTCTCTTTGACGTAGTCGGGGATCTTGCGGCCGTCGATGGTGCCAGCGGTGTACCGGGCGCGGCGGGTGCTCTTGGCGTAGGGCGCCTTGATGCTGCTGGCACGCAGCACCGTGGCCACCGCATCACGCAGGTCCCGCTCGTCCAGGGATGCCGGCGGCTCGATCGCCAGGAGGGCCATGATCTGGAGCAGGTGGCTCTGGATCATGTCGCGGAGGGCGCCGGCGCCGTCGTAATAACGGGCGCGACCCTCCAGGGCGAGATCCTCGTCGAAGATGATCTCCACTTTTTCGATGGTCGCGCGGTTCCAGACGGGTTCGAGGAAAGCGTTCGCGAAGCGCAGGCCCAGGATGTTCAGCACCGTCGCCTTGCCCAGGAAGTGGTCCACCCGGTGGATGTGGTCCTCCGGGACCAGCGACGCCAGCGTCCTGTTCAGGTGCCGCGCGGACTCCTCGTCCGAGCCGAACGGCTTCTCCATCACCAGCCGGGTCCCGGCGGGCACGTCCTCCGGTGCCAGCGCCTCGCACGCCAGCTGGCTCACATGCGGCGGAAGGGCGAAGTAGACGGCCACGGGGCCCTCCAGCTGCGCCAGCAGCCCGGCGAGCTGCCCCTCGGCCGTGACATCGAGCTGGTGGTAGGCGCTGTCCTGGCGGATCCGCTTCAGCTCATGCTTGCCGTAGACGTCGGCCTGGGAGTTTTCGTCCGCGAAGGACTCCTCGATCCGGTCCGACCACTGCTCCGGCGTCCAGGGGTCCGATCCCGCGCCGGCCAGGGTGAGGCCATCGGCGCGGCCCCGGCCCACCAGGCGGGCCAGCCCGGGCAGCAGGAGCCTGCCGGTGAGGTCGCCCGAGGCGCCGAGGATCAGTAGGGTTTTTACAGTTGTTTGGCTGGTCACCTACGCCAGCATGCCATCTTGAAGGCGCATCTTGGTACCCTAGATAGTCGAGTCCCGTTGTCGAGGCGGTTCGTTCAGGCGAACACCAGTCACGACGCTGGCGAGCCGGACCGGCCGCCACCTGTAGATCCACTGAAAGAAGTGCACGGCGCGTGTTCAATTCACTCTCTGACCGGTTGACAGCAACCTTCAAGAATCTTCGTGGCAAGGGCCGCCTGACCGAGGCGGACGTTGACGCCACAGTCCGCGAAATCCGGCGTGCCCTCCTGGACGCCGACGTCGCCGTGCCCGTGGTCCGGGAGTTCACCGGCCGGGTGCGCGAGCGTGCCCTCGGCGCCGAGGTCTCCGGCGCGCTGAACCCGAGCCAGCAGATCGTGAAGATCGTCAACGAGGAACTCGTCGAGATCCTCGGCGGCGAGACCCGCAGGATCCGCCTGGCCAAGACTGGCCCCACGATCATCATGCTGGCCGGCCTCCAGGGCGCCGGTAAGACCACCCTGGCCGGCAAGCTGTCCAAGTGGCTCAAGGCCCAGGGCCACAGCCCCATGCTCGTGGCCTGCGACCTCCAGCGCCCCAACGCCGTCACCCAGCTGCAGGTGGTCGGGCAGCGCGCCGGCGTACCCGTGTTCGCCCCGCACCCGGGCGCCACCTCCACCGAACTCGACCGCCCGGCCGGTGACCCTGTCGAGGTCGCCCGTGCCGGTGTCGAGGAAGCCAAGCGCACCCTCCACGACGTCGTGATCGTGGACACCGCCGGCCGTCTCGGCATCGACGCCGACATGATGGAGCAGGCGCGCCAGATCCGCCGGGCGATCGTCCCCAACGAAGTCCTGTACGTGATCGACTCCATGATCGGGCAGGACGCCGTCAACACCGCCATGGCGTTCGACGAGGGCGTCAACTTCACCGGCATCGTGCTCTCCAAGCTCGACGGCGACGCCCGCGGCGGTGCCGCGCTTTCTGTCACATCGGTGACCGGCAAGCCGGTCATGTTCGCGTCCACCGGTGAGGGCCTGGACGACTTCGAGCTCTTCCACCCGGACCGCATGGCCTCGCGCATCCTCGACATGGGTGACGTCCTGACCCTGATCGAACAGGCCGAGAAGTCCTGGGACAAGGACGAAGCCGCCCGGATGGCGAAGAAGTTCGCCGACCAGGAAGACTTCACCCTGGACGACTTCCTCGCCCAGATGCAGCAGATCCGCAACATGGGCTCCATGAAGAAAATGCTCATGATGATGCCCGGCGCGCAGAACATCCGCCAGCAGCTCGAGCAGTTTGACGAGCGCGAGATCGACCGCGTCGAGGCCATTGTCCGGTCCATGACCCCGCACGAGCGCGTCGCGCCGAAGATCATCAACGGCTCCCGCCGCGCCCGCATCGCCCGCGGTTCCGGCGTGCACGTCTCCGAGGTCAACGGTCTGCTGGAGCGCTTTGCCCAGGCCCAGAAGATGATGAAGAAGATGGCCGCAGGCGGCGGCATGCCCGGCATGCCGGGGATGCCCGGCATGGGCGGCGGCGGGCCCCGCAAGGGAGCCAAGGCCGCACCCAAGAAGAAGGCCCGCTCCGGCAACCCGGCCAAGGCGGCACAGGAACTGCGCGACGCCGAGGCGCGGCGTGCGTCCGGCGCCAAGGCCCTGCCCACCGGAGCGTCGTTCGGCCAGCAGGGCGGCGACTTCGATCCGTCCCAGCTGAACCTGCCCAAGGGCTTCGACAAGTTCCTCGGCGGCAGCAAGTAGCCACAGCTGCTGGGGGCCGCCGGAACTGTGTCGCCCGGCGGCATCAGCACCGACGTGCCATAGGGTTAGACCATGTTCAAGCAGCGCGTAGTCTTCGTCCATGGGGATGGCAGTTTCGGCGCCGCCGCGTGGCCCCGGCAGCACGGGATGGCGCTTGAATACGATGCGCTGTTCCTGCGGCGGCACGGCTTCGATGCTGTCGCGGAACCGCTCGCAACCAACTTCGCCGCCGACGCCGCAATCGTGCTCGCATCGCTGGCAGATGACGGCCGCGGCGAGGCCGGCGGCCATGTGGTGGCCCATTCGCAGGGCGCCATCGCCGCGATGATGGCCGCCGTCGAGCGTCCCGACCTGGTCCAGTCCCTGACCCTCGTGGAACCGGCCTGCCTGTCCCTGACAGCGGAGCTCCCGGCTACCGCCGCGCACCGGGCCCTCATGCAGCCGCTCTTTGACGTCCGGCACAACCTCAGCGACGACGACTTCCAGCGCGAGTTCATCCGCCGGGCGTTCTCGGCCGACGCCCCGGGGGCCACCACGCCGGAGGCCCTCCGCGCGGCGCGCCGGCTCCGCCTGCAGGCCCCGCCGTGGGAGGCCCCGCTGCAGATCGTGCCGGGCGTGCCGACGCTGGTCCTGACCGGCGGCTGGGAACCGCTGTACGAGGAAATCGCCGGCTACCTGCGCGAGACCGGCGCCCTGCACCGCACTGCGGCGGGAGGGCACCGGCCCCAGGATTCACCCGACGGGGACCGGGCCATCCGCTCGTTCATCGCCGAGGTCAGCCGGCTCCAGCACGCACGGGCGTCCTAGGAGCGGGCACTTCCGCCTGCGGCAGGTTCTCCCACGGAGGGCTCCGGCAGGTAGACCTTGCCGCCGGCCGCCAGGAACTCGCTGCTCTTTTCCCGCATTCCGGCCGCCATCTGCGCCAGGGCCGCCTGCGAGTCTGCTGAACCGTACTCATCCCGGATGTCCTGGCTGATCCGCATCGAGCAGAACTTCGGCCCGCACATCGAGCAGAAGTGGGCCGTCTTGGCCGGCTCCGCGGGGAGCGTCTCATCGTGGAACGCCTCGGCGGTCACCGGGTCCAGGGACAACGCGAACTGGTCCCGCCAGCGGAACTCAAACCGTGCCTTGGACAGGGCGTCGTCGCGTTCGTGGGCGCCGGGGTGGCCCTTGGCGAGGTCGGCGGCGTGGGCCGCGATCTTGTACGTGATCACGCCGGTCTTCACGTCATCCTTGTTCGGCAGCCCGAGGTGTTCCTTGGGCGTGACGTAACAGAGCATGGCAGTGCCGTAGCGGGCAATCTCGGTGGCGCCGATCGCCGAGGTGATGTGGTCATAGCCCGGTGCGATGTCCGTGACCAGCGGCCCGAGCGTATAGAACGGGGCCCCCTTGCAGAGTTCCTGCTGGCGCTCCACGTTCTCCCGGACGAGGTGGAAGGGCACGTGTCCCGGGCCCTCCACCATGACCTGCACATCGAACTCCCAGGCCCGCTGGGTGAGCTCGGCCAGGGTGTCCAGCTCGGCAAACTGCGCCGCGTCGTTGGCGTCCGCCGTCGCTCCGGGCCGCAGCCCGTCACCGAGGGAGAACGCGACATCGTACTTCGCGAAGATTTCGCAGAGCTCATCGAAGTGGGTGTAGAGGAAGTTCTCCTGGTGGTGAGCCAGGCACCAGCCGGCCATGATGGAACCGCCGCGGGAGACGATGCCGGTGACCCGGTTGGCCGTCAGGGGCACGTACCGCAGCAGTACCCCGGCGTGGATGGTCATGTAGTCCACGCCCTGCTCGCACTGTTCGATCACGGTGTCCCGGAAGATCTCCCAGGTCAGGGCGTTCGCCTCACCGTTGACCTTTTCCAGCGCCTGGTAGATCGGGACCGTGCCGATCGGGACGGGGGAGTTGCGGATGATCCATTCGCGGGTCGTGTGGATGTCATCGCCGGTGGAGAGGTCCATCACGGTGTCCGCGCCCCACTGGGTGGCCCACTGGAGTTTGTCGACTTCCTCGGCGATGGAGCTGGTCACGGCGGAGTTGCCGATGTTGGCGTTGATTTTCACCAGGAACGCCTTGCCGATGATCATCGGCTCGGATTCGGGGTGGTTGACGTTGTTGGGAATGATCGCCCGGCCGGCCGCCACCTCGCTGCGCACGAGCTCCGCATCGCAGTTCTCGCGCAGCGCGACGAACCGCATTTCCTGGGTGATCACCCCGTCACGGGCATAGCGCATCTGCGTGACGGTCTTGCCCTCGACGGCGCGTCGCGGCACCGGGCGCCCGCCCCGCCACTCGGCCGACGCCGCGCCCCGGCGCACGGCCGACTTGCCGTCGTCGAGCAGCTCCCGCTCCCGGCCGGCGTAGGGCTCGGTGTCCGCCCGCGCCTCAATCCAGGGGGCCCGGAACGGCTCCAGCCCGAGGACCGGATCGCTGCCCGGGCCCGCCGTGCGGTAGACCCGGAACGGCGGGTTTTCGACGCCGCCCGGAGACGGTTCCAGGGCAATCTCGGTCACCGGGACGCGGATGCCGTGGTCCGCGTCCGTGGTGAAAGCCAGGGAGTGGGACTTCAGCGACTGCGTGGTGGCCGCAGACTCGTTGAGGGCGGGCCGCTTTGAGACAGGCTGGCTGTGGACAGGGCTGTGCTGTGTTTCTGTGGTGCTCAAAGGATTACTCACTTCCTTCGCCGGCATTACCCGGACAGGTTCAACGGTCGCAGGCCGCGTCAGCCCGATCTCAGCCCCTGCAGGGGCACCCGTGTGGTCGTAGATGAAGCTACCACGTGCCGCCGGATGGCGGTCCAGTGTGACGCGGCGCATGGATTGCCGGGGGATTAGGCTTGATGCCATGACCGGCATCATCGAGTTCAGCGGCCCCGTCCTCACCGCGGCTGATCAGGAACGCCGCGGGCTCTGGTCGGTGGACGGCAGGCTGACGTTCCGCCGGCCTGCCGCGGCGCCGGACCTGGTCCTGGACGGCTGGGTCATCCCGGGACTGGTCGACGCGCACTGCCACATCGGGCTCGGCCCGGGCGGGGACGTCTCCGAGGACACCGCGGAAGCCCAGGCCCTGGCAGACCGCGACGCCGGGACGCTCCTGGTCCGCGACGCCGGCGCCGTCCACGACACCCGCTGGCTCCAGCGGCGCGCGGACCTTCCCCGGATCATCCGCGCCGGACGGCACATCGCCAGGACCCGGCGCTACCTGCGGGGCTTCGCCGTCGAGGTGGAGCCGGGGGATCTCGTCGAAGCCGTGCGGAAGCAGGCCCTGGCCGGCGACGGCTGGGTCAAGCTCGTGGGGGACTGGATCGATCGCGACGCCGGCGACCTCGCCGCCAGCTTTCCCGCCGGGACACTCAAGGACGCCGTGCAGGCCGCCCACGATGAGGGGGCCCGCGTCACCGCGCACTGCTTCGCCGAAGACACCCTGGATGACATGCTCGACGCCGGGATCGACTGCATCGAGCACGCCACCGGGCTGCTGCCGCGGCATCTCCCGCGTTTCGCCGGGCAGGGCGTTCCAATCGTTCCCACACTGATCAACATCGCCACGTTCCCGGACATCGCCGCCCAGGCGCAGGCCAAATTCCCCCGCTATGCGGCCCACATGCGCTCGCTGTGGGAGCGGAGGGCGGAGCGGATCCTCGAGGCCCACGAGTCCGGGGTGTCCATCTATGCCGGCACGGACGCCGGCAGCGTGATCAGGCACGGCCGGATTGTGGACGAGGTCCGGGCCCTGCACGCGGCCGGTCTGACCGCTTCGGCCGCCCTCGACGCCGCCAGCTGGTCTGCGCGAACGTGGCTCGGGACGGACGGCATCACCGAGGGAGCCGGTGCCGACGTCCTGGTGTGCGCCGCGGATCCCAGGCAGACCCTGGACACCCTCGCGGAGCTGCGGCACATCGTGCTGCGGGGCAGGCTCGTCCGTTAGGAATAAATTGAAGCTTCAAGTAATTTAATGAGTATGCAGAGTCACCGAAAGCCGGTGGCCACAGAACCCCGGAGCGTTTCAATGACCGCAGAAACCAGCACCCAGGATCTCCTTCCTGCCGAACTCACCATGGGCACGGTGATGCTCAAGGTCGGCGACATGAAGCTCATGACCGATTACTACCAGCGCGCCCTCGGCCTGGAGACTGTGGCCGAACAGGACGGCGGGCTCTATCTGGGCCGCCGGCAGAAGCCGCTGGTGCACCTCGCCCCCGCCCCCGGCTTGAACCTTCCGTCCCGCGGTGAGGCCGGCCTCTTCCACACCGCACTCCTTTTCGAGGACCAGCACTCCCTCGCGGCCACGGTTGCCACCGCGGCCCAGTATGAACCCCAGTCCTTCACCGGGAGCGCGGACCACCTCGTCAGCGAGGCCTTCTACTTTAACGACCCCGAGGGCAATGGCATCGAGCTGTACTGGGACCGGCCGCGGGAGGCGTGGTCCTGGGAGGGCAAGAACGTCGTGATGGACAGCCTGGCGCTGCCGCCGCAGCGCTACCTGCAGCAATTCCTGACCGAAGAATCCGTGACCGGCCAGCGCGACGCTGCCGCCGGCGTCGGCCACGTCCACCTGCAGGTGGGCGACGTCCAGTCCGCGCAGGAGTTTTACGTCGGCACACTCGGCTTCGAGAAGACCGCGGGCTGGCACGGCCAGGCGCTGTTCGTCTCCGCCGGCGGCTACCACCACCACATGGCCATGAATGTGTGGAACAGTCGCGGCGCCGGCCCCCGCCGCGACACGCTGGGCCTGGGCGAGGTGCTCATTGAAGTGCCGTCCGGTGACGACGTCGGAGCCCTGGCCGACCGCCTGAAGGTCGCCGGCGTCGCCGCGCACCACACCGGCGCCGAGCTGCGCTTCGAGGACCCGTGGCGCAACCGGATCCGCGTCGCCGTGCGCTAGCCCCAGCCTTCAGGGACATGCCCAGCGCGGCCGCCCAGCGATGGACATAGTGCCTTTATGTCCAGTGGCCGAGGCCAGGGGAGGGCATGTCCGCGGGCGGCGCGGGATGGCCGGGCTGGAAGTGGACATGTCCTTTCGTGGCTGACAGGGCCGCGGTGCATGTCCCTTTGGGGCGGCCAGCGTTGGACATGGCCTCTAGTTGGACATAGTGCCTTTATGTCCAGCGGGCGCGGCCACGGGAGGGCATGTCCGCGGGAGACGGCGCGGGATGGCCGGGCTGGAAGTGGACATGTCCTTTCGTGGCTGACAGACCGCGGTGCATGTCCATTCTTGGCGGCCACCAATGGGTATAGAGGCTTTATGTCCAGTGGCCGAGGCCACGGGAGGGCATGTCCGCGGGCGGCGCGGGATGGCCGGGCTGGAAGTGGACATGTCCTTTCGTGGCTGACAGGGCCGCGGTGCATGTCCATTCTTGGGGGCCACCAATGGGTATAGAGGCTTTATGTCCAGTGGCCGAGGCCAGGGGAGGGCATGTCCGCGGGCGGCGCGGGATGGCCGGGCTGGAAGTGGACATGTCCCCCTGTGGCTGACAGGACCGCGGTGCATGTCCCTTTGTCGCCGCCAGCGTTGGACATAGTGCCTTTATGTCCAGTGGCCGCGGCCGGCGGAGGGCATGTCCAGTCCGGGCGCTCAAGGCACGCTAGGCTGAAGCGACGCCAAAACCAGCGGTCCACGTGCCGCCGAACCCTAAAGGACTAGCTGCATGGGATTCACCGAAATCTTTGTGTCCACCCACGAAGACGCCCTCAAGCGCGCCGGCGCCCTCGAGAGCGGCGGCCCGGCCGCCCCCGGCGCCGTCCGCATCCCGGATATCAGCGACTTCGAGGTGGAACGGCTCGGCGACCTCGCCGGAGTGGCAGTGCACGCCCCGGGCGCGGACTACGAGCTGGCAATGGTGGACGTGGCCAGCGATTCGCTGCTCGGCGTCCCCGCCGCGATGGTCCGCACTCTGGCGGAACTGCTCAGCTACGAAACCGAAGGCGAGGGCGACGTCCTCGAGGACGTCGCAGTCAACTGGGCCGCCGAGGAGGACATGCCCTTCGGTCCCGACGAGGCCCGGGCCTACGTCCGCCGGATCGCGGAGCTCGCCGCCGCGGTGGACCCCGCCACCAGGTCCGGGCTCTACGTCTGGACCTCCTGAGCCGGCCTGCCCGGGTGTTCTGGGGTGCCCTGCCCGGGCGCCGCAACGGACCCGGATCGCCGTTCCCGGGCTGCGCCCTCGGCGCCGGGGCCGTGTCAAGTCGAAATCCCGCCGGTGATCTGGCACAATGAACAGGTACTCGATCTGCGTGGCCCCTCTCTCCGCGTCCGGATCTTGTCCTTTAGAACCCCCTAGTATGGCCCGCCCCACGGGTGCAGAACGCCGGGCTCGACCCCGTTTCAGAAACAGGAGTGACCACAAAAGTGGCCGTAAAGATTCGCCTTAAGCGCTTTGGCAAGATGCGCGCACCGTACTACCGCATCGTCGTCATGGACTCACGCTCCAAGCGTGATGGCCGTGCCATCGAAGAGATCGGCAAGTACCACCCGACCGAAGAGCCCTCGTACATCGAGGTCGACACGGACCGTGCCCAGTACTGGCTCGGCGTCGGCGCACAGCCGTCCGAGCAGGTTGCCGCGATCCTCAAGATCACCGGTGACTGGCAGAAGTTCAAGGGTCTCCCCGGCCAGGAGGGAACCTTGAAGACCAAGGCTCCCAAGGCTGCCTTCGTTACCCCGGAAAAGGGTTCCGTGATCATCCCGGAAGCCATCACCAAGAAGGCTAAGAAGGACGAAGCTGCCGAGGCCCCCGCCGACGCCGCCGAAGCAGAGACCACCGAGGCTGAGTAAATTGCTGGCAGAAGCGCTCGAACACCTGGTCCGCGGGATTGTTGACAGCCCCGAGGACGTCAAGGTCAGTGCGAAGAACAACCGCCGCGGGGAAACCCTCGAGGTGCGCGTTCATCAGGACGACCTCGGACGGGTGATCGGCCGGCAGGGCCGGACCGCACGCGCACTGCGCACTGTGGTTGCGGCGCTGGCGGACGGCGAGCCGGTCAGGGTCGACGTCGTCGACACGGACCGCCGCCGCTAAGGCGTTCAGCACTACTTGTCTTTAGCCCGGCCCCTTCACCAGACAATGGTGGAGGGGCCGGACTGTTTTCCACGCAAACAAGCCCCGACCAACCCGAACAGAGGACCAGATGCAGCTCCAGGTGGCACGAATCGGCAAACCCCACGGCATCCGCGGTGAAGTGACCGTCCAGGTGCTGACCGATGCGCCCGGCGACCGGTTTGTCCCCGGCACACAGTTCATCGTGGAACCCGCCTCCGCGGGGCCGCTGACCGTAATCAGTGCCCGGTGGAACAAGGACATCCTGCTGCTGGCATTCGAGGAGATCGAGACCCGCAACGAGGCCGAGGGCCTCCGCGGCGCCAAGCTGTTCATCGAGACCGAGGACATCGGCGCCGACGACGACGATGAGGGCTGGTACGAGCACGAGCTCGTCGGCCTGGACGTCCGCGTGGGCGGCAAGGTGGTCGGCAAGGTCTCCGCACTGCACACCCTGCCAGTCCAGGATCTGCTCGTGGTCACCACGGCCGAGGGCGCGGAAATCCTGGTCCCGTTCGTGGAACAGATCGTGCCCGAGGTCAACGTGGGCGATAAGTACGTCGTCGTCACCCCGCCGCCCGGACTCTTCGAGGTCAACGCCGACGAGACCCCTGAGCAGCCGTCCGCTGACAAGAAGGACACCGTGACCCCTGAGGCCACCGGCGCCCAGAATCGGGAAGAGCAGGGCAACGCGTAGATGAGAATCGACGTCGTCAGCATCTTTCCGGAGTACCTGGCCCCGCTGGAACTGTCCCTGATTGGCAAGGCCCGCCAGGACGGCCTGCTGGACCTGCGCGTCCACGACCTCCGCGACTTCACGACCGACCGGCACCGGACGGTCGATGACACGCCCTACGGCGGCGGCGCCGGCATGGTCATGAAGCCC
The DNA here is from genome assembly GCF_019977355.1 of Arthrobacter sp. NicSoilB8. Lineage (NCBI taxonomy): Bacteria > Bacillati > Actinomycetota > Actinomycetes > Micrococcales > Micrococcaceae > Arthrobacter > Arthrobacter sp. NicSoilB8. The sequence goes on along the minus strand of NZ_AP024655.1, from coordinate 3,080,210 downwards.
GAGCCGTGGGCGCAGGCCCTCACCGCCGTGGCGGAGACCGGGGAACCCGGATCGGGCAAGCCGGTGCTTATTGTCCCGTCGCCGGCCGGAGAGCGGTTCACCCAGGCCACCGCGCATCAGCTCGCGGAGGAGGCCCAGCTGGTCTTCGCCTGCGGCCGGTACGAGGGTATCGACGAACGGGTCCTGGAATGGGCGGCGGAGCACTTCACGGTGCGCCCGATGAGCCTGGGGGACTACGTCCTCAACGGCGGCGAGGTCGCCGTGCTCGCCATGGTCGAGGCGATCGGGCGGCTGCTGCCCGGCGTCGTCGGCAACCCCGAATCCCTTGTGGAGGAATCCCACTCCGATGGGCTGCTCGAGTACCCCGTCTACACCAAGCCCTCCAGCTGGCGGGACCGGGACGTCCCGGCGGTGCTGCTGAGCGGCAACCACGGCAAGATCGCCCAGTGGCGGCGGCACGAGCAGTACCGTCGTACCGCCGAACGCCGCCCCGACCTCCTGGCGGAATTCGACGCCGGCAAGCTGCCCCGCGCGGACCGCACGGCGTTCGCCGACCTGGGGTACGACGTCGTCGACGGCCGGCTCAAGCGGCGTCCCGACGCCTAACCGCCGGGATTGAGCTAATAACCGCCGGGATTGGGCTAACCGGCACCGAATGTGGCAAAATTAGTCCTTGTGCCTGCTGGGTTGCGAACCTGCCACAGGGGGAGCGCCACCAACAGCCCGGCACCCCGGTCCCGTCTATTCCTGACAGGGCCGGATTGACAAACTTTCGGCGGAAATTTCCGGGCCGCATGCGCCCCCGGGCATGTCCGCCGTAACCCAACGTGAGTGACCTGTGGCGTTCACCAGGAGTGGATCAATGCATATCCTCGATTCCGTAGATG